>NZ_JAHUTT010000139.1 GCF_019209865.1 Shewanella sp. NIFS-20-20 | reverse complement strand
TAATGCCGTTCACTTAGTGTGAACGGCATTTTTCTTAGACTTAATGGGATACTTGTTTTTACTCATTTTTAACGCACGTGGATAGGCCCTATCCCGTTTCCCATCAAGCTTGAACTGTCTCGCATTACGCACTATGTCCAAGACATCTCTCGGGACATTCCCTGGCGTTTGAGATGACAGCTGAGTCAGTTTTAAAATGATATAACTCGACGCATCTCTAAAGCTCAATTGGTTCGGATGTAACGACGGTAAGCTTTTAGCCATCAACACCATCTTGTATCTGATGAGGTTATAGGCCAACAGTACCCCCCACAATTCTTGGATAACCAGCTCAGGTAATTGACTGCGTAACGTAAAGCGACTCTCCAGAAGATGCTGCTTTATCTCCCGATAGCCCACTTCTATCTCCCATCGATGGGCATATAAATCCACTATCTCAGCCCCCGGATAACGTAAGGGGTCAGTTAAAGAGGTCAAAATGGAAACCAATTTACCTTTTACCGTCTTCGTCAGTAAGCGAGCTACAATATTGTCAGGCAGCATAGGCCATTTTTTTCTGGCTTGAGGTGTGGGGGTTAACTGCACCA
>NZ_JAHUTT010000138.1 GCF_019209865.1 Shewanella sp. NIFS-20-20 | reverse complement strand
CTATGCCGCCAGTGACACTTTCGGTCAGGGTGTTGCCAAAGGCATCATAGGTCTTGGTGGTAGCCAGCTTGTAGCGATTGTCATTGGGGGACACAGTTGAAGTGTGTAACAGCCCATTGGGGTAGTAGCTGAAGCGACTGCTGGTCTCTATATCGCTTGCAGGCTCGCGCTGACCAAAGCGGGACTTGGTGACGGTAGTGCCGCTCAGTCGGCCCTTGGCCTCACCACCGCCGGCGCCCTGATATTGACTGAGGGTTTCCACCCGTGACTCAAGCTGGCCATTGCTTAAGTTGGTGATATCAGTGACCGTGCGCGTGACATTACCCCAGTCATCCAGCTCGGAGGTGGTCTCCGTTCCGATAAGCTCCCGCATAACTCCATCAAAGCCATACTGAGACGAGCGCTCTGACACGGTTTCGGCAGTCTTGTGGTAAATACCGTCACCGTCTTTACTGAAAACATACTCATTGATGGCCGAGTGCAGCACCTCACCCTGATAGCTCTGTCGGGTTGCCAGCGGCATCCCCACCTGTGGAAAGACCTGATGATAGAGGGTTTCAGTGTTAACGCCGGTTTGGTTGTCTATGGTAC
>NZ_JAHUTT010000137.1 GCF_019209865.1 Shewanella sp. NIFS-20-20 | reverse complement strand
CAAGGCTATCACCAGTAAGGGAGGAGACTACTTATTGGCTGTTAAGGGCAATCAAGGCAAGTTATCAGTCGCAGTACAGGCTGCCTTCGCCTCATGCCGACGAGCTCAGATTGACAGTGCCTCCTGGCAAATTGAGAAGCAGAAAGGCCGTGTGGAAGCACGGACTTGCTATGTACTAAATGCCAGTGATTTGGCAGGAGACTTCTCAACTTGGAGCGAGCTGACCAGCATTGTGATGGTTGAAAACTTCCGTGCAGCAAAGGGGAAAATGCCAGAGTTGGAGTATCGCTACTACATCAGTTCTGCCGAACTTACTCCGGAGCAAGCGAGGGATGCTATCCGAGCCCATTGGGGTATTGAGTCCATGCACTGGATTTTAGATGTGAGTATGCGGGAAGATGCTTGCCAGATTTACCGTGAAAATGCAGCTGAAAACTTGGCGGGGTTAAGGCATATGGCACTCAACATGCTAAGGGCAGAGCCGACTAAGATTAGTGTGCCGATGAAACAGAAACGCTGCATGATGAGCCCCGCCTTCTTGGAGCAAGTCCTTGTGGCCGGATTTACATCAGCGCCTAAATCTTAACCATTCATGCGGACGCCC
>NZ_JAHUTT010000136.1 GCF_019209865.1 Shewanella sp. NIFS-20-20 | reverse complement strand
CAGCGCCATTGTCAGCGCGTCACAAGCCAGCTTAGCCGTCATGCGATTACTCATCGACCAGCCAATCACGGCGCGCGAGTACAAATCGATAATCACCGCCAGATACAGCCAGCCTTCGCTTGTCATCAGATACGTGATATCACCGACCCATTTTTGGTTCGGGCCGCTGGCATCGAAGTTCTGCTCCAGCAGATTTGGCGCTACCGGAAGCTGGTGATCGCTGTCAGTTGTTATTTTGAATTTACGGGCTGCTTTAGCCACTAAATTTTGTCTTGTCATGCTGTTCATAATGGTTTTCAAATTAGCGCATTCTCCATCTTCCGCGAGGTCGACTTGAATACGCCGAGCGCCAGAGCGTTCCTTGCTCTGGACAAAAATAGCTTTGATTTGCTCATCACGGCGGTGCTGTTTGAGCAAGCGTGCACTCGGCTCTTTGCTTGATTTTCGCCAGGCATAATACCCACTTCGCGTAACGCCAAGCACTGCCGCCATTGGCTTTAGGCGAAACTGGTGCTGGTGTTCGAGCATAAATTCGAATCGTTCTACTTTTGATTCTTCGCGAAGTAGGTGGCCGCCTTTTTTAGGATGGCTAAATCCTCAGCTTGGTCGGC
>NZ_JAHUTT010000135.1 GCF_019209865.1 Shewanella sp. NIFS-20-20 | reverse complement strand
CAAGGTAGCCCTAGGGGAACCTGGGGCTGGATCACCTCCTTACCTATGCGATTTACGGTTACTGTTGGCAGAAAAAAGCTCCATGCCTTTTCTGCACATCGCACCTCCGTGTGCGTGAGTGTTCACATAGATTGTCTGATAGAAGATAAACAAACGTTTGATATTTAGACGACGTTAATTGGCTTCAAAGCAAGGCGCTTGAGGCGTGATTGAGGAAGTGTAGTCCACTACATGACCGAATGAGCGGCGATAAGCAACGACGTGTTGAAGTGAAGAAACGAGTATAAATGGGTCTGTAGCTCAGCTGGTTAGAGCGCACCCCTGATAAGGGTGAGGTCGGTGGTTCAAGTCCACTCTGACCCACCAATTCTTCGTTTACTCATCGTCAAATTACTGCTCGTTTAGCCTGCTAAACGTCGACGTAATTTGGCCTGATTAGATTCGAATTGGTCATCAATCTGATAAAAGATTGAATCAATAGTTTGTTTGACTGCTGCAATGGGGCTATAGCTCAGCTGGGAGAGCGCCTGCCTTGCACGCAGGAGGTCTGCGGTTCGATCCCGCATAGCTCCACCATTTCTCTGAATTGAAATGGACACCATTGCAGATATGGAT
>NZ_JAHUTT010000134.1 GCF_019209865.1 Shewanella sp. NIFS-20-20 | reverse complement strand
ATCTAGCGCGGAACTCATCGTGGAGCGGGTGGTAGCACCTAATGAAGACTCCGAATACATTAGCGCAAACCAACCTCGTTATCGGAAATATCATTTGCAATAACGAGGCGGACCATACATTTTTATATTTTGTTTTCCTGATTGGCGTCATTGCCTGATAGTGCTTGGTTTTGTGATCCTCTCATAAATCGTTCAGTTTTCAAGGCAGTCATAAATTTCAGGGACAAAAAAACCTGCAAATGCAGGTTTACTTCCTCAATTAGAGGTTGGTTGCGGGAGCAGGATTTGAATAAAAGCGACGACCTTCGATTCTTTTGTCGAGAGTTGAGCCCGACGAGCTACCATGCTGCTCCACCCTGAATTTTAGGCACAAAAAAACCTGCAAATGCAGGTTTACTTCCTCAATTAGAGGTTGGTTGCGGGAGTAGGATTTGAATAAAAGCGACGACCTTCGATTCTTTTGTCGAGAGTTGAGCCCGACGAGCTACCATGCCAGGGCAAGAGCGTGAATGTTTTTTAAGCATTTATTAGTTTTTCTAAATAGGCCGAATCCATTGCCGCTCGGCGTCTCTTTCGGCGAAGACTTAATTTGCTCGGTTCTTTTTTGAGAATATTGACC
>NZ_JAHUTT010000133.1 GCF_019209865.1 Shewanella sp. NIFS-20-20 | reverse complement strand
CCATTAGGCTGGTTGTCACACTCATTGCCAGTAAACTGCATGAGCGATGCCGGTTGTTGGCCGCTTAGTGCTGCTTGGAGGCGTAATTGAATACTGGTGTAATGTGATTGCTCAAGGGTTGGCGCTTCTTTGGCCCTTATCGGGTTTAAGTCTACATAAGCCATGCAGGCTAGCACCGCGGCATCATCCAATAAAGCTTGGGATGTAAAGCGTCCCTCCCAAAAACGCCCTGAGCAGTTGTCTTCTTGATTGGCTTTTCTGGCAATTGGTTCGTTTAAGCAGCGCATAAACCATGAGATATCACACAAGCGACTGCGGTAAATGGCAATGGTGTGTTTCAGGCGACTCACCTCGTGGGGTTCAACCAACGCCCCTTTCGCAAATTTTTGCGTTAACTCATCGCCTTTAAATAACTTGTGCCACTGCTCAACCACTTGCCTGTCACTCCACCCATTAACCGAGTCTATATCGATGCGCAGTACCACATGCAGGTGGTTTGACATCACGGCAAAGGCAGCCACATCAATGGCAAATACCTGCGCCAGTCGTTGAATGAGCTGGGCCACCCAATCTCGCCTGTGGTCGTAGTTTTTACCGGAGAATTTATCTTCACCACACAGGTAAGCGCGGCG
>NZ_JAHUTT010000132.1 GCF_019209865.1 Shewanella sp. NIFS-20-20 | reverse complement strand
GTATGACTAACATCGCCTCCGCCAAAACTTGGATTGCGCTTATAGCCACGTACAGCCTTAATATCAGCTGTTCTCATGATCCGATATACACGATTTTTGCCAACGGCCTCACCATCATCTTTAAGGTCTAAAGTGATATTTCGGTAGCCATACACACAACCACTTTCTAGCCAATACTGTTTAATTTTACCTAGTAATCGCTTATCTTCAGTAGCTCTGCGACTAAGAGGCTCCTTAAGCCAGGCGTAGAAACCGCTGCGGTGAACGCCAAGTATTTCGCATAGGATTTTTACTGGGTAGTGCTTGAGCCTAGACTTTATGAACGTGTACTTTTCTTTGACTCGCTTGCAAAGTACACGGCGGCCTCCTTTAGGATATTTCGCTCTTCGGTTACGCGGCGAAGCTCAGCCTTGAGTTTACGTATTTCGTCTTGTTGATTATCAATGGTTATGTGTTGCTTTTCTGGCTTATCAAACTTATTAATCCAGTTGTGCAAACTTTTGGAAGTGACGCCTAATCTATCAGCAACATCTGCGATTTTATAACCACGCTCAGTGACTTGTTTAACAGCTTCTATTTTGAACTCATCTGGATATCGTTTTCCGCGCATGTAACACCTCATATTTTTGGTTAAGTATAACTCTATGAAGTGTCTACTGTTCTAGGGGCTTACCA
>NZ_JAHUTT010000131.1 GCF_019209865.1 Shewanella sp. NIFS-20-20 | reverse complement strand
TGAAATGCTCTTTGATGGTATCTATATTCATGGCAACTCCTCAAAAGAGGAGCATAAGATCACAGCTAGCTCATTAGGTCAATTTTGATTTGCCATTGGGCAAAAAACGTTCATGATCTGCCCCTGAGTTCAGGGGTTCGCCTTGTTTCATTATCGTTATTCCTCCTTTCGCGGTGAGCCGTCTATTTGGCTTGATGACTTACTAGTTGTAGGTAAGCATCGGTCAAAGGGCTATGGTGCTGAAATTATGCATGCTTTGAAAACGGAAGCTGAAAAGTCGTTAACTTCTCACATTTCATGGACAGCAAGTCCTTACAACACCAAAGCACATAAGTTTTACAAGAGGTTAGGAGCTGAAGTTGAACGAATGGATGGTCAACGACCGTATTTTCGTTGGGCAATATGCGGCTAATATGTAATAGCCAAGCGTTTTCCTCGGCCTCATATTTATCAATAAGCAAACATCAGCTAGAAAGCTTTCACTCACGTCGCTTATGTTCGTTTTCCGCGCATGTAACACCTCATATTTTTGGTTAAGTATAACTCTATGAAGTGTCTACTGTTCTAGGGGCTTACCACATTGATCTGATCCGCTAACTCTGGACACTTAACTAAGCACTATTTTCGATTCAAAATTCTCAGGGCTTAAATAGCCAAGTGAACTATGCCTTCTGGTTTTGTTGTAATCAACTTCTATGTACTCAAACA
>NZ_JAHUTT010000130.1 GCF_019209865.1 Shewanella sp. NIFS-20-20 | reverse complement strand
CATCGTTAGCTCAAATGCTTGTTACTAGCTCGCCAACGCTTTTCGCAAGTTACTACGTCCTTCATCGCCTCTGACTGCCAAGGCATCCACCGTATACGCTTAGTCACTTAACCATACAACCCAAATGGGTCTTTTTTATCGCTTACTCTTCATCTTGCTACGCGGTGTTTTCAGTTTCACACCCCAATCATGTAGCGCTGCTACACTCATGTGCTGTTCAACTTCAAGCCTTGCTTACCAAGCGATGAGTGGCGCTTAGTCTTTCGTTAGAAACACTAAGAAAACGTCTAAGTTGTATTGCAACTAGCTGGTTTTTACTGTCTTTTGCTTTCGCAAAAGAACGCCTTGATTTACTTCATTTCTGAAGTTAAGAATATCCAAAACACTTGATTAAAGTATTTTGAGAACTCAATTTTGTATCACTTAATGCTTACACACTAAGTTCTACTATCAGCTTTCCAAATTTTTAAAGAACGACATCGCTTCAAAGGAAGTCAATGTTTTGCTCGTCAACAAGACAAGGCAATCTGTGTGAACACTCACGCACACGGAGGTGCGATGTGCAGAAAAGGCATGGAGCTTTTTTCTGCCAACAGTAACTGTAAATCGCTTAGGTAAGGAGGTGATCCAGCCCCAGGTTCCCCTAGGGCTACCTTGTTACGACTTCACCCCAGTCATGAACCACACCGTGGTAAACGCCCTCCCCGAAAGGTTAAGCTATCTACTTC
>NZ_JAHUTT010000013.1 GCF_019209865.1 Shewanella sp. NIFS-20-20 | reverse complement strand
GCTTGGTTATATTGCTTCCAGTTGCTGATTTTGTACTTTGCCTTACCCATCATCGTCACCCATCTCAAAGTTCTAATGATCTGATCGTGGTTCTGATGATTAGTTCAATGATTTAGGAAACAACGCCTGTTTCCGATGTCATCAGCAGCGGTCATTGTCAGCCTGAAGGTGTCTGGCAAATTGACAATGAGACCATAGGTTTCTTGGCGGTTGAGCGGGGTAATGGCCTGCTGACCCTCAATGGCGAGCAAGTACGATACCAATTTGATACCTCCATTAACTCGCCATCTTATGGTTATTTAAGCAATCAATGTCAGTATCAGACGGCATTGAATAATTTTACCGAACCGCCAGTGTTTGTGGCGGGCAAGGATAGCCGTGCTAACGCCGATGGGGGTTGGTTACGGCGTTGTGACTTGTCTGCTACCGCAGTGAGTGTGGTGGTCGATGAGGATACCTATCGGTCGGCTGAAAGGGCTCATGGCAGTGAAACTTATGGCTATATGGCCCTCGAGCCGATTAGGGAAGTGTTAACTTGTTTCAATGATGATTTTAATCGCTCAGACATTGACAATAATTGGCTATACAAGGTGCTGGGTTCATCAGCGGCGCCGAGATTAGACAGTGGTCGTTTGCGCCTGACCAATAATGGCTATGATCAAGCGGTGGTGTTGACGTTACAAAGGCTATTTCCTGCCCGTAATAATTTAGTGCAAATTGAATTTGATCACTTTGCTTATGCGCCATTTTCCGACACCGGCGGCGATGGCATCGCCGTGGTGTTATCAGATGCCACGGTTCCACCTCAGCCGGGAGGTTTTGGTGGCTCACTCGGTTATGCCCAACGAGATCTGCCCTTTAGCCGCGGTTTTGCTGGTGGTTGGTTAGGGGTGGGGATTGATGAATACGGTAACTTTGCGACTAATGGCGGCGGCAAAAATGGCGGCACCAGCAGTTTACGGCCCCAGTCGGTGTCGCTACGGGGGAGCGAGGCGGCCAATTATCCATTTTTATACGTTTCCAACAGCCCGTTATCGCCACGCATCGACGCTCGGCCCTCTTATACCGCCAATCCTGGGTATCGGTATCGTATCACCATCGATGCGCGAGCTGAAAACTCCGCCATCGTCGGCGTTGAGCGTCGCACCAGTCCTGGCGGCAGCTTTACGCCATTAACCGCGCCGTTTAATGTGTATGACTATAACGGCGGTGTGCCGCAGGATTTCTTACTGTCTCTGACCGGGTCATCGGGGCAGGCAACCAATTTTCATGAAATTGATAATTTTGAAGTGTGTGCTTCTCGGATTAATCCAATTGAAGCGCAAATTGATCACTTTCAATTTGAGTATGCTGGCAGCCCATTGGCCTGCGCTCCACAACAGGTGACGATAAAGGCGTGTTTAAATGCTGCTTGTTCGTCCTTATATACCGGTGCCGTCAGCGCCAGCTTATTGCCTGCCAATGGTGGCACTAGCACCTGGCTCGATGAAAATCAGAACCCCATCGGTAATCAAGTGAGTATCAATGGTGGCAGTCGCACCCTCTTTTTGCGGGAATTTGCGCAAACGCCGACCACACTAGGTGTGGCTTCCTCGTCGCCAGGCACCTTGCCATTTAGCGATACCTTATGCAGTAATGGCGCGAGTCTCAACACGGCCAATTGTACGCTGAGCTTTGCCGAAGCCGGATTTATTATTGATGATGTCGAGACGTATGCGAACAAGCCGGTCGACACTGTGATTAAAGCGGTTAGGCGCAGTACGGGTGCCCTTGAATGCCAGCCAACCTTTGGTAATCAAACCAAAAACCTGAGCTTGTGGAGCAGTGATATCGATCCGAGCCCTAGCTTTGGAAGTGCGAGCTTCACGGTCGATGGTCAAGCGATTGCGCGCAGTCAAAGTACGGCGTTACCACAAGCGGTCAATTTTAATGGCAGTGGTGAGGCCACGGTGAGCTTACGCTATAGCGATGCCGGTAAGATGGCATTAAATGCCCGGTTTGTCGGTGCCGCGGGGGGCGAGGATGATGGCTTAGTGATGGCCAGTGTCAATGGCAACATGATTAATGTGCCGGTGGGCCTGTGTATTGCTCCGGAAGCTGAGTATGACAGTGGCAGCGACAGCGTGTTTAAACGGGCTGGGGACAGTTATCAGGTCGCGCTCTCGGGGCGGGCGTGGTTAGAGGATGGCGACACGGATTTTTGTGATAATCCTGTGACCCCGAGCTTCACCATGGCCAACTTATCCCTCGGCAGCATCCGCGTGGCTCCTGCGTCAGGAGTGGATGCGGTGATCTCTCCCACAGTCTATACCCAAACGCTCGGCGGTGAGATGACCTTGAGTCAGTCGCTCAATGAGGTGGGCATTTATAAATTAACCGCTTGGCAACCTAAGAGCGCGGGCGTCCCATTAGCCACTCATCGTTATTTGGGGTCATTATTGCCGATTGCTGATGGTATTAGTGCCAATGTGGGTCGTTTTGTTCCTGCAAAATTTCGGGTCAGCGATCAGAGTTTACTCCCCGCATGTAGTGTGGGTGGTTTCAGTTATATGGATCAACCCATGACGTTGGGGCTCACCTTGACCGCTGAGAATGTTCAAAATGAGCGGACCTATAATTATGTGGGGGCACTCGCCCATGCCAGCGCCGCCATGGCGGCGGAAAATGGAGATGATGGCATCGCGCTTTCTTCACGATTATCGCCATTGCCGCCATTGACTTGGAACAGCGGCCAAGCCCAGTTACCTATCACCACCGAAGTCACCTTTGACCGGCTAGCTGCCCCAGGGGTTGATGGTCCTTTTGATGATCTTAATGTAGGCATAATGGTCAATGATAATGATGGCGGTTATGCCTCGGTGGCCGATGCTAATATGGATGCTAACCGGTCAGGGGTATGCAGTGTAGCGCCGGATTCTTGTGATGCTCTCTTGCTGCAAAGCACTCGCGTGCGGGCGGGGCGCTTGATGATGGATAATACTTATGGCCCAGAAACCGAAAGATTATCTATGCCAAGTCGCACCCAATATTGGGATGGCAGCCAGTGGCAAACTAACGCCTTGGATAACTGCACCGTGATTAATCCCAGCTTGAGCTCTGCGGTGGATAATGACAGTCTTGGTTATCGTTATTTCCCCAGCCTAAGCTCAGGGCAGACGGTGACCCGTTCGTTGGCGGGGGCTATCCATCAAGGCGAGTTCAGCTTGATGTGGCAACAGTTAGGCGGTTATCGTGGCCAAGTGACCGCTCCGTTAATCACTCCCCGCTGGTTGCAATGGTACTGGAACTGGGATGCGAGCTCGCCAAATCAGTTAGTTAACCCAAGAGCGAGTGCGTTTTTTGGCAGTTATCGTGGCAACGATAAGGTGATTTATTGGCGTGAGCGTAACGATTAATATCTTTTTGGTTAAAATCTATCAACTTCTACGGATAAATTGACGATTTTTGCTGATAAAAAAGTGTTATTGATGGGGGAGAGTTGATTGACTAACCCCTTTGGTTACAGAAATAGCCGATTATGCTGACCACGAAAGCTAGGAATTTAATCCAAACTGGGGTTATTCAGGCTCAAGTATAAAAAAAAAGGCCTCATTGGCTATTGTTAGCACTTGAGGGCTTGTGGAATCAGGGTGGCATTGATAAAGTTAGCTGATTTTTTCATTTCTTCTGACTCCACAGATACAGGCTAGTTACATGTTCAAGAAGCTGAGAGGCGTTTTTTCCAACGATCTATCGATCGACCTAGGCACGGCTAATACTCTGATTTATGTGCGTGATGAAGGCATAGTGCTAAACGAGCCTTCTGTGGTGGCTATTAGAGGTGAAAGAAACAGCTCAGGCCAAAAGTCGGTTGCTGCCGTCGGCACTGAAGCAAAATTAATGCTGGGCCGTACCCCAGGTAATATCCAAGCGATTAGACCGATGAAAGACGGGGTGATTGCCGATTTTTATGTGACTGAAAAAATGTTGCAGCACTTTATTAAGCAAGTGCATAACAATAGTTTCTTCCGTCCAAGCCCTCGTGTGCTGGTATGTGTGCCAGTGGGTGCCACTCAAGTTGAACGCCGTGCTATTCGTGAATCAGCCATGGGCGCTGGCGCCCGCGAGGTCTACTTAATTGAAGAGCCAATGGCTGCTGCCATCGGTGCTGGTTTACCGGTATCTGAAGCGACAGGCTCCATGGTGGTCGATATCGGTGGTGGTACCACTGAAGTAGCCATCATTTCATTGAATGGCGTGGTGTATTCCTCTTCAGTGCGTATCGGTGGCGATAAGTTTGACGAAGCCATTATCAATTACGTCCGTCGTAATTATGGTAGCTTGATTGGTGAAGCCACGGCCGAGCGTATCAAGCACACCATTGGTACCGCCTATCCTGGCGATGACGTGCTTGAAATTGAAGTCCGTGGTCGTAACTTGGCCGAAGGTGTGCCAAGAAGCTTTACCCTTAACAGCAATGAAATTCTAGAAGCCCTACAAGAGCCATTATCAGGCATAGTCAGTGCAGTGATGGTGGCTTTAGAGCAGTCACCGCCGGAATTGGCTTCAGATATTTCTGAGCGTGGCATGGTGTTGACCGGTGGTGGCGCTTTGTTACGTGACTTAGATAGATTATTAATGCAAGAAACCGGTATTCCTGTGATGGTTGCCGACGATCCACTGACTTGTGTGGCACGCGGTGGTGGACGAGCATTAGAAATGATCGATATGCATGGCGGCGATCTTTTCTCTGAGGAAAACTGATAAGTCCGAGGGCGGCCTAAGCCGCCCTAATTGATCTATGAAGCCTATTTTTGCCCGCGGTATCTCAAATCAATTCCGATTAACACTGGCCATCGTGCTGTCGGTGGGTCTGATGTTGGCTAATGATCGCCTAGAGCCGGTCAGACAGTCGTTATCCTCCCTTTTGAGTCCTATCCAGTATTTGGCCAATGTGCCAGGACTGGTATTAGATTGGTCTGCCGAGACGGTTGCCACTCGCAGCATGCTAGAAACGCAAAACAAAGAGTTATTGCGTCAACAATTGTTGATGAGCGAACGTTTGCAACGTTTTGAGCATCTCCGCCAAGAAAACCAACGTTTACGCTCATTGCTCGGCTCGCCGGTGCATATGGATGCCAAAAAGATGGTCGCCGAAGTGATGTCGGTGGCGAGCGATCCATACCATCATTACGTGGTGCTGAATCACGGCAGCGATAGTGGGGTGTTTGTCGGACAACCTGTGGTCGATGCCTACGGGGTGATCGGCCAAGTGGTCGAGATCAGCAAACTGACCAGCCGAGTGTTGTTATTGTCGGATGTCAGCCATGGCCTGCCGGTGCGTAATACCCGCAACGATGTGCGCCTAGTGGCCAACGGCACTGGGGTGTTGGATGAAATTGAACTAAGACATGTGGCCAAGAGTACCGATATCCGTGTCGGTGACTTATTAGTGACCTCTGGTTTGGGGCATCGTTTTCCTGAAGGCTATCCGGTGGCTCGAGTGACCTCGGTCTTAAAAGATGATGGCCAAAGCTATGCTAACGTGATTGCCCAGCCCTTAGCCGCGCTCGATAGAATTCGTTATGTATTATTAATTTGGCCAGAAGATGATGGCGACTCAGCCCCCGTTCTCGAGGAGGCGAAACCATGAGTTTACAAGCTGCAAATGGCCGATTGGTCGTGTGGGTGACCTTGTTGCTTGGCATGCTATTTCAAATCATGCCCTTGCCATCGGTGGTTGAACAATGGCGACCGGATTGGTTGTTATTAGTGATGATCTATTGGGCGATGGCCTTGCCACACAGATACAATATTTTGACCGCCTTTGCCTTAGGGCTACTGCTCGATATCTTGCTTGGAGCCACCTTAGGGGTGCGTTCGCTGGGGTTTTCGATAGTGATTTATGTGGTGGTGCTGCATTTTCAAAAATTACGTAATTTTCCCATGTGGCAACAGGCTTTGATTGTCGCCTTGTTGGTCAGCTTTTATCATTTATTAATCTTTTGGGCCGAGTTTGTGCTCGAGCGGAGCTCGTTTCAGTGGAGCTTGTTATTACCGGCGCTGTCGAGCTTAATCATTTGGCCTTGGGCTTTTTGGGCATTACGGCGCTTACGTCGTCATTATAAAGTGAGATAATTCATGACTTTGGTTTTGGCTTCCAGTTCACCCCGGCGCAAAGAGTTATTGGCCCAAGCACTATTTGCCGCGCCAAATACACAGTTTGACATTGTCGTGCCGGATATTGATGAAACGCCGCAGGCAGGTGAGCTCGCTGCGGATTATGTGGTGCGTCTTGCCATCGAAAAAGCCAAAGCGGGTTTAGCCTTATGTCAGTCATGCGCCGATGCGAACGTGATTGGCTCAGATACCATAGTGGTCCTCGATGGCCACATCTTGGGGAAACCGCGCGACCGCCAAGAAGCGCAAGCGACCTTACAATCGTTAGCGGGTCGTCGCCATCAAGTCATGACCGCGGTTGCCGTGATCAGTGCCAGTGGCTGCGATAGTCGCTTAGTGATCACTGAGGTTGAATTTTGTCATTTAAGTGCTCAGGTTATCGATGCTTATATTGCTACGACTGAGCCTATGGATAAAGCGGGAGCTTATGGCATTCAAGGCTTGGGGGGCAATTTTGTCACCGCCATTGATGGCAGCTATTCCGCCGTTGTCGGCTTACCATTAGTTGAGACTCGCGAATTATTAGCACAACGAGGTTATGCCCTGTAACACGATAATGGATGTTACAGTGCTTGGCAGCCGCCATTATATTTGCTGACTATGCTTAAGCTGAATTACTTGCATTCGTTTTTAAGCCCAAATGGGGTGTGTTGTGCCTACAAATCAACCAAATACATTAAGAAATAGCGCGAAGTTAGGTTCCGAATTATTGATCAATGTGACGCCCAATGAAGCGCGAGTCGCCTGGGTTGAGCATGGCGTTTTGCAAGAAGTGCATATTGAGCGACGGTTGAAGCGTGGCTTGGTTGGGAATATCTATAAAGGTAAAATTAGTCGGGTATTGCCCGGGATGCAGGCCGCATTTGTGGATATCGGCTTAGAAAAAGCAGCCTTTTTACACGCCTCAGATATCGTACCGCACACGGAATGTGTCGATGATAACGATAAACATAACTTCGTGGTACGCGACATTGCCGAGCTTGTGCGCCAAGGTCAAGATATCATGGTACAAGTGGTTAAAGATCCGCTGGGTACCAAAGGTGCACGCTTAACCACAGATTTAACCTTACCTTCACGCTACCTAGTCTTTATGCCGGGTTCCAGTCATGTTGGCGTATCGCAACGCATCGAGTCTGACAGTGAGCGCCAACGCTTGCGCGCCATTACCCAGCCCTATGTGGATGATGATGGTGGCTTTATTATTCGCACGGCCGCCGAAGGCGTGGGTGACGAGGCGTTAGCCCAAGATGCGGCTTTTTTACGGCGGGTATGGGCCAAAGTCAGCGAGCGCCGTAAGCGCCGCGGGGTAGCATTGTTATACCAAGACTTACCGCTGCAAGTGCGGGTGGTGCGTGATTTTGTCGGTACGGCGCTCGATGGCATTCAGGTGGACTCGCGTCGCACCTATGAAGAGTTATTGGAGTTTGCTACCGAGTTTATGCCGGAAATTGCCGCCAATCTCAGTTATTACACTGGGCCAGCACCTTTGTTTGATTTATATGATGTGGAAAATGAAATCCAACGGGCGCTCGGGCGTAAAGTCGAGCTTAAGTCTGGCGGTTACCTGATTATCGATCAAACCGAAGCCATGACCACGGTTGATATCAATACCGGTGCGTTTGTTGGCCATCGCAATCTTGAAGAAACCATTTTTAATACCAACCTTGAAGCCACCCATGCGATTGCGAGGCAACTGCGCTTACGTAATCTCGGCGGTATTATCATTATCGACTTTATCGATATGCAGGATAAAGACCATCAGCAGCGGGTACTCGACAGCTTAACCGCGGCGTTAAGCCATGACAGAGTAAAGACCAATGTCAGTGGTTTCTCTGGGCTAGGCTTGGTGGAAATGACCCGTAAACGGACCCGCGAAAGCTTAGAGCATGTGCTGTGCGGTGAGTGTCCAAGTTGCCGTGGTACTGGCTCCATGAAGACGGTAGAAACCGTGTGTTATGAGATTTTCCGCGAAATTATTCGTCTCGATCGCACCTACAAAGCCGATGAGTTTTTACTTTACTGTGCGCCCTTGGTGCATGCCAGCTTAGCCGGTGATGAAAGCCATATATTGGCCGAACTCGAAGTCTATGTGGGTAAACGAATTCGTTTACATGCCGAGCCTATGTATGCGCAAAGCAAATATGATGTGGTGATGGTCTAGTGACAAACCGTCGTCGCTCGTGGCTGAACCGCTTGAGTTCTATTGCTAGTTTTTGTTGGAAAAGCTTAGCCGTGCTGTTGGTGGTTTTCGCACTGATGGTCAGTCTGGTACGCTCTTTACTGCCGCAAGTGGATCACGTGCGCCAACAGTTGGTGCAATTATTAGAGCAAGAGTTTCAACTGCAGGTGGAACTCGAAGGCATTAATGCTGACTGGCAAGCTTATGGACCGGAATTGAGGCTCAATCAATTGCTGGTGCCTCAACAGGCCGATTTGCCCATTAGCTTGGCGGTCGACAGCGTCCAAATTAAGCTCGATTTTTGGCAAAGTTTGCTGCACCTTGAGCCGCAAATACAAGACGTTAAGTTTAGCGGCGTGACCTTAGGATTAGATCTCGAACAACTCGCCTTATCCGAACCCCAAAAGAATATTGATTGGCTGTATGCCCTGTTGTTAGGCCAATTACAGCGTTACTCCATCACTGATTTGCAGTTGGATTTGTATCGTCAAAACCGACATTTCAAACCGATCCATATTGATCAACTCAATTGGCTCAATCAAGGCCAACGCCATGTCGGCGAAGGGGTGGTGTATCTAGATGCAGCCGCTAAAGATACCGAATTATTATCGTTACGGGTCGATATCAAGGGCGATAGCAATGACCCAGCCAGCCTAAGCGGTCAAATCTATGCGATCGCTAAAGATCTTGAGCTTGCCAAGTGGGCCGAGACTCAAGTGAATCCTTATCAGCCGGATCAGAGTTTACCGTTAACCGGCATAGTCAATTTTCAAGCATGGTTAGAGGTTGAAGGCCGACATTTAGGCATGGGGATGCTTGAGTTTGGTCGCACTCAACTGAGCTGGGATCTCAATGACAAGCCACAAGATTTGGCGATTGAACGCGGTCAATTGCAATGGCGTGCGTTAGCTGGGGGCTGGCAGTTATTCAGTCACGATTTACAATTGCAAACCAATCAGCAGCCATGGCCGGTCACGGATTTTTTAGTTAACCAAGATCCCAAGGGCCTGCATGCGCAGCTCTCGGTGCTTAAGCCCGAGTTGTTATTACCGTTACTGCCACTGTTGCCTGGGGTGACATTGGAGCAGCTGTTGCAATATCAGCGTATGGCTCCTAAGGGCGAATTGAGCCAATTGGTTTGGCAACAATCGCCGCAATCTTGGCAGTTTTCAGCCCATGCTGATGGGCTTAGCTGGGGCAGTGATGGCCAAATCCCTGGGGTTGCCAGCCTAGATTTCGATGTGGCGGCGACGGCGGATAACATCACTGTGGCGCTGGCGGAGCAAGGCTTAAGCTTGGATTATCCGGCGATGTTTCCGCAAACGCTGAGCGTCAACATGCAGGCGACTCAATTGCACTATCAGCTGCCGCAGCAACGGTTGCTGGTGCCTGACTTACAGCTTGAAAATGACGATGTGCGTCTCGATGCCGCCTTAAAATTAGATTTTGCAGACAGTGTCACCTTAGCGTTGGCTGCCAATGCTGATCTTAAGGATGTGGCAACCATTCAGGGTTACTTCCCCGAGGCCGCCATGGGGCAAGCGTTGGCTGACTACTTAGCTGCCGCGCTGAAAAGCGGTGAAAGCCACGGCGCCCAGGTGGTTTGGCAAGGCGCCTTTAACCAATTTCCGTTTGCTGAGCATCAAGGTAAGTTCCAAGCCGGTTTTCGCTTAGATAAGGCCGAATTTGAGTTTCTGCCAGATTGGCCAGCGGTGTCAGATATTCGCCTCGATGCCTTGTTTGATAATGCGCGCATGGACTTATGGTTACGTCAGGGTCGACTGCTTAAGGTCGATGCCAGTGGTGCCCATATTGCGATCCCTCAATTGGGCGATCGCAGTTTACTCATCATTGCTGCCGACATTGAAGCCCAAGGTCAGGATGCCACCGAGGTGATGTTGCAATCACCGCTAAAAGACAGTGTGGGCGCGACCTTAGAAGTGGTTAACATTCAAGGTAAGGTTGGCGCTGCGCTCGATTTAGCCATTCCACTGTATGAGGCTGATGCCGAGATTAACGGCGTGGTTAGCCTTGATAACGTGCCAGTGTATATTAGCGAGCCAGGGCTGCAACTCGAACAAGTGCAAGCGAGCATTGCTTTTCATAATGACAAGGTGACTGGCAAGGATCTACAGGCCATTTTGTTTGGCCAACCGGTGCAATTAAGTGTCAGCACCGAACCATTGCATCAAGATTATGCCCTCGATGTCACTATGGCGGGGCAATGGGACCTTGGCAAATTATCCCGCCAATTTGACTTGCCTCTGAGCCAGTATTATCAAGGCGAATTGGATTGGCAGGGGCGATTAAACATGGTGTTTGACGACGCCGGCTATCGCCTGCAGGCACGAGTAACGAGTGATCTCGCTGAGGCTGAATTAGGCTTACCGAGCCCATTGACCAAGCCGATAGGTGACAAACTGGCATTAACCGCCGAGCTTATCGGTGACAATAAACAATCGCACCTAGGGATCAAATTAGGTCAGTTAGCCGAATTTTGGGGCGGATTTACCCCTAAGTCAGGCAAGCATGTGGCCTATTTTGATTTGATGCTTGGTCGTAACTTTAAGCTCGGCGATCAATTGGTCAAGCAAGACGGGGCTTTGTGGCTGGCGCTTAACAAAGTGGATTTAGCCCCCTGGCTCAAGGTCATTGATGAGATTTCTCAAGGTGAGGGGAGCGGTGTGCTACCACCGTTGCAGCAACTCTCAGGCAAGATTAAGCATTTAACCGCTTATGATCAGCCGATTAATGCCCTTAGCATCGAAGGTGTGCGCAGCCCAAGTTCATGGCAATTGGCGCTCGATAGTGATGCCTTGGCAGGTAGCGTCAATATTTATCCCGATTGGTATAACCAAGGTATCAAGCTATCGGCACAACGTTTGTATTTAAGCCGCACTAGCAAGGACTCGAGCCCTAGCCCCAGCGATCCCGAGCCATGGCATTTGCCGCCGATCGCCTTGGACGTGGATGATTTTCGATACGACAATAAGCAGTTAGGTCATTTAGTCTTGCAAGCCGCCCCGGCAGAGCTCGGCTATCAGATCCAAACCTTGTCGCTCAGTGCGCCGGGGATCAGTGTGGTGGGATCGGGTTATTGGCACGATCAGGCCCCGCAAAATTACACCGAACTGGATTGGCGCTTATCTGCTGAAGCCTTTGATCTGATCTCCGAGCGTTTGCAAATTGATCCTGGTCTGAAAGAAGCGCCGCTTGATCTTAATGCTACCTTGACCTGGCAAGGATCGCCGTTTGATTTTAGTGTGGCGAGCCTCAATGGTGATGTTAACTTTACTTTCGGTAAGGGGCATTTGTCTCAGATCAGTGATAAAGGCGCTCGGATATTTTCGCTGTTTAGTTTGGACTCCTTATTACGAAAATTATCCCTCGATTTTTCAGATGTTTTTGGTCAAGGCCTGTACTTCAATGCCTTTAGTGGTAATCTAAAAATTGATAATGGTGTGGTCAAAACCACCGATACTGAAATGGATGCCATCGCCGGTAATATGAAAGTACGCGGCTATACGGATTTGGCTACCGAAAGCTTAAATTATGATATTCGCTTCGTGCCGCAACTGGCTTCGAGTGTGCCGACCGTGGTATTGCTCAGTACCAGTGCTTGGACCATGGGCGTTGGGGCGTTTGCCTTGACTAAGGTACTTGAGCCGGTGATTGAGGTGATTTCAGAAATTCGTTTTCGCGTCACTGGTACCATGTCAGATCCTAAGCTCGAAGAGTTAGAGCGTAAGAGTAAAGAAATTGAGATCCCTGAGTCGATTTTGCCAGCCAAGCCTGCCAGCCCAGGTGCCGCCAGTGCCAAGGGGAGCTCAAGCCAAACGGCGAGTAAGCCGGAAATAGATGTTCAAGCAATCGAAGCTGCCAAGGAGGCGGATGGTGGATCTCAAACCCCAAGCCACACAGAGGGTCACAGCCAATATTAGCCTGCTGCAGTGCCAGAGCGGCCGGGATCCTGAGCAAAACCTTGCCTTTATTTACCAGCAATTGCAGTGCCTAGACCCGGCTATCAGCCCCAGGTTAGTGGTGCTGCCTGAGTGCGCATTATTGTTTGGTGGCCGAGAGTTGGAACAACAGCAACTGGCTGCGAATAGTCAATACCTGCGTATTCTTGCGGGTTGGGCCGCCGAGTTTGCCATTACCTTAGTGGCAGGCACTGTGCCGGTTAACAGTGACGATGGTCGTTGTTATAGTCGCTGCCATGTGTGGGGGCCAGATGGGCGCTTGCTGGGCGATTATGATAAGTTACACCTGTTTGATGCCAGCATTAGTGATAACACTGGCCGCTACTGTGAAAGCACCACCTTTTGCCCAGGTGATCGCATTAGTGTGATAGACACTGAGTTTGGTAAGCTTGGCCTCGCCATTTGTTACGACTTACGGTTTCCGGAATTATTTCGCGCATTAGCGCAGCAAGGCTGCGATATTATTTTGGTGCCTGCTGCATTTACCGCGGTCACTGGTCGCGCCCATTGGCAAACCCTGTTGCAAGCTAGAGCGCTTGACAGTCAGTGCGTGATCGCCGCTGCGGCTCAATGGCATCCTGAGGGTAAGCGTCAAACCTGGGGCCATAGTATGGTGGTTGGGCCATGGGGCGATATCGTGGCGCAAAAACCGCGCGCAACCGGCTGGCTTCATGTTGAGGTTAACCTCAACGAATTAGCGCGAGTGCGCGACGCGTTACCCTTATCAGCCCATAACCGATTTCAGTTGCCGTCATTGAAAGTGACGTCGAATCAAGATTAATTATCAAGGGATCCGTCGGATCTCAAGAGAGAGCGAATGCCATTATTAACGCAAGTCAGTGCCAGTTTATTACGTGACAGCTTAAGCCTTGAAGGCTTGAATCAACACCTTGCTAGTCTATTTACCCACAAGATCGATTTTGCCGATCTCTATTTTCAAGGCAGCCGCCATGAGTCGTGGGTGCTGGAAGATGGCATCATTAAAGAAGGCAGTTTCCATATTGAACGTGGCGTTGGCGTGCGAGCTATCAGTGGCGAGAAAACCGGTTTTGCCTATGCCGATGATATTACCGATGAGGCATTAAGCAGTGCTTGCGCAGCCGCTCGAGGTATCGCAAACGCCGGTCAGCAAGGTTCGGTACATGCCCTCAAAGCCAACCAGGTGCACTCCCTGTATGCCAGTGACGATCCGATAGCGGCCATGGAAGAAGTGAAAAAAATTCAATTACTGCGTGAGGCCGATGCCTATATTCGCAGCTTGGATAGCCGCATTATTCAAGTGGTCGTTAGCTTGTCTGGGGTTCACGAAGAAATTTTAGTCGCCGCCAGCGATGGGACACTAGCGGCAGATATTCGGCCGTTAGTGCGTTTTAATTGTTCGGTGATTATGGAAGATCAAGGCCAACGTGAGCGCGGTTCAGCCGGCGGTGGTGGACGCCATAGCTATGACATTTTCTTTGCAAATGATGATGCTGGTCTGCCAATGTGTTTTGGTTTCGCCCGCGAAGCCGTGCGTCAAGCGCAGGTGGCCTTAGTCGCTATCGATGCGCCTGCGGGTGAAATGCCGGTGGTGCTTGGTGCCGGTTGGCCCGGGGTGTTATTGCATGAAGCCGTCGGTCATGGTTTAGAAGGTGACTTTAACCGCAAGGGCAGCAGTGCTTTTAGTGGCAAAATTGGTCAGCAAGTAGCGTCATCTTTAGTGACTGTGGTAGATGATGGCACCCTGAACGATCGTCGTGGCTCCTTATCCATTGACGATGAAGGTACCCCAAGCCAACGCAATGTTTTGATTGAAGACGGCATTCTAAAAGGATATATGCAAGATAAGCTTAACGCGCGCTTGATGGGCGTGGCACCGACCGGCAATGGCCGACGGGAATCTTATGCTCACTTGCCGATGCCACGTATGACCAATACTTATATGTTGGCAGGCCAATCTAAACCGGCAGACATTATCGCCTCGGTGAAAAAAGGCTTGTATGCGCCTAACTTTGGCGGTGGTCAGGTGGATATTACCTCGGGCAAATTTGTGTTCTCGGCTTCGGAAGCGTATTTAATCGAAGACGGTAAGATCACGACACCAGTGAAAGGGGCGACCTTGATTGGCAATGGCCCTGAAGCCATGAAACTGATCTCTATGGTGGGTGATGATATGGCGTTGGATCCTGGGGTTGGCGTTTGTGGTAAGGATGGTCAGAGCGTCCCGGTTGGCGTGGGCCAGCCGAGTCTCAAGCTCGACTTGCTGACTGTCGGTGGAACTGCATAATTGTTTGAGGTTGGTGTTGCTGCTCGTCAAGGGCTCGCGACACTGAGGTGCATCTGCTGCGCTTGACCCTGAGCTCATGGCTAGATCCTCATCTAGCCATTTTTGTCAGTGCGATAAAATAAACAAATGTTCATCACGGCCCAGTGTAGTTTGTGTACAATACTGGCAATTAGAGCAAATACTCTAGAGGAATTTATGCGACTGTTAGCCCTCGCACTGTGCGTTTTGCTACCTTTGCCCCTAGCAGCTACCGAGATCAGTTTTGATGCGGCTTGGCAGCAATTACAGCAAGTTAGCGATAAACTCAAGGCACAACAACAACAAGTTGACCGCGCCAGCGCTGAGCAAGCCAGTGGTGACGACTTATCCTTGCCCTCGATTAATATAGCTGGCAGCTATACCTATCTTGAACAGCCAATTGAGCTCGACTTGCGCGATCTTAACCCGTTGGCGGCCATCGATCCTGCCACCTTACCGCCCGCCCTCGGCGGTGCGTTAGCCGGCATTCCAGGTCATTTATTTGTCACCCCGTTTACTCAACAAGATGTATTTCGCGCCAGCTTACAGGCACTTTGGCCGATTTATACCGGTGGACAAGTGACCGCGGCGCAAGGGATTTTGGCGGCACAAGTGGCCGAAGAGCAGCAAGCGCAAATTCTCGCTAGCCGCGAATTATTTACCCAATTAGTGGATCGTTACTATGGCGCCATTGTGGCTAACGCCGTGTTGGCGACCCAAGAGCAATTGGTTGCAGCCTTAAGTGAGCATGTGGCTCACGCTAAATCGTTAGAGCAACAAGGCCAAATCGCCGTGGTCGAGCGCCTGAATGCCGAAGTCGCGCTGGATAATGCCAAGGTTGCGACCGCGAGTGCTCGGCGCCAGGCGCAAATGGCTCACATCGCGCTCGATCGCATGCTGAAACTCAAGGTTGAACCTGTCTCGCCATTATTTATGTTGTCCGGCGATCCCAGCTTACCGCGCTTAATGGAACTGACCTTAAGCCAGCATCCGGCATTAAAGTTGTTAGCGGCTAAGGAGCAGCAGGCCAAAGGCTTAGAAGAGATGGAAAAGGGTAAGTATTACCCCAATGTCTTTCTCTATGGTAATTACAATCTCTACGAAGATGATAGCCTGTTTGCCAAAGTCGAACCCGATTGGATGGTGGGCGTAGGCATTAAGATCCCCTTAGTCAGTCGAGATGGTCGCAGTGGCAAAGTCGCGGCGGCTAAGAGTGCTATTTTGCAGGCCCGCTATACCCAAGCGCAAACTCGTGAAGATTTGAGTTTATTGTTGGATCAAACCTATCGCCAGATGGAACAGGCGCGTGAAGAATATCAGTCGTTAGCGACTACCGAAGCCTTAGCTAGCGAAAATTTACGCTTACGTTCGCTGGCATTTACGCAAGGATTATCGACATCGCTTGAGCGTGTCGATGCGCAATTGACCTTGACCTCTGTGGCCACCAAGCGCTTAGCGGCACGCTATCGCTATATCCAAGCCTATGCCCATGTGATGTCGATTTCTGGCCAATTAGATGAGTTTATTGCCCGCAGTCGGGTGTTGGAGAAAACTAATGCGAACTAACCGTATCTTGGCCGTGCTGGCCATCTTAGCCTTGGCGGCATTGTTTAGCTGGGGCTTAATCAAGGCCTATCAACCTCAAGCGCAAGTGTTACAAGGGCAAATAGAAGCGCGGGAGTACCATGTGTCTTCTAAGGTGCCAGGACGCATTGAACAGGTGTTGGTACGCAAGGGCGACCAAGTGGCCGTGGGCGACTTATTGTTTAGTGTCAGTAGTCCTGAGCTCGATGCCAAGTTGACCCAAGCTCAAGGTGGCTATGAGGCGGCCAAAGCATTACAGCAAGAAGCTAATAATGGCGCGCGTAGCCAACAAGTGATGGCGGCTAAAGAGCAATGGCAAAAGGCCAAAGTTGCTGCTGAACTGGCGTCGACCACCTATGAGAGGGTCGAAAATTTATTTACCGATGGAGTATTGGCGCGTCAAAAGCGCGATGAAGCCTATACCCAATGGCAAGCGGCAAAATATACCGAGCAAGCCGCCTTAGCCATGTATCAAATGACGGCTGAAGGGGCGCGCCCAGAGACTAAGGTGGCGGCCGCAGGTAAAGCGTTAATGGCCAAAGGCGCGGTCGATGAGGTCAATGCTGTGCTTAATGACAGCCAAATGCGGGCTAACCATGCGGGGGAGATTAGCGAGGTGTTGCTATTTGATGGGGAGTTAGCCCCCTCAGGCTTCCCAGTAGTGAGCCTGCTGGATATGAGTGATGCTTGGGCCATTTTGCAAGTTCGCGAAGATTTACTCCGCCATTTCCCGATGGGGCAAATCTTGGCTTTACAAGTGCCCGCACTCGATAAAACCTTAGATTTTAAAGTGACGTATGTTAGCCCCATGGGGCAATACGCGACGTGGCGTGCGACTGAGTCGGGTCATGATTTTGATATGCGCACCTTCAGTGTTGAGCTGACACCCATCAAGGCCGAGCCGCGCTTGCGGGTTGGCATGTCAGTGTTATTGCCTTTATAAGCGGAGCTCACCATGTTGAAGGCCATCAGTTGGAGTGCGCGTTTTCGCCATGAGGTGTGTCATTTATGGCGCAGTCCGTGGCAATTGGCCTTAGCCACCTGGGTGCCCCTGCTGGCGCTGTTGTTTTTGTATGGCATTTTCAGTGCCGCGGTACCGCGAAATTTACCGGTGGCACTGGTGGATCAGGATGACTCTGGCCTCAGCCGGCAATTAGCGCGGCAAATGCAGGCGAGCCCTGCGGTCAGTTTGCAGCAATTTAATCAATTGCCGAATGCTGAACAAGCCATGCGCGAAGGTGATGTCTTTGCGCTGATTTTGATCCCCCACGGTTTTTCACGGGAGCTGATGACCCAACAACAGCCGCAATTGGTGCTTCACTATAACGGCCAGTTTTTGTTAGTGGGTAAGCTGTTATCCAGCGCCTTGCAACAAGGACTTGCCGATGCGCTGCAAGGGGTGGCGCGACAGCAATTATTGGCAAAGGGTGTGCTTCCTATAGCTACCGCCGCCAACATCAATCCGATAGCCGTGCAATTAACTCCCTTGTTCAATCAAAGCAGTAATTATCTGGCGTTTTTAATGCCACCTATCTTGATTGCGCTGCTGCAAATCTCGGCGATGCTGCTGTTTGCTAATGCCTTAAATGAAGAGCTAACTCCCGAGTTTACCACCTGGGTTCAGCAGGCGTTTTGGCCGAGTGTGAGCGCAAAAATGGCGCTCTATTTACCGTTAGCCTTGCTGCAAGGGCTCGCCATGCTGGTGTTTATGTACCATGGCTTAGGCTTGCCCTTGGCGGGGGATATCTTAACCTTAGTGCCTGCTTTAATCGTGATGCTGTTATTTATAGGTCTATGGGTGCTGGTGATTTTCTTATTGCTGGCCGAGCCTGCGCGGGTCGTCAGTTTTTGTACCGCCTTATTTGCGCCGGCTTTTGCGTTTATGGGAATTACCTTCCCGGTGCATGAAATGCCCTTGGCGGCGCAGTGGTGGCGCTTACTGATCCCCAGCAGTCATTATATTGATGCGCAAGTCGCCGTGGTCAGTTATGGTCAAGGACTAAAGACGGTGTTATCACAACAACTGAGTTACGCGGTGCTCTTGGTGTTAGTGCCGCTGTTATTCTTATTGCTGCGTCGTCGACGTCGCCCAGGGGAGTAACATGAGGTTACTGCAATTAATCGGGTTAGAACTCAAGGCGATCATTAGCGATCGCGCCATTGCTATCACCTTATTTGGTGGGGTGATATTTTACTCAGTATTATATCCGTTACCCTATTTACACCAAGTACCGACTCAGCAGTTAGTGGTGGTGGTTGATAATGATTTATCCCCCCTGAGCCGCGAGTTAATTCGCCAAGCGGATGCCAGTCCTAAACTCAAAATTATGGCGACGGTTGCGACTCTGGCGGACGCCAAACAGGCCATTATTTCTGGCAAAGCCCATGGGTTGTTAGGCATTCCTAAAGGGTTTGAGCGCGACTTACTCAGTGGTCAAGGGGTGACGATTACCGCGGCCGGTGATGCCAGTTATTTCTTAGTCTATTCCACCATTGCCGAGGGCTTGATTGGCGTCAGTCAGGAGTTTGCGAGTGGCCTTAAATACCAAGGGCTGCTTGCGCGAGGTATGACTGCGCAAGCGGCAAAGGTTCACATTCATCCGGTGAGTATCGATGCCGTCCCAGCTTTTAACTTGTCTCTGGGGTATACCCCTTACGTTGTGCCGGGATTATTTTTATTGATCTTGCAGCAAACCTTGCTGGTGGGAACGGGTATTTTAGGGGCGGGTCAATGGCGGCAACAAGGATACTGGAGCGGGCTTAGTCCGGGACAATTGCTCTTAGGGCGCACCTTGGCGTTTATGCTGATCTATAGCTTTTTTGCCAGTTACTATGTCGGTTGGTGTTATTGGGGCTATGGCGCCGAGCTCAATGCCAGTTTGGCTGAGGTTGGGCTGCTGATGCTACCATTCTTATTAGCCAGTTGCTTAGGCGGCATTGGGTTAAGTTGTTTGTTTGTGCGGCGCGAATTACCGACTCAAGCCTATTTGATTTCGTCGATGCCTATTTTATTTGTGTCGGGCTTCGTGTGGCCATTAGCTTTAATCCCTGAGCCATTAGTGTGGCTATCGCAAGCTGTGCCTGCCGTACCCGCCATTATGGCGATGCTGACGATGAATCAAATGGGCAGTGGCTTTGCTGCCATTATTTGGCCTTATTGTCAGCTGTGGTTAATGGTACTTATTTTCGGCATGTTGGCATGGTTAGGCTTGCGCTATCGCCTCAAGCCTAACGCTTGAGTTTGCCCATTAAGAGGCTTACTGCGCTTTACTTTACCATATCAGCCTCGCAGCGATGGCAACGGCACTGCGGGCTGCTATCCGGGAAGTAGCGTTCACTGTGCCAGTCAAGGCACCACAGCGTACCTTGCCAGCGGTAACGATAGCGGCCATCGATTAACACCACTTGCGCATCTTGCCCCAATTGATTGACCCCATCATTATGACTGACTTGCTTTAGCGGTAAGGTCGTCACTGTGGGGGCGGCGATAGTTAGCACTTGACGATTTTGCCTGGTGCGCCTTGGCGGGTTATCAAACGAGAGGTTGATGCTCAGAGGCGACCACGCGTAGCGGTATGGATTGCGCCAAAAGGGGTAATAGTGATTGCGCCAGTAAGGGCGATACCAAAACGGATCGCGCCACTGATTAACATGCCTTGACCAGGGATCATAGTGAGGGTAATGGCGATGATCCCGAGCCTCGGTGTGGGGGCTGAGCATTATCAGGCCTGTGATGGCGGTGGCCAGTAAAGCCCCGCGGCTCACACAGAAAATACCTAATGATAGAGGGAGTCGATAAGCCATGGCCAAGCTCCTTGGTTGTGGTGAAGAGGACCTAGCTCTAGCAAGCATAGCAGTCGTGATGTTTAGCGCTTAACTATTAATTTACTAACATATTAATGCTATAGTGCCCGCCATTAGGACGTATGAATAAAAGGCTATTTCCATATGAGTTTTAAGGATTTACGTGGCTTTATTGACCATTTAGAAGCCAATGGTGAACTTAAACGTATCAGTTATCCAGTTGATCCTCATCTGGAAATGACCGAGATTTGCGATCGGGTCTTACGCGCAGGCGGCCCTGCCATCTTATTTGAACAGCCCAAAAACAGCTCAATGCCAGTGCTGGCCAACTTATTTGGCACCCCTAAGCGGGTGGCAATGGCATTAGGTAAAGATGATCCGCTGGCGCTGCGCGAAGTGGGCGAATTGCTGGCTTTTTTAAAAGAGCCAGAGCCGCCACGCGGCTTTAAAGATGCGATCGCTAAGATCCCCATGTTTAAGCAAGCCTTAAATATGCCACCGAAAACCATCAAAAATGCCCCGTGCCAACAAGTGGTGTTAACTGGTGATGAAGTCGATTTAACCCAGCTGTCAATCCAACATTGCTGGCCGGGAGATGCCGCGCCCTTAGTGACCTGGGGCCTGACGATCACCAAAGGCCCGAGGCAGAAGCGCCAAAACCTCGGCATTTATCGCCAGCAGTTATTGGCTAAAAATAAGCTGATCATGCGCTGGTTGTCTCATCGCGGTGGGGCGTTGGATTTTGCCGATTTTAAACAGCAATTCCCTGGGGAAAAATATCCTGTGGTGGTCGCTCTGGGTAGCGATCCGGTCACCATCCTTGGGGCGGTCACGCCAGTGCCTGACTCCATGAGCGAATACGCTTTTGCCGGCTTACTGCGTGGTGAGCGCACTGAAGTGGTCAAGGCGCTCAGCTGTGATTTGGAAGTGCCGGCCACCAGTGAGATCATTCTTGAAGGTTATATCGATCCTGATGAAATGGCGGTTGAAGGGCCTTATGGCGATCATACTGGTTACTACAATGAGACCGACAAGTTCCCTGTCTTTACTGTGACTCACATCAGCCATCGACGCGATCCTATTTATCACAGCACTTATACCGGCCGTCCACCGGATGAGCCGGCGATGTTAGGGGTGGCATTGAACGAAGTGTTTGTGCCGATTTTGCGTAAGCAGTATCCCGAAATTATTGATTTCTATTTACCGCCTGAAGGCTGTTCTTATCGAATGGCAGTGATCTCTATCCGTAAACAATATCCAGGGCATGCCAAACGCATCATGATGGGGGCGTGGTCGTTTTTACGACAGTTCATGTACACCAAGTTTATTGTGATCGTCGATGAGGATGTCAATTGCCGCGATTGGCAAGATGTGATCTGGGCGATTACGACGCGTATGGATCCGACCCGCGATACTGTAATGATCGACAATACGCCAATTGATTACCTTGATTTTGCCTCGCCAGTGGCGGGTTTAGGTTCCAAGATGGGACTCGATGCCACCAACAAATGGCCGGGAGAAACCGATCGTGAATGGGGCACACCTATCGTCATGGATGAAGCGGTAAAGCGCAAGGTCGACGAGATCTGGGATGAGTTAGGCATCGATTCGGCGCCTACTCTATAATGACTTGTATTGGCTCTTGATGACTAGCCACCAAGTGACTGACACAAACCTTCGTAGAAAGGGAACAAGGAAAGAACATGCAAACTATTCGCTGCCAGGTATTGGCTGTTACGCCATTTAATGATTCCGTTTATCAAGTCAAGCTAAAGCCTGACACCTTGTGTGATTTCCAAGCCGGCCAGTATTTGCTGGTAAAAATGGATGATAACGACAAGCGGGCCTTTTCGATTGGCAGCGCTCCAGGGCAAGATCATATTGAATTACACATAGGCGCTGCCGAATCAGAAGCTTACCCTATGCAAGTGGTTGAGCGCTTAAAAACCAGTAGCCATATTGAGATCGAAATGCCAGGGGGTGATGCGTTTTTGCGTGAAGATAGCCACCGCCCGCGGTTATTGATCGCAGGTGGCACCGGATTCTCTTACATTAAAAGCTTAGTTGAGCAGATGATCGCTCTAAATCATCATGTTGACACTCAGCTGTATTGGGGCTGTCGCACCCAAGATGCCATGTATTTTGAGTCGATTGCCCGTCAGTGGCATCAAGATCACCCTTGGCTGCATTTTGTTCCCGTGATTGAAGAAGCCAATAGCGATTGGGATGGTAAGCAAGGCAACTTGTTAGCGCAAATCAAGGCCGACTTTATCAGTCTCGTCGGTTATGACATCTATATTGCCGGTCGCTTTGCGATGGTTGGGGCGGCACGCGAGCAGTTCAGAGAAATGGGTGTGGAAGAGGCGCATTTATACGGCGATGCCTTCGCATTTATTAAATAATCTCGTCGCCAGATAAACTCAAGGCGCGCTCAGCCAACGGCTGAGCGCGCCTTGTTGTTGATGGACGCTAAGGCTTAATAGACCCCTTGGGCTATCATGGCGTCGGCGACCTTAACGAAGCCGGCGATATTGGCACCTTGCTCGTAATTGACATAATCGCCATGACGACCGTATTGCTCACAGGTGGCGTGAATTTGTTGCATGATGGCTTGTAAGCGCGTATCCACTTCTTCACGGCTCCAGCTGAGTCGAATGGCATTTTGGCTCATTTCTAAGCCAGAAGTGGCTACCCCACCGGCATTGGCGGCTTTACCTGGAGCAAATAACACCTTGGCTTGATGGAAGACGCTAATGGCTTCGGCGGTGCAAGGCATATTGGCGCCTTCGGCAACATATTTGACGCCATGGCCGACCAGTGTGACTGCCGCATCTTGGTTCAGTTCATTTTGGGTGGCGCAAGGCAGGGCCACATCGACCGCATAATCCCATGGACTGCCGCCTTCAACATAGCTGAGGCCAAGTTGCTTGGCATAATCGGCGACTCGGCCGCGTTGTTCATTCTTAATGGCCATCAGTTGCGCGAGTTTTTGGTTATCAAAGCCATCGGGATCATAAACCACCCCTGATGAATCAGAGGCTGTTACCACAACAGCGCCCATGGCAATGGCTTTTTCGATGGCATATTGCGCCACATTGCCTGAGCCTGACACCGCCACTTTCATGCCTTGTAATTGTTGACCTCGGCTTTGCAGCATGGCTTGCACAAAATACAGTACCCCATAGCCCGTGGCTTCGGGTCGAATAAGGCTGCCGCCATAACTTAAGCCCTTGCCGGTAAACACACATTCACCACTGTTACTGAGCTTTTTCATCATGCCAGCCATAAAGCCGATTTCACGGGCACCCACCCCAATATCGCCGGCGGGCACATCGGTATTGGCGCCAACATGACGATAGAGTTCTAGCATTAATGCTTGGCAGAAACGCATCACTTCGCCAGTGCTTTTACCTTTAGGATCAAAGTCACTTCCGCCTTTACCACCGCCCATTGGCAGCGTGGTGAGGGCATTTTTAAAGGTTTGCTCGAAGGCTAAAAACTTTAATACCGATTGATTGACTGAAGGGTGGAAGCGCATGCCACCTTTATAGGGGCCGATGGCGGAGTTATGCTGAATTCGAAAGGCGCGATTAACGCGGATCTGACCTTGGTCATCGACCCAAGACACTCGAAATTGGATCAGACGTTCAGGCTCCACCAGTCGTTCGAGTACGCCACTGGTGAGGTAATGCGGATGGGCTTCAACGAAAGGCCAAATGGACGTCAGCACCTCTTTGACCGCTTGCATATACTCATCTTGGTAGGCGTTTTTTTCGGCAACATCGGCTAAGAATTCGGTTAATGAGGTTGGGTGCATCATAAGCTCCTGTAAGGCTTTTTATAGAGTACGGATCAACTGAAGGCAGTTATAACAGGTTTAATGGCGCCTGCCAGAGACGAGGTCAGCCATTTCACGCGTAAGATCCCGTTACTATGATAAATAAGACCAATACCAAGAAAAATACAATAATAACGGCAAATAATTCAAGATTATTCAAACAGTAAGCTGTAGCGTTTAGTTTACTCCTTAAGCAGTCGTGATTGGGGCGCTTGTTGCGTTGAGGTCACTATTGGCATCATTGTCGGTGCTGTTGGCGGCTATTTGGGCTAAGCGCTCTCGTTCGGCTTTACTGACATAGCCTGATGCGGGTCGGCCATTGAGCTTGGCTTTTTTACGTTTGTCTTTCGCTATCAGGGTTTGATTGATTTTCTTTTTGCGGTTCATGGGGCTTCCTCGTTGAAAGTGGCAGTATACCCTCAAGCAAGTTCAATAAGCACAATTTAAGCCGCACGGGGGCGGCCATCATACTCAGCACGCTTAGTGGGAGCCATCGCATTGGAGGCAATTAACAATAGACAAGTCAGTAAGTAAAATAACGGAATGGCGTACATGATGGTTTGTAGGCTCAAGTAGGGGCGCAGGAGCGAAGTCAATCCGGGGCTGACCATGGCGCCAGTACTGCCGGCAATTAAGATATAGGAAATATTTTTACTGCTGGGTTTTTTCACAAAAGAGACGCCATAAGCAATAAAGGTGTTATACAAGGCCGAGCATACAAAGCCATAGCCATAGGCCAAATAAGGCAACCAGTGTTGGTGTTCTGTGGTGACAATAACCGCAGTGATCACCGATGCAATGGCAAGCACAGTGACTAAAAATAGCCGCACTGAGACGCGAGTGACTACGATGGCAGAGACGACAGCGCCAACGAGGGCCGCGGACCAATATTCGGTAATAATATGGCCGGCCTTAATGAATGGCTCGCCAAATTTATGCTCTAAAAACAAGGGCCCCCAGGTTAAGAAGGTATACAACGACAGCATCACCATAAATAGGCCAAAACCGCCCATTAAGATGCCGATATTCCATTCAGATGGGCTAGCTTTGCTGATGACATTAGAGCTGAGATGGTCTTCTGAAGCGCTGAAGTTGGTCATCAGGCTGAGGGTCACGGTGAGCAGAGCGATGATGCCAGCGATTAAATAACTGCTGCTCCAAGCCAAGTGCTGACTTAACGCATAGGTGGTGAGCAGCGGAAAAATCACCCCACCAATATTAAAGCTGGCATCTTGCACTACCAGTAAGGTGCTGTGCAGGCGCGCATGCCAAATTTTCACCACTAGAGTGCCTGCGATACACAGGCCAATGCCCGCGAAAAAGCCAATTAAGCTAATGTAAATTTTGACCATCATAAACGAGTGCGTCAGGTACATGGCCACGGCAAACAGAAACACCAAGGAATAACAACTGACGGTGACGCGCTTGACCCCAAAAGCATCGATCACAAAGAAGCCTGCCACTGTGCCGGCTAATGCACCGGCATTGAGTAAAGAGAAAATCACGGCCACCTCGGTGGTGCTCGCATTAAACGCGGTGGCAATGGGTTCAATCAGCATCCCAAATTGGGTGGCAAACCCCGCCATGGTGATATTGCATAGGAAGCTAATGGCGGTCATGGAGATTTTATGTTTCATAGCCGGCTCTGCTGATTAATCCAAAGAGATATTAATCATAAAAGGTAGCTCAATTCGGCGGCGTGGGTGGGATTAACCCAGACTTAAGCGCGGCCCCTATCGTATTACTGCATGAGGGGAGTCTGTCGTTAGCCGACCTTAGCGCTCACAGCGTAATGAGGGCTGGTAAGGCATGGGGAGCGCCTCGCTGCGGGGCGCGAGGCGCAGCGACGGGATTAATCGGCTTGTAATTGCTTGATGGCCGCCAGCAGCCCAAGCTCATAGCCTTGGCTACCAAGACCACAGATAACCCCCACGGCCACGTCGGATAAATACGAATGCTGACGAAACGGCTCGCGTGCATGCACATTGCTTATATGGATCTCGATAAAGGGGATCGCAACGCCCAGCAGGGCATCGCGCAAGGCGACACTGGTGTGAGTAAAGGCGGCCGGATTGATTAAGATAAAGTCGGCATCGGTCGTATGAATCGCTTGCAGCAACTCATGTTCGGCGTTGGATTGAAAGTGGCTTAAGTCGACCCCGAGTTGACAGGCTTGTTGTTGTAGGGTGCTGACAATGTCGGTCAAACATTGATGGCCATATTTCTCTGGTTCACGTCGACCTAATAAATTGAGGTTGGGGCCATTGAGCAGCAAAATTTTATACATATTAGGTCCTTGAGGTTAACTGTCAGACAAAAATTGGCATGGTCTGAGAATGGGGTCAATCAAATTTTTTTTGTCTGAGCTGTTTTACTTGGCCGCGCTGGGTCTTGCTGTCCATGCGTTTACGCTGGCTGTTGCGGCTTGCTTTAGTGGCGATGCGTTTTTTTTGAGTATGCATCACACTTTGCACTAATGCGATAAATTGCTCCAGCGCGGTTTGGCGATTGCTGTCTTGGCTGCGGCTTTGTTGGCATTTGATAATGATTTTACCACTTTGGGTGATGCGATGATCGCGCAGGACTAAGAGCTTTTGTTGATATTCTTCGGGCAAGGAGGAGGTGTGGATATTAAAGATCAGCTGGGCCGCGGTCGACACTTTATTGATATGTTGTCCACCGGCGCCACTGGCGCGAATAAATTGCCATTCGATTTCGCTATCCTGAAGGATGACGCGGTTTGAAATTTTGATCATCAGCGCATTACACTCGGGTTGATGCTGAGGTTGCTCACAGAATTAGTTAGCCGCCTGTAAGGATAATTGGCTATTATGAGCAAATTCGCCGGCAAGAGGTACTCATTTACCTTACTGTGCTGATTAACTTAGCTGTGGAGTGCGTGCATGTTGTGTCAGATCCCCGATGTTACCCCGGGCGTGTTGAGTTTATTTGTGAGCGGCCATATCTCCGCTGAAGATTATCGACAACGGTTGCAACCGTTAATGCGCCAATACCAACAACAATATGGCCGCATCGACTTATACATAGAAGCCGATGTGTTATTAGAAGGTTGGGATAAGTCGACCTTGTCTGGCGCCGGTGAAGTGCAGTTTGCCCCCTTTGATACCTTAGTGATGTTAGGCGGCCCCGATTGGGTCAGCAATGCGTTGCAGTTATTTGGACCCTTGATCCAAGGGCAAGTGGCATGGTATCCCCTCAATTTGAAGGAAGATGCGCTACACTTCTTAGCGCAACGACAAGACTCATTGCAGGTGCAGTGAGAGAATAATGGAGGTTGTATGACAAAAAAAATATTGGCGATTGCTGTCGCGGCTCTGTGGTTGGTGGCCTGCTCCCCCGCAGTAGGGAGCAAAGCTTGGTGTGAACAATTAGATAAAAAACCTAAAGGCGATTGGACTGCCGATGAAGCCGGCAATTATGCTAAGCACTGCGTCTTTGGTAACACCACCGACTAATCCTTGCCTTACCCATTAGCCGTGATTGATCACAATTTGATGACGGCTAATGTCAAAGTATGTAAAAGCACTTGCGCTCTTTATGGCATGCCCTAGAATGTTCCATCAATAATATCTTGATTAACTGTCTGTTAGGGCTGATGAATTGATTTCAATCAGAATGTTGCATCAACTGACGTGTGCATTGATCACTATCGTGTTGCTTCAATTTGTTGCAACCAATAGTGGTGCTCATCAATTACACCTCGATGCCAGCGTGCCCGGTGAAGAATCATCCCATCCTCATTTAACATTTAATGCGCCGGTATTAGTCGAAGCAGCCTGCATACAATGTCAGTGTAATCTCGAACTTGAGTCCGCCCACGCCGCAGAACCGGCGTTTTTCAGTCATCAACATCAAAGTGTTGAGTGGCAATCCTTTGATTTATGCCTCGATTGCCAGTGCCATGGCGGTGGTGTCATGCTGCTTTCTTTTATGCCTGAGCTTGCCAGCACCCCTGCCAGTCGAGATCTCCAACCCGCCAATTTAGGTAGTCTGTTGACCTCGGCGACCATGCTGTATCGCCCCCCCATTAGTTAATCCAACGCGTTTTACACTCTATCTCTAATGTCGCGTACTCGCCTGCGATGGCGGGTGGTCTGCGCTAAACGTCATGAACTCATCCAATGATGTGGTGTGGCCGGCATTAGGGCGAATTAAGTTAACACTAAGTGTTGGATAAATTTATGAAACCTTCTTTTTTTGCCCCATTGTTATTAGGGGTTGGCCTCATGGCGTCTTGCGTCCAAGGGGCAACCGCCGAGGTGGCTAATGTCTCGGTTAGCCAAGCCCAGCAGCATTGGTGGCCACAATTGCAGAGCCTGATCGGGCAATTGCCACAAATGCAGGTACAGGCCTCAGCGTTTAAACAGCAGCAGCTCGCATCGTCGGCCGCCAGTCAGGCGATTTACAATCCCGAACTCGATGTGAGCTATCAAAATGCCAGCGAAGATACCTATGGCATTGGTTTGAGCCAAACCCTTGATTGGGGCGATAAGCAAGGCAGTAGCGCTGCGCTGGCGCAACTAGCTTTGCAGCAAGCCGAGCTTGAATGGCAAATGACGCAAGATCAATTATTAGCCTCGGCCTTACAGGCGTTAGTGGCGCAAGATATTGCCAATAAAGAATATCGCTTTGCCAAGCAACAGGTCGAGCATGCGGGTAAACAGCTGAATATTGGTCGTCAACGCGTGGCTGCTGGCGACTTGCCTCAGGTGGCCTTGCAACAATTAGCGTTAGAACTGGCCAATAACAGCGCCGAATTTGCCTTAGCTGAACAAGCGCAATTAGCGGCAAATAGCGCCGTGATGGGATTGCTCGGTCAAGCATTCACCCTGACGGATTTTATGCAAGTCATAAGCATGGAAAGCAGTCAGGGAGTCGATGCCAGATTGCCAGCCCTACAAGCAGCCTATCTCGCGGTGCGTCAAAGCCGCTTGCTGCAAGCCGTGGTGGCCAGTGACACGAGCGTCGATCCTAACATCAGTGTTAGCGCTGAACGTGAAGGCAGTGAAAACAAGTTTGGCATCGGCCTGTCCATCCCGTTGCAAGTTCGCAACCGCTATCAGGCCGAGTATGCTCAAGCAGGTGAGGCCGTCATCATGGCCGAGCAGCAATACTTGGTGACAGAGCGACAATTACAGCAAGATTATCAGTTGTTTCAGGCCAGTATTCCCAATTTGTTAGCTCGCTATCAAGATTGGCGGGAACTGGTGTATCGCGCGGGTTCGGAAATCGCGAGTACCTTGGCGCAGCAGTGGCGCAGTGGTGATCTGGCTACCGGTGATTACCTCCAGAGCCAACGCCAATTAGCCAGTAGCTATCAAGTGGGTTTGCAGTTAGAGCAAGCCATCTATAACCAGTGGATTAACTGGATGGCCAGCAGTGGCCAGTTAACTCTGTGGTTCGAGCAGATCTATGGTCAAGCCGCAATCACCTCTTCTTCCTCTTCTGTTAATCAGGTGGCTCACTAATGAATTTATTAACTCACGTATCTCGCCCTTCTTTGTCAGTCATCGCCTTGGCGTTGAGTATTCTGTGGGCAACACCATTGCAGGCCGGTCCTGGACACGACCATGATGAAGTCCTTCCCGCCGTCGGTGCGATAGAAGATGCCCATGAAGAAGGGCTGCATTTATCGAGCGCGCAACTGGCCTTGGCTGGCATTGAGGTCATGGCGTTACAAGACAGTCATTTCAACTTGGATGCGGTTGCCACGGCGAACTTGATTGTCGATCGCGATCAAACTGTGATCTTAGCCCCGCAACTTGAAGTGCGAGTGATGGCTCGCCACGTCGCCCCAGGACAAAATGTTAGCCAAGGTCAGCCTTTGCTAACCTTGGGCGGCGCGGCCGTTGCGCAAGCACAAGCCGAGTTTATTAATGCCAGTGCCGAGTGGCGCCGAGTCAAGGCCATGGATAACTCAGCCGTTAGTGCCAGCCGCCGTTTGCAGGCGCAGGTGGATGCCGAACTCAAGCGGGCTATTTTGGCCTCGCTCAAGATGACTGAAGCCCAAATTGAGGCATTAGCGACCCAACCTGAACGCATTGGCGAATATCAATTATTGGCACCAATTGCGGGTCGGGTTCAGCAAGATATTGCTCAGCGTGGTCAGGTGAGTGCTGGTGGTCAAGCCTTAATGCAGTTAACCAATGAGTCAAGCTTATGGGTCGAAGCCCAACTTACCCCAGCGCAATCGAGCGGATTAACTGTGGGCAGCAAGGCGTTAGTCAGAGTGGATGACAAGTTGCTCGCGGCCACGATTATTGGCCGTTCTCATGAGCTCGATAGCGTCACTCGCACCGAGCAAGTGTTGGCGCGGATGGACAATCCAGGACACGTGTTGCACGCCGGCCAATTTGCCGAGTTGTATTTAACGACCTCTGAGCAAGTGGGGTTAGTGTTGCCCGATGCCGCCTTGACCCGCAGTAGCGATGGTCATTGGCAAGTGTTTATGGTCAAAGGTGATGCTTTTGAAGCGGTGGAAGTGACCGTGAGTCAACGTCAACGGGGCATGAATCTGGTGTCGGGTTTGCCTGATGAGGGCGAAGTCGTGATCGCAGGAGCATTCTTGCTGGCCTCTGAGCAAGCCAAATCTGGCTTTGACATCCATAACCACTAAGGCCTGTACCTATGCTAGTGAAATTAATTGAAGCGGCTATTCGTCATCGTTTACTGGTGATCATGGCCTTGTTGGCGGCCATTGTCGCCAGTGGTTTGGTGTTACCAAAACTGAATCTCGATGCTTTTCCTGATGTGACCAATGTGCAGGTCACTGTGAACACCGCGGCCGAAGGATTGGCGGCCGAAGAAGTTGAAAAGCTGATCACTTATCCGGTCGAAGCGGCCATGTACGCCTTGCCATCGGTCACTGAAGTGCGATCGCTGTCGCGTACCGGCTTATCGATTGTGACTGTGGTCTTTGCCGAAGGCACAGATATCTATTTTGCTCGTCAGCAAGTCTTTGAGATGCTGCAACAAGCCAAAGAAATGATCCCGTCGGGGGTGGGGGTGCCGGAAATTGGGCCTAATACCTCCGGATTGGGTCAAATTTATCAATATGTGTTACGCGCCGATAAGGACGCCGGTGTCAGCAGTGATGAACTCAGAAGTCTGAATGACTATTTGGTTAAGTTACTGTTGATGCCCGTTGGCGGCGTCACCGATGTGTTGTCATTTGGCGGTCATGTTCGTCAATATCAGGTGCAAGTTGATCCGAATAAATTGCAAGCCTTTGGCGTCGATTTACCACAAGTGACCGCAGCCTTAGCCAGCAACAACCGCAATGCGGGTGGCTGGTTTATGGATCAAGGGCAAGAACAGCTGGTGGTGCGTGGCTATGGCATGTTACCCGCGGGCGATGAGGGCTTAGATGCCATAGGCTCTATTCCTTTAACCGAGTACCAAGGCACGCCTGTCAGCATAGGTGATATTGCGACTATCGCCTATGGCAGTGAAATTCGGGTGGGCGCGGTCACTATGAGTCGCCGCACCGACGAGGGGATTGAAGCCTTAGGTGAAGTGGTGGCTGGGGTCGTCCTGAAACGCATGGGCGACAATACCAAGGTCACGATTGATGAAATTGATGCTCGCTTACCCTTGATTAAACAGTCACTGCCTGACGGGGTGCACTTTGAGGTGTTTTACGATCAATCGGATCTGGTGACTCAAGCGGTAACCACAGTGGTTGATGCCTTATTAATGGCGTTTATGTTTATTTTGGTGGTGCTGTTATTTTTCCTCACTAATATTCGTGCCACGGCATTGGTGTTGATTTCTATTCCGGTGTCCATCGGTCTGGCGTTAATGCTGATGGCTTACTTTGGCATGTCGGCCAACTTGATGTCATTGGGCGGGCTCGCGATTGCAATCGGTATACTGGTGGATGGCTCGGTTGTGATGGTCGAAAACATCGTTAAGCAGTTGGGACGTGATGATCACTCCTCCATTGCGGCTAAGGTAATGACGGCGGCCGCTGAAGTGTGTCGACCGATTTTCTTTGCCACCTTGATCATTATGCTAGTGTTCGCGCCGCTTTTTGCCCTAGAAGGGGTCGAGGGCAAGATGTTCCAGCCGATGGCCGTCAGTATTATTTTGGCCATGGGAGCGGCCTTGCTGGTGTCCTTGTTGATGGTGCCAGCGCTGGCGGTCTACCTGTTTAATTCGGGAGTCAAACTTAGACACAATCCTTTGTTATCTGGACTTGAACTGAGCTACCGCCGGGTGTTGGTGGCCACGTTAGCTGCACCCAAACGAGTTATGGCGGCGGCATTAAGTTTGTTTGTGCTGACCATGATGCTATTGCCACGCTTGGGCACAGAATTTGTGCCTGAACTGGAAGAGGGCACCATTAATTTGCGGGTGACCTTAGCGCCCACGGCAAGTTTGGGTACCGCCATGGAAGCCGCGCCTAAGCTGGAAGCTATCTTGCTGGAGTTTCCTGAGGTTGAATATGCGCTGAGCCGCATTGGCGCGCCTGAATTGGGTGGCGATCCTGAACCTGTGAGTAATATCGAGATCTATTTGGGTCTTAAGCCGGTCTCTGATTGGACTTCTGCGAGCGATCGCTCTGAATTACAACATTTAATGCAAGATCGTTTGGCCCAGTACCCGGGATTATTGTTTACCTTCTCACAACCGATCGCGACCCGTGTGGATGAATTATTGTCTGGGGTGAAGGCGCAATTAGCGATCAAGTTATTTGGACCCGATCTTGAGGTGTTATCAGCTAAGGGACAGCAGCTCGCTGAGCTGGTGGCCGGGATTGATGGCGCCGTTGATGTATCACTTGAGCAGGTGAGCGGAGAAGCGCAGTTGGTGATCCGTCCCTATCGCGATAGGTTAGCGCGCTATGGCATTAGCGTCGATCAAGTGATGAGCTTAGTTAGTGAGGGCATTGGTGGCGTCAGTGCCGGTCAAGTAATTGAAGGCAATGCAAGATACGATATTCAAGTGCGTCTGGCTGAGCAATATCGTAACTCACCGGATGCATTGGAAGACTTGCTGTTAACCGGAGCCACGGGCGCCCAAGTGCGTCTTGGTGAAGTGGCTAGCGTGGCCGTAGAGATGGCACCACCGAATATTCGTCGCGACGATGTACAGCGCCGGGTGGTGGTACAAGCTAACGTCTCTGGTCGTGATATGGGCTCAGTGGTCAATGATATTTATGCCATCGTGCCCCAAGCCGACTTACCCGCAGGTTATACCGTGATGGTGGGCGGCCAGTACGAAAATCAACAACGAGCACAGCAGAAATTAATGCTCGTGGTGCCGATTTCGGTGGCATTGATCGCCTTATTGCTGTTCTTCTCATTTGGCAGTGGCAAGCAAGCGGCTTTGATCATGGCCAACGTGCCCTTGGCATTGATTGGTGGCGTACTGGCGCTGTATTTGAGTGGCACTTATCTGTCGGTGCCAAGCTCTATCGGCTTTATCACCCTGTTTGGGGTGGCGGTATTGAACGGCGTGGTGCTGGTGGATGCCATTAACCAGCGACTGGCCAGTGGAGAGCCCCTCAATCACGCCGTACTTGAAGGCACAGTGGGGCGGTTGCGGCCAGTATTAATGACGGCACTGACCTCGGCATTGGGTCTGATCCCGATTCTAATGTCATCCGGCATCGGCTCAGAAATCCAAAAGCCGCTGGCGGTTGTGGTTATCGGTGGCCTGCTGAGCTCAACCGCGCTGACGTTGCTGGTACTGCCAGCCCTGTACAACCTGCTTGAGGGTAAGCAGAAGCCTCAAACTCAGCAAGCTGATGTCTGAGCTTAAGTCATATTCTTAAAGACGTTTTACTCAGGGATGAGGTGTATTTTTCTGGTGATGCCTAGCTTTACAGGGCATCACTTTTTTTTGCAAACCACAGAAACTGCCTTACCTTCTGTGGTCTTGGGTAACGGCACAAGTTTGTGCCGTTTTTTATTGGGTGCGTCGTCTGTAGTTTCCTCTTTTTCTTTCTGCTGTAGAGTTGTCTGCCGGTTCTCAGTACCGAAATCTCTGTGGGATTCTGCTGTAGGTTAAGGCGTGCCAAGTTGCGCTTTGATTGGTTTTGCCCCTGCGGGACATACCACTTGTCAGCAGTGAAAGTCGTGGGTAAATACATCCTTATACCGCGGCCAGTTCGGCATCCCTGCCTCTCGCTCATCAGTGCGCTTGCCTTGGGCAAGCATTCGCCCAAACCCACACCCGAGTCAGGGGCGTTGCTCGTCCATGATTCGACTGTCATGGCTTCGGCATCCATGCCTCGCTTCGCCATTTTCAACAACCCTTTCGCCAGCGTCAAACGGGGACTGGATGTCATATTCCAGTTGTGAGCTTGCTCAAAAAATGCGACTCCATATTGCGAGTATCTTGACCAAATCTTCCTTCATTGTATCTATCTGGGCAGATGGCCTTTATAGGCATAGGCAGCTTTGGGGCAGTGATGAGCTGACGAGATACACTAATTCCCCCCGTTTGAAGTTGCCGGAGGGAAATGACGTCAATAGCCAGCTCTGTCATGGATGACAAAGCAGGCGCCGTTGAGCCAGGGATGGTGAATCGGCGGTGATTGCGTCCATTGAAGGCATGTATCGATGGGTGACAACTTCGGTTGGGGCGGCAAGGGAGATGCAAGAGGGAATTGCTGTTGATCCCCTCTTGCCCCGTGAGGGTGGAACCCACGACGTTTTGGCAAGCGAAGCTTGTCTATCTACACCAGTAGAGTGAGAGCTGAATGCCACATTTTCATCGTCTACATCGCGATGAATCATCTGCGATAGATTGAGCAAATAAATGCAGCCACTAGGCTGCATTTATTTTTTTTAAAACAAGGGCGTTACGGCAATATCTGGGCGTCTGATGGCTTGGTCGAATTCATCGGCCAATTGTTGACTTTGCGCGACAGCCTGCTGCCAATAGCGCTGGCGGGTGGCGGTATCTAAGTGTTTAAAATCGGTGCGATCAGGCAACTTGCCTAAGGGTAATTTGGCCGTAAATTCAGGGGTCGGTGCTAACACTAAGGCGCGATCGAAGGCTTTGGCATGGCGGCGCCAGGGTAGGGATTTATCAAACCAGCCAGGACTCATGTGCGGATAAAAGTGAGGGTATAAGGTTAAGCCAGTGGCCGCGCCTAAATCTAACTTAAAGTGATAATCTGTAATGCCGCCATCAAAGTAGCGCCCAGGCGGCAGTGCTTTAATGGCGTCGACGCCAGCGAGCACCAGCGGAATACTGCCCGTGGCGAGCAACACCTGTTCGAGATTGGCCTGATCATAATGTGTTTGAGTGGTGGGCAAATCGGCCACTCGATTAAAGGGGGGATAGTTAACGCCGGCGGGGCTTACGAGCACTCGATCAAAAGAGTGTGCCAACCACGGACGGTGGATGGCATTGGTGACCGCGGCTATGAGGAGTCCGGCGAGTAACAGGGATGGCTGAGGGTGACGATTGAGATGGCGAGCGCGGCAAACAACGACGTGATGATGGATCTTGGGGTGGCGCATCAACGCCGCGGCGCCATTGGCACCCAATAGATGGCTCACAATCGATTTCACCTTGGTCGCGACTTCCGTAGGCCGTGGGCGGCCTTGATAGGCTTGACCAATGTAGGCTTCGACGAGCCTATCGTAAGCGCCGTTACTGTCGGTTTGTGGCAAGCATGCCAACCGCCAAGCCCCAGATGATGCGCCTAAGGTATGTAATGGCTGCTGGCGGGCGTTAAAGAATTCGCTGAACAGGTATTTATCTAAATTGGCCAAGCCTAGAAACTTAGGTCCCCCCGAGGCTGCCAGCAATTGACTGAATAATTCGGGACGCAAGCCATGGCGGCGTATTTGGCTTAAGGCACTCGGGCCTGCGAGTAATTGTAATCCGGCCACTTGGGCTCCTTGGCTTGCGGGAGTGATCCCCGTCCTATTGAGTCGGTATTGATCCCGCCAAGCTTAGGCTCGCCTAATCAAGGTTGGCGGGATCAAGGCGCGTCATCGTCGCTCATTCTAAACAATTCAGTGGGTGCCGGCCTTAAGACTGAGGCTAATTGGGCTGGGACACACGAGCTGATGCGATGGTTATCATATAATAGAATGCTGATGGAAAGCAGCCTGCTCGAGTATGGCTATTGCCCCCGCGCAGGTTTACACTAGCGCTAATTTTTTTAAGGGGATGTTATGATTACTGATACCTTGGCCATGAGCCACCTTTATCACGGGATCCACCCGAATTTAGCCCAGGCCTTTGCATTTTTACAGCAGGCTGATGTCGCCAATTTAGCCAAAGGTCGACACGATATTGATGGCGATAAGGTGTTCGCTATCGTCAATGACTATCAACCCGGTGATCGTCATCAGTCTCCTTTTGAAGTCCATCAGCGTTATATGGATGTGCAATTTGTGGTGTCGGGTCAGGAAATGTGTGGCTGTTTACCCTTGGCCGATAGACGCAGTGATACCGATTACCATCAGGGACGAGATTTTGCCGAGTTTAGCAGTGCGCCGCTGTTAGCCCAAGCCAACTTTTTCAGCCTCAAGGCTGGTGAGTTTGCCATTTTTTTACCGACGGATATCCATATGCCTGGGGTTGGGCCTGGCAGTGAGTGGGTACGTAAGGTGGTGGTGAAGGTCGCTATCTAAGCATCGGCAGCGTAACCGTGCCAACATGAAGTAATTATCATGGGTGTGTCAGCGTCTTAGCGACTAGAATGAAGGCATTATCTGTTATGGATACTGCCTAATGCTGGAATCGTTACATCATATCGTGACTGACCTGAGCCCATGGTTACACCAATACGGCTATGTTATTTTGGCGCTCGCAATTGCGGTCGAAGGCTTTGGCATTCCAGCCCCGGGCCAATCCTTATTAATCGTGGCGGCAATCTTGGCCGCGAGTGGCCAAATGTCATTGCCGCTAGTGATTATCGTGGCGGCAATTAGTGCCTTTAGTGGTAACTGCATCGGTTATTACTTAGGGTTGCGCTTTGGCAATGTCTTACTTAACAAGGGCTGGATTAAGCCGCAAACTGAGCAAAAATTGCATCAATTTATTGGCCAGTATGGCGGATTGGGTCTAGTGATTAGCCGCTTTGTTGAGGGCTTAAAACAGTATTTATGCCTCGGCTGTGGTATCGCGAAAATGCCAGTTAAGCAATTTTTATTGGGTAATTTATTCGCCACCAGTGTCTGGGCGTTAGTGTTCGGTTTGGGCCCAGCATTTCTCGAGAGAGAGTCGACACCACTCTTAATTTTTTATCATCAACATCAAATCATTAGCTGGTTAATTGTGTCGGTATTGATCGGTGCCATCGCCGTCGTTCTCTGGCGAGCAAAAGCCGCGAAGCCAGCAAACTAAGTGCCATCGGTGATTATTTTTTTCTGTATGAAATCATTTTAAGATATCAGTGGTCTAAGTTTAATTAAGGGGTGGTCAAATTTTGACTACCTTGACGGGTTGTAATTTTTCTACAGGCATGCCGCTGGTGTTGGAGGCAAGATGAACGTCGAAGTAATGTCGCTTTTTGCGATTGATACTTTGATCTTACCTCAGGGTCGACAAGAGATCCGCGTGGTTGATAACTTGAATATATTAACCTTAACCGAGAGCTTAAAGTTGGATATTCCACTGGCTTTTGGCATGGGTTGTCAGCATGCACCCCCCTGTTATCCGATTGTCACTCATTGCCGCGTGATTGATTTCAATCAGTTAAGTGATAACAGCCTGTCGATAGTGATTGAAGGCTTGCAGCGTGTCAGGGTGATATCATCGATGCAAAAATTAGATAAGCGCTGGATGTTACTGACTTTTCCAAGCCAAAATTGGCAACATGAGCCGTTAGTGGGCGAATATCGATTACTAAGCCAAGCGTTGCGAGAGTTTTATCAAGTTCATCCGGATTTATTGGAGCTCTATGGCGATACTCAATGGCAAGATGCTTGCTGGGTCAGTCAGCGTTGGCTGGAAGTGCTACCTATGTATAACCATGATAAACATCAATTGTTGAGCCAGCCAGATTGTCATAAGACCATGAATTTTATGCTTAACTTAATAAAATCAGATTTAAGTGCCGACAATAACCTCAATGGATAATGGACGATTGCTGCCCCAGCGCTTGTGGGTTGAGTGGCGCAAGGCTAGGCGAGAGCTATGGATTGGCGGTATGATGCGCCCCTTGATGCCATGAAATGAATCACCATGTCGACTGCCCGCGCTGCTCAACCGTCTTACCTTGTGTTACCTCAATCTCAATCTCATGATATGACTGTGCTGTCCTATCTTTGTGAGCGCTTTCCTCACATTGCGCCTGAGACGTGGCGCGACCGAATGCAGCAGGGGTTAGTGAGTTGGCAAGATGGTAGCTTGATTGATAGCGATAGCCGCTATCGCTCGTGCGCTCGGGTGTATTATTACCGCGAGGTGGTCGCGGAAACCAAGATCCCCTTTGAGGTCGATATTCTCTATCAAGATCCGCACATAGTGATTGCCCACAAGCCGCATTTTCTGCCAGTGACCCCCAGTGGAAATTATGTCAATGAGTGCCTAGTTCATCGCTTGCGGTTGGCCACAGGAATAGACACCTTAGTGCCGGCCCATCGCCTCGATCGTGAAACCGCAGGCATAGTGCTGTTGAGTGTTAATCCCGATACTAGGCATCTGTATCATGCATTGTTTTCTGCCAAAACCATTAATAAGCAGTACCACGGCATTGCGCGCCTGACGCCAGAATTATTAGCCTTGCATCAGTCGCAGCAACTGCGATTGCCGTGCCATTGGCGCATCGAAAATCGAATTAAACCTGCCAACCCAAGCTTTTTAATGCAGATAGTCCCAGGCGATGCTAATAGTCATTCCGAGATTAGCTTAGTGGCTGTGGCCGGAGATTTGGGCTTGTTTGAACTTAGCCCTATCACAGGTAAAACGCACCAGTTGCGCGTGCATATGCTGAGCTTGGGCATGCCCTTACTCAACGATCGTTTTTATCCCCAGTTACAAGCTAAAGGCCCCGATAATTTTAATCAGCCATTGCAACTGCTGGCGCGCCGCTTAAGTTTTGTCGATCCGGTGACGGCAAAGTCTCATGACTGGCAAGTGCCAGGATTAAGCTTGCAGCGCAGGATTGATTAAGCTCATGTTGCGGATCATGGCTCTTGCTGGTGATGGTTATTGGGTGAAAAGAACTCTGTGATCTCCTGATCGCCATGAACGACTTGCACCTGAGTCGGGCGCCCCTGTTCATCAAAGTACACTCGGCCAAAGCCGCTCTTATTAACCAGCCGTTGCTGCTTGGCATGATTGGGGCGGCAACTGCGGATCACCATGCGTTTGCGCCGAGTGAACCAGTTTAATGGCGATGCGTAGCCGTAGAGCCAGCGATTAATGCGATCAAACCAAGGTAGCAATTTTTCTGGAAACTGGTTTTTAAAACCGCTGGCCGTAATTTGGTGAATTTGCGGGCCACCATGGCGAAAGCGAATATGGATATCGTAAGCGAAAGAGTAGTGGACATCGCCAGATAAAATCACAAATTGTTCCGGAGTTCGTCGATGACGGAAGATACTCAGCAAGGTATTCGCGGCGCCGGGATGGGCCATCCAGTTTTCAGCATCCACCAATAACGAGCCACCGATCATGGTGACGGCTTTTTGGATCGTCTCGATTAATTTCACCCCAAACATAGGGGCTGGAGAGACGATGATCACTTGGTCATGACCTAAGATGTTGTGTTGAAATTGACTTAAGGCTTCCCAATCCATTAAGCCTGAGGGCTTGGCGAGATTCGACTCCCGATGCCAGCGTTGCGTCCGGGTATCTAGCACCACCACTTTAGGCTGGGTTTCTAACTCATAGCCCCATGATGAATAACTTAACAGTCGACTAATGACTTGAGCTTGTTGTTGGCTATCCACATAGGCGGTTTCTGCCTGATAATCGACTCGGTTAAGCCAGTCGCTCACAAAGCTCAGCTCATGGCAAAAACGCTCGGGGCGATTGCCTAAACATTGAAACAAGCTATAGCCAATTAAGGCATTTCCAATGATTTGTCGTGAAAATTCATGACCATAAGCCGCTTGCTCCCACTTTGCCGTGAGATTCCAGTCGTCGGTAATATCATGATCATCAAAGATCATATACACAGGAACGTGGGCTAGCAGCCTTCTGACCTTACTGAGGCCAGCTTTAAACATTAACAGCTCTTGCCATTGTTGCTGCCAGCGCAGCTGATTCACGGCCGACAAGCCTGGTAGTTGCTTAGGGATATCGAGCCATTGCCACAACTCTGGCGACCACACCAATAAATACAAGGCCATGATTTCACTAACACTGACTAAATGATTTTCGGCCAGCGATGAGGTGAAAATGGGGTGATTGCGATACCAACGACCCAGTGGAGTGGCGGCAGGGTAGTCGGTGGTGGGCAATAAGTTTTTGTGACGCAAATACAAGGCGCTGGCGTCATAGTTGATGGCTTGGCTATTGGGGATCGCAGCGCCACTGAAATGTTCCTGCGGTAGGCCTAATAAGCGGATGACCTGAGCGATCGCCATCAGCATCGGCCCTGCAATATCATCGATATAGACTTGATCGCCACTCATTAACAACAGATCGGGGCGTTGCTCTTGAACGCTATGAGCTAAGGTATGATCGGCGGCGACCAAGGCATCGTCACTGTGATGATGGGCTTGGCGGCAAGAGCCGTGTAATACCTGTTCGATGCGAGGGCGTAAATAGACCGACGGCGATGGCTGCTGGGAATAATTGAGTTCATCGATGTCGGCAAACACATCGCCCCATTGGCTGTCGATTAACTGGTAACTAATGGTAGTGCTCAAGGGGAGTGGCGTCGGGCTTTGCCAATGCAGCACATATTGCCAAGCATGCTTGCCTAAGCGAACACAATGACAGGCATCTTGTGCTAACGGATAGGTGCGCGCGAGCACAGTGAGTGACAATTGAGTTAAGGGTTGAGAGGTGACTAACCACAGGGTCAATTGCTGGCTATCACAATGCCTTAACATGGGGCCGGCAATGACTAAAGGCAGGGACTGTGTCGGCAAATCGTGATCCAGCTTGTTATCTGAGAGTTTGCTAAGGGTAAACAAGTGCACCGAATTTGAAAAGTTCTTAAACTAGTGAATTAACGATAATAATAATTAATTTGCGATGTTATCCACTCCGTTGACGACTAAAACTTGCCCACCAATTGCACCGAATAAACGCTGGCATCGCTTGACGACCCATGATCTAATTTTGGTGTTGCGTCTGGGCGCGCTCTTGCTGCAATTGGGCTTAAGTTGGCTCGCAGCCGACACCTTTGGCTTGCAGGTTCAAGGGGAATACTTGGGGCTATTATTTAGCCTCGAATTGTTATTTTTATGCCTGACCGTTGCCAAACGCCGTTGGATCCAAGCCGCCGATAGTCGGCTGTTTGCCTGCTTACTGGTGGATACTTTGCTGCTGGCTATGTGGTTAGATGTCACGGGGGGCGCTACCAATGCCTTTGTGTCGTTGTTATTGTTACCCATTGCGCTGGCCGCGGTCATTTTACCGCATTGGGCGGCTTGGTCCTTAGCCTTGGTCTCGACCTTGGCTTATAGCGCCATGATTTTAACCATGCCCAGTTGTGACATGGTTGAGCACAATATGGACTCTCATTTTCTTGGGATGTGGTTTAATTTTGTGATTTCGGCGTTAGTGCTGACCACCAGTGTGGCCTTATTGGCTAAACGCATGCGTCAAAAAGAGGCCGAATTAGCTTACTTGCGCGAGCACCAATTACGGCAAGAGCAATTGTTGGCGCTCGGCACGGCCTCGGCGCAAATGGCGCATCAGTTGGCCACGCCGTTGGCAAGTTTGCGGTTATTGTGGGAAGAAATGGCTGAAGAAATGCCAGAGCGTGATTCATTGACAGAATTTGATGGCGCCCTCGCGCGTTGTGAGCTCAGCCTGCAACAGTTACGTTCAGCCACCGAAGACATCCGCGATAAACGCCAGCAAACCATCAAGATGAGTGAGTTACTGCCGGATCTTGAACACAAGCTGTCGTTATTGATGCCCACGATTCAACTGCACTATCAGTTTGCAGATGACCTCCCTGATCGACATATTCTGTCTGACAGCAGTTTATTGCCGGCGCTGATGGCCTTGATTGATAATGGTGCTAGCGCCAGTCGAGAGGCTGGGCACGGCGCGTGTGTGACCCTGAGTTGGCAGCAAGACGCTCACTTTGTACGACTGACGATTCGTGACTATGGTGCCGGTCTAGACAGCAGTCGCGTAGGCGTTCTTGGTTATCAATTGATCGATTCCGCCAAAGGGTTAGGCATGGCATTAGTGCTAAGCCATAGCAGTTTAGAGCGCTTAGGTGGTCGCTTACTGTTACGATCGCTCGGCGCAGAAGGGACGATTGCCGAGGTATGGTTGCCCATCGCCTTAACTCACTCTGCGGCGGATAACCTCGGGGGAGAAGATGCATAAGCTGTTGATTATCGAAGACGATATTCCCTTAGCAAATGTGCTACAGCGTCGATTATCTGGCCAAGGGTTTGAGTGCCATCATGTCGATTGCTGTGAACTCGCCTTGTCTGAAGCACGGTTATGGCAGCCGAGTCATATTTTATTAGACATGAAAATTGGTCGTGGCTGCGGCTTAGATCTGATCCCACTATTGCGTACCAGCTTGCCTAAGGTTCACCTAGTGTTGTTAACCGGCTATGCCAGCATTGCTACTGCGGTGGAGGCTATTCGCCAAGGGGCGGATAACTATTTGGCCAAGCCTGTGGATACCGCCACCTTAGTCAATGCCTTGCTTCCTGGGGGGGTAAGTGCGATCGCGCTTCCTGCCGAAAATGCATTATCTCCTAAACGCGTCGAGTGGGAGCATATTCAACAAGTCTTAACCAGCAATCAAGGCAATGTCTCTGCCACCGCGCGTCAGCTGGGAATGCATCGTCGTACCCTGCAGCGAAAACTCTTAAAAAAGCCCATACTTTCATAAAAAAATCGGCGGATTTTTTTTACTCTGAGGCTGACTGAACTAGAGTAAAAGTAAGGCAAGTTTTGATCGTGATATCAGCAGTCTCTATTTGCCATCGTTAGGTCGGTCAGGGAGAAGACGATGATATTACGCAAGGGATTAGCATTACTGATGGCCTTTAGCATGTGCGCAGTGGCGATCGCTGGCCAAGCTGAAATTGACGCCCGATCTGCCGCCATGGGCGGGGTTGGGGTTGCCAGTAGCCACAAAGCGGCGTCAGTCTTTTACAATCCCGCCTTGCTGGCCAAGCCCGATCTTCGCGATGACGATGTGGATTTACTCCTCCCAGCATTATCGGCCAGCTACTCGGATCGCCACGATCTTCAAGCCAGCTTCGATCGCGTTCAAGATAATTACCAAGGACTCAACCAGGCCATAGATAATGGGGATATGGGCCAAATCGATGCCTATAGGCAACGCTTGATCATTACCCTCGATGAATTATCTGGCGATAGCGCTTATGCCAACGTGGCTGTCGGCGCCGCCATCGCATTCCCGACACATCCCTTTCCTACGGCATTGTTTTATCAAACCTATGTTGAAGGCATGGGCGTTGCCGACGTGACCCAAAGCGATATCGATGCCTTGAGCTCATTGGATCCCGATAACCCGCCAGAGTCGCGAACCTTGACGTCTTCAGGCACGGCAGTGGCGGGGGCGGTCTCGGAATTTGGTGTGGCACTAAGCTACCCGCTCTCGATCGTGAATATGCCAGTGACTATCGGCATCAGTCCTAAAATTCAGCGCTTAGACAGTTTTAATTATGTCGCTAATGTCACCAGTTTTGATCGCGATGACATTCGTGAGGATAGATATCGCAGTAATAACACGCAATTTAATCTAGATGCGGGGATTACTATCATGCCGACACGGGAGCTGACCATAGGCTTGAGTGGCCGCGATTTGGTTCAGCATAAGCTCGATAGCCTTGTGATAGACGATCGCCAATTTAGTTTTACTAGCGAAGCTAAGTTTACGCTCGGCGTTGCTTGGGATTGGCGGCAGTGGATGCTGAGCTCGGATATCGATCTTAATAAACGCACTCCCTTTGACGGCATGGGTTCTAGTCAATATTGGCGAGTTGGCGGGGCTGTGCAAGCGACCGATTGGTTATCGTTACGCGTTGGTTATCGCTATGATATCGAGGCTAATCATGATGATATCTACACCTTAGGTTCGGGCATGACGTTTGGTCGAATTTTCAGTATCGATGTAGCGGGGATGTTTGGTACTGGCGATAGTTTGGGCGCGGCAGTGCAAACCCGTTATCAATTTTAATCACAGCGGATGAAAAATTTTCAGCCACCAAGGCGGGTGTCGGCATCAAAAACATAGGGGCGCATGCGCCCCTTGTCGATATAAAGCGTTAGCTGCGCTTTATTCCATGTCTTCCCACTCTATACCCATATCATCCATGATGCGCTTGGCATCGGCCGGAATGCTGTCAGGCTTGTCTTTAGACAGGTCTTCATCATTCGGCAATGGTTGGCCAGTGTAGGCATGCAGAAATGCTTCACACAATAACTCACTGTTCGTTGCGTGACGCAGATTATTGACTTGTCTGCGAGTGCGCTCATCCGTCAATACTTTCAGCACTTTTAAAGGAATGGATACTGTGATTTTTTTCACTTGTTCATTCTTTTTGCCATGCTCGGCATAAGGGCTGATATAGTCGCCATTCCATTCGGTCATTGATTCACCTGTGATATCAAGAATTCGGAGCAGATTTTAACCCCTTACAATCTCTAGTCAAATTATTGCTGTGTTTTCGGGATCAATGCAAATAGATTTCTTTATGTTTGGATGTCTATGCTGCTAAACGTCTATTGACCCTGATCAATTTCTGAGCTAACTTAGACGTCCAGACATCTATTAGTGGCATTAAAGGAGTTGAATATGGCCAACAGACATACCGCAACCGCGGCCGTGCGCCAAGGTATTGAAAGCGACACTCAGCATGGTGCCGTGGTGCCTCCTATTTATCTGTCGACGAATTATTCCTTTACTGACCACAAGAGCCCGCGCGCGTTTGATTATAGCCGCTCTGGCAACCCCACCCGTTGTTTGTTATCCCAAGCGCTGAATGAATTAGAGCAAGGGGCTGGGGCGGTGGTGACGGCCACAGGCATGGCGGCAATTACGTTGGCGACCAGTCTATTAACTCGCGAGCAATTGTTGGTGATCCCTCATGATTGTTATGGCGGCAGCTATCGGTTATTTACCCATTTGGCTGCTAAAGGGCATTTTCAGCTTAAGGTCATAGATCAAACCGATCCTCAAGCCATTGCTGAGGCCATTGCACTTGAACCGGCGATGTTCTGGATTGAAACGCCATCGAATCCATTATTACGGGTGGTCGACATCAGCGCCATTGCCACGGCGCTCAAAGGGTCAAATACCTTGCTGGTGGTCGATAACACCTTTTTATCGCCCGCCCTGCAGCAACCGCTATTATTGGGCGCCGATATTGTGGTGCATTCCACCACTAAGTACATCAATGGTCACAGCGATGTCGTTGGCGGCGCCGTGATTGCAGCCACCGCTGAGCTAGCAGAGCAACTCGATTGGTGGTCTAACACCTTGGGATTAACCGCGGGCGCGTTTGATAGCTACCTCACTTTACGCGGATTACGTACCTTGAGTGTGCGCATGCGCCAACACCAAGAAAATTGCCAAGCCGTGTTAGCGTTACTGCAACAAAGCCCAGTGGTTACTCAGATCCATTATCCAGGGTTAAGCAGTCATCCAGGGCATATCATTGCCGCGCGACAGCAGCGGGGGTTTGGGGCTATGCTGAGTTTTGAATTGGCCGGCGGTGAACAAGCGTTGACGCGCTTTTTAAATCAACTTAAGTTTTTCTCATTGGCCGAGAGTTTAGGTGGCGTTGAAAGCTTGGTGGCGATCCCGGCGAGCATGACCCATAGAGCCATGGATCCTAAGGCGCGAGCGTTGGCTGGTATCAGCGATAATTTGATCCGTTTATCTGTGGGCATTGAAGATCCGCGTGATCTGGTGGCGGATCTTGCACAGGCCTTACTTGCCGCAGCGGGTTCTAAGGAGTAATTGATGGTACGTCGACACTTACATAAATTTGGTGGATCGAGTTTGGCGGATGCAGATTGCTATCGCCGCGTGGCCCATATTTTACTGACCCATGGCCAGAGCAACGATCTGGTCGTCGTGTCGGCGGCCGGAAAAACCACCAATAAACTATATCAACTATTGGATCTCAGTCAGCAAGGAGCCTTGTGGCAAGAAGCCTTGGCGGACTTGATCCAATATCAGCAGCATATGATCGAACAACTGTTGACCAGTGATAACGCTCGAGAACTGCGTGAGCGTTTAGCCCTGGATAAGGCACAGATCGCTAGCTTATTGCAATTAGATCAGATTTCACACTATCAAATCAGTTACTTGGTTAGCTTTGGTGAGCGTTGGTCGGCGCGCTTAATGGCGGCATTACTGCGCGGATCTAGCGTTGATGCAAGCCACGTGGATGCGACTCAGATCTTGATCGCCGATGAAGGCGTCGTGCCGCAAATTCGCATGAATGAATCGCGCCAATTAGTGCAAAAGCTGTTGGCTGAGTCGAGTGATCGCCGCTTGGTCGTGACAGGATTTATTTGCAGTAATCCCCAAGGGGAAACGTTATTGCTTGGCCGTAATGGCTCGGATTTCAGTGCCACCTTGATAGCGGCCTTAGCTGGGATTAATCGAGTGACAATTTGGACGGATGTGGAAGGGGTATTTAATGCCGATCCCAATAAGATCAGTGATGCGCAGCTACTCTCGAGCATGACCTTAGCTGAGGCCGATCGCTTAGCCCGTTTAGGATCGCCGGTATTGCATGAACGCACCTTGCAGCCTCTATTTGATACCAATGTCAGTTTAGCGGTGCGATCAAGCTATGCCTCCCACACCGACTTTACCCTGATTTCACCAGTCACAGATAGAGCCAGTGCGCCAGTCGTGACTAGCCTTAATCAGATTTGCGTCCTCAGTTGTCAGCTCGAGACCGAGGCTGATGAACTCTTAAGCTTGTTGCCTCAGCATGGAGTGCAAGTGTTGGCGCATTGGTGCCAAGAGAAGCAATTGAGCTTGGCTTGTACATTAGAGAGTCGCCAGCAGATCCATAAATTATTACAGGCCAATGCCGAGCAGTGTGGTTTATCGAATATTAATAGCCGGCTTGACCACGGTTTAGTGGCCTTGGTTAGCGCCGATGCCGCGCTGTATCGCCGCGCGTTTGCACGCTTATTAAATCGCAGTGCGTTTGCCCTTTATCAAGACGAATTGAGCTTGGTAACTTTAGTGCCTTGTCAGCAAGTCAATAGCTTAACCCAAAAGGTGCATCGTCGCTGCGCAGGGCCACGCAAGCGCATTGGCGTGATCTTGCTCGGCACCGGCAATATCGGCAGTGCTTGGCTAACCTTGTTTGCTAAGGCCCGAGCTCACTTATGCAAAGAGTTGCAAATTAGTGTTGATTTGGTCGGGGTCGTCAGTTCGAGAAGCGCCTATATCAATGGCGAGGGCATCGATGCCATCAGCTCGATTGACGCTTTAGACACCGATGGTAAACCTTGGCAGTATGCGGATCTGTTTAGCCAGCTTAATGCCTTAGCATGTGATGAGCTGGTGGCGCTCGATATTAGTGCCAGTGCCAGCTTAACCTTGCACTATCCGGCCTTTTTTGCTCAAGGCATTCATATGGTTAGCGCCAATAAGTTAGCTGGTTCTAGCCCGCTGCCTTTTTATCGTCAGTTAAAACAACAGCTCAATGTTCGACGTTTATTCTGGCGTTACAACGCCAGTTGTGGGGCTGGCTTACCGGTACAACATGCCTTAAACGATCTCCACAATTCAGGGGATCGGGTGGAAGCGGTGGGCGGAATATTTTCAGGCACCTTGTGCTGGCTGTTTGAAAAATTTACTGGCGAGCAAAGCTTTTCGCAGCTGGTGAATGAAGCCAAAGGTCTTGGGATCACCGAGCCCGATCCTCGCGACGATCTCTCCGGTCGAGATATGCAGCGCAAGCTGTTGATCTTAGCCCGTGAGATCGGCTTGCCATTAGCGCTTGACGATATTGAGCTTAACTCGTTAGTGCCAGTACATTTGCAAGATGTTTCGTTGGATGAGTTTCTTAGTCGCTTGAGTGAGCTGGATGCGCCGATGGCGGCAGCGCTCGATCGGGCGCAGGCTAATGGTGAAGTGATCCGATATGTGGCGAGCTTGGAGCTTGTTGACGGGCAGTATCGCGCGCAAGTGGGGCTGGAATCGGTGGCAGCGGATCATCCCTATGCGAACTTAACCGCTGGCGATAATGTGTTTGTGATCCGATCGGCCTTTTATCAAGCCAACCCGCTGATCATTCGAGGGCCCGGTGCCGGTCGTGATGTCACCGCGGCTGCAGTACAGTCCGATCTCGCCCAAATCTGTCACGATCTGTTGCACGAGTAACTCGTAACATCAGTCAGCGGTTAACTAAACCAATGCCTTTGGCGCGGTTAACCGCTCGTAAATTTGCCAGAGTGTTGCTGGATTCTGGTTCGTAAGCTCAAGGCGCGACTTGTCATTTAAGCCAAGCTGGCGTGGGCCTGCGCCTCCTACGCGCCAAGGGACTGTTGACGCGCCACTCACTCGACTGATTGACCAAGATAGATGCCGTAGCCAAAGCCAGTTAATGTTTGCACATCATAGTGTGGGACTTGGCTGTGTGGCCCAATGGCTTGCGCGCCACTCAGCAAGCGGGTGAGTTCAAGTGGTGCGGCCACCTCAGGACTGAGGTTGAAAATGCACAACAATTGTTGCTTCGCCGAGCGGCGCCAAAAGCCAAGCAAGGGCGCAGGCAAGTCGATAAAGGAAATATCACCTTCGAGCAACGCGGCTTGCTGTTTACGCCACTGAAAGAAAGCCTGACAGCGTCTTAGCACCGAGTGTGGATCTTGTTGCTGAATATCCACCGCATTGGCCAAATGAATGTCACAGCTCGGTAACCAAGGGGCAGCCTCGGAAAATCCGCCATGAGCAACATGATGTTGCCATGGCATTGGGGTGCGGCAGCCATCGCGGCCCTTAAAGTTTGGCCAAAAGCTAATGCCATAAGGATCTTGCAACTGTTCGAAGGGGATCTCTGCTTCTGTCAGTCCTAATTCTTCCCCTTGATAAAGGCAAACGCTACCGCGAATACAGCCTAGGAGCGCATTGAGCATACTCGCTTGGGAGGCGCTCGGTTGCTGTTGTTGCCAACGGCTGGCGACTCGGGTGACATCATGATTGCTAAAGGCCCAGCATGGCCAACCGTTACCGATTTTTTGTTCTAAATTTTCAATGGTTTGGCGAATATATTCTGGGCTGTAATCTGGGGTGAGCAATTCAAAGCTGTATCCCATGTGCAGGCGTCCGGCTTCGGTGTATTCGGCCATGGTTGCCAGTGAGTCTTCTGAGGAAATTTCACCGAGAGCGCTGGTGCCGGGGTAGCGATCCATTAATGCCCGTAGCTGCTCGATAAACTCGAGATTCTCCGGTTGAGTGTTGTTATACCAATGGTACTGAAAAGCATAAGGATTATCGACGCTAAAGCCGCGACCTTGGCGCTCGGCAGCCGGCTTGGCGGGATTATCCCTCAGGGCACTATCATGGAAGCAGAAGTTAATGGCATCGAGGCGTAAGCCATCGACACCCCGCTTCAGCCAGAACTCGACATTATCGAGCACAGCTTGACGCACTTCGGGGTGGTGAAAATTTAGATCGGGCTGACTCGTGAGAAAATTATGCAAGTAATATTGGCCACGTCGTGGTTCCCATTGCCAAGCGCCACCCCCGAAAATGGATAGCCAATTGTTGGGAGGGGTTCCATCGGGTTTGGCATCGGCCCATACATACCAATTGGCCTTAGCATTGGTGGTATCATTGCGGCTTTCTAAAAACCAAGCATGTTGATCTGAGGTATGGCTGAGTACCTGATCTATCATGATCTTTAAGCCAAGTTGGTGCGCTTTGCTGAGGAGCTCATCAAAGTCAGAGAGATTGCCAAATAAAGGATCGACATCGCGATAGTCGCTGATGTCATAGCCAAAGTCAGCCATGGGCGATTTGAAAAAAGGCGAGATCCAGATGGCATCGACGCCGATAGAGGCCACGTAGTCGAGCTTATTAATGATCCCTCTCAGATCGCCAACCCCATCATGGTTACTGTCGGCAAAGCTTCTTGGATATATTTGGTAGATGACAGCACCACGCCACCACTCCTTATTATTCATCTCTAATCCTCTGGCGACTTATCCGTCTTAGCAATCGTTGATGCACCCCATTAGTCTGTCACTGGGGTGATCTATGCTCTGTTAATAACACCACGGTAATGGTCACCATTACTGGCGTCAATTTACATACGTATGCATAAATTAAGATGCCACAAACTAGAAATAACTTATTGTTATTTAACTTATTTATTTTTAAGGTTACTGGCTGTCGCACTAGCGCAGGGCAGCTCATGTTAGCTATTGGTGCAGCTCGGTATATTTAGTGTGGCCGTCAATGTTGGCAATTATGCCCAGATGCCTTGGATTACCCCTTGAATTGTTTTTAGTTATTTCTCATTAAAAGCAATGCGTTAGCTTGCTTTTAATGACGACTCTCGCCCCTATTCCCCCTTGAGATTGCACTCGCCAATGGCCAAGGATAGGCCGATGAATACGTATGCAATAATTTGTGCTCAATGTTGCACAATGGTAACAAAGTAATGTTTGCTTGGTTGGCCATTGATTGGCGTGTTTGTTGTGGTAGGTACTTCCAAACAAGCGATGACAGAAAATAATGACAATAACATCTGGAGGGGAGCACATGTCACCATTTAAACCCAGTTTAATCATGATGGCGCTGGGAGTAGCAGGTATGAGCTACAACTTAGCGGCAGCAGAGCAACAAACATCGCCGGCAGCGGATGAGAATATCGAAATCATTGAAGTCAGCGGTATTCGTGGCAGCATGCGGGCCACCCAAGCCGTGAAAATGTCATCCAATGAAATCGTTGAGTCGATAAACGCCGAAGAGATTGGCAAATTACCCGATCTTAGTATTGCGGAGTCATTGGCCCGTTTACCTGGGTTAGCGGCGCAACGTCTTGATGGTCGAGCTAATGTGGTGTCGATTCGTGGACTTGCCCCAGATTTTACCACCGCCACCCTTAATGGTCGTGAACAGGTGACTGTGGGTGATAACCGTGGGGTTGAATTTGATCAATATCCCTCGGAGTTGATTAACTCTGTGGTGGTGTATAAAACGCCCAATGCCGCGTTACTGGCTCAAGCTATCGGCGGCACAGTTGATATGCGCACCGTGAAACCCTTATCTTTTAGCGATCGTATCTTCGCGGTAAATGCCCGCGGTGAATACAATGATTTAGGCAAATTGAATCCGGATGGTGAAGACAAGGGCTATCGCGCCAGTTTTTCCTATATCGATCAATTTATGGATGACACCGTCGGTGTGGCCATTGGTTATGCCAAGTTGTTTTCTCCAAACCAAGAAGAGCGTTGGCAAGCGTGGGGGTACCCAGAGCTAGATTACAACCCTGACAACCCATTGGTGCTGGGTGGGGCCAAGCCGTTTGTCCGTTCTAGCCTCTTAGAGCGCGATGGCGTGATGGTGGTGATTGAGTATCAACCCAATGACAAATTTAGCGCTACCTTAGATGCTTACTACACCAAGTTTAGTGATGAGCAGCTGTTGCGCGGTATCGAAATTCCCGGTCAATGGGGCGCTGGCTGGGCCAATGATGGCGTGGTGTCTCAGCAAGAAAGCAATGGCTTAGTTACCGAAGGTATTTTTACCAACTCGAAGGTATTGGTTCGCAACGACGTCAATCGCCGTGATGCCGACACCTATGCGTTAGGTTGGAACGGCAATTATGTGGTGAACGATGATTGGAGTGTGGATCTCGATCTGTCCTACTCGCAAGCGGATCGTACCGACTTTGGTTTAGAGACTTATTCTGGTACCAGTCGTGGCAATGGTTGTATTCCCGGCGGCTGTGAGGATCTGCGCTTTGAAATGCAAGGTGATCGCGGCGCCATGTTTTACCCTTCGATCAACTATGCGGATCCAGCCTTAGTGAAGCTCGGCGGGCCATTCAGTTGGGGCAACAATGTGACCGTACCTGGTAATGCTCAAGACGGCTTTATTAATACTCCAAGCATTAAAGATGAGCTGTCAGCGGTGAGGATGAGTGCTGAACGTCTGTTGGCGCAAGGACCAATTAATGCGGTGGAGTTTGGGGTTAATTACAGTAATCGTAAGAAGTCTAAGGCGGACGAAGGCTATTTCTTAACCCTGAAAGATTACCCTAATACGTTAGCTGTACCTAGCGAGTTCTTGCTTAATCCGACCTCGTTAGATTTTATCGGTATGGGTAATATGCTCACCTATGACGCTGAGGGTTTGTATAACAGTGGCATTTACCAGTTAACTTCAGAGGGTGAAACGGTTGCGAGCCGAGCCACCAATACTTGGAGTGTGGAGGAAGATGTCACCACCGGCTACGTGATGGCCTCCGTGGACACCGAACTGGCCGATAAGCCGTTATTGGGTAATTTCGGGGTGCAAGTGGTGCACACCAAGCAACATTCCACCGGGAAAGCCGTGACCCAAGACGCCAATGGCTTAGTGTCGCTGCAAGATAATGAGGGTGGCACGACGTATACCGAGTGGTTGCCAAGTGTCAATTTATCCTGGCATGTGATCGATAATCAGCAGTTGAGATTTGCTGCCGCCCGTTCGCTATCGCGGGCACGCATGGACAAGATGAATGCCAGCTTGACCTTTAATTTCGATCCTTCCTTGGCGGGCAGCACTGACATTAACAATTCCCCTTGGAGCGGCGGTGGCGGCAATCCAGAGCTTAAGCCTTGGATGGCATGGCAGTACGATTTGGGCTATGAGATTTACCTCGATGAAGGTTACTTGGCCTTTGGTGCTTTCTACAAAGATCTAGAAAACTATGTCTTCGATGAGTCTGTGACCTATGACTTCGGTGGATTTTTAGTGCCAGATCCTCAGCCGTCACTGCAACAAGGTTTGTACACTACCCCACAAAATGGCCGTGGCGGCTATATCCGTGGCTTGGAGTTTTCGGCGCATTTAACCGGAGCCATGTTGGCAGATAGCTTGTCAGGTTTCGGTATCATTTTAAGCGGTGCTTATAACGATAGCGAAGTGCAAGAGGGGCCGGATTCTGATCCGATAGACCTTCCAGGCTTATCTAAAAAAGTAGGGAATGCCACCTTTTATTACGAAGATTATGGTTTCCAAGCGCGGATAAGTGCCAGATATCGTAGTGATTTCCTAGGTGAAGTGACAGGGCGTTCACTGGAGCGTACTTCGGTGTACGTGAAAGCTGAAACCTTAGTGGATGCGCAATTAGGCTATGACTTAACTGAATTTGGGGTTGATGGATTTTCGGTGTTACTGCAGGTCAATAACCTGACGGACGAGCCGTTTGTTACCTATCAAAATGGCGATAGCCGCCAAATCCGAGATTACCAACAATACGGTCGCAACTATATGTTGGGTGTGAACTATACCTTTTAAGCATCACGAATAGCGGTGATTAAGGAGTCAACTGATGCGTAAACTGGTGATCGTGGGTGGTGGCAGTAGCGGCTGGATGGCGGCGGCCATGCTCAGTAAAACGTTAGGTGCCAGGGTACAAATCAGTCTGATTGAATCTGCTGCCATAGGCACCGTTGGGGTCGGCGAAGCGTCGATCCCACCGCTGACCTTGTTCAATCAAGCCTTAGGGCTTGATGAGCGAGCTTTTATGGCGGCAACTCATGCCAGTATTAAATTAGGGATTGTATTTGACGGCTGGGGGCAACGCGGTGAGCAGTATATGCACGCTTTTGGTGAACTGGGACGCCCATTAGGTTTGATGGGCTTTCAGCATGTTTGGTTAAGGCAGCAAGAGCCCTGTAGCCGTTTTTGGGATTTTTCAGTCAATGCTTTGGCTGCAAAAAATAATCGATATGGCAGCCAAGTGCCCAATCAAACCAGCACTAATGGCCTCAGTCATGCCTATCATTTTGATGCCAATCGTTACGCGAAAGTGCTTAAGCAATTCAGTCTTCGTCATGGGGTCAATGCCATTTCTGCCATGGTGACGAGTTGGCAGTTATGTCCCGACAGTGGCGATATTGTCAGCCTTGACTTAGATAATGGTGACACAGTTACTGCGGATTTTTTTATTGATTGTTCCGGCTTCCAAAGTTTACTCCTTGGCAAAGCCATGGGAGTCGATTTTATCGATTGGAGCGAATATTTACCGTGCGACAGCGCCTGGGCCGTGCCCTGTGAACGCGGGGCAAGTATACCGCCATACACACGATCGATTGCTCATGAAGGAGGATGGCAATGGCAAATTCCTCTGCAACACCGTACCGGCAACGGTATGGTGTATTCGAGCCGGTTTTGGCGTGATGAACAAGCCTTGCAATGCTTATTAGCGCATTTGCCCGGTAAGCCCTTGGCCGAGCCGAAACTCCTGAAATTCACCACTGGGCGCCGCCAAGAGCAATGGCGCGGTAATTGTCTTGCCTTGGGGCTTGCCAGTGGTTTTTTAGAACCTTTGGAGTCGACCAGTATTCATTTGGTGCAATCGGGGATCTTGCGGTTTATTAAGCTCTTTCCTCAAGGGCGCGCCCCTGAATTAAGGGCTGAATATAATCGCCAGTCGGCGCTCGAGTTTGCCCAGATCCGCGACTTTTTAATTTTGCATTATCACCTCAACCGGCGCGATGAACCCCTATGGCGCTATTGCCAAACCATGGCCATTCCCACCGAATTGCAACGTCGGATCGCTTTATTTGGCGCCCAAGGCTATGTGGGGCGCCAACAAGATGAGTTATTTGCAGAGCCCGCATGGCTACAAGTCATGTTAGGTCAAGGTTTGCGTCCGCAACATTGGCATCCAATGGCCGATGAGATAGACGCGACCGATCTGAAGCAGTATTTGCAAGATCTGCGCTCGATCACGGCCTCGAGTGTCAGTGGTTTAGCGACCCACGACCAATTTTTACAGGATTATTGCCCAAGCCAAGGGTTGTCGTGATCTGCGGCCTAGTGGCTTGTCAACGCGGCCAGCCCAGTTTTTATAATAATAAGAGGTTTACATGAAGTACGCTTGGATGTTCGCTATCGGTATCGGTTTAGCGCTAACCGGTTACACCCAGGTGCGAGCCACCGAATCCCACCACTCTAATGACCGGCAGCACTCGCCGGCAAGAGTGGTGATCTACCAGATTTTTACCCGAGTATTCGCCAATCAAAATACCCATAATCAGCCATGGGGAACCTTGGCTCAAAATGGCAGCGGCAAATTTAATGACATAAATGATGCTGCGTTGGCATCCATGGTCGATCTGGGCGTGACCCATGTATGGTATACCGGAGTATTGCATCATGCATCGGTCAGCGCTTACCGCGAGGTGGGGATTGAGACTGATGATCCGGATGTGGTGAAAGGGCGAGCCGGATCCCCTTATGCCGTGCGCGATTATTTCAATGTTGATCCCGATCTGGCGGTCGATCCTCGTCAGCGTTTAGCCGAGTTTAGCCGTTTGGTTAAGCGCAGCCAGCGCCACGGACTCAAAGTGATCATTGATTTGGTTCCCAATCATGTGGCGCGTAATTATCGCGCCATCACTAAGCCTGAGGGCGTGCGTGATTTAGGGGCCGATGACGATACCAGTCAAGCGTATGCCAGAGATAATAACTTTTACTATATTGCGCGCACTCCCTTTGCCGTGCCGCAATGGCGCGATGGCTATCAAGTATTGGCCGGTGAAAACCATGCCGACGCGGATGGTCAGTTTGTTGAAATGCCCGCAAAATGGACCGGCAATGGCAGCCGAGAGCCGCAGCCGGATATGAATGACTGGTATGAAACCGTCAAGCTTAATTATGGCGTTCGTCCCGATGGTCATCATGATTTTGCAACCTTGCCAGCCAACTTACGCCATGGGACTTGGCAGCAACACTATGATTTTTGGCAAGATAAACAAGTACCTAATACCTGGATTAAGTTCAGACAAATTGCCGAGTATTGGTTGGCGTTCGGTGTCGATGGTTTCCGATTCGATGTGGCTGAATTAGTGCCGGTAGAGTTTTGGAGCTATCTCAATAGCGCGATTAAACACCAGCAGCCCGAGGCCTTTTTATTAGCCGAGGTTTATCAACCGCAACGGTTCCGAGATTATCTCGATTTCGGTCAGATGGACGCCTTATATAACAAGGTCGATTTATATGACGCGTTAAAGGCAGTGATCCGTGGTGAAGCCGCGGTGGACAGCGTATTAACGGCCATCGATAGCAATCAAGATATCGAGGCGAGTATGCTGAATTTTCTTGAGAATCATGATGAGCAGCGCATCGCTCACCCCGACTTTAGTGGCGATCCGTTTAAAGCGTTACCGGCCATGACACTCGCCGCGACCATCGGCCGCGGCCCGGTCATGGTGTATTTTGCTCAAGAGTTGGGGGAGGCGGCACTGGCGGATGCTGGATACGGTAAGGCCAGCCGCACCACCATTTTCGATTACTGGGGACTGGCATCAATGCAAGGGTGGATCAATGGTGGCCGCTTTGATAGCGGCGGCTTATCCAAGTCGCAACGGCAATTGCGCCAAGCGTACCGAACCTTATTAACGGCCAGCCAGCATCCTGCATTGCAGGGACAATATCAAGACTTACACCGACTGAATCGTGATTTGCCAGGGTATGACCCCCAAGTGTTTAGCTATGCTCGCTGGCAAGATGATCAACGCGCATTGGTGCTGTTGAATTTCTCGGCCGAGCCTAAGACTGTGACGGTACAGTTACCATCCTCCTTGGTGAAACAATGGCACTTGCGCCGCGATGTATATGAGTTACGGGACTTACTCAGCACCGCTAAAAGTACCCTAGCGTTTAATGGTCATCAGGCCGAGCTCACCCTGACATTAGCGCCTTATGGTCGCCATATTTGGCTACTATCCTCCGCCGAGCAAGGGAGCCATTGATGCGGATCTTATGGATAAGTCTCTTGCTGAGCGGCTTGCTGCTTGCAGCACTGAGCAAAGCTCATGCCGATACCGCACTGTTGGCCAGTGAGCGTTTCGAGTGGCAGCTTAGCCAGCACCAATTACGACTGACGACCTCCCATGGGGCGGTGGTGATTAGCGCATACGGCGAAGGCGTCATCATGGTGGATTATGCCAATGGCGATGAGATTGAGCTACCAAGATATGCCCTAGATGAAAACCGTCACGCTAGGCTTGGCGTCGTCACTCAGTTGGCGGATGGGCTGCGTTATTGCGCCCCGCAAATTTGCGTACAGGTACAGCGTCACCCCTTGCAGTTGCGCTTTTTTGAGGCCGAGCAATTCGAGCCAATATCGAGCACGCCCTTGTTAGCCGAAGAGCGCGGTTTTGTGCTCAACGGTGGCAAGCGCGGATTCAGGTTTCACTTAGATAAAGATGAAAAACTCATGGGAGGCGGTCAGCGAGTACTGGGCATGGATCGGCGTGGTCATAAGTTGGCTTTATATAACCGCGCGGCCTATGGCTATGGCGAGCATGCCGAGCAAATGTACTACAGTTTGCCTGCCGTGATGTCCTCTAAACGCTATGCCTTATTGATTGATAACAGTGCCGATGGCAGCTTAGATCTTGGTCATACCGAGCCTGATATTTTAGCATTTACTGCCGAGGCTGGCCGCACGTCTTATTTGGTGGCTGCGGGTCATGACTATCCAACATTAATAGAAAATATGACTTATGCCATCGGTCGCCAACCCTTACCGCCGCGCTGGGCTCTGGGTAATTTTGCCTCGCGTTTTGGCTATCGCACTCAAGCCGAAGTCAGCCAAACGGTGGCCACCTTTGCTCAACAAGACTTTCCACTCGATGCGTTAGTGTTGGATCTCTTTTGGTTTGGCGCCAACATCAAAGGGCATATGGGCAAGCTGGCTTGGGATAAACAAGCGTTCCCTCATCCCGAGCGGATGATCGCTGATTTGGCAACGGCGGGGGTCAATACAGTGTTGATCACTGAGCCTTTTGTGTTGACTCACACTGAGCGTTGGCAAGAGGCTAAAGCTAAGTTGGCGTTAACTCTACACGCCAACGCTGAGGTGGCCACGTTTGATTTTTACTTTGGCCATACCTCATTAATCGATGTATTTTCTCGGGCAGGGCAGCAATGGTTTGCCGATATTTATCAGCAACTCATGCTGCAAGGCGTTGCCGGTTGGTGGGGCGATTTAGGTGAGCCAGAAGTTCACCCCTCTCACCTTTATCATCGCTTAGATACGCCAACCGATGAGCCGGGCCGCAGTCGCCTAGTGCCCGCCGATACCCTTCACAATGTTTATGGTCACCAATGGGCATCGATGTTAGCGACCAAGTTGCAGCAATGGCAACCCCAACAGCGGCCGCTGATCATGATGCGATCGGGATATATTGGCAGCCAGCGTTACGGCATGATCCCGTGGACCGGCGATGTCGAACGCAGTTGGAGTGGACTGCGACCGCAAGTGGAGTTAAGTCTGCAAATGGGGGTGTTCGGCTTGGGCTACACTCATTCCGATTTGGGAGGCTTTGCGGGTGGCGAGCAGTTTGATCCTGAGCTTTACAGTCGCTGGTTACAATATGGGGTATTTCAGCCGGTATATCGCCCTCATGCCCAAGATCATATCGCCCCAGAGCCGGTGTTTCACAGTGAGCAAGTACAAAATCGTTTGCGACCTTTCGTTAAACTTAGGTACCAATTACTCCCGTACATTTATACCTTGGCCTACCAGAATAGCCGTTATGGCTGGCCGTTAATGCGACCGCTGATGTTCCTCGATCCCAGCCAGTTTGATAACAAGGACTCTTATTTGTTCGGTGATGCCATGTTGGTTACGCCAGTGGTGAATCCCGAGGTTAAGCAAGTTGCCGTGGCGCTGCCTAAGGGCGTTTGGTTTGACTATTTTACCGGGGCCCGCTTTATCGGCGGTCAAACCATAGCGCAAGCCGTGAGTTTAGAGACGTTACCAGTGTTAGTGCGTGCCGGCAGTTTTATTCCTTGGTTAGATAATCCTAAGAAACCATCAGGGCAGCTAGTGTCGAGTCAGGACTACCAGACGCACACTTTGAATGTCGATTATTACTTTGATCTAGAAATCAGCGCGAGTCAGGGAGAAATGTTTGATGACGATGGCAGCGATCCCCATAGCCTAGCCAATGGTCAGTATGAGTTGTTGCGCTTTGAATCTCATTTGGTTAAGGACAAGCTAACAATCAAACTCAGCTCGCAAGGACAAGCGCGTTGGCCTGGTGGCAGGCAGATTAACCTCAATGTGCGGCATCTGACTGCCAAACCGAGTCAGATCACTGTGAATGGCGAGCCGCAAGCGCTGTCATGGCAACCAGGGCGACTGACAGTCCCCGTGACGTTGGTGGGTCAACACGCCAGTGCGCAACTCGTGGTGACATTAGGGCGTTAATGGCAACCGATGAATACGTATGCAGATGATTGTGATGCTGACAATATGTTAGTTACCATGCGTTAACGACATGATTACAACGTGCTGAGGCATCACTTGGCATGATCCGCCATACAATAACAATAGAGGATCTGGCATGGTCAACGAAAAACCCAATCTAAGCTTCTGGCAAATATGGAATATGTGTTTTGGATTCTTAGGTATTCAATTCGGTTTCGCGCTGCAAAATGCCAATATCAGTCGCATATTTCAGACCCTAGGCGCGGACATAGATACGATCCCATTACTGTGGATAGCGGGTCCTGTCACCGGTCTATTAGTACAGCCTATTGTGGGACATTTGAGCGACAACACCTGGAATCGTTTTGGCCGGCGGCGGCCATATTTTTTGGTGGGTGCCATTTTCACCTCATTATCCTTAATTGCGTTACCTCACTCGAGTGTCTTGTGGATGGCGGCGGGTATGCTGTGGATCCTCGACGCTTCCATCAATATTTCCATGGAACCATTTCGGGCTTTTGTGGGCGATAACCTGCCCAAAAAGCAGCAAGCTAAAGGCTATGCGATGCAAAGCTTTTTTATCGGCACGGGCGCAGTGGTGGCATCGATGTTGCCTTGGATATTGAGTCAGCTGGGAGTGAGCAATGACGCGCCGGCGGGGACGATCCCAGACACAGTGCGTTATGCTTTTTATTGCGGAGCCTTGGTGTTATTCATTGCAGTGGGGTGGACAGTGTATCGCAGCCGTGAATACAGCCCCGAGCAATTGGCACGCTTTGCCAGCCACTCCGAGGCCCCAGTCGACACTCAAGCGGTGCCAAGTCAAGCCGATTGGCAAGCGTCAGCATGGCGTTACTTCGTGCCAGCCGTGGTCGCCAGTGGCCTTATTTGGTGGTTCTCGTGGGATAAGCAGTTGTATATTTTGACCTTTGCTTTGGCCGCCTTTGGCTTGGCTCAATACTGGATGGCATGGCGTCAGCGCCAACACAAGGTCGCCGTGGGCTTCGATACTGTGATGAATGACTTATTTGCGATGCCAAAGGTCATGCGCCAGTTAGCTTGGGTGCAGTTTTTTTCTTGGTTCGCCTTATTTGCCATGTGGATTTATACCACGTCCGCGGTAACGTCACATCACTTTGGTACCGACGATACTAGCTCGGCATTATTTAATCGTGGCGCTAATTGGGTCGGGGTATTATTTGCTGCTTACAATGGCTTTGCCGCCATTGCCGCCATCGTGATCCCATTGATGGTGAAGTTGTGGGGGCTGAAATTGGCCCATAGCATTAACTTGTTGTTGGGCGCGCTGGGGCTCGCTTCATTTTTGTGGTTCGATGATCCCCACTGGTTATTGCTGTCCATGCTCGGGGTGGGATTTGCTTGGGCATCACTGCTGTCATTGCCATATGCCATGCTTGCAGGCTGCTTACCCGCCGCCAAAATGGGCGTTTATATGGGCATCTTTAATTTCTTTATCGTGATCCCTCAATTGCTTGCGGCCAGTGTGCTCGGCTTGTTGCTTCGCCACGGCTTTGATAACCAACCTTTATATTCGATGGTGATTGGTGCGATATCATTTGTGATTGCTAGCCTGATGGTCGTGCGAGTGCGCCTCAATGGCGACAGTCAACATCGCGTCAGCACCCAGTCAACCGGAGGCGTGCATGGCTAAAGGATTTGGCTTGGCGGCGCTGCTGGTGTGCGGTCAAACGTTGGCGCAAGCCCATGATGGCGCCGATCTGGTGGGAACGACCCACCCCTTTGCCAGTAAGGCAGTGTATTTTGTGGTGACAGACCGTTTTGTTGATGGCGATACTAGCAATAATTACCCGCAAGACTCAGGTTATCGCCTGCCGATCACCATCAACGGCCAGCAGGCGAATGTTGGCTTTATGGGGGGCGATTTTAAAGGCTTGCTCCAATACGCCGATTACATTGCCGAGATGGGCTTTGGTGCCATCTGGCTGACTCCCATAGTGCAAAACCCCGCTCAAGCTTTTAGTGGCGGTGACGAGATCAAAGCCGAAGGTTTCGCCATGGATCGCCATAAAGCCGGTTATCACGGCTATTGGGGCACTAACTTTTATCGACTCGATAAGCATTTACCCTCGCCAGATCTCGATTTTAAGCAACTCAATCAAGCCTTAAACGCTAAAGGTTTGGAGACCATAGTCGATGTGGTGATCAATCACGGTTCGCCGGCGTATTCGATGACTTCAGCCCAAGCGCAATCGAGTCAGTTTGGTAAACTGTATGACAGTGATGGCCTGCTGGTGGCCGATCATGGCAATTTGGCGCCAGAGCAGCTACAACGCCAGGAGCCGCTACAATCATGGTTTAATTCCGATCGGGATTTGGCTCAATTAGCCGATATGAATACTGGTGATCCGCGGGTAATGGATTATTTTGTTGGTGCCTACTTACACTGGTTAGAGCAGGGCGCCAGTGCCATGCGCATCGATACCGTCAAACATGTGCCCAGCAAAGACTGGGGGGAATTCAGTCGTCGTATTCGCGATCATTATCCAGATCTATTTATGTTCGGTGAGGTCTATTCATTTGATGCCAACGAGATAGGTCAGTATACCCGGGTGGAAAATGGTGGCATGAGTGTGCTCGATTTCCCTTTAAAGGCCGCACTGAATCAAGTTTTTGCAGAAGGTGCTGCGTATCGCACGTTATTACCTGCCCTGTATTTGGCACCGTCCGATAATCCTTATCACAACCCATACGAATTACTCACCTTTTACGACAATCATGATATGCCACGAATGCAGGCGACTGATGCAGGTTTTATTGATGCTCATCATTGGTTGTTTACCGCCAGAGGGATTCCGGTGATCTACTATGGCTCCGAAATGGGCTTTGAGCGTGGCAAAGCTGAGCATCAAGGTAATCGTAACTATTTTGGTGCCGCGGGCATCGACGTGGCGCGCGATCATGTTATCCGCGCGGCATTAATTAAGATTGCCAATTTAAGAAAACAATTAGTGAGCTTGCAACGTGGTTTGCAAATTAATTTAGATTTTGGGGATGATACCGCCGCATTTTATCGAGTTTATCGCCAAGCGGAACACTCGGAAGTAAGTTTAGTGCTATTGAATAAAGGCGATAAGTCTCAGACCGTTACTTTAACGGACATCCCCGCGGGCGACTGGTATGAACCGCTTAGCGCCCAGCGCCATCCACTGAGCGGGGATGTCACTATCAGTGTTCCTGCCCATGGCGTCAGAGTCTTGGTATTAACCGATGCCGAGATTGACGCATCGATACTGGCGCGATTAGCCCCGCACTCTTAAGTCGGCCGACTGCCACAGCTTTGGCGCACCATCAATTCAGTGGCAATGGTAATGGCAGTAGAGGGGTCGCCTTTGATGCGATTGATAAGGCTATCGACCAAGGCTTCACCCGCCAATTGGGTATTTTGCCTGACAGTTGTTAGCGGCGGCGAGGTAAATCGGGCGAAGGGTAAATCATCAAATCCGACCACGGCGACGTCTTTGCCAGGCGTTAAGCCATGTCGCTGTAAGGCTTGCATCACGCCAATAGCAATAAGGTCGCTGCCGGCGAAGATGGCATTAAAGGGTTGATGATGGCGCATACTCAATAAGCGATTGGCGGCGATAAAGCCGGCTTGCTCTGTGGTGATCGCATCGTGTTGTAACTTAGGGTTGAGGGATAAACCGGCGTTTAATAGGGCTTCGGCATAGCCTTGATATCGGGCAAATAGTTCCGGATAGTGATGTGATGCGCTGCCAATAAATGCAATGTGCTGATGGCCAAGGGCGATGAGGTGATCTGTAGCTTGGCGTCCGCCTTGACGATTGTCACTGCTGACACACAAGCTCCCTGATTGAGCGCCCCAGCGAACATATCGGGTGCCTTGGCTCGCCAATTGTTTTAATTTGGGTTGATAATCGACATCATCGCCATAGCCCAGCAAGATAATGCCATCGGCCTTGTGGCTGTCTTCATAATCGGCATGCCAGTTATTGGACATTTGCTGAAACGACACCAACAAATCGTAGCCTTTGGCAGCGCAAGTGCGGGTAATTGAGCCAAGCATCGACAGAAAAAATGGATTGATCAACGAGTCATCTGAGGTGGGGTCTTCAAATAATAATAACGCTAAGGTGGTGCTTTGCTGGGTGCGCAAACTACTGGCATGCTTATCGACTTTATAATTCAATTCGCGGGCGATTTGCTGCACCTTGGCAATGGTTTCAGGTTTTACCAGCGGGCTATTGCGTAACGCTCGTGATACGGTGGATTGCGATACCCCCGCAAGGTGGGCAATATCGATAGAATTGGCTTTACCTTTTATACTCACGTTAGCTCCCTTGCGCCTGTGATAGGGTCAATTCTGGGCAAGTTATAGTGGGTTGTTACTATATCACCAAGGCAATGAATATACACTAAATCAACGGGCTATTAACATTATGGGACGGATTTCAATGAACACGCTAGGCATGACCATAGTGGCTGACATCGGCGGCACCAATGGCAGGTTTGCACTGACGACGGCTAACGCTGCCGAGGTTGTCTTGACTCACCCACATACCTTGGCCAGTGGTCAGGCCGATGACTTGCTCTGTTTGGTGCAGCAATACTTGGCCTTATTACCAGCCGATATTGTTATCGACGGTGCCTGTTTCGCCATTGCAGGCCCAGTGATTGAGCAGCAAGTGCATGTGACGAATTTGGGCTGGCGTAGTTCGGCGGCGCAATTATCGAGTGCACTGAATTTTCCGGTGATCCTCATGAATGATTTTGTCGCCTATGCCAACAGTATTCCAGCCTTAGGGGCTGAGCAATTACTGAGTTTAAAAGCCGGCCAAGCGATTGGGGATGCACCTGTGTTAGTGCTGGGACCTGGCACCGGCTTTGGCGTGGCCGTGTTGCAGCCTCAAGCCGCTGGGCATTATCACCCCGTGGCGTGTGAAGGAGGTCATATGAGCTTGGCGGCAACCAGTGCCTTGCAAGATGGCTTAATCCGCCAAGGGCGATTACAGCAAGCCCATGTCAGCGTGGAAAGTTTTCTTTGTGGCCCTGGGCTCGTCAAGTTGTACCAAGCCATGGCGGCGCATTTGGAGCAAGAGGTTGAGTTCCACTCTGCAGCCGAGATCAGTCAGGCTGCCATGGACAATAGTTCCGCGTTAGCGCGACAAACCTTGGCATGTTTTTGTCATTGGTTAGGCCAAGTGGTCGGGGATCTGGTGTTGGCTCATGGGGCGCTCGGCGGGGTGGTGCTCGGCGGCGGTATCTTACCGAGAATGGTGTCTTTTATTGAAAGCAGCGACTTTGTCGCCGGCTTTAGCGCCAAGGCCGAAATGGCGGATTATCTGCAGGCAGTACCCATTCAATTAGCGCTAAAGAGTGATACCGCCTTGATTGGTGCCGCGCTCTGGTGGCGTCAATACCAGCGGCATCATTGAACGTCCATCGGTGCTCTTATGTGACTGGGTGATGGCCAGCCCCTGCAAAAAAAACTCATTAGAACCCGCCGATGCGCGGGTTTTTGGTGATGGCTGAGTTGCGCCATTGGCAGGCTTTTTCTGGCACGAATTTCAGGGTAGGGTGGATGATGAAAATATTTACGCTTGACTTACCGAGGTGAGGCTCTACTATATGGATGTATAGACGTCCAAACGTCCGTTTTGCTTAAGGGAATAAATTATGGCTTTTCATCATGCACACTATGCACAGTCGCTAAATCAGAATTTGGCTGAGCTCAAAGACGATATCAATGTTTCGTTTGAGTTTTTCCCTCCGGCAAATCAGGACATGGAGCAGCTATTGTGGCAATCCATCGGTCGCTTAGCCCCGCTTAACCCTAAGTTTGTGTCTGTGACCTATGGTGCCAACTCGGGCGTTCGCGATCGCACCCACTCGGTTATTGAGCGTATTCAGCGCGAAACAGACTTAGTGGCCGCCCCCCACTTAACCTTAGTGGATGCCAGCGATGACGAACTGAAACAGTTAGCGCAACACTATTGGCAGCAGGGCATTAAGCATATAGTGGCGTTGCGTGGTGATTTACCGGCAGGCAGTCCTAAGCCGACCCGTTTTGCCAACGATTTAGTGAGTTTATTAAAGTCGGTGGCTGATTTTGATATTTCGGTGGCGGCCTACCCAGAAGTCCACCCTGATGCCAGTAGTGCTCAGGCGGATTTAATCCACCTTAAGCGCAAAATTGATGCGGGCGCAAATCGAGCCATCACCCAATTTTTCTTTAATGTCGAATCGTACCTGCGGTTTCGTGACCGTTGTACCGCTGCCGGCATTGATGTTGAAATTATTCCCGGGATCTTACCTGTGACCAATTTCACTCAGCTCAAGCGCTTTGCCGGCATGACCAATGTCAGTATTCCGAGTTGGTTACATAAACAGTTTGATGGCCTAGATAATGATCCCCATACCCGTCAGTTAGTCGGGGCTAACGTCGCCATTGATATGGTAAAAGTCCTCTGCCAAGAGGGAGTAAAAGACTTTCATTTTTATACTCTTAATCGCGCTGAGCTCAGTTATGCCATTTGCCATACCTTAGGCGTTAGACCGCAAGTGAGCAGCCCTGCTTAATTGGATTGGCGACTCAATCGGGGCGATAATTCGCCCTGATAAATCAAAATTCATTGTCAGTTAATTGTTAAAATTCCTTTTTATTCAAAGTTTTAGGTTTGTGCGTTGCGATTGGTTGCAAAATGACCGTCCAAGCCTGATGTTAGTTCTGGTGTTGCTCGGCCCCCTTCGCTAAACTCTATATTCACATCCAATTTACATCAGGCCGCGCCATGAATGAGATTAATCAGCTAGTTGCTGGGGCATCCAAAGCCAGTAAAAAATGGGGGATCATCACCCTGATTTTTGGTGTTATCGCTCTAGCGTTACCTATGGTCATGGGCTTAGCGGTGACCTTGTTGTTCGGGGTCGTGTTATTGGCGGTGGGCTTTATTCAAAGTCTAGCGGCATGGCCTGGTGAAGGGCGTGGTGTTAGCACCCGATTAGTGTTTGCCATGATTACCGGGATTGCCGGTTTGGTGGTGCTCTTTATGCCGAGCATAGGTCTGGCGACCTTAACCCTATTTTTAGGCATTTATTTTGTCCTCGATGGCATGGCTAACTTAACCAGTGCCCTGCAAATGCGCCCGCGTCACGGTTGGGGTTATATTGCCATGGGCGGTGTGTCGTCATTATTGATGGCGGCCATTATTGTGTGGCAATGGCCAGTGTCTTCAGAGTTTGTGATTGGTATTTTAATTGGCGTTAAACTGATTATTCTTGGATTAGTGCTTATTTCGGTAAGCCGCAGTGCCGAGCGGCTCGCGCAGCGTCAAGCACAAGCCAATGAAAAAACCATCAATCCTGATGCAGAGCGTTAATCACTCACATGGCCAGCAGCGCCGGCTGCTGGCGCGCGAAGTCCTTGGCCAATTCACCCCTGAGTGTGCTCAATATCGCCGAAGTCGTTAGGTCAGCCTTGCTGGCCATTTCCCGCCTAGATTAGAACATTTAACCGAGTCGTCTACACTTGTTGTGATTCGCCCTTTTTAACCTTTGCCATGGCGATGGCGCATTCCTGCGAAGGAGCACTGTTTTGTCTCAATCTGATAATAAACTCGGCCTAATGTCGTTAACTGCCTTAGTGGTGGGGTCCATCATCGGAGCTGGGGTGTTTGCACTTCCTCAAAATATGGCGGCGGTAGCTAGCCCGCTGGCAGTGATGATAGGTTGGGCCATTTCGGGGGGCGGCATGATTTTTTTGGCGCTGACCTTTCAACAGTTATGTGTGAATAAACCGGAGATTTCTACCGGGGTGTTTGGCTATGCTAAAGCCGGCTTTGGTGATTTGATTGGTTTCTTTTCTGCTTGGGGCTATTGGCTCAGTGCTGTGGTGGCTAATGTTTCTTTTTTGGTGATCATCTTTAGTACCTTAGGGCTGTTTTTTGATACACCGCAACAGGTGATTTTTGGTGATGGTACCACCTGGATTTCCATTGCCTTGTCGTCGCTATTTGTCTGGGGTATGTATTTTTTACTGTTAAGAGGGGTGCAGACTGCGGCCTTAATCAATTTATTAACCACTGTGGCTAAGTTGATCCCCATATTTGTGCTGGTGGTTGCCACCATTATTGCCTTTAAATGGGAGATCTTTACCCTCAATTTTTCACATGTCGCCGGCGATCCGAGCGTGTCGTTGATGACGCAAGTCAAAGAGACCATGTTGATCACCGTGTGGGTGTTTATTGGGATTGAAGGAGCGGTGATCTTGTCGACCCGAGCGCGGGTACGAAAAGATGTCGGGCGCGCCACGGTGATCGGTCTCTTGCTGACCTTGGTTTTGTATGTGTTGATTAGCTTGATGTCGATGGGGGTGATTTCCACCAAAGAACTTGCCCATATGCAAAACCCTTCGGCGGCTAAGGTGCTTGAGTCGATTATCGGCCCCGCGGGACTGTATATTGTTGGCATTGGCTTGATTATTTCGGTGTGTGGGGCGTATTTGAGTTGGACCATGCTGGCGATTGAAACGCCTTATACTGCCGCCAAAGATAAGATGTTTCCGGCCATTTTTAGTAAAACCAATAAAGTGGGAACGCCAACATTTACCTTGTTGTTGTCGAGTCTCATTATTCAAGCCATCTTGCTGGCGGTTAACGTGATGGATGGTGGTTATGACAACTTGCTTAATATTTCGTCTGAGATGATCTTAGTGCCTTATCTGTTAGTGGGGGCTTTTGCCTTAAAACAGGGGCGACTGGATAGCATTCCCGTCATGGCGATGTTTGGCGGTATCGCCACCGTTTATGGCATTTGGTTGCTGTACGCCTCGGGACTCCATCACCTGTTATCGGCCAGTTTGTTGTATTTCCCTGGCTTGATTTGTTATGCCGTGGCCAAGCGGCAATTAGGGCAGTCGTGGTTCGTCGGTGGCAACCGTCTTATCGTATTGTTCTTAGGTGTGATTACTTGCATGGCTGTCTGGGTGTTATTTAAGTTATAGTGATAGCAAGCTCATTCATTCCTTAGGAACACTATGTTGGCATTACCTGCGGTTGCTGCAGTCATTTTTGATTTGGATGGCACTATTGCCCATTCTAACCCTGATTTCAGTGGCTTAAGAGCGGAGCTTGGCATTGACCCCAGAGTGGATATTTTGGCGCATTTAGCGAGTTTATCAGCCGCACAGCGGCAATGGGCAACCGAGATAGTGCACAAGTATGAGCTACAAAGTTCAGATAAAGCCACGTGGATTAGCGGCGCTGCGGAGGTGATTGCCTGGTGGCAATCGCAAGGGGTACCGATGGCCATCTTGACCCGTAATATTCGCGCAGCGGCCGACCTTACCGTTGCCCGTCTCGGTCTGACCTTACCACTATTAACCCGCGATGATGTGGCGGCTAAGCCGGATCCTGAGGGGGTATGGTACTTTTGTCAGCAATGGCAAGTTGCCCCTGAGCAAGTGTTGTTTATTGGGGATTACTTATTTGATATTCAAACCGCGAGAAATGCCGGTTGTGCGGTGGCCTTGTATTGTCCCGATGAGCTCCCTGAGTATGCCGCTCAGGCAGATTGGGTATTTACAAGTTATCAGCAGTTACTGGCGTGGCTCCGCGCACGTTAATGAGTGAGTAATCAGCGCCCACAAAAAAGCCCCGTTAAGGGGCTTTTTTGTGTTAGCCAATGGCTAGCTTAATTAGTCGCGTGGACGACGTGGGCGACGCTCACGTTGACCTTCGCTGCGACCGCCTTCAGGACGAGCACCTTCTGGGCGACGGCGACGTGGTGGACGGCTATCAGTTGGGATAACTTCATCACCGACTTCACGGATGTTCAATGGCTTGCCACATACGCGCACTTTTTTCAGGTGCTGCATTACGTCTTTAGGCATGCCTTGTGGTAAATCAACCGTTGTCATTTGATCCAATAATTGGATGTGACCGATAAAGCGGCTTTCGATGTTTGCTTCGTTAGCGATAGCACCGACAATGTTACCCACACCAACACCGTGATCACGACCCACATCGATGATGTAGCGACACATCTTCAGATCAGGATTGTCTTTTAATGGATCGGCAGAACCTAAACGCTCTGGGCTTGGACGTGGACGACGCTCACGACCACCATCACGACCACCTTCGCGGCTATCACGACGGTCATCACGGCTATCACGTTGACGCTCTTGCATCGCAGGTAATTGCAGTGGGCGCTCTTGCTGTACTTGGAACAACAGTGCCGCGGCTAAGGCATCGGAATCGACTTCCAGCTGTTGACACAACTGAGCAACGGCTTCACGCATGAAATCTAATGACTCATTGGTGATGACGTTAGACAGCTGCTCACCTAAACGCGACAAGCGACGTTCAGCAACGGTTTCAGGGCTTGGTACTTTCATTGGTGAAATGCGGCTGTTAGTGGCGCGCTCGATAGTGCGCAGCATGCGCATTTCACGGTTGGTCACAAACAAGATTGCCATACCGGTACGGCCAGCACGACCAGTACGACCAATACGGTGTACATAGGCTTCTGTATCGTAAGGGATATCGTAGTTAACTACGTGACCAATACGCTCAACGTCCAGACCACGGGCAGCGACGTCGGTGGCGATCAGAATGTCTAATTTGCCATTCTTCAGCTGTTCAACGGCACGCTCACGCGCTTGCTGGTTCATATCACCATGCAGTGGAGAGGCCGCGTAACCACGGGCTTCTAACTTTTCAGCCAGTTCCATACATGAGTTACGGGTGCGAACGAAGATGATGATACCTTCAGTGCTTTCCACTTCCAGAACACGCACCAGCGCTTCCAGTTTATTGTGTTGTGATACTTGAACAAAACGCTGTTCAATAGACTCAACCGTGGTGTGGCTAGCCGCAATGCTGATTTGGGCAGGTTTGGTCAAATGCTTATTAGCCACACGCTTGATTTGCTCTGGCATAGTGGCCGAGAACAGGGCTAATTGTCTTTCAGATGGCGTGTGCTCAAGGATCCATTCGATATCGTCAATGAAGCCCATTTTCAGCATTTCATCGGCTTCATCTAATACTAAGGCACGCAGGGTGTCTAGTTTCAGGGTGCCGCGACGCATGTGATCCATCACACGACCAGGCGTACCAACAATCACTTGTGGGCCACGCTTCAATGCATTCAACTGCTGTTGCATGCTTTGACCGCCGTAGATAGGCAGTACATGGAAACCTTTCATAAATTTGGCATAGCTGCTGAATGCTTCGGCAACCTGCACCGCTAATTCACGGGTTGGCGCTAACACTAAAATTTGTGGTGCGCTCAGCGTCGCGTCAATAGCGCTCAGTAAAGGCAGAGCGAATGCGCCTGTCTTACCGGTACCGGTTTGAGCTTGACCAAGAATATCTTGGCCTTGCATTAATGGGACAATACTTGCTGCTTGAATTGGCGTAGGTTTTTCATAACCTAACTCGTCAAGCGCGCGCAGAACTGACTCGGAAAGACCGAGCTCACGGAATGTTTTTTCACTGGATGACATGGGTTGTAGCCTTGTGGATGCGCGATTGCGCTTAGATAACTTCACAGACAGAAAATCAACCCCGTGTCGATTTCCCGCGCCGAAAACGAAACAGTATAGCAGCGGTTTTTAGTTTTGGCCATGCCTTATGCAATATAACGGCCAAAAGCGCCAACATTATCGATTAAGTGGATAATTATTCAGCGCTTTTGGCGTGTTGTGACTATTTTTGCAGCATGGGTCGCAAGAATCGTGCGGTATGGGAGTCAGGATGCTCGGCCACCTGTTCAGGGGTGCCTGCGACCAGAATCGTGCCACCACCGGCGCCACCTTCGGGTCCCATATCGATGATCCAATCAGCAGTTTTTATCACATCAAGATTGTGCTCAATCACCACAATGGTGTTGCCTTGGGACTTGAGGCGATGCAAGACATCCAATAACAGTTGAATATCAGCGAAATGCAAGCCAGTCGTCGGCTCATCGAGAATATACAAGGTTTTACCGGTATCACGCTTAGACAGCTCTTTAGCCAGCTTGACCCGTTGTGCTTCGCCGCCTGATAAGGTGGTAGCACTTTGGCCTAAACGAATGTAAGACAAGCCTACATCCATCAAGGTTTGCAATTTTCGGGCAATGGCCGGCACGGCATCAAAGAAGGTGCGGGCCTCTTCGACCGTCATTTGCAGCACTTCGTGGATATTTTTGCCCTTGTAGCGTACCTCTAAGGTTTCGCGGTTATAGCGTTGACCTTTACAGGCATCACACGGCACATACACATCGGGTAAGAAGTGCATTTCAACCTTAATTAAGCCGTCGCCTTGGCAGGCTTCACAGCGGCCGCCCTTGACGTTAAATGAGAAGCGCCCAGGCTGATAGCCACGGCTGCGCGACTCTTGGGTACCAGAAAACAGTTCGCGAATGGGGGTAAATATTCCGGTGTAAGTGGCTGGGTTGGAGCGTGGGGTACGGCCAATGGGGCTCTGATCGATATCCACGACCTTGTCGCACAACTCCATGCCCTCGATGCGCTCATAAGGTGCGGGCTCATCGACGGTGGCGCCATTGAGAAGTCGATGGGCAATTTTAAAGAAAGTATCGTTAATCAGGGTCGACTTGCCTGAGCCTGACACTCCGGTCACACAGGTCAGTAGCCCAATAGGCACGCTTAGATCGACACGCTTGAGGTTATTGCCACTCGCCCCAAAGAGGTTAATCACTTGCTTAGGATCCATTGGGGTGCGGGCGACACTGACGGCAATCTGTTTGCGACCGCTGATGTATTGACCCGTCACCGATTGCTCGCAGCTAATAATATCGTCTAAGTTGCCATCACAGATCACTTCACCGCCATGCACTCCCGCGCCAGGACCAATGTCGATAATATGATCGGCCATGCGGATAGCGTCTTCATCGTGTTCCACCACAATCACGGTATTGCCGAGATCGCGCAAATGCTTCAGGGTGCCAAGCAAGCGCTCATTATCGCGTTGATGCAAGCCAATGGACGGCTCATCGAGGACGTACATGACCCCCACTAAGCCTGCGCCAATTTGGCTGGCTAATCGGATGCGCTGGGCCTCGCCCCCTGATAAGGTTTCGGCCGAGCGCGATAAGCTTAAATAATTGAGACCCACATTGACTAAAAACCCTAAGCGATCGCGGACTTCCTTGAGGATTTTTTCAGCAATTTGCGCCTTTTGTCCTTCAAACTGCAATTGCTCAAAGTAATTCATGGCTTCGCCAATCGACCACACGGTTAGCATGGGGAGATTGATGTCATTAATAAACACATGACGGGCTTCTTCGCGCAGACGCGAGCCGCCGCAGCTTGGACAAGGCTGAGTCGCGATGTATTTAGACAGTTCATCGCGCACCGAATTTGACTCGGTTTCTTTATAGCGGCGCTGCATATTATTAATGATGCCTTCAAATGGGTGATTACGCACCACCACATCGCCTTTATCATTAATGTACTTAAACGAGATGCTGTCGCTGCCCGAGCCGTAAAGCACGATCTTTTGAATGTTATCGGTCAATTGCTGATATGGCACTTCGACATCAAAATCATAATGTTCGGCCAAAGATTTCAGCATTTGGAAATAATAAAAATTGCGTCGATCCCAGCCGCGCACCGCACCACCGGCTAGGGATAATTCACTGTTAGTGATCACGCGTTGGGGATCAAAAAAGGTTTGTACGCCTAAGCCGTCACAGGTAGGGCAGGCGCCGGCTGGATTGTTAAACGAGAAGATCCTAGGTTCCAGCTCAGCAATCGAATAACCACAGATACTGCAGGCAAAGTTGGCTGAAAAAACCAACTCTTCACCTTCGCCATCCATGGGCGCTATGGTGGCGATGCCGCCAGATAAGGCGAGGGTGGTTTCAAAGGACTCAGCCAAGCGCTGCTGCATATCAGCACGAACCTTAAAGCGATCGACCACCACTTCAATGGTGTGCTTAATGTGTAAATCTAAGCTAGGTGGATCGGAAAGATCGCAAACCTCGCCATCGATGCGAGCGCGGATATAGCCTTGGGCGGCGAGGCTTTCAAGCAATTTAACGTGCTCGCCTTTACGGGCTTTAATCACAGGGGCCAGCAACATTAACTTGCTGCCCTCGGGCATTTCTAACACCTTATCGACCATTTGGCTTACGGTTTGCGCGGCGAGCGGCTGGCCATGGGTTGGGCAGCGAGGTTCGCCAACGCGGGCAAACAATAAGCGCAAGTAGTCATAAATTTCGGTAATGGTGCCCACGGTAGAACGCGGGTTATGCGACGTCGATTTTTGCTCTATCGAAATCGCCGGACTTAAGCCTTCAATATGATCGACATCCGGCTTTTCCATCAGGCTTAAAAATTGGCGCGCATAGGCAGATAATGACTCCACATAACGGCGCTGACCTTCGGCATACAAAGTATCAAAAGCCAATGACGATTTGCCTGAACCCGACAAGCCGGTGATCACGATCAGCTTATCTCGGGGGATCGTTAGGTTGATGTTCTTCAGGTTGTGGGTGCGGGCACCACGTATTTCAATCGTGTCCATCGGTCGCTGCAGTTCCTGTAGAGTCAGAAAAGTGCACTAGTATTGCACAGTTTGGCCAGGGAGTTGATAGCTAAAACAAGAGTTAATCTCTATCGGCGTCATCGTCAACTTAGATAAGTCGTCCCCAATTGCCAGCGGTTATGACGGCGTAGCTCAATGAAAACTGAGCATAGCACTGCTTGGGGATCATTTGTGGCTATGCTACTATCCGCCCCCTAAAAATAATTCTATACAGGGCAGTCTCATGGCCGCAAACGGTCTTTCGGCAACGGAAAAGAAAGTGGCGTTTTCTCTTGCCAGCGTCTTTGGCTTACGCATGATGGGTTTGTTTATGATCATGCCGGTGTTCGCCTTATATGGCCAACACCTGACGGGCTTTAGTCCGCTGTGGGTAGGTATTGCCATTGGCGCATACGGTCTCACTCAAGCGGTATTACAAATTCCCATGGGGATCCTTTCCGATAAAATGGGTCGTAAGCCCGTGATCATCGCCGGCTTAGTGGTGTTTGCCATCGGCTCCGTGATTGCTGCCATGAGCGATTCGATATATGGGGTGGTATTTGGTCGTGCCGTGCAAGGGATGGGCGCCATAGCTGCCGCGGTACTGGCATTGGCCGCCGACTTAAGTCGCGATGAACAACGAACCAAGGTGATGGCCATTATCGGTATGTGTATTGGTTTATCGTTTGCGTTGTCGTTATTGATGGGACCTATTGTCGCCGAGCACATGGGGCTGACAGGTCTGTTTGGCTTGACCGCCGTGCTCGCCTTAGTGGGGATCGCGATTGTGTATTTGTTGGTGCCGACGCCAATCACCCAAGCACCTAAGGGCGATATCTTGGCAGCGCCCGCCAAAATTAAACAGCTACTCAAGAATCCTCAGCTGGTGCGCCTCGATGCTGGCATCTTCTTATTACACCTGATCCTAACCGCGGTTTTCGTGGCCTTACCCTTGGACTTAGTCGATGCCGGTTTGGCCAAAGAGCAACACTGGTTATTGTATTTCCCCGCCTTTATAGGGGCGTTTATCTTGATGGTGCCCTTGATTATTATTAGTGCCAAAAAGAAAAGTGCTCGCGGCATGTTTCAAGTGGCGCTTGGCCTGTTGTTAGCTGCTTTGTTGCTATTGGCCGCCTTTCCGCTGACTTTATGGGTGTTGGCCTTGGCGGTGCTGCTGTTTTTCACCGGATTTAATTATTTGGAGGCCTCGTTGCCGAGCTTGATCGCCAAGTTTTGCCCTGTGGGAGAAAAGGGCACGGCCATGGGGGTGTACTCGACCAGTCAGTTTTTAGGCGCCTTTTGTGGTGGCTTACTTGGGGGCGGTGCATACCAATTACTCGGAGCCAGTGGAGTATTTTTACTGGCTGCGGCCTTAGTGGTGCTGTGGTTACTGCTGACCTTGGGGATGACCAATCCCGTTATGCTAAAAAGTTATACCTTAGCGGCCGAGGTAAACAACACCTCTGATGCCCAACGACTGGCACAGCAGTTATCTGAGCTCGACGGCGTGGCCGAAGCCATTGTTGTGTTAGAAGAAAAAGTTGCTTACCTAAAAGTAGAAGAGCATTTCGATTTGAGACAAGCTCGAGCTGTGTTAGGCTTTGTCAATTAGACTGATTTTTTTGAATTGAGCGGAGAGTTAAATGGCCAGTCGCGGTGTAAATAAAGTGATTCTGGTGGGTAATTTAGGACAAGATCCTGAAGTGCGCTACATGCCAAATGGCAATGCAGTGGCAAACATCACAGTGGCCACCAGTGAATCGTGGAAAGATCAGCAAGGACAGCAACAAGAAAGAACCGAATGGCACCGTGTGGTGTTTTTTGGCAAGTTGGCTGAAATTGCCGGTGAATACCTGCGTAAAGGTTCGCAAGTCTACGTTGAAGGCAAGCTGCAAACGCGTAAATGGAAAGACCAAAGCGGCCAAGACAGATATTCAACTGAAATTGTGGTTGATCAAGGCGGCAGCATGCAAATGCTTGGCGGTCGTCCTCAAGGTCAAGGTGCTGGCAACTTCGGTGGTCAGAATAACCAGTATGGCAACCAGCAAGCTGGTCAGAATTACCAGCAGCCCCAGCAGAACTATCAGCCTGCGCCAAGCCAGCCCACCGCTCCGCAACAAGCTTACCAGCAGCCCCAGCAGAATTATCAGTCTGCGCCGGCTAAGCCTGCTTATCAAGCGCCGCAGCAGTCTGCACCGACACAACAGCGTCCAGCACCTCAGCCACAAAAGCCGACTGCTGCACCACAACAGAACTATACCCCAGATTTAGATGAGGGCTGGGATGATGATATCCCGTTCTAGCAGACGGTTTATTCAATAGTGTCAGTTAAAACACTATGACCATAAAAAAAACCAGCCTTACGGCTAATGCCGATCAGTTAAGACAGATCGCTTGACGATCTCACTGAAAGGATCAAAATCCGATGACCCCTTGTCATCGGATTTTTTTATGCAACTTTCAGAAGCTTTGGCGCGTACTCATATCAATC
>NZ_JAHUTT010000129.1 GCF_019209865.1 Shewanella sp. NIFS-20-20 | reverse complement strand
CCTTACCAAGCACTTCGAACGTATTGAAGACCACCGACAGGCAACCAAAGTTACCTATCCCTTGTTCGATGTACTGTTTTTAACAGTGGTGGCGGTCATAGGAGGCAGCGAGGGCTGGGAAGATATTGAAGACTTTGGCCATTGCCACTTGGAATTGCTTAAGAAATACGGTGATTTCAGCGAAGGTATTCCCGTTCATGACACCATAGCGCGCATTATCAGCAAGGTTAATCCAGAAGCGCTGCAACAAGCTTTTATTTCATGGATGCAGGCAACCGAACAGCTGACTCAAGGTCAAGTCATTGCCATTGATGGCAAAACATTACGTGGCTCTTATAATAGAGAAGATCGTCAATCCGCTATTCATATGGTGAATGCTTTCTCTGTCGCCAATGGTGTTGTGATGGGGCAACTTAAAACCGATGCGAAGTCCAATGAGATCACTGCTATTCCTGAGTTATTAGGCCTATTAGATATTCAAGGAGCATTGGTAACCATTGATGCCATGGGCACTCAAGCCGATATTGCTCATACCATCATCGATAAAGGCGCAGACTTCCTGTTAGCAGTCAAAGGCAATCAAAATGCTTTACATCAGCTCGTAAAAGATACCTTTGCAGCTCAGCCAGATGATGCGAAAAACGTCACTCAAATCGAGGCGCAACGTGGCCGAATTGAATATCGGGAATACCAAGCCATAGATGCTCCCAAGGAGCTGGTTGATGCCAAATGGCCGACCATACAAACCTTTGGCAAAGTCATTAGCTATCGCGTACACAAAGGCAAAGGAACGCTTCAGACGCGTTACTACATCAGCTCCGCCATATTATCGGCTGAAAAATTAGCCTACGCTGCTCGTG
>NZ_JAHUTT010000128.1 GCF_019209865.1 Shewanella sp. NIFS-20-20 | reverse complement strand
CTTGGTTATATTGCTTCCAGTTGCTGATTTTGTACTTTGCCTTACCCATCATCGTCACCCATCTCAAAGTTCTAATGATCTGATCGTGGTTCTGATGATTAGTTCAATGATTTAGGAAACAACGCCAATGCACACGCATCACTTACCCTTAGGCACGGATTTTCGCCTGAGCAAATCACCCAATTGAATTTGGCACCAAACGACTATTTTCATTGAACCCAAAAAAACAAAACTAGCTTCCGCAGGCTTTGGCGTTAAGATCAACTATTGCTAGTTTGGTTGAATCCTAGCCCCGACTAGCGAGGCTTTGGATTCAAATATGGCCAAAAACTAACTTTGATTTAACCAGTCAGAATAGAGTTTCTTGAGAATCACTTCATTGTCATCTTTCGCCTTAAAAAACTTTCTCTGAGAGCTAATTCGAGGAATTAAAATCATCAAAAAGAATATAGAGAGAAGCGGAAAGAATACTTTAATAGAAAATTCTATTGAGCTTTTTATAGCTATTTCAGTGCTACTGCCGAAAAAGTATTCTTCTAGAAACTCTAAAACAGCAAAGACTAAAGTAAAAATTAATGTCCTCCAGAAGGTTTTGAAAAAGCTTCTGGGAAAATCAATTAAATAAAAAGCCAACTCACGTTTCGTCATAATAATCTCGGTTTTCTTAATGTAGTTAACAATGTGGGTTGGCTGGTAAACACTTACCCATTCTATCGTCAATGCCTTGAGAAACCTTGTCGCCAACGCCTCCATTTACAACTTCTTTCGTTGCTTGCTGGCCTAGACCACCAACGACACCAGATTGGACACCATTGCTCAATGTCTTACTAGTAACATTTTTGTCACCAAACGGTCCATATCGATGAACCGTTAACACACTCCCTGTACTGCTGGTTTCTGCAATAATGCTACTTTGTTCATTCGCTAACAAGTAACGGCTGTTATTGGTGCCACTGCCCACATATTCTA
>NZ_JAHUTT010000127.1 GCF_019209865.1 Shewanella sp. NIFS-20-20 | reverse complement strand
GGTGGGATGCAAGCCTCTGACTTAACCCGTATGCGGGAATTAGAAGCCGAGAACGCCAAACTTAAAAAGATGTTTGCTGATGTCAGCTTACAAAACATGGCACTCAAAGATATTGTTGAAAAAAAGCTATAAGGCCAGCAGAACGAAAGGTATTAGCCCACTATGCCATTAATGAATTTGGCCTAGGTGTTGTGCTGGCTTGTGATGCGTTAAACATCAGTCGTTGCACATATTATTATCAACTTAAACGTATAGATGATAATGATATTATTGAGGCAGTATCAGACATTGCTGAAAAACATAAGGCCTATGGGTTTCGGAAGATATTTAAGCGGCTACGGCTCCTAGGCCATAAATGGAACCATAAACGTGTGTACCGTATTTATTGTGGTTTGAAGCTTAACTTACGGCGTAAAGGTAAAAAGCGCTTACCTTCACGAGAGCCTGAGCCACTGGCCGTTCCAGCAAAGGCTAATGAATGCTGGTCTATGGATTTTATGAGTGATAACTTATTTTCAGGCAAGTCTTTCAGAACATTTAATGTCATTGATGATTATCATCGTGAAGCGTTAGCCATCGAAGTGGACTCGAGCTTACCTGCACAGAGGGTTATACGCGTGCTGGATAGAATCGCAGCCTACCGTGGTTACCCAAAGCGATTAAGGCAAGATAATGGGCCAGAATTTATCTCACATGCACTTGAGATATGGGCTGAAGAACATGGCATCAAGTTAGATTTTATTAAGCCAGGAAAACCAACGCAAAATGCGTATATTGAGCGATTCAACCGCACTTATCGAAATGAAGTATTAGACTGTTACTTGTTCAATAGCTTGACTGAAGTAAGGGAAATCACAGATAGTTGGATTGAAGAATATAATTATGATCGGCCACATGAATCACTGAATGATTTACCGCCTAAATTATATGAGCGATTAATTGAGGAAAACTCTCTCAAAATATGATCGATATAAGGGAGGGTTACA
>NZ_JAHUTT010000126.1 GCF_019209865.1 Shewanella sp. NIFS-20-20 | reverse complement strand
CTTCTTTTCATCTTGTTGCTCATGACTATAGCGGTCGAGAGCAATTTCGAAAGCATTTATCTCGCGCAAAACTTATTGAGTTTTTAGCTCAAACACCCGCAACAATCATAGCCATGGAGTCATGTGGTGGCTCACATTGGCTCGCTCGAAAGTGCCAGTCTTTTGGGCACAAAGTTAAACTCATTCCTCCGCAGTACGTTAAACCTTACGTTAAAACTAATAAAAATGATTACATCGATGCTGATGCAATAGCGGAAGCATCAACACGCCCATCGATGCGCTTTGTTGGTGTTAAAACTGAAACTGCTCAGGTTATCTCAGTGATCCAACGTATTCGTTCTAGTTACGTAAAAGAGCGTACCGCGTGCATGTCCCGTATTGGAGCTATCTTGCTTGAATTTGGTATGAGCTTCCCTAAAGGGCATAGCAAGATGAAGAGCCTATTTCAATGGCTTGCTTATAGTAAAGAATCTATTCCTCAGATGTTAATGCAGGAGTTGATTGAGCATCACGAATACTATTTACAGCTTAATGAGCGTATTGCAGGTCAAGATAACAAGCTGAAACAGCTTGTCGAACAAAATGAAGATGCTCAACTGCTTAAATCTATCCCAGGTGTGGGAAATTTAACAGTGAGTCAGTGTTTAGCGGATATCTCCGATGTGGGTCACTTTAAAAATGGACGACAGTTAGCCGCCTGGATAGGGCTTGTCCCACATCAATACTCAACTGGCGGCAAAACCACGCTTTTGGGGATAAGTAAGCGCGGCAACAAAGCGTTGAGGACGTTATTCATCCATGGTGCACGGTCGATTTTATCAAGGCCAGAGGTCGCAGTAGCTGTTTTTGGTGAATGGATTTTGGAGTTAAGAGCCAGAAAGCCATTTAACGTAGCGGTTGTCGCTTTGGCGAATAAGTTAGTGCGGATAGCGTGGTCAGTGTTATCGACCAAGCAAGCATTTGAAGTAAGAGTTTAAGCCGAGTTTGCAGATGATAAAAAAGATGG
>NZ_JAHUTT010000125.1 GCF_019209865.1 Shewanella sp. NIFS-20-20 | reverse complement strand
TATTCATGACAAAACGTCTAAACAACGCGATGTTTTCAACAGCACCATCTAAAGTGATACGAGAGCTATCTTCTTTAAAAACAACATCTAAAACATAATGTTGGCTGTTCTCAATCCGCCAATGCTGGCGAATATAATGACCCAGAAGTTTGTGGTTCGGCGACAAAGAACTTATATAGTAAGAAGTATCTACACTGCCTTTACCGTTGATCACACGATGGCGTTCCACGGCTATGATGCTTCTTACCGTCGGCCATTTCTCCACTAAGTCGTCCGGCAATTTGGCTTTTAGCTGAAACACGTACCGCTCTTCGCTGCGACCATGTTTTTTCTCTTTGACTTCGGTGACGATTTTCTCTTTGCCTGCATCAAAAACCGCTTGGAACTGCTCAACAACAGCCGCTCTAAGCTTAGGCTGATTGTTCTTAACCTGGACAACAACATGCGCTTGTTTTTCTTTGATTTTTTCTAGTGTTTCACGCTGGCAATGCAGTGCGTCAATCGTGATAACGCTACCCTTGACATTAATAACATCAAGCATTTGACGAACAATGCTTATCTCACCATTTTTAGTCTCTGTTGGCTTTTGGCTTAGTACGAGACCACGCTCAGTGTCGTAAGCCGTGACCAGCTGCAATGCTGTTTTCCTGTCGTTACGATAGGAGCCTCGCAGAACCTTTCCGTCAAATGCGATAATGGGTTTGTTCTGAGTCGTTCGTTGTTCATTTATCCAAAGAGCCAAAGCTTCAAGCAAAGACTCCGCAACAACGGAACGCAAGATGCGAGCTATCGTGTGTCTGCGAGGGATACCATGCTCGAATGGTCTATGCTTTCTTAACCAGTCGAGTTTCTCTTCTCCAAAAAATTCAATATCTTGCCAACCTTCGCATCCCGATGCGATAGCGCAGATCACAAGGAACATAACATCGATAAGGTCGTGTTTTTGGTTGATGTCCGAGCGAGTATCTTCTACAACAGATAAGTGTTCAATAAGGTTCAAAATGACTGTGCTGCTGAGGGTTTGGCACAATTAGATCATATTTGTTAACAAAGTGCGATCCCGCCCTG
>NZ_JAHUTT010000124.1 GCF_019209865.1 Shewanella sp. NIFS-20-20 | reverse complement strand
TGGTTATATTGCTTCCAGTTGCTGATTTTGTACTTTGCCTTACCCATCATCGTCACCCATCTCAAAGTTCTAATGATCTGATCGTGGTTCTGATGATTAGTTCAATGATTTAGGAAACAACGCCCTTCCACTATGCTGTCCGGCCCATAAGCTGCCAGTATCCGGTAGTAATACTCGGTATCGGCATTAACAGACACTCGGTCCCAGTAACCCAGGCGCTCAAACACTTCACGGCGGATCATCAAAGATGAGATATTGCGGTGCACTATGCTGCCATCCGGCCGCGTTTCAAACTGCATGTCTGTAGTACAGCGTGCCCAGTGAGACACGCTGGCCACCGCCTTGGGGTTATCCAGCAAGGCTTTGATCTGCATCTCGAGCTTTTGCGGATGCGACCAGTCATCGGCATCGTGGACTGTGATGAAATCGCCTTTCGCGTGTTTTAGTCCGTGATTACGGGCTCCATAAGCGCCTTGGTTAGTATGGAGAGAATATATTTTCAAACTGCTTTCAAGAGTAAATTCAATATTATTGAGTCCGAAGCCTTCATCTTGAAGCTCGTCATTAACAATTAATAATTGATGATTAACTAACGTTTGCCTCGTCAAAGAGTCAATAGCGATTTTAATAGTGTCTTTACTTTGGTAACTGGGTATGATGACCGAAACTGAATTGTCACGACTGATTCTGGATTGAGTGCCAACAGCTATATTCTGAGTGCCGATAGCGATATTATCCAACGAATCAAATATAGAATAATATTCTATATTCTCAATAGCCTGCAAAGGGCTTAAACTTGTCATTTTATTTCCAAACATTGCCACTCGGTATAACCCACAAGAGCGGTGCAAGGGTCAAAGGGTCAAAGGGTCAGGTCTTGAATTTTGCTATAATGCGACTGATTTGTGAGTAATGCAGTCCAAAATGATCACCTGGTCCCAAGTGGTGCAAGGGTCAGGTCTTAGTGGTGCAAGGGTCAGGTCTTGAATTTTGCTATAATGCGACTGATTTGTGAGTAATGCAGTCCAAAATGATCACCTATCTGTTTTTGCGTATAGCCACCAGAAGCATAAGCATTAACTATCGCCTC
>NZ_JAHUTT010000123.1 GCF_019209865.1 Shewanella sp. NIFS-20-20 | reverse complement strand
CGCTCAGTGACTTGTTTAACAGCTTCTATTTTGAACTCATCTGGATATCGTTTTCCGCGCATGTAACACCTCATATTTTTGGTTAAGTATAACTCTATGAAGTGTCTACTGTTCTAGGGGCTTACCAAACCTATCCTTAATGAATTTTACAATTGGCTAAACAGCCAACATGTTTTACCTAAAGGGGCATTAGGTAAAGCCATTAGTTACACCTTAAATCAATGGCCCAAATTACTGACCTATCTTGAAGATGGGGATATCAGTATTGATAATAATGTTACAGAGCGGGATATCCGGCCGTTTACCACAGGGCGAAAAAATTGGATTTTCTCGACGTCGGTGGGTGGGGCTAAAGCCAGTGCTAACTTATACAGCCTGGTGATGACCTGCCGTGCCAATGATTTGAATCCCTACTACTATTTTCGTCATCTCTTTACGGAATTACCCAAGCGTGCATCATCAGATGAATTGTCTGATTTACTGCCGTGGAATGTTGATCTAGGTAAAGCAGAATAAGCTTCACCGGTTAATTGACCGCTTACTAAGTAACTAAGAGACTTTGGGCACAACATTACAGAGTTATACTCTAACTGTATAAAATTTGCGAAAGATCATGGGGTTAAAGCGGTCTCGCCTGCTAGTGAAGCCCAAGACGATATTTTAGACGTTCTATCTTCTTTTGCTAAAGGTTCTAGGTACTATAACCTTGGTCAATTAACTTCAGGGAAAAAGAATGAAGACCCTATAGAGCTAGGGCGCCTGATGAATTCAGCAGTACAAAAAATAGCTGGTTTTTGCTCGTGCCTCGCTCATTTTAATCCGCTATTTTATTGCCTCTGAATGAGGCGTTAGGTAACCAAGGAAGGAAGTCTTATGGAAGGTTTAATATTCAGTCTAAAAAGCAAAAAACGTGTTGATGCTGCTAGTTATATTAGCCCTTACTCCATTTGCACCTGAATTACTCTTGTTTAAGGAGGTTGCTGGCAGGGCGTCCGCATGAATGGTTAAGATTTAGGCGCTGATGTAAATCCGGCCACAAGGACTTGCTCCAAGAAGGCGGGGCTCATCATGCAGCGTTTCTGTTTCATCGGCACACTAATCTTAGTCGG
>NZ_JAHUTT010000122.1 GCF_019209865.1 Shewanella sp. NIFS-20-20 | reverse complement strand
TTAGCTAACGTCAAGGCAATGAACAAAGTCATAAGACTAGGTATGCCTGTTAGTTACCGAGTTGAGTAATTAGAGTAAGTGTCATTAGATCAGTACGTTACGTGAACTATTTGATCAACAACGCCGTGTGCATTAGGTATCTAAAGGTGATGGATACCCTAACTTTTATTCTACTCTTAGCTTTTATCGCTGGAGCCGCAAACAGTGTGAACGCCTTTGATTTTTTTTGCAAAAAACCTTGAAACAATGCTGCGTAAATGTAACATGCCCGCCACCAACACAAGTATTATTCATGGACGAAAACTTATGAAATACATTTATTTATTATTTACACTTATCGCTTTCAACGCGAGTGCGAGCCTTCCTGGTAAGCTGTATTTTTCTGACCGAAATATGGATGAGTATGAGGTCCAATTTACCGGGAGTTCATACACTCCAAAAACACTCAATATTATTAAGGTTTGCTCCAGCATAAATTGCCAAATTGAAGATAGTTATAGCTTAGTATATGACTTAGTGGGAGCGATGCAGAGAGGAATCGTTTATACATATAAATTTGAAAGCCATCCCTGTGATGACCCTTTTGGATGTGATTCTCCTCGCTCTGTAACTCGTAAGACTGATTTGAAAAAAGAATATCTTAATGCTTTTGGTGCTGGGCTTGTAACAGGAATCGCTGAACAGACTGGATCCAACTCGATAAGCTCACTAACTAATGAAATTGTTTCTAACAATGGAATTAATGGAAAGCCTTTAGTTATGGTTACAAAAAATGAGGCAGGGAAACCTCTATATGCTTGTAAAATTGACGACCTAAGTAGTTGTACTATTGTTGAAGAAGTTATATTTACTAATCATTCTAATGGCGAAATTCAAGTTTCGATGACTGTCGATCCATACTCCAGTGAAACAGCTAATTTGATGCAGAATTCTCTTGAGAATTTTATGCGTAATATTTCAAATGATACGTGGAGGTGTATTTCTGTTGGTACTGGTCCATCAGGTGATATTCGCTGGTCTATGCTGTGTGGTTACTGGCCTTAAAATAAGAGAAAAGCGGCAAAAGAGGGGCAAAAGCGGGGACTGCCATTACTTTTTGCGGTCCCAGTAATCCTCAACTAGCCCTTTGTTCCCCAGGGCGGGATCGCACTTTGTTAACAAATATGATCTAATTGTGCCAAACCCTCAGCAGCACAGTCATTTTGAACCTTATTGAACACTTATCTGTTGTAGAAGATACTCGCTCGGACATCAACCAAA
>NZ_JAHUTT010000121.1 GCF_019209865.1 Shewanella sp. NIFS-20-20 | reverse complement strand
AACACCTGCCTTAACAGTTGCTCCAGGAGATTGCATTGTTCATCGTAATGTTGCCACTGGTACTCTTCCACGGTCCGTTTCTGTTTTTTCAGGTAAAGGCAGAGGGTCTGGATATCCCTGTCATTCATGACCTTCAATGCCTGTTGTCTGACTACTGAGAAGGGTTGATTATCATCAATGTTCTCATCCACAAACAGATGCAGTAACTCTGCCGCTTTCGTGACATTGTCCGCGGCTGACTGCCAGGACAGGAACACTGCTTGTTGTGCAAAGGTGTTGGCAGCTTCTTGTTGCTTGCGGATATGGTAAATGAACCCATCAGTTAACCGTTCCAGTGCCAGTTGTATCCGCTCTGTCAGGTGACATAGCAACCATAGATGCTGCTGTGCGCGTTTGAATCGTTTGAGTTTACTACCGTAATAGTTGATGAGCTCACCGAAGTGTTGTCGATTTTTAAGAGACAGATTAAGCCCATCGATAACGCCATTGATTTGCGTGCGCCATGGCGCTAACTGATGATAAAGGGCAAGCTCTTTTTTAAGTTCAGGTACGGTCAGACTTTTTGCACCGCCTCTGAGCTGGTTCAGGCTTAGTCCGTCATCAATGGCTGTTATGCTGTCCAGAAAGACGTGAAGTTCAGGACTGGTGAGTTGATTAAGTTGGTGCGCCAGGTCTTTTCTGACCTGCTGCATCGCTCTGCTTATCAGTCTCTGGAGTACGGTGTACCTAGGGATAGCAATGCTGTGACTGGTTAGGAATTCAATAGCAGTATCAAAGAGGTAACGCGGCTCCAGCCAGGCATTGCCCACCTGAACAAGGTGGTCGAAAAGAGAATTGAAGTGCTGACTTTCGTCCCATTTGTGATAACCAGCAAGGTCTAATACTTTTGCGTAGAGTCGATCTTTTTGTTTTTGTGAGGGAGTGAATGGTCTGAGCCCCTTGCCGCCAAGCAGCTCTTTACTGATGAACATTAAATCCTTAGAAACCTGCGAGTAAGCGATATCTAGGATGACGGGCTTTGATTTGAAGTATCCCAAAATCGCGACAAAGTAACATCTATGAGCTCTGAGACGAATTGACCGAAAAACTGCCAATTCCGCATCGTTCAGAGAAAAGTACAGACGTTGTTCTTCGATTGAAAAAATGGGTGGGGAATAAAGATCTGCCTGTTCTGCTCTCGTGAGAATAGTAATTTCGTTTTTGATGGCCATATCAGGGCTGTTCCGTATTAAATGTACGATATTTACCTAATTTGCCACACTTATAAGTAGTAACCCACCTCCGCAGCCATTTATTGGTGTGGTCTACAGAGGATTAAGTCTTTTTAGAGGGGAAAATCCCTAGAACCCCAT
>NZ_JAHUTT010000120.1 GCF_019209865.1 Shewanella sp. NIFS-20-20 | reverse complement strand
TCTAGCGCGGAACTCATCGTGGAGCGGGTGGTAGCACCTAATGAAGACTCCGAATACATTAGCGCAAACCAACCTCGTTATCGGAAATATCATTTGCAATAACGAGGCGGACCATACATTTTTATGCCTTATTATGGCGCCACCGACAACCGTGGCCACCATGACTCAAAGACATAACTCTGCGCCAAGAGTTTGGCTGTCATTAACTTTGTCACTATGACCAATGCACATGAACAATTTGCCAGCGCCCCTCTATCCGCTGCAATATCAAGGTTTCTAACGTCACACGCTCAACCACCTCCGCATTCTGATCATCAGCTACGAGCTGAGTCATAGTCATCGCGTAAGCCATATTCCCCATCACCTCAATATCTTGTTCAAGCACGGTCACCGTCATTGTGCTCAAATAAGCAATATCTGCCGCCATATGATGACTGGCATATTCGGCCAATGAACGCTCCGCAAAACCGCCCTCAAAAATCACCACATCGTCGGCCAGCACCTGTTGGATCAGCGCGGTATTACCTGTCGCTAACGCTTGATGCAAAGTGCTCACCAACTGCTCAGGGGTCATGTTTTCAACACTAACGTCATGATACGCCTCAGCGTTAGCGGCCTTAGAGGCTGCCACTTGGTGTGGTTTTTCACCATGCGCCCACGCAGGCGTTAGCGCCAAAGCCAGAAAGGACAAAGCCAAGGTGGCACTCAGCAGTATGATATAAAGTATTTTCAATGGATTAACCCGTACTATTCAGAGTGAACTAAAGCTTACCTCAGGCGCCCAACCCTAAGCAAAACAAGTTAACAATAGCGCAACATTCTACCGATCATGGCGCAGCCCCCTAACCTGCAGCGCCAAGAACCAAACACACTAATGCTTGCCGAGGCTGGCTTTAAATCTCTACTTAAATAGACGTGGTACCAGAGGTCGGACTCAAACCGACACCCTGTTAAGGGCGGGCTGACGTTGTAAAAAGTGAATCCCGAGGATTCAAACGCCAACGCCCGCAAACAAAAAAGCCAGCGCTAGGCTGACTTTAATGTTTGGTACCAGAGGTCGGACTCGAACCGACACCCTGTTAAGGGCGGGCTGACGTTGTAAAAAGTGAATCCCCTGTCGCTTAGCGACAAACGCCAACGCCAGAAAACAAAAAAGCCAAGCGCTAGGCTGACTTTAATGTTTGGTACCAGAGGTCGGACTCAAACCGACACGCTGTTAAGGGCGGGCTGACGTTGTAAAAAAGTGAATCCCGAGGATTCAAACGCCAACGCCAGCAAACAAAAAAGCCAGCGCTAGGCTTAATGCCGTTCACTTAGTGTGAACGGCATTTTTCTTAGACTTAATGGGATACTTGTTTTTACTCATTTTTAACGCACGTGGATAGGCCCTATCCCGTTTCCCATCAAGCTTGAACTGTCTCGCA
>NZ_JAHUTT010000012.1 GCF_019209865.1 Shewanella sp. NIFS-20-20 | reverse complement strand
CGCTCAGTGACTTGTTTAACAGCTTCTATTTTGAACTCATCTGGATATCGTTTTCCGCGCATGTAACACCTCATATTTTTGGTTAAGTATAACTCTATGAAGTGTCTACTGTTCTAGGGGCTTACCAGTACCTATTTGACACGTCATGTTAACTCCCGCCATGATATTGAACAGTTGCAAGCTTTCTGCGTCTATTTTAGAGACTTCACGGCTAGAACTGACGATGACACTGAATCTCATCGCCGCATTGTTTTTAGTCATTTTTCCAAGCCAAAACCCGGAACTGCCAACTAATTTTCGGGTTTTTATCTACGTCTTTTGCTAAAATCCTTGGCAAATTTGTAGTGACAAAATTGGCATTAACACTCTTTTTGGCAGTACGTTAGGTTTTACTATTAAAGGCAGGCTATGACCGTTCTTCTAATGACACCCCCGATGACTCAATTAAATACGCCCTACCCGGCAACCGCGTATTTAACGGGTTTTTTACGCTCCCGTGGCTTTGAGGCGGTGCAACGAGATCCTGCGATTGAGCTGTTCCTTGAAATGATGACAGCGCCAGCGTTAGACATTATTCGCCAACACGTAGAAGCTAACTTTGAGCATTTTGAAGACGATGAACTGCCTGAGGTCATTTATCATTTTTTAGCCGAATTTGATCGTTACCAGCTCACGGTAGACAGCGCCATTCGGTTTCTGCAAGGCAAGGACCCGAGCTTAGCGCTACGAATAAACTCTCGTCGCTTTTTACCAGAAGGCCCAGCCTTTGACGCCATTGCTCAGATGGAAGCGGTTTCCGGTGATGTATTACAGACAGCCTTTGGTAATCTAGGGGTTCAAGATAAGGCCAAATATTTAGCGACACTCTATATTAACGATTTATCTGCAGTGATCACTCAGGGCGTTGACCCCTATTTTGAAGTCAGCCGTTATGGCGAGCAATTAGCCGCGGCCAACCCAAGTTTTGATAATCTGTATGAAACCTTGATGGATGAACCCAGCTTTAGTTCGGAAATTCTAGAACAATTGGTTGAACAATATCTCGAAGAAAGCCAGCCAAGCGTCGTGGCCTTAACCGTGCCTTTTCCTGGCAATATGCTGGGGGCATTGCGCATTGCCCAAACCTGTAAAGCCATTAATCCAGAACTACCGATTGTCATCGGGGGGGGCTTTATCAATACCGAGCTAAGAGCGTTAAAAGATCCCCGGGTATTTGAGTTTGTCGACTTTATTTGTCTTGATGATGGTGAACGCCCTTTCATCACCTTACTGGAATATTTACAAGGCCAACGAGGCATAGAAGATTTAGTACGAACTTATTTTCTTGCAGAAAATGAGCAAGGAGACGTTTTTGTTCACTACAATGACAATCCTGAACTGCATGATATTCCTCAATCAGAAGTTGGCGCGCCGATTTACGATGGATTACCTTTGGGTGAATACCTATCATTATGTGAAATGCTCAACCCTATGCATCGAATTTGGAGTGATGGTCGTTGGAATAAGTTGACCATAGCTCATGGTTGCTATTGGCGTAAATGCAGTTTCTGTGATGTTAGCCTTGACTATATAGACAGATACGATGCCGCTAGTGCCGACGTACTTGTTGATAGAGTACAACAGCTTATCGATGAAACAGGGGAAACAGGCTTTCACTTTGTCGATGAAGCTCTGCCGCCAAAATTATTATTTGCCTTTGCCAAACGCTTAATTGAACGTCAGGTTGTGATCAGTTGGTGGGGAAATATCCGATTTGAACGCACCTTTAGCCAAGCCCGCTGTCAATTGCTAGCCGATTCTGGCTGTATTGCGGTTAGTGGTGGCCTTGAAGTGGCGTCGGATAGACTATTAAAACTGATGAAAAAAGGCGTCAGTGTCGAACGAGTAGCGCAAGTCACGAAAGCCTTTAGCGATGCAGGGATCTTGGTCCATGCCTATTTAATGTATGGCTTTCCTACCCAAACCGAGCAAGAAACCATTGACTCATTAGAAATGGTTCGCCAAATGATGCAGTTAGGCTGTTTCCAATCGGCCTATTGGCATCGTTTTGTCGCGACGGTTCACAGCCCTATCGGCATGAACCCTGAACAGTTTGGCATCACTCTTGCTGACAGCCCCGAAATTTTATTTGCACAAAATGATGTCAGTTTTACCGACCCAACCGGAACGGATCATGACATGCTGGGTGAAGGTTTACGCAAAGCAATATATAACTATATGCATGGCATTGGCTTTGAACAGCCGATGAGTTTCTGGTTTAGCCAGAAAGTATCTCGCACTCTGATAAAAAAAGATTTCATTACCAATGCGATTAATACCCATATCGCAATAATGAACGACTAGTGCAACAGCTGTAGTCAAACAAGGTCGCTGGCCAAGTAGTTTTTAATCATACTGAGCAGCTACCTTGTTTATATTTTCACTGTTATATTGTGATTTTTTCGCTCATCGCAGCATAAAATAGCTATACAATCCAATCTTGTAAGTAATTACGCTGCCGAAATTGATTTGGCTGTGCCACGCGCTAAAATTATCGCAGCACCTCGCCCAAGTTTAGTGTACACGTGTACGCCAAAATGATTGTTAAGGCTCAACGTGACTGGTAGACTGAATGAAATTTCATCTGAGACAGTCAATAATGACCAGCAAAATTGAGCCGCTTGCCAGTATCGCTCCTTATTCAACGACTGAAGAATTAGCGAATAGTATCAGCCATGGCATTGGTGTCGTTGCGGGGATCATTGGCACATTGATGATGCTAACCAAGGGCATAGATCACCTTGATCCAACGCAACTCATCGGGGTGATGGCATATGGCGCAAGCATCATACTGTTGTTTCTTTGTTCAACTTTGTATCACAGTGTGTCGAGTCCCCCCCTTAAGAAAAAGCTCAAACTCGCCGATCATTGTGCCATTTATCTACTTATTGCTGGCACTTATACCCCATTGATGATGATTAGTATCAACACCGCGAAAGCCGATGATATTTTGTTGGCAATTTGGGGCTTAGCCATAGCCGGAATTATATTTAAAACTCTATTTATCAATCGATTTGAAAAGTTGAGTTTAGGCTTGTATTTATTGATGGGCTGGTTATGTGTGACCATTATGCCTGAATTGACAGCTGGTATGACTGAACTTGGTTTTGGTTTATTATTGGCTGGCGGTATGTTTTATAGTTTAGGCGTGGTGTTTTACGCCTGTAAACGTATTCCTTTTAATCATGCTATTTGGCATATATTCGTATTGTTGGGCGCGCTGAGTCATTTTCTTTGCGTTTATCTCACTGTTATCTAGCTAAACGTTCACAGCAAACAGGCTAGCGTCATTGGCTATTGTATTGCTCATAGGTGCTTATCAATGCCGCGGCGCTATCGTGCAAAGCTAATTGTTGCAATAGGTTGATCACACATTCTGCTGTGGATAGCCCGCCTTGAATTTGGTTGCGCCTGAGTAAATAACTTGATGGTGCATCGACCATCAGTGGAAACAATGGTGCTCGCTTCAGGTACGGGCTTTGACGCCACATTTTACGGGCCTCTTGCCAAGTAGCGTCGATAATTACCAAAGATTTTAGAGCGCACTCTGATTGGCGTGAAACTGGCAGAGTATCGCTGTGTTGACCTTGGGCCATTTCCGATGCAGGAAATACCAACCGAGCGCGGCCACTGTCTAGATCGGCAATCAGCGCCTGATCTGGCTGCTTGCGTGACCAAATGACTCGCTGACTCATTTGCGGCAACGTCGCTAGTACCCATTGTCCGGTATTGGATAAGCGACTCAACTCGCGCTCATGAGTCAAGAGTATAATATTCACTTAAATTACTTTAGCTTTTTGACTTTTCGTAAAGCCATTTGTTGCTTGAGTTTAGATAAATGCTCGATAAAAATTTTACCCTGTAAATGATCGATTTCATGCTGAAGCACAATCGATAAAAATTCATCGGTATCAATTTCTAATGGTTGACCTTGGCGATCCAGTGCTTTTACTTTAACACGTTCAAAGCGCTTCACTTTTGCATAATAGCCTGGGACAGATAAGCAACCTTCTTCCCCTTCGTATTCACCACTTTGTTCTACAATCTCAGGGTTGATCAACACTAACGGTTGATTACGTTCCTCAGATAAATCGATAACGATGACAGAATGTAAACTTCCGACCTGAGTCGATGCCAGACCAATACCATCTTCAGTTTGGTATAAAGTCTCCAGCATATCGTCAATAAAAGATGATATGGCGTTGACGTCTTTGACTGGTTTCGCCGCTCGTTTAAGACGCTCATCCGGTACACGTAAAATTTCTAACACTGCCATGGTAATTTCTCGCTTGGACTGACTGCTTGCTATATTTGCGCCGCATTATCTATGAAAACACGCCAAATGGCCAAACAGAATCATAGATTGAGGCTATCGATTGTTAGTTTTCACCCAATATCGACGGCTGCTGTGAATAAAAAATAGCGGTTCTTAGCTTAACCTGCTGTAATATCGCTGTTAGTTGCTAATATTCACTATGAAGTTTACTCTGATAAATAATTCGACTTTTTAAGGGGCTGGTGTGTTTTCTGATCCCAAGCAACTCAGCAAAGCTGAACGTATTTGTCGCGTGGTAGAATTAATCCCCTGTGGACAGGTATCTACCTATGGACGGATCGCTGATTATGCAGGACTACCTCGGCGCGCTCGGTTTGTTTCTCAAGCGTTACGCCAAGCAGGCAATGCTAACATCCCATGGCACCGAGTGGTGAATAGCCAAGGTAAGATTGCCCTCGCGGTTGGCTCGACTGAATATTTTAATCAAATTGAACGTTTACGTGCTGAGGCCGTTGTAATCAATACTGGCAGAGTCAATCTCAAGCAATTTCTTTGGCAACCGGACGCCGCCACCCTTATTTTCTCCTTACCTTTTTAGAGGAAGTTTAATCGATGAACGCTTATTTTCTTGTCGGCTTGTCCTTGTTATTGCCTTGTATCAGTCATGCCGAGGCGCCCAATCCAGTGTTGTCACCGCAACAAGCAGAATATCAGGTTAATTATGGTGATATCGAACTCGGTAAAGCTCGATATACTCTCAATCAACCCCAAGGGAACTTGTATCAATATCAATTTGATAGTGCGATTTCATTACTCGGATTAAGTGATGTTCGTACCATTGTCAGCGAGTTTATTGTTGACCCGAATAACCCGCAGCAACTGTTGCCAATCCGCTATTTTCAAGATCGTAGTGGAACTGGGCCTGATTACCAGGAACAAACGGCATTTATTGAAGACTTAGGCAAGATTGTTACGCGCTATAAAGATGACAAAACAACATTTGCTTTTCAGCCGCAAGTCTTTGACCCCATGATGGTGCAATTGCAATTTAGAATGGATTTACAAGCGAATAAATCTGAACTCGACTACCGCATGGTGAAAGAAAATGAAATTGATGACTATCAATTTACAATCATGGGTAAGGAGCGCATGAAAATCGCCAGTGGCACTTATGACACCTTCAAAATTGCAGTGGTAAGAGACAGTAGCAAGCGCCAGACCTTTTTTTGGATGGCGCCGGACTTGGCTTACTTACCCATCAGACTCACTCATTATGAAAAAGGCAGCAAACAACTAGATATCATGCTCCTTAATTACCATTTCACTAATATGGCAACAGTCGCCCAACCGGAATAAGCACCACTGTCCCGGGGATAAAATCGTCCACTGCTCATTATTGGTTAATGGCCTAGTCGCAATCACAGACACCACATCATTCGGTGTGGTTTCTTTGTTAAAGTCTACCATCACATCAGTATCGACCAACCTTGCCTGACCAAAGGGGGCCTTACGGGTGATATAACATAAATTGTTGGTGCAATAACTCATTAAATGTTCGCCCTCAGAGAGCAACATGTTAAACACCCCAAATTGACGGATTTGTTCCGCTAATTCGGCAACGTATTCAAACACCCTTCTCATATCTGTTGGCAGCTGATAACTAAATTTATCCACTAAACGATCTAATATCCAACAAAAGGCTTGCTCACTGTCCGTATTACCAACCGCTGTAAAACGAGTAGATGTAAGCGTTTGCTCATAATCCGTCAGTTGGCCATTATGGGCATAAGTCCAATTTAACCCCCAAAGCTCACGACTAAAAGGATGGGTATTCACCAAACAAACTTCACCGCGATTAGCTTGGCGGATATGACTAATCACCACCTCAGCCTTAATCGGGTAGCGTTTTATCAAGGATGCAATCTCGGACTGGCTACTCGGACAAGCATCTTTGAAGGTGCGACTGCCCTTACCTTCATAAAACGTAATTCCCCAACCGTCTACGTGCGGGCCAGTGACGCCCCCCCGCTCGGCGAGTCCGGTAAAACTGAATACAATATCCGTTGGGACATTGGCACTCATGGCCAACAACTCACACATAAAGTCACCTGTTAAACATATGCTTAATACTATTTTACCTAGCTCTTGAGCTGGTGAAAACAACAAAGTGAAAGCGCAATTTAAACAATTGTTTTAAATTAGCTTGTAAATTTTATAATGAAAGTTTAACTTTTAGGCATGATAGAGGTCAGACCACGAGCTAAACTTGTGATTAAGGCCACCGTTTTATCACACAAGTTATGCTGGCAAATTTAGTCAAAAAGGAGATTGTTGATGACGACACCCATTTGGATCCTAGCGCTTATTGCCGTATTGGGCAGCGCAGCATACCTCAGAGTTTCTCTGAAGTCTGCCACGCTCGCGACTGCGGTAGTATTGATCATGGGTACCAGCCTAGACGTTATAGGCTGGTACACATGGCTTATATTTCTGCTGATCACCCTGCCATTAAATCTAACGTCATTTAGAGAAAGCGTCATCAGCCGGCCATTATTAAAAATGTACCGCGGTATCATGCCTGAAATGTCTCGTACCGAGAAAGAAGCTATCGATGCCGGTACAACGTGGTGGGAGGCCGATTTATTTGCTGGCAACCCTGATTGGAAGAAACTCCATAACTATCCAGTGCCACACCTCTCGGTCGAAGAACAGGCATTTTTAGATGGGCCTGTGGAACAGGTTTGTGCCATGCTCAACCATCATCAAGTGTCGCATCAACTGGCCGATCTCCCCCCTGAAATTTGGCAGTTTTTGAAAGAACATGGCTTCTTCGCCATGATAATTAAGAAGCAATACGGTGGTCTTGAATATTCAGCCTATGCCCAATCACGCGTGTTACAAAAGCTATCAGGCGTCAGTAGTGAATTAGCTTCTACTGTCGGCGTCCCGAATTCGTTAGGCCCCGGTGAGTTACTGCAACACTATGGAACTCAAGAGCAAAAAGATCATTATTTACCACGTCTGGCTAAAGGGGTTGAAATCCCATGTTTTGCCTTAACCAGTCCCGAGGCTGGCAGCGATGCTGGCGCTATCCCAGATGTGGGTATTGTGTGTAAAGGGCAATGGCAAGGTGAAGAAGTGCTCGGCATGCGCTTAACGTGGAACAAACGTTACATCACCTTAGCACCTGTTGCTACGGTATTAGGCTTAGCCGTCAAACTAAAAGATCCCGAGCATTTACTCGGCGATGTGGAAGAACTTGGTATTACATGTGCCTTGATCCCAACGAACACTCCAGGTGTCGAAACCGGCCGTCGCCACTTCCCATTAAACTGTATGTTCATGAATGGCCCGACACGCGGTAACGATGTCTTCGTACCATTGGATTACATCATTGGTGGCCCAAGCATGGCCGGTCAAGGGTGGCGTATGCTGGTTGAATGCTTATCTGTTGGTCGAGGCATTACCTTACCCTCGAATTCAACCGGTGGGGTAAAGACCATGGCATTAGCCACTGGTGCTTACGCACGTATTCGTCGTCAATTTAAACTGCCGATTGGCAAACTCGAAGGCATTGAAGAACCAATGGCCCGAATTGGCGGTAACGCTTACCTGATGGACGGGGTCACCAGCTTAACCACCACTGGCATCGATTTGGGAGAAAAACCATCGGTCATCTCCGCCATTGTCAAATATCACTTAACTGACAGAATGCAACGCTCAATCATTGATGCCATGGATATTCATGGTGGTAAAGGGGTTTGTCTTGGTCCCAATAACTATTTAGGCAGAGGCTACCAAGCCGCTCCTATTGCCATTACGGTAGAAGGCGCCAACATTTTAACCCGTTCAATGATTATCTACGGTCAAGGTGCTATCCGCTGCCACCCTTATGTACTCGCCGAAATGGATGCTGCCTTTAATCCTGATACCCAGCAGGGCCTCAGTGATTTTGATGCCGCAATCTTTGGGCATATTGGCTTTACTATTAGTAACTTAGTTCGAAGTGTCTGGTTTGGACTCACCTCGTCACGTTTTAGCGAGAGCCCGTATAAGGATCACACTAAGCGCTACTATCAACATCTCAATCGCCTCAGTGCGAATATGGCATTGTTAAGTGATTTAGCCATGGCAACCCTTGGCGGCAATTTGAAGCGTAAAGAGCGGATTTCAGCGCGTTTAGGCGACATCTTGAGTCAAATGTACTTAGCCAGTGCGGCGTTAAAGCGTTATCAAGACGAAGGTCGTCAACGTCAAGATTTGCCACTGCTGCAATGGTCTGTTGAGGACGCATTATTTAAGGCTCAAACCGCTTTGGATGAATTACTCGACAATTTCCCTTCTGGTCTAGGATGGGTGTTAAGACCATTACTGCTGCCATTTGGTCGCCCATTTAAACGCCCGAGTGATACTTTAGATCATAAAGTTGCCATGATAATGCAAACGCCCAGTGCCACCCGTGATCGCCTCGGTGCTGGCCAATTTTGGCAAAACTGTGATAACAATGCCGTCGGTATCCAAGAGCAAACTCTGCTGGATATTCTCGCCGCAGAGCCTTTATATGAAAAAGTATGTCAAGCAATTGGCACAAAATTGCCATTCATGTGGCTGGATAAGATAGCCGCTGAAGGTCAAGCCTTAGGTGTGCTTAATGAGCATGAAGTCGCTCTGCTTGAGCGCGCCGAAATCGGCCGGATGAAGTCTATCAATGTCGATGACTTCAACCCGCTTGAGTTAACGGCGAATAACCTTAGCAAGCAAGCCGCCCATCAAGCCGCGTAACATGCAAAGCAGGTTAAATGCCGACGTTAAGTCGGCATTTTTTTGGCTGGAACTAAACTGATTAATTCCGCATTATGTAAATGAGTTAACTCGCCCTCGTTGTCAGCGAGCACCAGTTGCAACTGACCCTCTTGTACATAACACAGCGGAATCGCATTGGCGTTATGTTGTTCACAAAATTGCTCAAAGGTAAAAGTCTCGGTGATGGTGGTCGCTTTGACTTGCCAACCTTGAGCCATCAGCGATGCCAATTTGGCATAACTCATGGATTGCCCAAATAGTAAGGTTTTGTGCTTTTGGGCCTGGGCATGTCGACCTGTTGAAATATCTTGCAGCGCAAGCTCAAACACTTTGGCGCCCCATAAATCCCGATAAAAGACACTGACACCAGGATTTAATTGCCGATAAGGTGAGATGATCAGCAAACGGCCAATACCCGCTAATTGCAAATAATTTTGCGCATGCTCTGAACTCGGGTTGCCAAAATAAACACTGAGATTGTCCATCCGAGCTAATCGAATATTATCCCAGTTAGTGTCCGCTAAAATGACTTTGAAATCTCGATTGGTCAATACTTTAGCTAGCTCGCGACTCAAGGCTCCTGCACCAAAAATCAATAAACCTTGCGGCTTCCCTTGGGTGACTCCTAATTTTTTTGCCCACCAAGAAGCCGTGAGACTTTGAATAACCACGGTACCAATAATGATCATAAACACCAGCGGTACCAGTTTGTCGGCATCTGCCATATCAATTTGCTGTAATTTGATCGCAAATAATGACGACACCGCCGCCGCGACAATCCCGCGCGGCGCCATCCAGCTCAGAAACCACTTATCATTTCGACTTAAGCGGGTGTTAGCTGCACTGAGCCATACACTTATTGGTCTGGCGATGAGCATCACGACCGCAAGCACCCCCACACCACCAAAACCGAGTGACACCATAGCATCTGAATTTAGCCGACCTGCGAGTAAGATGAATAATGCCGAAATCAATAATACTGTTAGGGTTTCTTTAAACTCGATGATGTCATCAATTTCAACCCCGCGCATATTAGCAAGCCACACCCCCATGACGGTGACAGTCAGTAATCCAGATTCATCTTGTAATTGATTAGACAGCACATAAGCTGCCAACATTAAGATCAAGACTGCAGAGTTTTTTAAATACAGGGGTAACCAACGACCGCGGATCATCAAACCGATGACAAATCCAGCCAGAGACCCTAGGCCAAGCCCCATCACTATGGTCGAGCTAAAAGCGATAAGCACATGGGAGGCTGGATCCGCCGCTGACACTATGTATTCGTAAACGAGCACCGCTAATAGCGCACCTAAAGGATCGATAAGGATCCCCTCCCAGCGTAAAATATGGCTGAGTTCAGCTTTAGGTTTTATGCTCCTCAACATGGGGACAATCACCGTCGGCCCGGTCACTACCACTAAGGCACCGAATAAGCAGCTCAAGCCCAAAGAAAAATCCATAAAGATGTAGCATGCTAATGAGGTCAATACCCAAGTCACCAACATCCCAAGACTGACGAGGCGACTCACCATACGCCCATGTTCTTTAATATCTTTAAAGTTAAGGGTTAAAGAACCTTCAAATAAGATAATTGCGACGCCTAAAGAAATTAATGGAAACAGTAAATCACCAAAGATGGCATCGGGATCAATCACGCCTAAGCCAGGTCCAAATAATAACCCAGTCAACAGCAAGGGTAATATTGCTGGGATCCGCAAACGCCAACCTATGTATTGACAGAGCAGTGAAAGAACACCAATTAATGCCAAGCTTCCAGTAACAGTTAACGCCATATCCTTGCCTTGTTATTTTCGACATTATCTGTTTATACATTAGGCTATTTTCGTTGTTGTACAACAAAAATATTGAATCAAAGCAGGCGTTTTACTGAGACAACATCAGGTAGGAGTGATAACAAGTTGGGTGATTAAAGGCGAGCTTTATGCCCCTTCGCCATGGACGAAGGAGCATCGAGGGATCAGAGAATCCGCTTAAGTAAAAAATCGGCTTTGACACGATTGATTCGAGTCATGAGGGTTTTAACCGGTGCCGGATATTCTGCCACGGTATCTATCTGGCTATAGTGATATAAGCGTTCAGTGTGGGTTAAAATAAACGCTTGCTCCTGCTCAAATTGTTCAGCCCAAGCACCTGACTCATCGGTTAATAACAAACCGTTTTCTAAGTCTAACGCCCATGCTCTAGGGTTAAGGTTAGAACCTGTCAGTAAATGACGCTTATTATCGACACTGACCCCCTTTAAATGGAAACTATTATCGTCATGCTTCCAGATATGGATATTGAGCAAACCCTTATCAATCGCCCATTGTTGTTTGCGGACAAACTTACGTAATGATTGTTCATATAAATACGGAACACCACCGATAGTATTGAACGGTTTATCAGGTGAAATATAGAAATCATTCGCCGTTTTATCACCCACCACAATATCTAAGCGTTTGCCTTTGCGTAAATGCTTATTGAGCGCGCGCACTAAGGCCAATGGAGGGTTAAAGTATGGCGTACAAATAAACGCAGACTCTTGACATTGATCAACCATGGCTAAAATAGCCCGGTTTAGTTGGTTGTTCTTACGACCAAGACCAATGAGTGGCGTCACTCTATTGCCATCTTTGTGCTTATGAAAGTGATACTTGGCCACGGCCAAACGCTTCTTAAAGTTGCGTATTTCAACCTTCGCTGGCAATACTTCATTTTCGGGTTGTTGACTCAGGCTTGAGACGGCTGGATCATCCGCTAAATGTGTCACCATAAGCTGGCGCATGCTGCTGGCAAGTTCTGACGACTCGATAATGTAGTAGCGGTCAAAACGGTAACGTTCGAACTGCTGCAAATAGATATTGTTTAAACTCGCACCACTATAAAGCACGGTATTATCAATCACGAAACCTTTAAGATGCAGCACTCCCATAAATTCACGGGTTTTTACCGGAACGCCAAGTATTTCAATTGGATGAGCGGCTTCTTGGTTGACTTTGCGATACAGTAAATAGTTTCCGCTATCCCCTTTGTGGCCAATTAGCCCGCGACGCGCACGATGAAAATCCACAAACACCTTGATATCTAAGGCCGGATTTTGTTGTTTCGCAGCCATTAATGCCGAAAGGATTTCTCGGCCTGCTTCATCGTCTTCAAGATACAGCGCGGCTAGATAAATAGAATGCGACGCGGATGCGATTCGTTGCAATAACTCCGCTTTAAAACGCGCAGGTTCTAGTAACCATGTTAAAGATTCTGGCTCGAGCCTAATCCCACCAAGCTTATTCAGCAAGGCTTCCTCCTTAAACAAAACATATACGGCAAATGTAGCGACAACTGAATCGATGTCGGATAATTTTCACGCAATTGCCAATATAAACAATAAGGTGAGAAATTACCGACTTAGTCAGTCTTGGGCAAGCCTTTTCGACTTAAACGCAGATAAATGCCTAAAGTTCGGCATCATATCAGCAAAATTGGGGACATAAAATCCTATCGCCCTTAGTTAAACAGATTTAATATAGGCGTCTCTAGGCTCTGATTGCAGTGATTGCTAGAATGAAGTCTTCTTCTTGTGGGAGTTTTTTGATGATTAAATCTGTATTGTTCACCTTGCTGTTAACCTTAGGGGCTGCTTATGGCCTGTTTCATTTTAAGTTACAGTTAGGTCTGTTTATCATACCCATTTTCATGATGCTTGTTATGCTCGTAACCTTTACTTTATACCGCCTGCTCGAACCTAAACATCAAGCGAACGATCAATGAAGTCATGGCGTCTTGGGGTTGGCTTGAGTTTATGGCTCGGAGTCTGCCAAGCGAATGACAGTGCCAAATTGGCAGAACTAGTCGAAGCAAGCTCCAGCCCAAGTTCAATCTCCTCTGTATGGTTGCAGACGCCTAGTGAAACCCATGAATTTTATTCGCAGCGCTTGATGACGCCAGCCAGTCTGCAAAAGTTGTTAGTGGCAAGCGCCGCATTATTGGAATTAGGCGCTGATTTTCGCTTTATCACCGAACTTAGTATCACTGGGAAGATTATCGATGGACAACTCCATGGTAATGTCATCCTCAATTACAGCGGCGATCCGACACTCAGCCAAGCTGACTTATCTCAATTACTCCAAGCCTTGCTTACCCTTGGGATTAGCCGTATAGAAGGTGATATTCTCTTAGCTCATCAGGGGACTCACCTGCCTAAATACCAAGATGAACATGGCATTGGCTGGATTTGGGATGAGCTTGGGATTTGTTATGCCGCCCCTATGAGCGTGTATACGATTAATCACAATTGCCAACGAGCCAGCCTAAAGCAGAATAACGCTAGCAGCCAAATAGTCGCCCAAGGCCCTGAGCTGATGCAATTAACCAGCTCAGCCCGTTTTACTGATGACCCGCATTGTCAATTACGGCTTGAGCCTGTGGCGGCCAACCACGCTGAGATCACCGGATGTATTGATCGTACCGCGCCCTTACCATTAGCCATAGCGATTGACACGCCTGCCCTTGCCAATCAAAGCTACATTTCCCACTGGTTAAGCCAACACCAGATAGCGCTTAAAGGAGCCATCTTAACTAACATCAATTCATTTGATAGTAGCGAGAGCGTGCCCCTCAAAAAACATCAATCTCCTCCCCTGAGCTCGTTACTGGAAGAGGTATTATTGAAATCAGATAATTTGATTGCAGATGCATTATTTAAGCGATTAGGTCAGCAACATTTTCATGAATGGAGTTTTACGGCTGGAGCACGCGCTATGGTCAGCATACTGCAACAACAAGGAGTGACACTGCCAGGCGCCACGATTATTGATGGCTCGGGATTATCACGTTATAACCAATTAAGCGCTCAACATCTTGGGCAAGTGTTAACACTGATCGCCAAGCAACCGCGACTCCATCTTATCAAACAGCGCTTACCTGTAGCTGGCGTTAGCGGCACCTTGCGCCACAAACCAGGATTTAATGCAGGGAGTTTACACTCCCAAGTAAAGGCCAAGACGGGCTCGATGAGCGGGGTTAATAATGTTGCCGGATATATGGCAACCCCGAACGGTGAATACAGTTTCGTTATTTTAGAGAATGGTCTTGTTAGCCGCGACGCCATTGGCATAGCACATCTCGCAGAAGCTAACACACTGCCACTGGCACCCAGACTATTAACAACACTGCAAGAACACGCAGCGTTGCACTAGTTATCGCCATTGAGCCGAGTGTTAATAAGGCCATTAACGCTCGGCTCAACGGTAATGATGCTTAGCTAAGGGCTTAAAACCACTCCTCTAACGGCGCCATGACGCAATCGCTACCCGCATTGACTTGACTAAGGTGGTAATCAGATTTCGCTAATAGCTTTTCCATATAAAAATTAGCAACCGCTTGTTTTCTTTTATAAAAACCTTCCGGTTCTCCCTGTGCCATCGCACTCATTTTTATCCAATAATAGCCATAGATTGCATAGCCAAAGGCATCGAGAAAGTCCACGGCCACGGCATTGATCAAGTTAGGCTGAGTCAGTTTATGCTGATTAAGTTGGGCAGCACTGTCGACTAATGCCATTAATCGTTGTCCGACAGCCTTTATGTGCTGTGGGTTAGTGGCGGGTAATTCTCGTAATTCTGCGAGAAGCTCTTCGACAAACTCAGTCAGTGTGTCTAAGTTATCCCCAAGTACCTTACGTCCAAGAAAATCAAGTGCTTGGATGCCGTTGGTTCCTTCATAAATTTGCGCTATTCGGGTATCACGAACTAATTGTTCAATTCCGGTTTCACGGATATAACCATGACCACCAAACACTTGTTGGGCCATGATGGTCATATCTAAACCGCGATCCGTTAAGAAAGCCTTAGCCACCGGCGTCAGCAAACCAACATATCGACTGGCCTTGAGCCGTTGCGACTCACTATCACTGTATTTAGCCAAATCTAATTGTTGGCCGGTATGAAGGGCTAACGCGCGGCCAGCTTCTGTTAAACTGGCAATGGTTAATAACATACGACGGACATCGCCATGGACAATAATAGAGGCTGCTTGTTCGGCATTACCGGCCGCTTGCCCTTGCTTGCGCTCTTTGGCGTACGTGGTAGCCATTTGATAGGCCGCTTGAGAACTACCCAGCCCCTGGATCCCTATGGCTAAACGTTCATAGTTCATCATGGTAAACATACACACTAGGCCGCGATTTGCCTTACCAATTAAGAACCCACGCGCATTGTCATAATTCATGACACAAGTCGCGGATCCTTTCAGTCCCATTTTGTGCTCAATTGAACCGACAGTTACCCCATTAGCATTGCCTAAGCTCTGATCGTCATTAACGCTGTATTTAGGGACGAGAAAGAGTGATATTCCGCTGGAATTAGGGAGTTTTGCCAGCACTAAGTGAATGACGTTTTCAGTCAAATCATGATCGCCACCGGTAATAAAAATTTTACTGCCAGTGAGCAGATAACTGCCATCATCTAGGGGTTCAGCGCGGGTGCGGATATTACGCAAATCAGAGCCAGCTTGTGGTTCGGTCATATCCATGGCGCCAGACCATTCTCCTGAATACAGTTTAGGTAAATAACGTTGCTTTAATTCGTCACTTCCATGGGCATTAATACATAACGCTGCGCCTGCTGTCAGAGAGTTATACAGGGTAAATGCATTGCAGGCACCATAGCCCATTTCATCAACCAGTAATCCCAACATTTTAGGCATGCCCATGCCACCATATTGTGGATCACCACAAAGACCAATCCAGCCACCTTCAACGAACTGTTGATACACTTGGGTGTAGCCAGTAGGTGTCGTGACTTGGCCATCGTTAAAACCAACACCTTGCTCATCGCCGGCGCGGTTTAATGGATACACGAGCTCAGAGCTCATAGTGGCTGATTCATCGAGAATGGCTGCTGCTGTATCCATATCAATATTATCTTTAAATGCCGATATCTCAGCCCATGTTTGGCTGGCATTGAATACTTTGTCTAACAAGAAACGCATTTCGTCTATCGGAGCTTTATATGGATACATAGCTGATTCTCAAACAAATAAATTTAAACACCTGTTTAATTTAACTGCAAAATGGCAACAAATAAAGCTTTCTGTGTCACTAGCGTGCAGATTTACCGGCGTGGACTCGTTTAACCGACAAAATTAATGAACAGATATTGAGCATGTAATCAAAATGAATTACATTGAGCCATGTAACTTTTAATGATTACTCGATGATATGAAACCCTTTGCTGTCATTACTGGCGATCTTGAACATTCCCGGCGCTATGCTGGTAATGATTTACAGATGGTATTACAACGTCTTGAACAATTATTGATCTCAATAAAGGGGCGCTATGGCTGTGATTTTGTCATGTTTCGTGGTGACAGTTTCCAAATGGCGATTCCTGATGTGACCGTCAGTGCCGAGATCTGCCTCAGTATTCGTTTATGGCTAAAGAACGCCAATAAACCACTGACGGCAGACGCCAGACTCGCTGTAGGCATGGGAGTTGGTAAGATCACCTACCCCATCGAACAATCCAACAGCGAAGCATTTATTCTATCAGGCCAAGGCCTTGATCATATGAAACCGGCAAAACTGGCTTGGTTTTGTTCAGATGATCAATTCCAACAACGAACCCAGTTGCTCACTCGATTTGCTGATGCTCACCTCAGCCAACTCACGGCGCGACAATCGATGGTACTTTGGCATTATTTAGCCGCCACAGATAAGGCGCATCAATCACTCGCGGACCAATTATCTACCTCAAGAGTTAATATAACTCAGGTGCTTAATGCCGCAGGGTACGATCTCATCGAAAGTTATCAAGCACATATGCAACACGAATTAGCACGGTGGGCAAGTCATGATTGAACCTCCCCACATCTTGCTGTTGGTGCAGCTACTTGGATATATATTCGCTGAATTTTATCTCATTCCCAGCATGAATAAACAGCCAGGCACTCCCCTGGCTGTCCGCGTTAGCACCAGTTTGACACATGGTTTATTACAGCTGTTCATCTTGAGTTGTTTCAGCCAGCTGTGGACACAAATTATCGGCCTCAGTGTGATCATAACCGTGTGTATATATCTGATAAATTGGATACTAAACACGGGAAAACTAACCCCATGGCGTTTCGCTTTCAAGCACATTATCGTTGCTACGCTGATCGCATATTGCTGGTACCAAATGGTGCCAAATTACGCACTTTGGCACGAATTTCAATCCTTATTGTCCAGCCAACTGCTGTTAATTATTGGCGGATATTTATTAGTGCTAGCACCCGCCGGCATTGTGGTCGGCCTCGTGCTGGATAAATGGGACGGGGTGTTTCAGCAGAGTCATCAGAGTTTAGCCAATGCAGGCAAGTCCATCGGCATACTTGAGCGGTTATTGATACTGACTTTTATTCTTATCGGGCAATGGTCTGGGGTAGGATTTTTATTGGCTGCCAAATCAATTTTTCGTTTCGGCGACTTACGGCAAAGCAAGGATCGCAAGATGACAGAGTATGTCATGCTTGGATCCTTAACCAGCTTTGCCACAGCAATTTTCATTGGGATTGCTGTTAATGCAGCGATAAGCTAAGCCGCATTACCACATTAAATCATCTGGGATGACATAATCGGCATAAGGGTCATCCTCTTCAACAATCTCTTGGGTGTTGTTTTCAAGCGTCCATAAATAGCCGCACCACTCAGGCACCAACAATTGCACACGCTCCGCCAGTTTGTGAGGAACTAAATAACTGCTGTCTTCGTATCTAATGATACCTAACTGACCACGTAACAGAGATTGCTGTATGTTTTCAGTAAGATATAGTGAGTAAATTTTATTGGCTAAGGTGTAGTTAAACTTAACCTCACCGTGAGAAGGAATCGCCAATGCCGTGCGCGTAAACTCTGTAATCAAACTTCTGACTTGCCCTTTCGCTTGCGCCTCAGCAAAACGCTGTTCGTTAAGCGCTTTATCTTTAGCGGCTTGAGCCAGTTTTTGATCCGCAATTTGTTGTTTCAATGCCGCGCTACCGTCATCGACTTTCGCTTTCTTTTGACGACGTTGCTGTGTTTTCACATCGCGCGCTTTTTGTTTGCTGGCGAGACCAGCTTTCAATAGCTGTTCTTGTAACGCATTTGCCATGATAAAACCTTACATAAAAAATAGATTAACGTGAAACCTTGGCCAATTCAGCCATGGCCATCCCCGCCCCACCTAACGACCAGCCGCCATCGACAGGTAACACCACCCCTGTAATATAGGAGGCCAGATCCGAGGCTAAAAATAGTGCAGCGTTAGCAATGTCATGACATTGTCCATTACGACCAAGAGGGACGCTCTTGGCGACGCGCTGTTGTAGCTCAGCACTCGGTGCCAAGCGCTTAAATCCTTCCGTATTGGCAATTGGGCCGGGCACAATTGAATTCACCCGGATCCCTTCAGTGCCCCATTCCATAGCAAGTGTACGGGTCAACATATCCACCCCAGCCTTCGCCGCACATACATGCGCTTGCATCGACATCGGTAAAAAGGCTTGTGGCGCTGAAATTTGGATGATGGCGCTGGGCCGTGTCAATAATGGATAAGCTTGCTTAACCACATGAAAACTCCCCAGTAAATCAATATCAATCACTGATTTGAAGCCATTTTCTGATAGTTCAGTGACGCGCGCGGGAAAATTACCTGCAGCGCCACTGATCAGTACATCAATCTGGTGGAATTGATCGCGAATAAGTGCAAAACCAGCAGCCACAGCTGCGGTATCTCTCACATCAAAACAGGCCCCTAAATGATGACCTTGCGGATGTTGAGCTTGTAACAGTGCCACCGCTGCGCTGACCTTCTCTGGATTACGGCTTGCAACCGCGACATCGGCTCCCGCGGCAGCAAACGCCAAGGCAATTTGCAGATTAATGCCACTGGTACCACCTATCACTACCACCTTTTTAGCGCTGTAATCCATTGAAGCATGCATCATCAATCCTTAGTCTTTGAACAGGCTGTTCCTAGTAATAAGGAATAATTTAGCATAGCCGCAAAAAAAATCAGTTTTTATATAATGAATGATGAATTTGCTCTAACGCCTGTAACGGATTGACTGCTTGAGTAATAGGTCGACCAATCACTAAGAAATCTGAGCCCGCGCTGAGGGCTTGCGATGGCGTCATCACTCGATGTTGATCCCCTTTGTCACTCCCTTCAGGGCGAATACCTGGGGTTATTAGTTTAAAGTGGTCGCCTAATTCAGCCCGCAACATCCCAGCTTCTTGAGCCGAGCACACCACACCATTTAAACCAGCGGTTTGAGTTAATTTAGCCAGACGCAAAACATGCTCTCTAGCAGTAACATTAATGCCCATCAAGGCTAAATCTTCATCACTGCTAGAGGTTAATACCGTTACAGCAATCAAAAGAGGCGCATTATCGCCAAAGGGCAATAACGCTTGGCGCGCCGCTTTCATCATTGCTAAACCACCACTGGCGTGAACATTGGTCATCCAGACGCCGAGCTCAGCCGTCGCCGCAACGGCTTTAGCGACGGTATTTGGAATATCATGAAATTTAAGATCTAAGAATAAATCAAAGCCGCGGTCATGAATATCCTTGACTAGCTGTGGTCCAAACAAGGTAAACATTTCTTTGCCAACTTTGAGTCGGCACATTTCAGGGTCTAACTTATCAATCAAGCTTAAAGCGGCATGTTTATTATCATAATCAAGTGCCACCACAATAGGCTTACCAGTCATTATCTCTCCAAACGTTTTACTTGTGGGTTATTCGCCATCCAGCCCCTTGATGCGAGTAATGCTGCCCCAATTTTTACATGATGGACAGTGCCAATATAACGCATGAGAGGGGAAACCACATTCTCGGCAACGAAAGGATGGTCGGGTTTTAATCTGTTGCTCTACTAATTGAGCTAATAAGCCTAAGCTTTGCTTGGCTTGGCCGTGTTCAGCTTGCTGCAAATGAATTTGCATCAAGTGTTGGAAACCTTTCATGGTGGGATGCAAGTACAAGGTATCGAGCACCAACTTTTCAGCGTGTTCTAAATCACCCTGTTCCTCTAGCCACTGAGCTAATGCTATCACTGCAGTCGCACCAGCCCCCTTGTTGGTCGCCTGTAATAACACCTCATAAAAGCCGTCGTTGTCGTTGCTCGACGTATAGACATCACGTGCTAAAGGCAATGCATCAGTGAATAACATCACGTCAGCATTCAATAGTTGTAATAACGCCTGTTTACATTGACGCAATTGGCCTTGTTGATGATACCAGCGCGCTAATGTGATTAAGGCGCGGCCACAAAGCTCATCTTGTTTAATCGCTAAATTAAGGCATTTGACCTTCTTATCCCCATCAAGGTGCTCTTCAGCAAGCTCACAATAAAAATGTGCCAGTATGGGTTTTAATGCCTGCTGGCGCTTGCGCGACAACTTGCGAGTCACATCGATGGCTTTTTGCCATTCTTTGGTGATTTGATAAATTTCAATTAGCAGGGTTTCGGCTTCTTCGCTGTGATCGTCTTGACTGACTAGCTTTAAGAATATCTCCTCAGCGCGATCATAAAAACCCGCGGCATGATAATCTTTACCCAGCTCCATCATCGCTAAGTCTTGCTGATCTTGGGGTAAGTGCGGGCGCGCAATTAGGTTTTGGTGAATGCGAATTGCGCGATCCACCTCGCCACGCTTACGGAACAAGGAGCCGAGGGACAAATGCGTATCTATGGTGTCATCATCGACATCTAACATGCTGATAAATAGATCAACGGCTTTATCAGACTCGTTGGAAAGTAGAAAATTTAACCCGGTAAAATAATCATGACTGAGCTTTTTGTGTTGCTGTTGTTCATTTTGCCTAAGGTTACGCCGCCCCATGTACCATCCATAAGCTGCAGCAATTGGCAAAAGTAGAAATAACAGCTCTAGCATATCAACCTTGTTTTTCCGTGCTAATCAAAGCGTCTGTGTTAGCGACAGGCTTAGCTACTGCCAGTTGTGTTTCTAACTGTACCACCTGTTTACGTAAGCGGCGGATCACCAACTTATGCTTGGCGAGATGATAGAAAGCTAACAACCAACTGATCATAAATCCTAATAGAAATACGCAGGCAAGAACAACCGGAAGACGAAACTCTCCTTGAGCAACGAAATAGCTAATATTGACCATTTGGTCATTACGAGCACCGAAGAATAATGCCAAGATAAATAATACAGCAATAATGACAGCAATGAGGAATGACTTCACGCTAGGCTCCTGAACGTGTTTCAATATTTTGATTATCCAAGAAATTGATCGCTGTGACTAGCGATCCAAAGCAATAGATATAAAAAAGCCTCCAAAAAGGAGGCTTTTTAAATAATCAGTGATTATGAGTGAGGTGCATCAACACGCTCACGCAACTCTTTGCCGGGCTTAAAGTGCGGTACATACTTGCCATCCAATTCGACAGAAGTCCCTGTCTTAGGATTACGACCAATACGCGGCGCACGATAATGAAGCGAAAAACTACCAAAACCACGGATCTCAATACGATCCCCGCTTTCAAGCGTTGAAGCCATTTGCTCCAGCATCTCTTTAATGGCACTTTCAACTTCTTTAGCCGACAGTTGCGACTGCCTGCTGGCAAGTTTTTCGATCAGTTCGGATTTTGTCATCCTAGCTACCCCTATTATCAAGCCAATTACAGTCGCCCAACGGGAGTAATACTACTCCCGAACCACAGGCGATTATTTACGAGCTGCTTTGAAAGCTTCAGCCATAGCATTACTAATAACAGCGTCATCTTGTTTATTCAAGTTTGCCATTACTTCTTTTTCTTCAGCTTCGTCTTTCGCTTTGATAGACAGGCTGATGGTGCGGTTCTTGCGATCCACTCCCATGAACTTGGCTTCAACAGCTTGACCTACTGCAAATTCCACAGAAGCATCTTCGATACGTTCACGAGAAATGTCAGCTACACGGATGTAACCTTCAACAGAATCGGCCAATTCAACAGTCACACCTTTAGCGTCAACAGCAGTAACGGTACCGTGAACGATAACGCCTTTCTTCTTGTCAGCTAAGTATGCATTGAATGGATCGTCTTCAGTTTGCTTAACGCCCAGGCTAATACGCTCGCGCTCAGGATCAACAGACAGAACCACTGCAGTGATTTCGTCGCCTTTCTTGTATTCGCTAACTGCGTCTTCGCCAGTACCGTTCCAAGTAATGTCAGACAGGTGAACCAGACCATCGATACCACCGTCAAGACCGATGAAGATACCGAAGTCAGTGATTGACTTGATCTTACCAGTTACTTTATCGCCTTTAGCGAAACGGTTTGCGAAATCATCCCATGGGTTAGTCTTACACTGCTTCAGACCCAGAGAAATACGACGACGCTCTTCATCGATGTCCAGAACCAGAACTTCAACTTCATCACCTAAGTTAACAACTTTAGATGGGTGGATGTTCTTGTTGGTCCAATCCATTTCAGAAACGTGTACCAGACCTTCAACGCCTTCTTCGATTTCTACGAAGCAGCCATAGTCAGTCAGGTTAGTCACACGGCCTTTCAGCTTAGTGCTTTCTGGGTAACGCTTGCTGATTTCCAACCATGGGTCTTCACCCAGTTGCTTCAGACCCAGAGAAACACGAGTGCGCTCACGATCGTACTTCAGTACTTTAACATTGATTTCATCACCAACGTTTACAATCTCAGATGGGTGCTTAACACGCTTCCAAGCCATATCGGTGATGTGCAACAGACCGTCAACACCGCCTAAGTCTACGAATGCACCGTAGTCAGTCAGGTTCTTAACGATACCCTTAACAGCTTGACCTTCTTGCAGGTTTTCAAGCAGAGCATCACGCTCAGCGCTGCTTTCAGATTCGATAACTGCACGACGAGAAACAACAACGTTGTTGCGCTTCTGATCCAGCTTGATTACCTTGAATTCCAGCTCTTTGTTTTCCAGGTGAGCAGTATCACGTACTGGACGGACGTCAACCAGAGAACCAGGCAGGAACGCACGGATACCGTTTAATTCAACGGTGAAACCGCCTTTAACTTTACCATTGATGATACCGATAACAGTTTCAGCATCTTCATAGGCTTTTTCCAGAACGATCCAAGCTTCATGGCGCTTAGCTTTTTCACGAGACAGTTGAGTCTCACCAAAGCCATCTTCAACGCTGTCCAGAGCTACATCAACTTCGTCGCCTACAGCGATTTCCAGTTCACCCTGTGCGTTTTTGAATTGCTCAGCTGGGATTGGGCTTTCAGATTTCAGGCCCGCGTCAACCAGTACCATGCCGTTCTTGATAGATACTACAGTACCACGAACGATAGAGCCTGGACGGAATTCCAGTTGTTGAAGGGATTGTTCAAACAGATCAGCAAAAGATTCAGTCATGTTTAATTAACTTTAAGTAATAAACCACGAGTCAACCATGAACGTGGAGTCAGTAAAATAATTCATCAAATCCTTATGATGAATACCTCTGATACGCGTTATTAAATACGCGTACCAGATAATTTGTCGATAATGTGTTTGATCGCAATATCTAACACAGCATCAATACCTAAACCGGTAGTATCGATAACCAACGCATCTTCTGCGGGTACTAACGGTGCTACAGAACGATTCATATCGCGCTCATCACGCTCTATAATCTCTGCCAAAAGGCGATCAATATTACCATCGAAGCCTTTGTCCTGCAACTGATTATAGCGTCTACGCGCCCGTTCTTCCGCTGAGGCAGTTAAAAATATTTTTGCGGGAGATTCTGGAAAAACAACAGTCCCCATATCTCGGCCATCAGCCACTAGGCCTGGCGAGCTTCTAAACGCACGCTGGCGGCGTAATAGTGCTTCACGAACTCTTGGGAATGCGGCCACTTTGGACGCTGAATTAGAGCACTCTTGAGTGCGGATATCATTTGTTACGTCTTCGCCTTCCAGCACCACTTTGATGCTTTCATCGTTGTGACCGGTCTGGAATTGCACATCAAGATGCGCGGCTAATAAAGTAAGAGACTCTTCATTGTCGAGTTCTACATTGTGATGCAAAGCAGCAAGGGCTAACACCCGGTAAATCGCACCACTGTCAAGTAAATGCCAACCTAAACGCTTGGCTAATAAATGACAAATCGTACCTTTACCTGCACCACTCGGCCCGTCTACTGTGACTACAGGAGCCTGTTCTGACATATAATCCTCCAATTTTCATCACCCCTTCCCTGGTTGACTCATGCGGCTAGAGATAATCCCTGAAATGAGCGCGCAGCATTATATACCAGTTGACCACAAAAGATTGGCTAAATTTCAAAATCAAGACACAAATGATCATTAATTCTGCTGTCGGCGTCGCAAAACATCCATGTCACTAATCGCCAACGCTACCCCCCATCCACGCTGTGTCGGCTAATTAGCCGTCAACCGACTAAATTCTTGGAAGTACTGGGGGAAGGTTTTAGAAGTGCATTCAGGATCGTTTATGGTAATTCCTTCCTTGGCAAAACTCAGTAACGAAAAGCACATGGCCATACGGTGGTCATTGTAGGTATCTATCGCAGCAGTATGGATAATTGCAGGTGGTGTAATGCAAATATAATCTTGCCCTTCTTCTACCTGCGCGCCGACCTTTCTTAATTCGCATGCCATTGCCGCAAGACGATCGGTTTCTTTAATACGCCAATTGTAAATATTACGTAGGCAAGTGGTACCCGTAGCAAATAACGCCGTGGTCGCTAAGGTCATGGCCGCATCGGGTATATGGTTCATATCCATATCGATGGCATGCAAGTTAGCCCGCCGAGCGATGATGTAATCATCGCCCCATTCGATGTCAGCGCCCATGGCCGCCAACGCGTCTGCAAATTTGATATCACCTTGAATGGAGTGACGTCCAATACCGGTGACCTTAACCGCAGGGCCGGCAATGGCACCCGCTGCTAAAAAATAAGACGCCGATGAGGCATCACCTTCCACTAACACTTGTCCCGGTGAGCGATATCCTTGATCGGCTGCAATTGCAAAATGTTGATAGTCCTGATTATCAACATACACCCCAAATTTAGCCATTAAATCCAAGGTTATATCTATGTAAGGCTTGGACACCAATTCGCCAGAAATTTGGATATTTACCGCCCCTTTCGCCAGCGGTGCCACCATAAGTAATGCGGTGAGAAATTGGCTAGACAAACTGCCATCAATGCTGACATCACCACCATTTAACCCGGTCGCATTGATAGTGATCGGCGGGAATCCTTGCTGTTTGAGATAGCGAATATCGGCGCCAAGCGCTCGCAGGGCATCAACCAAATCGCCAATCGGGCGCTCTTCCATGCGCGGTTCACCCTCAAGAGTAAACTGGCCTTGGCCTAACGTCAGTGCCGCGCATAGCGGCCGCATCGCAGTACCGGCATTGCCTAAGAATAATTGCAGGGGCTGCTGACTATTAAGGGTGCCGCCAAGCCCCTCTATTTCGCAGACCGTATTATTCTCACTTAAACGGTAGTTTACCCCAAGTTGCTTAAGGGCATTGAGCATATGCCGGATATCATCAGAGTCGAGTAAATTGGTCAGCCGAGTGGTCCCCGTGGCTAAGGTGGCCAACAACAAAGCACGATTAGAAATACTCTTTGAGCCAGGAATGTTGATTTCACCACTAATGGCATGCACAGGGGATAAAAAAAGTTGATTCATCAGGCACTCTTCTACATACATAATGCTTAAACAGCATTGAGCAAATTATAACAGCGAGGGTTAATGACTGAGCGTCAAGCAATCGTGACAATTAAACCTAACCAAGTGTCTATATAAGTTACTCGACCACCGTCATGATACAAGCGCTTTTTGGTCTAAACCTCGAATTTTAAGTGATTTTTTTTCACGCGCCCCCTGACAAGTGACGCGACACGCTCAATGTTTATACTGACAGGCAAGTTTTATTGCCAATGAGTCTAGAATCTACATCAAAGCAAAGTGATGACAATCAACGAGATAAAACCTTAAGATGGCAACATGGCTCACGTGATCATGCCAATAACCGATAAGATACAGTCAGTAGTTACCCTCATCTCTCAGTTGTTAGTTGACACGGACTCCCTTAGGATAGAAAGACAATACCAGCAATTTATAGCGCCACATTCAAATAAAATACAAGGTAGATGGAACTATGTTTAATGCCCTTACGCCCATGCCGGCAGATCCGATCCTCGGATTGCTAACCCAATATAGACAGGATCCAAACCCAGCAAAAGTAGATTTAGGCGTTGGCGTCTACAAAGATGAACTGGGCCACACCCCGATTTTAGCCTCAGTAAAAACTGCCGAACAATGGCGTACCGAACACGAACAAACCAAGGTATACATTGGTCCTACGGGCTCAGCGCCATTCAATCAATTAATTACAGAGTTGGCCTTAGGAGCGACACACAGTGCGATAATGGCCAATCGAGTCCGTACCGTGTCGACTCCAGGTGGCACAGGTGCGTTAAAAGTTGCAGCCGATCTCATACAAAGGTTACGCCCAGGTGCCACCATCCATGTTAGCGATCCGACGTGGGCAAACCATACCGGATTATTTGAAACTGCCGGCCTCAAGGTTGTGACTTACCCATATTATGACTTTGATAATAAGCAAATCCGCTTTGACGCTATGCTAGCAGCGCTTGCGCAAGTCAATGAACACGATGTAGTCCTATTGCACGCCTGTTGCCATAATCCCAGTGGCGCCGATCTTACGACTGAACAATGGGATCAAGTGGTTGAGATCACCCAACGCAGAGGATTTCTGCCATTGATCGATATGGCCTACCAAGGGTTTGGCACTAGCGTTGCAGACGATGCTTATGGTGTACGTGCGATGGCTGCCGCTGTCGATGATATGCTGCTATGTAGCTCTTGCTCCAAGAATTTTGGTTTATATCGTGAACGGATTGGTGCCTGTAGTTTACTCGCCAAAGACCCACAGAGCGCTGATACCGCCTTATCCATCATGCTTTATGTGATCCGCTGTATTTATTCAATGCCGCCGGCACACGGAGCGGCAATAGTTGAAACCATCTTGGGCTCAGAAACCTTAGCGGCGCAATGGCAACAAGAATTGGCAGACATGCGCACTCGTATCAATGGCAATCGCCAATTACTGGTTGAGAAATTACATCAATTACAATCGGCGCGTGATTTTAGTTTTATTGCCAATGAAAAAGGGATGTTTAGCTTTTTAGGTCTAACGCCGCAGCAAGTGGCTCAACTTAAACAAGACTATAGCATTTACATGGTCGACTCGAGTCGCATCAGCATTGCCGGGATCAGCCAAACTAACATTGATTATTTGGCGAAATCCATAGCCGACATCCTGTAGTTAGTCATACAAAAAAAGCGAATGCCTAAGCATTCGTTTTTTTTTACCTTTAACACTCAACGAGCTTTGGCAAACTCGGTCATAAATTGGGTCAAGGCATCCACACCTGCTAAGGGCATAGCGTTATAAATGCTGGCTCGCATACCGCCAACAAGCCGATGCCCCTTCAACGCCACTAAGCCTCGAGCTTGAGCTTGTTGCAAGAACAAATCATTGAGGCTGTCATCACTAAGTTCAAAGGTGACATTCATATGAGAACGGTTGTTGTGGGCGACCGTATTTCGATACAAGGCATGCGCTTCAATGCAGGCGTAAAGTCGCTTGGCCTTTTCTGAGTTAACCGCTTCAATCGCTGCCACACCACCGAGAGCCTTAAGCCAAGCAAACACTTCGCCAGCTAAATACCACGCATAGGTTGGCGGAGTGTTATACATAGAGTCATTATCTCGGGCGAGGCGGTAATCCATAATCGCTGACTGAGTCATTGCGGGCAGTGCCAGCATATCATCGCGAACAATGACAATCGCCAGTCCTGAGGGACCGATGTTTTTCTGCGCGCCAGCATAGATCAAGCCATAACGCGAGACATCAATTTGGCGAGATAATATCGTCGACGACATATCGGCGACCACTGGCCACGGGCAATTTATCTCATCAAATATTTCGATGCCATCAACCGTTTCATTGGGGCAATAATGCAGATAACGGTATTGCTGTTGCTCATCACATTTGGGAAGTACCACGGTATTTAATCCGTCGCACTCCTCAACAATTGGAATGATATCAATGTTTTCATTACCTACAAGTGCGACGGCTTCTGCCGCGGCAGCCTGGGACCATTGGCCAGAAACCCAGTAACAAGCCCGACCATCATTTCCAAGAAAATTATTCACAACAGCCGAGAATTGTCCGCGTCCACCACCGTGCATAAATAAGACATGGTAGTTATCGGGAATATGCATTAATTCACGTAAATCGGCTTCTGCCTTGTTAGCCATGGCGATAAATTCGGGGCTACGATGGCTCACTTCCATCACAGACACCCCTAATCCCTGCCAATCGCGCATTTCTGATTGCGCCTTTGTTAACACGGGTACGGGCAACATGGCTGGCCCAGCACAGAAGTTATAGATGGGATCCAACGTCATTCTCCTTGTCGTGGCAATGGTAAATTTACACTCTGTTTTAAACCAAAAAAAGGCGCCCTTGCGGACGCCTATTAATTACTCTTCGCTAGTATTATCGACGGCAGCATCGACGTCCGGAGCCAGCGGCTCTTCGCCGTCAACAGCCTCTGCGTCATCATATTCTGATTGACCAATATCATCGATACGCTGCAAGCCCACCACTTGCTCATCATCCGCCACACGAATAATGCGAACACCTTGTGTATTACGGCCAATGACTGACACACCAGCAGCAGGAGTACGGACTAAGGTCCCCTTGTTGCTGATCAGCATGATTTCATCATTTTCACCTACCTGAACAGCGCCAACCACGGCACCATTTCGGTCACTGACTTTGATAGACACCACCCCTTTAGTCGCACGGCTCTTAGCTGGATATTCGCTCAATGCGGTACGCTTACCAAAACCGTTCTCAGTCACAGTAAGAATGTCGCCATCTTCTTTAGGAACAATCAGCGATACCACCGTCTGACCTTCTTCTAATCGAATACCACGAACACCGGTCGCTGTACGGCCCATTGGACGAATAGACAGCATCTCTTCACCTGTTTCGGGGTCGATTTTGACCTCACCGGTTTCGGAATCACGGGCTTTTTCGTTAAAGCGAACGACTTTACCTTCATTAGAGAACAGCATGATGTCATTGCTACCATCGGTAATATCGACACCAATCAACTGATCACCGTCTTTAAGGTTAACCGCAATAATACCGTTAGCGCGCGGACGACTATATTCAGTCAATGCGGTTTTCTTCACGGTACCGTGCGCTGTTGCCATAATAATGTACTTATCGGCCGCATATTCGCGCACAGGTAAGATAGCCGTAATGCGCTCACCATCTTGTAAAGGCAAGATGTTGACGATTGGTTTACCCCGAGCGGTTCGACTGGCTAATGGTAATTGGTAGACCTTGAGCCAGTACATCTTACCGAAGTCAGAGAAACACAAAATCGTGTCGTGAGTATTAGCCACTAATAACTTTTCAACAAAGTCTTCGTCTTTCACCTTAGTCGCAGCTTTACCTTTACCACCACGACGCTGAGCTTGATAGTCAGTTAATGGTTGATATTTGGCATAACCTAAGTGAGATAAGGTCACCACCACATCTTCTTCGTTGATCAAATCTTCGAGGCTGATATCTATGGCTGATGCGTTAATTTCAGAACGACGCGCATCACCAAACTGTTCTTTAACTTCAAGCAGTTCTTCTTTGATGACTTCCATCAAACGCTCAGGGCTGCGAAGAATAAACAGTAAGGCGGCAATGACCTGCAGCAACTCTTCATATTCACTGAGGATTTTTTCGTGCTCAAGTCCGGTCAAACGGTGCAGACGTAACTCGAGGATCGCTTGAGCTTGTTGTTCCGTCAGGTAATATAAGCCGTCACGAATACCATATTCAGGCTCTAACCATTCTGGACGTGCAGCATCATCACCGGCTTTTTCTAACATGCCTTGCACATTACCCAATGACCAACCTTGACTGATCAATTTAGCTTTAGCATCGGCTGAGGTAGGAGATGCTTTAATCAGGGCAATAATAGGGTCAATGTTGGCGAGTGCAATCGCTAAGGCTTCAAGGATATGCGCACGATCACGGGCCTTGCGTAACTCAAATACCGTACGACGCGTCACCACTTCACGACGGTGAAGAATGAAGGCTTCGAGCATTTCTTTCAGATTAAACAGTTTAGGCTGACCATTGATCAAGGCCACCATGTTAATGCCGAACGAGGTTTGCATTTGTGTTTGCGAATAGAGGTTGTTTAATACGACCTCACCCACTTCACCGCGCTTAACTTCAACCACAATACGCATACCGTCTTTATCAGACTCGTCACGTAAGCCGCTAATGCCTTCGATTTTTTTGTCTTTTACGAGTTCGGCAATTTTTTCAATTAAACGCGCTTTGTTTACTTGATACGGAATTTCATGAACTATGATGCGCTCGCGACCATTGTCATCAGTTTCGACTTCGGCGCGTGAACGCATAATGACTTTACCGCGACCGGTACGATACGCTTCTTCAATACCGCGACGGCCATTAATGATGGCTGCCGTTGGGAAGTCCGGACCAGGAATATGCTCCATGATCTGTTCAATGGGCAGTTCAGGCTCTTCAATTAATGCTAAACAAGCGCTGACCACTTCATTTAAGTTATGGGGTGGAATATTGGTGGCCATACCGACCGCAATCCCTGAAGAACCGTTAACCAAAAGATTCGGAATACGGGTAGGTAACACTTCGGGAATGAATTCAGTACCGTCATAGTTAGGCACAAAATCTACGGTTTCTTTTTCGAGATCCGCCAGTAACTGGTGAGCCAGTTTATCCATACGAATTTCGGTATAACGCATGGCTGCCGCCGCATCACCATCGACAGAACCGAAGTTACCTTGACCATCAACTAAGGTGTAGCGCATGGAGAAGTCTTGAGCCATACGCACAATGGTGTCGTAAACTGCACTATCACCGTGTGGGTGATATTTACCGATAACGTCACCCACAACGCGAGCTGATTTCTTATAGGGTTTGTTCCAGTCGTTTTTCAGCTCACTCATGGCAAACAGCACACGACGGTGAACAGGTTTCAACCCGTCACGAACGTCTGGCAGTGCCCGGCCTACGATGACGCTCATGGCGTAATCCAGGTACGAAGTTTTTAATTCGTCTTCAATATTAATTGGCGAAATAGATGAAGCCAGATCAGTCATAAACTGCTCGTTCCCCTGAAAATAATGCTGGCCGGAGTCAACACCCATATTGGCGCAGCTTTAAACGTGATTTGGCATTCTAACACAGTTATTTATTGTCGCTAGACCTAGCACACAATCAAATTGTATATCCTTAAAAAACTGGCTAAAAATAGCGCAACATTTCCAAAAATGTTGTTTAAGGCCTCTGACGAGCCCCTAGCGTAATTAAACACCAATCGGTCACAAAAAATGAAACCAATCACACTGACATGACGCAATGGTATTTCCCGCTCACAAAAGCTGAGTATAATGCTGGGTAACTTTTATTCGGATCGGGAAGTCCATGGAAACCATTCACAATGTAGATCTTAAAGAAATTGCCAAATTTGAACGAATGGCAGCCAGTTGGTGGGATCCCAGTGGTGATTTTAAACCCTTGCACCAACTCAACCCTTTGCGACTCAACTATATTGATCAGCAAGCACAAGGCATCTTTGGTAAACAAGTGCTCGATGTGGGTTGTGGTGGCGGTATTCTCTCTGAGAGCATGGCGCGCCTTGGTGCGAATGTCACTGGCATTGATATGGGTGAAGAACCGTTAGAAGTCGCTCGTCTTCATGCTTTAGAAGCGGCTGTAAGTATTGATTATCAGCGCACCACGGCGGAGCAACACAGAGATAATCACCCCCAACATTATGATGTGGTCACCTGTATGGAAATGCTCGAGCATGTGCCAGATCCTCAATCCGTGATCCAAGCCTGTTGTGATATGGTCAAACCTGGCGGCTATGTGTTCTTTTCTACTATCAACCGCAATATTCGTTCTTATTTAGAAACGATTGTCGGCGCAGAGTACCTATTGAAAATGTTACCTAAAGGCACCCATGAACACGGTAAATTTATTCGTCCATCAGAATTAATCGATATGGTAGATAATACTGAGCTGATTTGCCATGGCAGCGCGGGCATTACCTATAATCCCTTGACAGGCATTTTTAGATATACCGACAGCCTTGAAGTCAACTACATGATTGTTTGCCACAAAAGCTAATGGCAAATCGACCTCCTATCCAAGCGGTGCTGTTTGATTTAGATGGCACCCTAGTGGATACGGCGCCTGATTTGGTGGCGGCGCTTAATATGGCGTTACTGGACGCGAATATGGCGCCGGTGGCTTATGAGCAAGTCAAAGATGCCGCGAGTCATGGGTCATTAGCATTAGTCCACGCGGCCAATGTCAGCACAGATCCTCACATCCACAGCCAGTTGCAACAAAGCTTGTTGACTCATTATCACCAGATTAATGGCCGACACAGTCGTTATTTTGCGGGGATCGAGGCGTTAGTGTCAGCATTGCATCTGCGCGGAATTAAGCAAGGCATTGTCACCAACAAACATGCGCGTTTTAGTCGGCCTTTATGTCGACAATTACCCTGTTTTACGGTGATGGAAACCATCATTAGTGGTGACTCTTGTACCCGTGCAAAACCTGATATAGCGCCGATGTTATTAGCGGCAAGTCAACTGGCCTGCCCCCCTGAGGCGATATTGTACCTTGGTGATGCGAAACGGGATATGCAAGCGGCACGCAGTGCGGGCATGGTCGCGGCACTCGCAATGTGGGGATATCTTGGCGCTGATGATATTCAATTTTGGCCTAGCGATATTCATGTTCATCAACCTTTGGATCTAATAAGCGCGATCGATAGTGCCACCGTTAACGCGGCGGTTTACTTACCTTGATCCCTTGCTCATTAAAGGGACGATCAACATCAACTTTTTCGTCGGAAATTTGAAGTTATTCACTGCTAAAATTCAGCCATGATTCAGCTTTAGGGTTAGTCGCTACTAACCCTAAAAACTATCCTCATCTTATCCACAAGAAACCCCCAGCTTTAGTGCTTGCAAAACCTATCGAACCTCACTATCTTGTATCTCATGTTCCAAGATACACCCATATGTTGTGTGTTCAGTTAAAAATACACCACAAGATAAAAACTGGATTATTTTGTCCTGTCGTAGTTTTTCCCTCGGTTCTGAACAACAAATGGAATTGTTTTTCCTGACAACTATGTGTGTGTTTTCTAAATCTAAAATATTCAAGGCTAATTGTTAATGAACAGCAATATGACAGTCACAAAACGCAGTGGTGAACGTGAGAGCATCGATCTCGATAAGATCCACCGAGTGATCACCTGGGCAGCCAAAGGGCTTAAAAATGTCTCGGTATCCGAAGTAGAACTCCGTTCTCACCTCCAGTTTTTTGACGGCATTCCTACCGAAGCCATTCATGAAACTATTATCAAAGCGGCAGCCGATCTGATTTCGCCTGAAAGCCCTGATTATCAGTTCCTCGCTGCGCGTTTAGCGATTTTCCATTTACGTAAAAAAGCGTATGGTCAATTCGAGCCACCTAAACTGTTTGACCACGTGGTTAAATTGGTTGAGCTTGGCAAGTATGATCAGCACATCTTGCGTGATTACTCCAAAGAAGAACTGGATATACTGAATGAGCATGTCGATCATTGGCGTGACATGAACTTCTCTTATGCGGCAGTTAAGCAATTAGAGGGCAAGTATTTAGTGCAAAACCGCGTCACAGGCGAAGTCTATGAAAGTGCCCAGTATTTATACATATTGGTCGCCGCGTGTTTGTTTGCTGAATATCCAAAAGAGACTCGCCTTAATTACATCAAAGATTTTTATGATGCGGTGTCCACCTTTAAGATCTCACTGCCAACGCCCATCATGTCTGGGGTACGAACTCCGACACGTCAGTTCAGCTCCTGTGTCCTGATCGAGTGTGGCGATAGTTTGGATTCCATCAATGCCACGGCCTCATCGATTGTAAAATACGTGAGTCAGCGTGCTGGCATTGGGATTAACGCGGGTCGCATTCGGGCATTAGGTAGCCCTATCCGTGGTGGTGAAGCCTTCCACACCGGATGCTTACCTTTCTATAAGTATTTCCAAACCGCAGTGAAGTCGTGTTCACAAGGTGGGGTTCGTGGCGGTGCTGCGACCTTGTTCTATCCGATTTGGCATTTAGAAGTTGAATCTTTATTGGTATTGAAGAACAACCGTGGTGTCGAAGAGAACCGCATTCGTCATCTCGATTATGGCGTTCAACTGAATAAATTAATGTACTCGCGTTTAGTGAAAGGTGAACACATTAGCTTATTTAGTCCATCTGACGTCCCCGGCTTATACGATGCATTCTTTGAAGATCAAGATGAATTTGAACGCCTGTATTTGCAATATGAGCAAGACAGCAGTATTCGTAAGCGTCAAATTCGTGCATCCGAGTTATTTTCATTGATGATGCAAGAGCGCGCATCCACGGGTCGTATTTACATTCAGAACGTTGATCACTGCAACACCCACAGTCCTTTTGACTCTAAGGTTGCGCCAATTCGTCAATCGAATCTATGTTTAGAAATTGCATTGCCTACCAAGCCAATGAACAATATCGAAGATAATGAGGGCGAGATTGCTCTGTGTACCCTGTCGGCATTGAATTTAGGGGCTATCGACAATCTTGATGAATTAGAAGCCTTAGCCAATTTAGCGGTTCGCTCTTTAGATAATCTCCTGGATTATCAAGATTACCCTATTAAGGCAGCAGAACTGGCATCGATGAATCGCCGCACATTAGGTATTGGCGTCATCAACTTTGCCAATTACTTAGCTAAGAACGGCTTAAAATATTCTGATGGCAGTGCCAATGCCCTGACCCACAGAACCTTTGAAGCGATTCAATATTATTTATTGAAAGCATCAATGTTGCTCGCGAAAGAGAAAGGCGCATGTCCATCATTCCATGAAACCACCTACGCCAAAGGTGTGTTACCGATTGATACCTATAAGCGAGACTTAGACAGCATTTGTAATGAACCATTGCACATGGATTGGGAAAGTTTACGTCAAGACATCGTAAAATACGGGTTACGTAATTCAACCTTGTCTGCGTTAATGCCGTCAGAAACCTCGTCACAAATCTCTAATGCCACCAATGGTATTGAGCCACCACGTGGTCTGATTAGTGTTAAAGCCAGTAAAGATGGTCAACTTAAGCAAGTCGTACCTGACTTTGATAAGTTACGCGACAAGTACGAGTTGTTATGGCAAATGCCTTCCAATGATGGCTATTTACAGTTAGTGGGTATTATGCAGAAGTTTGTCGATCAAGCCATTTCTGCCAATACCAACTATGATCCAGCCAAGTTTGACAGTCATAAAGTACCAATGAAACTACTGTTAAAAGACTTGCTGACCACCTATAAATTGGGTATCAAAACCTTGTATTATCACAACACCCGTGACGGTGCGTCTGATAAGTACGATGATATCGCCAGCATCGAGCAAGAGGATGACGGTTGTGCCGGTGGCGCGTGTAAAATTTAACTTCATTTGACTCTTGGGGCCTTTAAGGCCCCTTTGACTGGGATCTCTACCATGGCTTATAGCACTTTTTGTCAAACCCCTAATGATGCCACCAAAGAACCAATGTTCTTCGGCCAACCTGTCAACGTTGCACGCTATGATGTCCAAAAATATGAAGTTTTTGAGCGACTCATCGAAAAGCAACTGTCTTTTTTCTGGCGTCCAGAAGAAGTTGACGTCAGCCGCGACAATATTGACTTTGGCAAGTTACCTCAACATGAGCAGCATATTTTCCTATCTAACCTCAAATATCAAACCCTGTTAGATTCGATTCAAGGTCGTTCACCTAACGTAGCATTTTTGCCGCTGGTGTCTTTGCCTGAACTAGAAACCTGGATTGAAACCTGGTCGTTTTCTGAAACCATTCATTCGCGGTCATATACCCATATCATCCGTAACATTACCAATGATCCCGCCAAGATCTTTGATGATATTTTGGTGAATCAAGAAATCCTCAAGCGCGCGGGCGATATTTCTGAATTTTACGATGCCTTAATCAAGCAGACTCAAGCCTATGAACTCCATGGCGAAGGCACGCATTTAATCGATGGCAAAGAAATCACCATCTCGATCCGCGCCCTAAAGAAATCACTGTATCTATGCATGATGGCAGTCAACGCCCTAGAAGCTATCCGCTTTTACGTCAGCTTTGCTTGTTCATTTGCCTTTGCCGAACGTCGACTGATGGAAGGTAATGCCAAAATCATCCGCTTAATTGCGCGTGATGAAGCGTTGCATCTCAATGGTACTCAGCACATTCTCAAATTAATGCAGGCTGGTAAGGACGATCCTGAAATGGGTGAAATCGCTATTGAGTGCATGTCAGAAGCCTATGATATTTTCTTACGTGCCGCAGAGCAGGAAAAAGAGTGGGCGAAGTATTTGTTTAAAGATGGTTCCATGATTGGCCTCAATGAACAAATCTTATGTCAGTATGTCGAGTACATTACCAATGAGCGCATGCGCTCAGTCAATTTACCATTGCCTTATCCAGAGCAATCAAATCCATTACCTTGGATGAAAAATTGGCTAGAAAGTGATGCCGTGCAAGTTGCCCCACAAGAAGTAGAAGTATCTTCATATTTGGTCGGTCAAATTGACTCAGCTATCGATGACAAAGACTTCCTCGACTTTGATCTTTAAAAAAGATCCGATTATCAGCCTCCAAGGTCAGCCATCGTTGCTTTATACCGCAACGCACCTGACCTTATTGGCTGCACTGGAAAGTAAACAAGTGGCCATTTTTGCCGAGTGCAGAAGTGGCTATTGTGGTGCCTGCAAAACGACCATTATCAGTGGCTCGGTCGAATACCTCTCACCACCGCTGGCCCAATTGCAGCCTAATGAATGCCTCCCCTGTTGCTGTCGGCCCGTGACTAATCTTAATTTAGATTTATCGGCGCAAGGCGTCAGTGTCATTCGCAAGGCATATTATCCCAACCTTGATCTTGTAGAAGCCGACATGGCCAAATAGCGCCGCGTCAATGGCTGTTTTTCACACAAGCATGACGCAAGACGACGATTTACATTCCCCAGATGTCAATTTTATAGTATAAGCATCCACAATATTGTTCGAGTGGAATCCCCATGTCAGATAAATTCTTTTTTAAAGGGCGTAAAACGCCTAAACCTAAGTACGGCGAAAGCGGTTATAACACTAAACGTGTGGCAAAAGCGGGTACTGAGACCAACCCATTGCAATTAATTGTTACCGATGAAAACCGTGCGCAGCAAATACAAGCCTTGCTTGAACAACATCAACTGATCGGTAAGATCATCATTGATGCCGAAAAAGCAGAAGACATTCGTCAATTAGATGTGATCATCAATAAACCATCAACGACCTTAGTCGCTGCTAAACCCAACCGCAATGAGCCTTGTCCCTGTGGTAGCGGTAATAAATATAAGAAGTGCTGCGGCGCAAACTAATCGCAGCCGCGGCCAAGTTAGCCCAAGGGTTAGCTGGATCGTATGAAAAAGCATTGCTTCGGCAGTGCTTTTTTGTGCCCATATGTGCCATTGAGCATGAACAGACGCTCATCTTGAGCCACCTATACTTCTCGCGCGTGGCCTCTATAATTTTGACATCTAATCATGATGACAGAAATGACTATGTTTGCTTATGAGCGTGCCAGAGGCGTACTCTTTTCCTTAGGTATGGCCTTACCCATTTTATACGGCGCCATCAGCCATCATTACCTACAAGCCGCTTTTATGAGTTTAGGGGCACTGTTAGCCCTCCTGCTGGATCCACGCAGTCAAGCGCTCAAACAAATCGCCGCGATAGTGATGGGGGTACTGGCGGTGATCTTAGCTGCCGCGTTGGGGTTAACCTTAGTTGGTCACTCGCAGTTGGCCATCGCGGCATTGATGTTGTTTGGGTTTCTCGCCGGACAACCCAAACCCGAGCACGCTTACTGGGGATTGCTAGGTAAATATCTTGCAACAGCACTGTTGTTAGCTCAGCTTGGGTTCCCCGCATCCATGGCGGTCGGAGTGGCCTATTTTTACGGTGCACTGTTGGCATTATTATTGATTTTAATTCAGGGCTGGTTATACCAAACCCATGAGATAGCTCACTCACCTAATGACGAATTTTTTCAAATCATTAAAGGCGATACTAATGGCCCCTTGTATGGACTCACCCTTCCGCTCACCATCTTAGCGGCGACCATCAGTGCTGATTGGTTACATGTGACTCAACCTGGCTGGGTGGGATTAACCATTTTGTTTGTCATGCATATCAACGACCGTTTGTCATGGCACCACTTATGGGATCGGATTGTTGGCACATTAATCGGCATTGTGATTGCCTATCTTGTGGTCCGCTATATGGACCAACTTGGGCAAACATTATTCGTGGCATTATTTGCGTTTTGGATCCCTTATAGCCTGCGTACAAGCTATTTATTGTTTAGTTTAGCCATCACTGTCACCGTGATGGTGGCCATAAACTTCGCCTTGTTGCCTAATGGTGATTTACATTTGATGAGTTGGCGCTTTGTCGACACCTTGATTGGTTGTTTCTGGGTCGCCATCGCGTTGATTGTCACCCATGGGATCCACGCGGCTAAAGGAGTTAAACCGGGCAAGTGATAACGAGGCTCAATGGCACGGTCTCTGCCATTGGCTTAACCACTGCTGGGTTTGGATAAGCGCGAGATCTAAAGGCTGCTTACTGCGTTGGAGTTTCGTCAGTAAACTTGCTCCTAACCATAACTGATATAAATGATTCGCCAAACGCATGGCTTGCGGCTGCAGATCAGCCTGTTGTGCCAATAACGCGTGCTCGAGCTTATCAATAATCGCCTGACTGCCGTTAACCAGTGTTAGGCGCATATCATCTGACAAATCTGCCACTTCGGCACTGAGCTTAACCACCAAACAGCGTTGCTGTTGGCATTCTTGGCCATAGCTATCGTACCAATGCTCAAAATACGGCATTAAACCTTGCGGCGTGTTGGCGTGAGCTAGGTGCTGATCCATCTCTTGGAGATAGGCATCAAAGTAAGCGGCCAACACTGTGTTGGCAAATTGCTCTTTTGATGTAAAGTAATGATAAAATGACCCTTTAGGAACATTCGCCTTAGCCAATATTTGACTTAATCCGACGGCACTAAAACCGGAACGAGCCATGAGTTCAAGGCCAATATCAAGTAGATGTTGGCGGGTATCGATAAAGGATTTTTTCATAATTGACCTAACACAAATACGGCAAAATAGACCCAAGCTTGCTGATCTTGGAGAAACAATCAACCAAAGAGTTGATTAGACCAGTCGTCTAGGGCTATCTTGCGTCATAACACTGAAAAAAGTCAATGCTGGCAACCGAGTTAGACCATCGCAGCCAGTTAGCCAAGCACTCATCTATGAATACACATGAATTCAAGACATTAATCGGCCAGCAAGCAAGTGATCTAGCACACGACATCGCCCATGTAGAGCGAGTAGTTAGTAATGCGGTTACCATCGCCAAGGCCGAACAGGCCAATATCAAAATAGTTACCGCCGCGGCGTGGCTTCATGACTGCGTCTCACTCGCTAAAAATCATCCCCAGCGGCCGTTAGCGTCGCTTTATTCCGCCGACCGGGCAATCGCGCTTCTCGCAGACTATGACTACAGTGCCGCTGAACTTGCCGCTATTCATCATGCTATCAGTGCTCACAGTTACAGTGCTAATCTTGAGGCCCGCACGCTTGAAGCCTGCATAGTGCAAGATGCCGATAGATTGGATGCCTTAGGTGCGATTGGCCTCGTTCGCTGCATTCAAGTAAACACTGAGCTCAAACGGCCATTTTTTGACAGCAATGACCCATTTTTCGACCATAGAGCGCTAGATGATAGCCGCTTTGGATTGGATCATATCGAGCAAAAACTGCTTAAGCTTGAACAGCGCATGAATACAGCCACCGCCAAAACCATGGCTAAACAGCGAAGTCAGTTCTTAGTGGATTTTATGAGTCAATTACGCCGCGAGATCTGTAGCTAAGCTAAACCAAAGTGCATCGACATCTGATGACATGACAACCACCACAAACATACCTAGGCAATAGTTTGAGGGGAGTTTGCGAGGTTTGCTAGCCCAGAGTTCACTGGGCTAGGCAGATTATTTCCACAGTTTAGATAGCAATCGCCAGTTCCGCCCCCTGACGGATAGCGCGCTTAGCATCGAGCTCTGCGGCCAATTCCACCCCGCCGATGAGATGAACCGGTAATCCGGTTTGTTCCATCTCAGACACGAGATCGCGATTCGACTCTTGACCGGCGCACAACACCACATTGTCGACAGCTAATACTTGCGCCACGCCATCCACTTCGATGTGAAGGCCTTGATCATCAAATTTGATGTAATTCACGCCGGTCAGCATCTTAACGCCATGTTGCTTCAACACTGCTCGATGGACCCAACCAGATGTTTTACCTAAGCCTGCGCCCATTTTAGTGGTTTTACGCTGCATCAAGGTAATTTCTCGGCCTGAATGCCCCTTCACCGGAGTCGTTAGCCCTCCCGCATCTTGGTATTGAGTATCTATGCCCCACTCTTGGTACCAACGTGCAGGCGCCAGAGTCGATGACTCTTGCTCACACAGATAATGGGCGATGTCAAAACCAATGCCACCTGCACCTATCAACGCGACTCTCTCACCGATGGTCACTTCGCCATTGAGTACTTGTTGATAACTCACCACTTGAGGTGAGTCAAATCCTGGCAAGCTTAACGGTCGCGGCCGGACACCTGAGGCTATCACGATGTCATCAAAAGATTCCTTGGCTAACTCTTGAGCCGTTAGCTTACAGTTCAACCGCAAATCAACTCGCCACTTTTCCATCTGGTTTATGAAATAGCGAATGGTTTCATCAAATTCTTCTTTGCCAGGAATTTTGCGGGCGAGGTTAAATTGGCCGCCCACGTGATCTTTGGCTTCAAACAACACGACCTGATGGCCGCGCATCGATGCGTATACCGCAAATGCCATGCCCGCAGGACCTGCGCCCATGACCGCAATTTTTTTAGGTTGGTTGCTGCGGTGGAAATTTAACTCGGTTTCATAACACGCCCGCGGGTTGACTAAACAGGTCGCCCGTTTCATTGAAAAGGTATGATCTAAACACGCCTGATTGCAGCCAATACAGGTATTGATCAAATCAGCTTCACCCGCAGCCGCTTTATTGACAAAGTCTGGGTCAGCCAGCATCGGCCGTGCCATAGACACCATGTCGGCTTGGCCGCTTGCTAAAATATGTTCAGCAATCTCAGGAGTATTGATCCGATTAGTCGCGATTAATGGCAAACTAACGTGCTGTTTTAATCTTTCGGTAACCCACGCAAAGGCGCCACGCGGAACACTGGTCACAATGGTCGGAATTCGCGCTTCATGCCAGCCAATACCCGTATTAATAATGGTGACACCGGCTTGCTCTAACCATTGAGCTAATTGCACGACCTCATCCCAACTCGAGCCTTTATCGACGAGATCAAGCATGGATAGCCTGAAAATAATGATAAAATCATGACCTACTTTCGCGCGAATGGCTTCGACGATATTGATAGCCAATCGGCAACGATTTTCTAGGCTGCCCCCCCATTCATCCGTACGTTTATTGGTACGCTTACAAATAAATTGATTAATCAGATACCCTTCTGAGCCCATCACTTCTACGCCATCGTAGCCTGCTTCACGGGCTAACTCTGCACTATTAGCATAATCTTTAACGGTAGAACTGACCTGACGGGATGACATCTCCCAAGGTTTAAAGGGATTAATAGGGGCTTGAATGCGACTCGGGGCTTGGCTAAAAGGATGATAAGCGTAGCGACCAGCATGTAAGATTTGCATACAAATTTTACTGTCAGCCTCATGCACCGCGTCAGTGACTATTCGATGTTTTTTGACTTGCCAACCGAAGCTTAATTGCGACGCATGTGGCGCTAATCGGCCACGAAAGTTTGGAGCGATACCGCCGGTCACGATTAAGCCCACGCCGCCTTCGGCGCGTTCACGATAGAAAGCCGCTAACTTTTCAAATCCACCTTTCTCTTCTTCGAGTCCGGTATGCATTGACCCCATTAACACTCGGTTTTTCAGTTGAGTAAAACCAAGATCTAACGGTGCCAATAAATGCGGATAATGCGCCATTCAAACATCCTTTTAAAACATGTGATTTAAATTAGCATACCTTGAGTCTGTAGTAAGCTCAACTGATGTAAACAAACTGATATAAACCTATTTACAATTGAAGTTAACTAAAACTTTATTTTTCGGTTAGCATTAAGCTATTCGTTAACAGAGGAGCGGCAAATGTCTGCACAACCTTCATTTATCAGGCGTTTTTTTAGAGGGATATGGTTGACCCTCAATGCAGTACGCAAAATTATCTTGAACCTAGTCTTTTTTGGAGTATTGATCTTAATCTTTGCATCACTCAGTGGTGATGACGTTTTGGAACTTGATAATAATACTGCATTAGTGCTTAAACTGAATGGTTCGATAGTGGATCAAAAGCGTTATGTCGATCCTATAAGTGCCCTCTTACAAGAGGGAAATCAAGACAATGCTCAACATGAGTATTTGTTAAGCGACCTCATTTACGCCATTGATTCTGCGGCTAACGATGGCCGTATTTCCATGTTAGTCATGGATCTCAGTGGCTTAAGCCGTACCGGAATGAGTCAATTGCAGACCGTAGGTGACGCCGTAAAGCGTTTCAAAGCGCAAGGTAAGTCCGTGTCTGTGATTGGTAACTATTTTAGCCAGCAACAATATTTCCTTGCCAGTTACGCCGATGAAATCGTACTCAACCCTCAAGGGGTGGTCGAGATCCAAGGCCTTAGTATGTATCGCCTGTTTTATAACAGTGCGTTAGATAAACTCAAAGTGCAGACCCATGTGTTTCGGGTTGGGACTTATAAATCGGCGATTGAACCTTTTATTCGTGATGATATGTCGGTAGCGGCGAAAGAAGCTAACCAATCATTACTCAATAATCTGTGGCAAACTTATTCAGAAATTGTGGCCGGCAATCGCAATATCAATGCGAGTCGCCTTGCCTTATCAGCCGATGAGTATTTACAACAACTCAATGCCAATGAAGGTGATTCCGCTAAAATGGCGTTATCCTTAGGTTGGGTCGATTCCTTGATGACATTGGATCAATTCCGCCAGCAAGTCATTGCTAAAGTCGGCTTAGCGACTAACAGCGATACTCATACCTTCAAACAGATCAACATTGAAGACTACCACGATTTAGTCAAACCCCTTGAGTTACCTACTAGCCAAGCAAACGTCGCCATTATCGTGGCGGAAGGACAAATCATGAATGGCAACCAACAGCCTGGTGATATTGGTGGTGAAAGTACCGCGAAGTTAATTCGTAAAGCCAAGTATGATGACCAAGTTAAAGCCTTGGTGTTGAGGGTCAACAGCCCCGGCGGGAGTGCTTTTGCATCTGAACAGATCCGCCAAGAATTATTATCATTTCAAGCCACCGGCAAGCCCGTGGTCGTGAGTATGGGGACTTATGCGGCATCGGGGGGATATTGGATCTCAGCAGATGCTGATTATATTTATGCGACTCCCACTACCATCACCGGCTCTATTGGTATTTTTGGGCTAATCACGACGTTCCAGGACTCTTTAGCCAGTATCGGCATTTATACTGATGGCGTCTCTACTAATGATTGGGCCGGATTATCAGTGACACGTTCGTTATCGCCTCAAGTCGCCGCAGTTATCCAGCGCAGTATTGAAAAAGGCTATCATGAGTTTCTTTCGATAGTTGCCGAAGGCCGAGATATGGGTCTCGAGCAAGTCGATGCCATAGCCCAAGGGCGTGTTTGGACCGGTAGCGAAGCTATCAAACTGGGTCTGGTGGATGAACTGGGCGATATGGAAGATGCCATTGCCAAAGCGGCTAAACTGGCTGATTTAGCTGAGTACGATACCACCTTGATTGAACAATCATTATCAACTGAACAATTGATGATCCAAGAGCTGTTCGGTAGCGCTAAAAGTTGGTTGCCGCCAATCAAAGGACAAGCAAGCTTAGTTACTTCGGTCACCGGCCCTATCAATCAAGCGCTACAACAATTAAGTCAGTTTGATGATCCTCAAGGCAAATATTTGTTGTGCGAAGTCTGTCGCATTGAATAACCTAGATGGCGATAGAGGTCCCTCTTAGCCTCATTCCCCCAAATAACGCCTGCTGATGCAGGCGTTATTTTTTGGCCAAATCTACGCCATAGGTGCATCATTTTCGACCATATAAGCACTGACATCATCGATATCTTTTTGCTGCTCGGACAAATATTTTTGTGCAAACTTATGGCAAACACCAGAACTCAAAAACAAATTGTATAGATCAGGGTCAATATGGCCGGAGCTGGCCATCGTTTGCATCAACGCCAGCGTTTGTGAAAGGGTCTTCCCGGGTTTATAGGGCCTATCCGCTGCGGTTAGTGCCTCAAAAATATCTGCGATGGCTAAGATCCTCGCCGGGACGCTAAGTTGCTCTTTGCTTAAGCCCCTCGGGTAGCCTAGCCCATCCACTCGTTCATGATGGCCACCAGCGATTTCAGGCACTTGTTGTAAATGCTGCGGGAACGGTAGCCACTCGAGCATCTTAATCGTCTGAATGATATGCTCGTTTATCTTAAAGCGTTCTTCAGCGGTTAACGTTCCTTGCGTGATCATCAAATTATAACGCTCACCGCGATGATACAATAATGTGGGGATGGCTAAGGTAAAATGCCATGGATTGTCTGCCGCTAAGCTCTGCGATTTAGGGCGCGCTATTTGATGCTCAACGCGATCCATCAATAAGGTTTCCCAGCTAGGCAACATCGTTTGACTGCCGTTACGGGACTTCTCTAACTCACTCAAACCTAACTGATCATCTAAAGTACGTTGCCACGGGATCTCTGCCAATTGCTCTAATCGATGCGCCTCGGCAGCCGTTAACGCATGTTGCGCCTGATTAATGATCGCAATAAAAGCAAAATCATCATCTAATCCTTGCCATTGGGGCTGATAGACAGTCTGTGCTTGAGCGAGTTGCGTATCCGTCAGTAGAGCGGATAATGCTGCAATTTTGCGGTCTCGTTTGATGACTTCAACTCGCGTTCGAATTTCATGAATACGGTTATATATTGTTTCAAGCTTAGTACTTTTGTTGATCACAAATTCAGGGGTGGTGATCTTGCCACAATCGTGTAGCCAGGCCGCAATATGAATGGCTTCCCAGTCTTGAGTATTAGGATGAAAAGCACTAAATGGTTCGGCAGTTGACTTGGCTGCCGCATGGGTCAACATTTTTGATAATACCGGCACTCGCTGACAGTGCGAGCCCGTATAAGGGCTTTTGGCATCGATAGCCGTTGCCAATAATTCAATAAAACTGTTAAGCAACAACTTTTGCTGTTGGAGTAATTGTTGGGTCACAATCGCAGACGCGGCGCTGCTACTTAAGGCTGCAATCAATTGCTGACGACGAATACGGAGATCTTTATTCATCCGTGGCAACACCATCAACAACATCCCCACCGCTTGTTGTTGTGAGTCAATTAATGGCTCAATCAATAAATCATGTTCACCCGGCCAAGCTTCTAGATGCGCAAAGAAACTGTGCCATTCTGTCTCACTGAGATTAACGCGGACACGGTCTCCTTGCAGCAACTTGCTAAACCATGGAAACAGCGTGAAGTTTACCGGGAAATCATCAGGGTTAATCAATTGATCTCGCCAACAACATTGACTTAAATGGTACTCTTCTTGCTGCTTAAGCATTAAGGCCGCGCCCGTGGCTCCGACAGCATTGGCAGATTCAAGTACCAAGCTTTTCTGGCACGTCTCAAAATCTTGCGCTTGGCTCAAGGCTTGCGCCACATTAATAAAGTTAATTAAGGTGCCCTTGATGCCCTCAATGGCACTGGACAATTCGTTGAGTTCGGAAATACTGCCGGTGTCCGTAGCGGGAGCATCGAATTTAAAGGCTTTTATCTGATTGGCGTCACGGGTTAATTGCTCCAGAGGTTGGGTTATACGTCGCGAGACTAGCCAAATCATCGGCAAAATAACCAGCAGGCTAACGACAAAAAGTAACACCATCGACGACAAGGAGGATTTCGCTGCATTTTCTACCAATGTGTATGGCACCAACATGGCCAAATAGATATCGGGTGATTCCAACAAACGGCTGATGTGAAACTGCCATTCACGGCCCGTGTCATCAAGGATGATATCGGGTCGAATATGATGAACTCCGTCTAAATACTGGCTAAACGCGCGTATTACCGGCTGAGGGTAAGCCTTTATCGCCGCCAGGGGTTGTTGATAATTGATGTTAGCAATATCTTTGCTGGCAAATAACAACTGCTTCGACTGGTCATAAATAATAACTTGAACTAGTTTTGGCAAGCGTTGTTCTGCAAAAAACCGAGCCACGTTTCCGCCCGAGACATCGAGGCCAATCACGAGGCGTTGATCTAATAATGGCATGGTTAAACTCACGCCATAATTGCCCCCGGTTGAAAAACGATACACTTTAGTGCGGGTTAATGTTTTTTGCTCCATGGCTTTTTGATACCAAGGGCGTAGCCGCGGATCGTAGTCCACCTCAGTCAATCGACGCAACATCAAAGGAGATAACTGCGCATCCAAATAGGTGAGCACTCCCAAGCCATCGATTGTATGGGTTTCTTTAACTACCCACACCGCAGAGTCTGGAATGGGAATTGGTCTATCTGGCCGCCGCACGACCCGGCTCACTTGATAAAAATCCCCATTCGCATTCCCCATATAGATTGAACTGTAGCTCGTACTCATTTCCAATAAATGGACCAACATTGGCGTTAGCTGCTGGCCCTGCCAATATTGACTTAAGTCCAGCCCGGGGATGATAGGTAACATGGATAAGGTGCTTTTAGCCGCACTTAGATCATGACGTAAACGTTCGGTAAATCTTGCGCTAACACGGTCAAACTGTTCGGTCTGATGTGCAATGTTGGCTGACAATACTGCGTTATAAATCAATGTACTGGCAATAAGTCCCAGCACAATAAACAAGGCTGCAAACATCGCGGCAATATGGAGGTAAAAAGGCACAGCCCGAGTAAACTTTGACAGCATTACAGCATCCTAAACCAAGTGGAAATATCCTAAGGCGACATTTGAAGTAACTATTGACTATAGTCATTGCCATCGACTACGCGAGTCGTTTAACCAAGCTTCGAGAGGATTGTTTTCCTTAACGCCTGATATTTTTGTATAATCTACGCACCCTCACTAAATAAAAAAACTATGCCTAAAAAATCCATCTATGTTGCTTATACCGGGGGCACCATCGGTATGCAAAAAACCGAGCATGGTTTCGCGCCTCGCTCAGGTTTCTTCACCCAGCATATCCAAACCTTGCCAGAATTTTTCCATGAGGAAATGCCCTCCTTTACTATCAATGAATATGCGCCGCTAATTGATTCGGCGAACATGTCGCCTAGTCATTGGCAGCAAATTGCGAATGATATTAAAGATCATTACGACCAATATGATGGCTTCGTCATCCTCCATGGGACTGACACCATGGCCTATACTGCTTCAGCCTTGTCGTTTATGTTACAGGGGCTCGGAAAGCCCGTCATAGTCACGGGTTCGCAAATTCCCTTAGTGCAATTACGATCGGATGGTCAAACCAACTTTCTCAATGCATTGTACATCGCTGCCAATTACCCGATTGCTGAGGTGTCATTATTTTTTAATAATAAATTGTTTCGTGGCAACCGCAGTACTAAGGCTCATGCCGATGGATTCGATGCGTTTGCTTCACCTAACTTCCCATTATTGATGGAAGCCGGCATAAAAATTGAGCTGAAAGCTGGACGCTTAGGCGCAGAGACATCAAATACCTTAGATGTGGCTCAAATTGATATTCAACCCATCGGTGTAGTGACACTCTACCCTGGCATGCCGAAAGAAATTATCAATAATATGCTGCAGCAACCGGTAAAGGCGCTCATCATGCTGACCTTTGGCGTGGGCAATGCGCCAGAAGATAAAGCCTTTCTCGGTGTACTGAAACAGGCCGATGCCATGGGTATCATCTTGGTGAATCTAACCCAATGTTTCCAAGGGCACGTCAATATGTCCGGCTATGCCACCGGCAATGCGCTCGCCCGTGCGGGTGTGATCAGTGGTGCGGATATGACTATTGAAGCCGCCCTTGCTAAGCTACATTATCTGTTGTCGTTACAATTAAGCTCGACTGAAATTAAGCGGCGGATGATGCAGAATCTAGTTGGCGAATTAACCGAATAACGCCAGCGAATCACTGACGTTATCTTGGTTATCCACTGAGGATTACAGCTCGCTTTCTTTAAATTGCGCGATACTGTCTCCACGGAAGGACTTTTTTAATTCACTCTTGGACAACTCATTGAGTTGTCCATTCTGACCAATGGTAAGATGGTCATTCAATTGCAAATGCTTTGCTTGGTATAACATGACTAATTGTAAACTGTGGTCACGTTGTGCCTCTGTCAGCACTGAACCGTCCTCCCACTTTCCAATCTCAGTCGCGGTTAACAAGCGTTGGTATACTTCATTGGGCATTTGTTCAATCAGGGTTTCGACATTTTTCATACACTATTCCGTTTATGTAATACCATCCGAATTCGAACAATCAGATAACCGACAAAGCCGAATACAAAACAGGCTAATGCCGCATAAGATCTCAGGCCCGTCGCAACTTCACCGCCCCAAAACCACAATACCATACCCGCAATAAATAAGGTCATGGCAATAAAGCTTTGGGTCATCAATTGCTGTGACTTACGAATGTGCTGAATGCGTAACAGTGATCCGAGATCCGACTGAAGATCCACTTGGCAATGCGGACATTGCTGTGCTTTGTCTGATACCCGTTTATTACAATTGGGGCATAAAATCAGCGCCATATACTTATCTCACTCAGCGTAATTTATCGACCACTGCTAACATGGCAATCAACGAAGCTTCACCGAGATGAACACTGCGCTCGGGTGACCAACCGACGAAAGGATCCGCTAAGTTATCATTGTCTTTAAACGGCATTTCCAGGGTATTGGACAAGCAAGCAAATGTTTGCGCTACCCAATTTGAACCTATGGTTAAATTGGCTTGGCCAGGTGCATCTTTATCGTAGCCAAACTCAGTTTGGAAATCTGGACTCGCTAATAACAAGGCTGAGCTGAACTGTTGCTGCAGCTCTGCCAAACGCGCATCCCATGCCGGAATACCTTCACACCCAGCAAGAAACACATAAGGTAGACCTTCATCACCATGGACATCATAAAATAAGTCGACACCAACTTGTTTCATTTTATTGACCACATAAAATACTTCTGGGCTTAAGGCCAAACTCGGGTTAGCCCACTCGCGGTTGAGGTTGACGCCCTTGGCATTGGTCCGTAAATGGCCGCGAACACTGCCATCGGGATTCATGTTGGGTACGATATAAAAATTGGCTTTGTCTTTTAATGATTTGGCCACTGGACAGTCTTGATCCAACAGACGATTCAGTAAACCTTCCACCAGCCATTCAGCCATGGTTTCGCCTGGATGCTGACGAGCTGTAATCCAGATGTTGGCCTTGTCAGGATCGTCATCACCCACCTTGACTAAAGTCATATCACGCCCATCTAAGGTTAGGCCTAAATGCTCAAGACTCACATCAGGATGCAACTGCACCTCACTGAGTAAATCCAAATGACGCTCATAACTGTAGGGCGCAAAATACGCTATCTGCACTGCATCACAATCCAAATCGACTTGAAGATGAAGCACACCGTCTTGGTAGCTTGTGGGGATACGGAACCAGGTTTGGCGATCGTAACTGGCGACCGCTTGATAGTTTTCCCAACCTTTAGGATAGGATGACTGACCGGCATTGATAATTTTGAGATCGTAGCGATGACCCACCTGCCCTTCAAAGCGGAAATTAAACCATTGATAGAACTCGCCACCTTCATCGCTTCGAATCGCCAATTGAATATCATCGACTTGATCCATTTTGATAATGTCGATATTACCGCCATCGAAATTAGCACTTATACGCATAACTTTTCCTTCAACAAAAAAAGCAAATCATCTATAGAGCAATGGATAATTTGCCGGGAATGGTAACTGATGATGCAATCATTTCCGATTACTTTTCAGCCATCATCAGTTGGCGAATATATTTCACCGGGGCGCTTCCATAACTAAGGAAGGTCTCATGCCACGCGTTGAGCTTGAAATCTTCGCCCTGCTTTGCCTTCATTTCTTCTCTAAAATCATATATTTCACGATAACCCGCATAATAACTGGTTAATTGCACTTGGCTCAAGGTTGCCCGCCGCCATTTAGACTCGGCTTCGGCACGTTGTTGAAAGGCTTCATTCATCAACAGATCTAATCCTTGCTCTTGCTCCATATTTAAGACTTGAATGCTGTAATCAAGAATGGTGTTGCAGATAACCCGCAGATTCCATTTGTAATACATCAGCCACAATTCTGGCTCAAAATCACCGTAACCCTCTTCCAACATCATACGCTCAGTATAGACAGCCCAGCCCTCGACCATGGCGCCATTACCAAATAAGCTTTTTACCAATGAGGGCGACTGATTCGAATACACCAATTGCGCATAATGCCCAGGGATGGCCTCGTGAATATTCAAAATTTGCAGGATCCAGTGATTATATTCGCGCAGATAGCTCTCAGCGGAATCAGCATCCATACCAGTTAACGGCGTCACATTGTAGTAAGTATTTCCCTGTGTATCATAAGGGCCTGGAGCACTGATTGAAGCCCCAGCGAAGCCACGCATATATTCAGGGGTTTTACGCACCAATAATGGCTTGGAAGGGTCCAAGGTAATTAATTGCTTTTGATTTACAAAGTCAACAAGCTCAGGGATTTGACGACTGACTTCACTGACAAAATCTTCAGCCTTAACATGGCGAACCGATAAGTGATCGATCAAGGTTCGCACGGCTAATTTATCGTCGCTAGGCATAGGAGTAGTGAAGTACTTGGGCCATAAATCCCGGGTGATTTTTAGCATTTGTTGCTGAACTATATTTTTTTCGGCCACCGCTTTATCATATAGCTGTTTGGCCGTCATGCCCGATTGAATATCAAACGCAAATTTTTGCTCGTATAAAGCCTCACCAATTCTAAAATCTTTCGCACCCTCAGCAACCAGCTGAGCTTTGAGGTCGGTTAACCAATCAATATGCTGTTGCAATGCCTCTTTAGCGGTTTGCAATCTGGCTCTAAATAAGGCTTTTTCAGTGGCGGTTAATTCCGAGCCCTCCACTTTCGCAAGCAATTCATCAGAGAACACAGAAAAACCGCCTTGATTTTGTAAAATGGCAAGTTCAGTGTGTTCTAGGGTTGGCTGCTGAATATTTTCTCTGGCCGCGGCATAGTAAGCTGGCACACTCTGTAAGCGCTCCAACACACTTTGCAGGCGCTGCTCGATGGGAGCAAAGTCCTCATTAATGATTTGAGCAAAACCGCCAGCCACATTATACGATGACGGATCCCATTGCCACGCATTAAACACTGTCAGTTCCCAGTGCCATTGTTTGAGCAAATTCTCAATCAGCAAATAATCCGTACGTTCGTTGCCTGTTAATGCTGCAGGGCTAAACTGTTGTAACTGCGCAAGTTGGCTCTCAATAAACAACAAATCATTGTTGCGACCTTTTGCATTGGGGACCTCCAATTTGCCATCATATTGATGATAACCCGAATACAATGCCCACGTTGGGGCTTGTTGCCATAACTTGTCAATAAAGGTTTGACTAAACTGGGCAAAAGATTGTTCCTGAGCTTGTTGTTGCTCGACAGCGACTGAAGTAGATGGATACGGGGTTTGGCATGCGACAAGCCCCAAGGACATGGCAATGATCAGTGCGGTTTTTTTCATTATTCTTCCTTGCCTGACAATAGGTAAGCAGCGTTACATTGCTGCTTTATTTGCTTGCAAGTAAATCACAATGGCCGAATTTTTTCAGCCATTACTTATAAATTGTTACATCTAAACTGAATGAGTGTCGCCAAGGATAGTCAAGCTTTAGTGATGCGGCGCAGTGCTCCCCCTCACAGGTTGCAGTTCAAATGACGCCATGATCGGATTATGATCTGAGCTGGCAATATTCTCAACCGACACAGCTCTAAGCACTAAGCCGCGATAATACATATGGTCTAAGGTATGACCGAAAACCCGAGTACGGTGATCATCGACTGGTATTGCTTCGCGTAAATGGAACTTTTCAATAAACTTGAGCACCATGGTTTGTCGCGCTTGCCGCCAAGTATTAAAGTCGCCGGCAATAATCAGCGGCCCTTGATGTTCATTGATCACGTCGGTCAAGGCCATTAATTGTGATTGAAAACGTTTGGTGCGCCATTCAAAGTTAATTGAGTGAATATTGATCACCAATAACACCTCACCATTAGACAAGGGGTAATGAGATACTAAGGCCGATTTAGGTAAGCGGATCCAAGGTTCTTTGGCTAACCAGGCACAAGATTCAATCGCCGGTGCCCGTGACACATTCATCACGCCATTGATGACATTAAAGCCACTGAATGCTCGGGCCATCACCACATCACGCTGCATCTTAGCCAGCACTTGTTTGAGTCGAGGTGTTAAACTGGCCTCTTGCAACAGGACTAATTCGTTTTGGGCAACCAATTTATTGAGTTGTTGATCCCATTGCGGCTTTTGTTGTTTGTAAATATTCCAAACCCCAATATTTAACCGTCCCTGATCATCAAGAGGCATAAGCATATTATTCACCACACAAGCGTCATTGAACTGAGCGAAATCACCATGGATTGCCGCGACAGCAGGTTGGTCGAATGGTTCGAATGTTAGGTTAAACGCAACCACTGCCGCCAACAAAACCACAGATGCAAAGGCACCTAATCTAAGCCAACCTTTCTTCATTCGTATTAACCTAGGCTTTTTGTAGAGTATAACCCGCTACTGGTGATCATCGGCTTAATCATTCTTCATCAATAGCATTTACGCGACCAACGTACTGAGATTACTCACTCACTAAGTGGGGCGTGGCTTAACGCTTCAATATGCTCTAGTGCTTTATCTAATTGTGCTTGGCTAACATAAGGAGCGGGACCTAGTCTAAGTTGGCTGCCACGTGAATCAGCTAAAATACCTTGTCGCCCAAGCGCATTGACCCAGGCATCCGCGTGGTCGGTCGTTAACGACAAAAAGCCACCATTATTCACGAGCGCATGCCGAGGTAACGCCAAGCGTCCTGCGAGCTTTGGCATTGAGGCTATTCCTTGCCACAAGTAACCCACTTGTTGCTGACTGTGACGGCGCAATACCTCAGCGGTGAGGTCTTGTTCTACAAAGAATGTAAATACCGCCGCAGCGCGGTAATGGCTGCAGGGATCATAGGTGGAACCTGCAAATGCTGCTTGCCCTGGTCCGAATTTTACTTGGCCAGCGGCTTGATTCAATACATCGAATTCGGCATACCAACCCGTGATGACCGGGCTACCTTGATAGTCAGCAGGGATACGTAACATGCAATTACCTTCGCCCGCTTGGCAATATTTATAACCGCCAGCCACCACAAATGCTGAGTTCAGCTGCCATTGTTGTAAGTCAAAGGGCACCACATTAAGCGCATGGTATGCATCTACTAAACAGGGAATATCGAGGCTGGCTGCCGCGGTCGCGACTTGTCCTATATCGACAAATATTTCACTGGTTTCGAAAAATACCGCGGATAGCATGACGGCATCAGTGTGCTTATCTAACTGATTGATGATACGTTCCGCCAAGGTATCGCTCGGTGCGACAGGCACACTGACAATTTCAACATTGACGCTTTGTAAGCGGTGCAATTGGCGACGTAACGAATGAAATTCGCCATCGGTGGTAATGATTTTAATCGGCTTGGCACCTGGGTGTTTAAAGCCGTCTAAGTCAGATAAAAATCGCAGAATCAATTCATGGGTTGAGGCACCTAATGCAATTTGAGCATTGGGTTCACCGAGTAAACCGCGATAAAAGTCACGCACTTGCTCAGCTTTGCTAAACGCCGCCACCCATTTATCATCAATGTGTGTCGCTGCATCAGTGAAACAATCCAGCATGCCTTGCTTGGCCACATCAGGCCAAGCTTGATGGGAATGCCCGGATAACAAAATTCGCTGCGAGACCTTAAATGCCGAATAATAAGGTTGCAACCGCTGGGCTAATTCTTGTGGCATCCATGACTCCTTATAAATGCGTTCTTAAGGCAAATAATTCAGGGAAAAAGCTGATATCTAATGCTTTTTTCAAAAAACCAACCCCAGATGAACCACCGGTACCTGCCTTGTTTCCTATTATACGCTGTACTGTGTACATATGTTTGAAGCGCCACTGCTGAAAACTATCTTCAATATCAATAAGTTTTTCTGCCAGTTCATACAGTTCAAAATGGCGGTCCGCATCACGGTATACGGTTAACCAGGCGTTAAGTACATTATCATTACTTTGGTATGCTTGGCTGACATCACGTTGTAATACTTGCTTATCCGTCAATAAGCCTTGCTGAGCTAAAACGGCTAAGGCCACATCGTACAGACTGGGGCTGATGAGTATGGTATTGAGTTCATGATAAATGCTTGGATTGCTTTCATGAACCTTGAGCAATGCTGCATTTTTATTGCCCAACAGAAATTCAAGCTTGCGATAGCCATAAGATTGAAACCCTGAGGAGTGCCCTAGAGCATCTCTGAATTTCAGGTAATCCACCGGCGTTAAGGTCGATAAAATAGACCAGGATTGCGTGAGTTGATTAAAAATGTGCTTTACGCGGGCAATCACTTTAAAAGCATGCCCAAAGTCCCCCTCTTGGATATTGGTGATGGCATTGGTTAACTCGTGACCCGCAAGTTTTAACCACAGCTCGCTCGTCTGATGAATGATAATAAATAGCATTTCATCGTGTTGATCTGATAATGGTTGTTGAGCTGACAAAATTTGCGACAACTGGAGATAATCACCGTAGGACATCTCGTTGTTAAAATCGGTATGGATACTCGCTTCCATTTCCCTGATATTGGCATGTGGACAGGTCATCTTCATCTCCATGGCACCTGAATTACCCGGCGCAGCGAGCCATAAGCACGATCACCAGTAACAATTGGCAACCATCTTAATAACCTTTACAGATCAGAGCAACGACCACGACAAATCTTAATCGCACCGCAACCAATGTCGATGATGAATAACACGGATGGCAACCGTGACTGACCTCAGCCGTTGCCATCGCATCAATGTGATAAGGGCGCTCGACTAACGCGAAGTGTTAGCCGAGGTGACTTTGACCCGATTGTTGGTATCTCGACTGGCACGAATTAAGGCATCACTGCCTTTGATACCTGACTTTGCCATGCGGTCATATAACAATACATTGACCGTTGCCGCTAAATTCATGCAACCGGTTGTTGGCACGTACACTACGGCATCCGCTTGATTAATCACTTGCTGAGCTATGGTGCCATCCTCGGGGCCAAAAATGTAAATGGCTTGCGCTGGGTGCTCAAAATCTGGCAAGGCAATAGCTCCTTCGACTAATTCAACACACACGATTTTTGTGTCTGGGGGCAAATCATCTAATAACTGGTTTACCGCAATTAATGGAATACGTTCGCGCGCAGATTGGGTGTCCGTATCATATTGAGTGTAATGCGCCGCGGCGTATTGATAACGTTGGCCCGTATAGCGCACTTCAGTTGCGTTATAACAACCGGCGGCACGCATAATACCGCCCACATTGGTCGGACTTTTAGGGTTGGTCAGCCCAATAATCACTTGGCTAAGATCCATAACAAATAACAACCTGCTCTAGGTAACAACTAACAATGGCAGCCATTTTCACTAACTGAGTTCGATAAAACAAGATAATTGTCTAGCACTTTGGGGGAATAGCCTCCCCCCCCTGAGTGATGCTGTTAATCCCGACTGGTGGGATGGGGTAAATCTGCCCCTGACATCACAAGATCCTGTACACTAAACGCAGAACAATGCCTACACTCGATGTTTGAGCGCGGACGCTAGCCTTGAGCGAGTTTCAATTAATTAAGCTTTAATTCCCTGCCTATATAGTCACTAACCGATATAATCAGGTGCGTTGAGATGAAAGTTTTTCACTGAAAATGATAGCAATGCCAAATGCAGCCCCGCCTAGTGTAGGCATACAGCCGCAGGTGATGGTTTGATTTGACCCAATAAGTGAGTATTTAAATGGAAATGAAATTAGAAGAGCTCTATCGGCTACTCACCCTTGCCGGAATTTTCGTTTACTGGCTTATTATCGCTATCGTCACGGTGCGGATTATCACTAAACGGCGGGCGATTGGGGTGTCATTAGCCTGGATGTTAATGATTTTTGTGGTCCCCGTAGGAGGGATCCTTGCCTATTTGTTGTTTGGCGAGCTCAACCTCGGTCGAGAGCGCGCTAATCGTGCACGGGCCATGTTCCCTCCCTACGGAGAATGGTTCTCGCGTTTACACAAATGGCGACTATATCAACCGCAGACCTTAAGTCCCTTTAGTCGCGAGATCAGTCACTTATGCGAACGCAGGCTCGGCATCCCAGCCCTAGCCGACAATCAACTGCGATTAATTTCCGCGACCGATGACATCTTACGCCAACTCATCAGTGATATTCATCAAGCGCAAACAAGTATCCGCATGGAGTTTTATATTTGGCACCCCGGAGGTCTTGCCGACGAAGTTGCCAATGCCTTAATGCTTGCACAATCCCGCGGCGTATCGGTGAAGGTTTTGTTGGATGCTGCAGGCAGTGGCACCTTTTTTAAAAGTCATTGGCCACAATTCCTCCGCAACGCGGGAGTACGATTAAAAGCGGCACTACCGGTATCACCATTTCGAATGTTTTTTCAACGGATTGATTTACGGTTACACCGCAAAATTGTCGTGATAGATAATGCCATCGCCTATACCGGCTCTATGAACCTTGTCGATCCGGCCTTCTTCAAACAAAATGCCGGCGTCGGCCAATGGGTCGATGTGATGGTGCGACTCACTGGCAGCAATGTACCGGTACTCAATACGATCCATGCTTGGGATTGGGAAACCGAAACCGGTGACAGAGAGTTACCCGTCAGTCCGGTTTTGAACCCGCATATTGATGACTCCATCAAGGACATGGTACAAGTCATTCCCTCCGGCCCTGGTATGCCTGAAGCCATCATCCAGCAGGCGCTGTTGCAAAGTATTTACCAAGCGACCGAGAGCATTTCGATCACCACGCCCTACTTTGTTCCCAGTGAAGTGCTGATGTTTGCGTTATGTTCAGCGGCGCAACGGGGCTTAAAAGTCACCTTGATCATTCCCGACAAAAATGACTCCATGATGGTCGAATGGGCTAGCCGTTCGTTTTTTAGTGAACTTCTCAATGCTGGCGTCCATATACATAGATTTACTGGCGGCTTACTCCATACTAAATCTGTCATTATCGATAATAAATTTTGCCTCATTGGCACGGTAAACCTTGATATGCGAAGTTTTTGGCTCAATTTTGAAGTCACCTTGGCGGTTGATAACCTCGAGTTTACTGAGAGTTTGATCCAACTCCATACGACTTACCTTCTGCAAAGTCATCGAATTAATCGTAAAAAGTGGCAAAAGCGACGCATTCATAAGCGCTTTATGGAACAGTTTTTTTATTGGTTCAGCCCGTTATTGTGACCAGCAAATATACGGATTAATATTGGCTGTTGTCTATTGACTGATGTCATAGAAAGCATCACGAATAATTACTTTTCCCGTATCAAAGTAATAGGTCATTTGTGGAGTCGATTGTTGCTGCTGAATAAAATATATGCCGCGGTAAATACAGGCATTAGTCGTATAGGTGTAGCCGAGTTGGATGTGAGTTGACGGGATGTCAGCGTCAGTGACATACGCTAGTGTGATATCGCTTTGGATAAGGCCATGCCAGACCTGCAAACACGCATTAAACACATCAGTATCGATACCGCTGGTAGAATATGGAAAGCCGGTAGCCGTTGATGACACATTACCTTGGCCAAAATTGGCAAGCCTAGCCACCGCCTGCCCTTCACCGAGAACCAGCCAAGCATCATGATAGAGGCTAACGGCACTGGCAAACGCTGAATAGTCTGTCAATAATGCGCTGCGCTCAGCTTCATCACCTAAGGAAATAAACTTAGGCACGGCGACCACAGCCAAAATACCGACAATAATCAACACGACAACTAACTCGATAAGCGTAAAACCCACCATGATGCGCGGCGATAGGCTCATAAGGTACCCTTAAGATAAACCAGAGGTACTAATAAGCATATAAGCAATAGCCTAGATTGCCATTGCTAACTCTAGAACTAAAAAAAGCCTGCAATGGCAGGCTTTATATACATTCGCTTGTTTAACTACAGCTTAGGCACAGCATAAGATCCATACGTGATACTTACATCACCCGTCAAATTATTATAATTCATGATAATAGTATCTTGGCCTTGTTGAATAAACTTTATTCCGCGGTAAATACACGTATTATCTGAATAGGTATAACCAATATCAACTATCGCCGTGGCTAATTCACTATCCTCTACATATGAAAGCGACACATCAGTTTGAGTCAACCCATACCACACCTGTTCGCAAGCATGGAATTGATGCGTGGTTAAGCCTGACGTTGAATAAGGGAAGCCGGTTGAAGTTGATGACACATCGCCATCACCAAAATTAGGCAGCGCTGCAATTGCGCCGCTATAGCCCCCCGCTAACCAACCTGAGTGATATAATTTAACTGCGCTTTCGAACGCAGTAAATTGGCCCATGATGGCCGACTCTATCGCTTCATCCTGTAAATTAACAAATTTAGGGATGGCCACCACCGCTAAAATGCCAAGAATAATGATTACAACCACTAATTCAATCAAAGTGAAACCAGATAACTGCCGACGCATTAAGTGTGTCCTATCTACTACGTTTGATTTATTTGCTGATGCTATCAGACAATTGTGTGAGAAAGTTTGACGTTAGACAAAAAACGACACCATACTTGATTTCAAGGCAAAACTCTAATGAATATTTGTCCATTGAAATCACTAGCGAGATACCGAGATAGCAGTGGCATTAGGTTAACTGAATCATGACCAATAAGCGGCAGCACCACTGATTAATGCCTAGGCACTAGCTAGTCATAACGGCGCTTATCGAGAGCAGGCCATTGGCTCATTATTGGCATACAATGCAGCGCTAATTAGCCATATTAGCTAACGCCCATAGCGATTGAGAAACAGCAGTCTATGGCAAATATTGGCTTGGTAGCCGCTGTGAACATCGAGCCGAGGTAAATATAGATAAGCAGCAACAGGTATTACTGCGTGAAGAGATAATCAAATCCATAAAAATGTTGCCCATCTTTTATGGTGATGGCCGTGGTACCCGTTAAGCCAGTTAATTCGCCGGCACCGGAATCAGGTATCAATTCCAGTACCAACTTATGTTTACCTCTAGCCATGGTGCCAAAATGCTGCAGAGTAAAGCTCCCTTGCTTACCCGCCAGGCTACCGAAAACTTGTTCAATGACAACGTAACCGGCAGATCTTTTAGTGGCCGTCATGACACTTAACATTTCTCCTTGACTGACCGCTTCCAGCTGACCGTGGTATGTCTTATCGATAGTCGACCTAGTTAAATGACAGCCAGCCGCTCCCTTGGCAAAGCAATCTTGGGATCCAAGCCAACACCAAATTGACCTGAAATGTTCATGTTTCGTACCCAATCATGCGCTTTGATTCATTTTCAGTAAGCAAGATTATTTAGGCAATTGGCTCTTGCTCATGTGAGATATGCCCCAAAATAATATGCCCGCGCCAGTACATGACAAAAAAAAGAATAAACCTAAACCAATCGGCGAGCCCCAATGCAGAATATGATAAAACACTTCCATGCCGTTCCCCTGTATTAATGTTAATGGTTTAACTTAACATCAAATAAAACCGTGTTGAAAGTAAATATCCCGCCGCAGTCAGTATGCTAAGCCCAGTGTCCGTTTGCTAAACACCCAGTTATCGACCGGGTGTTCAGGTGTTGGCTAGGAAAAACAAGCACAAAAAAGCCGTTGATTATTCATCAACGGCTTTTTTGTTTATGTGGCGGTGAGGGAGGGAGTCGAACCCTCGATACGTTTCCGTATACACACTTTCCAGGCGTGCTCCTTCGGCCACTCGGACACCTCACCATGTTGGTCACTATTATCGCCTCGCCATATGGGCAGGCATTAGCCTAGTGGGGCTAGTCAGACAATTCTTAGATTATCTGATGTAAATTCTGGCGGTGAGGGAGGGAGTCGAACCCTCGATACGTTTCCGTATACACACTTTCCAGGCGTGCTCCTTCGGCCACTCGGACACCTCACCATTTTGCTACATGGCAACAAACGTTTACCAAGGCAACGGAGCGGTACTTTACGCAAAAGTGTTGCTGTTATCAAGGGAAAAAACCATTATCACGCTTGTTTGGGCGCAGATTGAACAATCACAAGCAAATGTAGCAGTTACTTGAAATATCACTGCTTTTTTTCTAACAAAAAACCCGCAGTCGGCGGGTTTTATCACAAGCTAAGAAGCAAGGTGTTAAGGAGTACTGTGCCTCGATTAATCGCGTTTAAGCGTTACCTTTGATCTTAATCTTAAGATCTGCAGCAAAATCAAGCATACGATCTAACGGCAACAAGGCGCGATCGCGTAAGCTATCATCCACGAAGATTTCATGCGCTGACTTATCGCTATCGGCCAAGGCCGCTTTAATTGCATGTAAGCCGTTCATGGCCATCCAAGGACAATGGGCACAACTGCGACACGTCGCCCCTTCCCCCCCCGTTGGCGCTTCAATTAAGGTCTTACCTGGGGCGGCTTGTTGCATCTTGTAAAAAATGCCTTTGTCCGTTGCCACAATAAAGGTGTCATTCGACATGTTCTGTGCCGCGGCAATCAACTGACTCGTTGAGCCCACAGCATCCGCCATGTCCACCACACTGGCTGGAGACTCAGGATGAACCAACACTGCCGCGTTGGGGTATTGCAATTTTAGTTGCTGCAGCGCTTTAGCTTTAAATTCGTCATGCACTATGCACTCACCTTGCCAAAGCAACATGTCGGCACCTGTCTGCTTAGCAATATAACTGCCTAAATGGCGATCTGGGCCCCAGAGAATTTTTTTACCTTCGCTGTCTAAGTGCTCAACGATTTCCAAGGCAATACTAGAGGTCACGACCCAATCGGCGCGCGCCTTGACTGCCGCAGAAGTATTGGCATACACGACCACAGTATGATCGGGGTGCGCATCGCAAAAAGCACTGAAACTGTCGATAGGACAACCGAGATCCAATGAACAAGTGGCCTCTAAGGTTGGCATCAGCACCGTTTTTTCTGGGCTAAGGATTTTAGCGGTTTCGCCCATAAATTTAACCCCAGCGACAATCAGGGTTTGCGCAGGATGATCACGACCGAAACGAGCCATTTCCAAGGAGTCTGATACGCAGCCACCCGTTTCTTCGGCCAAGGCTTGGATTTCTGGGTCAGTATAATAATGGGCCACCAACACAGCATTTTGCTGGGCAAGCAGGGCTTTGATTTCAGCTTTATAAGCCGCACGCTGGCTATCATCCAAAGGCGTTGGCTTCGGCGGAAAACGAAAATCAATCTGAGCAGGGGTAAAAGCTGACGGTTCCATATAAATTCCAACGTCGCACAAGTAAGCCAATTATAAATAAATGCTCTAAGCGAAACAAACCAAATATGGCATCTGCCGTGATTAAAAAAGGCGCTTACGCGCCTTTGATCCAGTCGATTAACGCATCGCCATTAACATGGCTTGCGGGTTTTCGAGATAATGTTTCCACAAATTACAAAAACGCGCCACGGTGCCACCATCAATCACCCGATGATCACCCGACCAGCTAACCTGCATTATTTGACGCGCTTCAACCTCGCCTTGCTCATTGAACCTAGGCAGAGACTGCACGCGGCCAAGCGCCACAATCGCGACTTCGGGTTTGTTAATAATCGGTGTCGCAACCGTGCCACCGATGGCGCCTATATTGGAAATGGTAATACTCCCCTGCTTTAAATCATGAGGAGAAACCCGGCCGCTGCGCGCATCTTGAGTCAGGCGCGTGATGTCCTTGGCAATCTCAATAATCGATTTGGTTTGCACCTGCTTAACATTAGGCACCAATAAGCCAACCTGTGAGTCAACGGCCATGCCAATATTATGATCGCTAACATAGGTCAATTCAGTGCAATCGGCATTAACTCGACTATTCATCAATGGGAATTCATTGATGGCCAGCGACATGGCCTTCATAAAGAATGGCATCATAGTTAATTTATAATCGTCGGCTTGATATTGCTGCTTCATGGCCTGGCGTAAGGCCATTAACTCGGTTAAATCGAATTCTTCGCAATAGGTAAAATGGGGAATGGTCGCCACAGAATCGGCCATCATTCGTGCCATAACGGCTTTAACCCCCTTGATGGCTTCGGTGCGATTAACCGTGTTGGTCATGGCTGCGGCAGTCACTGGATTGGCGGCTGGCGCTGTGGTTTCACTGCCCGCATTGGCGGCATGAGTGGGCGCGCCCGTCTGCCCTGCACTGGCTGACAAACCTAGGCGAAATTTCTCGACATCTTCTTTGTAAACTCGGCCGTGTTTACCCGAGCCAGCAACTTGGCCAAGATTAATATCATAGCTGCGCGCTAAACGGCGAACCGCGGGGCTGGCAAGGGCTTTACCATGGTTTGTTTCCATCGCAGCTGTTGCTGAGGCAGCCGCGTCAGTGACCGCCTCGCCAGCGCTATGGCTGACAGCACTCGTCGCCGGCGCGGCATTGGCCAAAATGTCGACCTCGGCGCTAATGGCGATGGCATATAAAGGCGCATGAACCTTGGCTAGCTGGCCTTTGCGGCAATAAAATTGATGGATTTTTCCATCTTGCACCGCAGGTATTTGCACTAAGGCTTTGTCCGTCATGACATCACAAATGGGTTGATCTTCTTTGACCCAATCCCCTTCGCTCACCAGCCATTCGACCAGCTCACACTCAACAATGCCTTCACCAATATCAGGCAACAAAAAATCTTCGATAGTCACACCGACGTTGGGCTCCGCCACGGGCTTGCTTGTAGGCACATCAAGCGTTGGAGATGGCACCTTCTGTTCAGCCTCGGCCGCCTCCACGTCGGTTTGGATGGAATACAATGGTTGATGCACTTTAGCAATTTCACCTTTGGCGTAATAGAGGGTGGTGATCACCCCCGCCAGTGGCGCCGGGATTTGAACCAAGGCTTTATCTGTCATCACATCACAAATAGGCTGATCTTCTTCAACCTTATCGCCCACGGCCACTAGCCATTCCACCAGTTCACATTCAACTACACCTTCGCCAATATCTGGCAAAATAAAATCTGTCATTTTTTGATTCCTAATAAGCCAGACTGGCCTTGATAGCCTCAAATGTTTTTAAGCTATCTGGCATATATTCTTTTTCGTGACATAAGGGATATGGCGTGTCTAGCCCGCAAACGCGGCTAATGGGTGATTCTAACGACAAGAAACATTCTTGCTGAATTGTCGCGGCAATTTCACCAGCAAAACCGCCTGTTAAAGGGGCTTCATGATTGATGAGTAAACGGCCCGTCTTACGGACAGACTCAGCAACGGTCGCCACATCCCACGGTGCTAAGGTTTTTAAGTCAATAATCTCACAAGAAATGCCCTCTTTTTCAGCCATGGCGGCGGCCTGTTCGACTATCTCCATTTGAGCGCCCCAAGCCAACACGGTAATGTCAGTTCCTTGGCTGACCACCTGCGCTTTACCCAGCTCAATGTGATAACTTGCTTCAGGCACTTCCCCAACAGAAGCACGATATAAGCGTTTCGGTTCGAAGAAAATGACCGGATTAGGATCGGCGATGGCCGCTAATAATAATCCTTTCGCCTCATATGCATTGCGCGGCACCACCACTTTCAACCCTGGGGTGTGTGTGAAATAGGCTTCTGGAGATTGCGAGTGATAATGGCCACCGGCAATCCCGCCACCATAAGGGGTTCTGAACGTCAGACCACCCACATTGAATTCATTACCACTGCGATATCTGAATTTAGCGGACTCATTCACTATTTGGTCAAAGGCAGGGAAGATATAATCGGCAAATTGGATTTCTGCCACCGCCGTCATGCCAACAGAGGCTAAGCCATTGGCAAACCCCGCAATACCTTGTTCGGTTAAGGGTGAATTAAAGCAGCGCGGCTTACCAAATTTGTCTTGTAAGCCCGATGTGGCACGAAACACGCCACCAAAATGCCCCACATCCTCACCAAATACCACCATCTTAGGATTGGCTTCCATTGCCGTCATTAAGGCTTGATTGATAGCCTGTAGCATATTAATTTTGGCCACAATTACAGCCTCCCTGCGGTTTTTGGATACGATTTAGGATATTTTTTTATGTGCTCTTTGAGGGAGTCTAACTGTTGCTGCAGTTGCTTCGTTGGGGTGTCATACACGTCAGTGATCAGTTCATCGATGCTAGGAATTGCCAGCTTCTCGGCCACTTTAACCGCCGCTAATACTTGCTCGCGATAATCGTTATACATGGCTTTATCTTGCTCTTCACTCAGCCAACCTTTACTCAAAAGCCATAATTTAAAGCGTTGAACGGGATCATGTTCACGCCACTTACTTTCTTCTTCGCGTGAACGATAGCCGCTGGGATCATCCGATGACGAATGGGCGCCAAGACGATAGGTCATGGCTTCAATCAACACCGGCGCTTGGTGCTTTAAGGCATAGGCTCGTGCTTCTTGAGTCGCCGCCAATACGGCCAACATATCGTTACCATCGACCCTGATGGTCCTGATGCCATAGCCTAAACCGCGGCTGGCAATGCCATCGCCGGCGTACTGCTCTGATGTCGGTGTGGAAATCGCATAGCCATTGTTACGACAAAAGAAAATCACCGGAGATTGGTGCACTGCAGCCAAGTTCAAACCGGCATGGAAATCGCCTTCAGACGCTGCGCCTTCACCAAAATAGCAAATAGCAACATTGTGCTTACCTTGCATTTTTAGGCCATAGGCAACACCACTGGCTTGCGGGATTTGTGTGCCTAGTGGCGAAGAGATAGTTTGGTAGTTCAGCTGGGCACTGCCGTAATGAATTGGCATTTGCCGCCCTTTACCCAGATCTTTTTCATTACTGAACATTTGGTTCATAAATTGTTCAGTGGTGAAACCGCGAAAACGAATCGCAGCATGCTCGCGGTATTGCGCCAAGATCACATCGTCTTGCTCAAGCGCGGCGACACTGCCAACGACGGCCGCTTCTTCGCCGGTACAGGTCATATAAAAACTGATACGTCCTTGTCGCTGGGCAGCCAGCATCCGCTCATCTAACACGCGGGTAAACACACACGTGTCATAAATTTTCATCGCTAGCTGTTTGTCTATGACTGGAGATACCGCACCATCATATATAATACCGTCATATTGCAGTAGTTTAAGTACTGGGTAAGTGACAGAACTCTCATCGAAAAAATTCACTTTATGAGTCACCGGACTGGCCGCTTCTTTCTTCCGTGTTGCCATATTGATTGTTGCTCTTAGGTCGGCGAAATAGCTTCGCTTGAATAATATAATTAACGCACAGCAAAACATTACGTTAACGTAAACTGACTATCAATCCATTAACGATTCAGTCAGAGTATTGTTAATGCCAATCAATGTATCAGATAGTTTACACCCAAGTAAGATCCTTGGCGGGACTTAAACAAATCACAGCACGTTGACCTATGGGAACATCCGCATTAGGAAAAACGATGGCTTCAAATTCTTGTTCTACGGCAATGGCCTGCTCGCCGTCGAATGCCAATATTTCACCCCGAGAGAATCGACTAAAGTTGCTGACATCTTTAGCAAAATTTAATGAGAACTCCTTATGATGTTTAACGATACTGCGATGTACCTGATACAAGTTCATCCGCGACATATCAATCGCATTTGCGGCCGGTTGAGCCGTGATGATTTGGCGAATGCACAGGTCAAAATCGGCAAACTGGGTCAAATCGTTTTGCCCCATCGGCAGGACTTTTCCTAACTCGATAGTAAAGGCATGGGCATCAAATTCATGGGCGGAGAAATAGCTAAACGTCGTGGTTGGCGCATTATGAAACAACACTGTGTCTACACCCGCTTGCTGTAAGAAGTGCAACTGAGATTGGTAATAGGGTTTGTTATCTGGAAAGGGGTAAATAGCAAATTTGGGATGGACAGAATCGCGGATCGCGGTATGGAGATCATAGTGCAAACGTATTCTTTCCCCCGCCGACACTTGCTCATAAAAGCGGCGAATGTAACCTTCTAAGGCCTTGGCTCGATGACGCTCTTTATTTACTAAGCCCGGCATCTTGCTGTGTTCACCACTGAATAAACGATTAAGGTTTTCCTCAACGATCCGAGTGCCATGGTGTATGGCTTGCGGATTACCAAAGATAAATAACATCCGCTGTTTGACCTCTTGAGCGCCATTAACAATATCAGCGATCAGTCGATTACAAAGTTCAATTGGCGCCGTTTCATTGCCATGAACGCCACTGGATAACACCAGATCTGTGGTCGTCACTAGCCCATCTGCAGGTTCCACCAACAGCACACCGGTATCCCAAATGCTCAAGCGCACACCGTTGTCTAAAGTCACTGGGCCTTCTGCGGCGAGATAAAACGGATTGGCTAAACTGATAGCTAAAAAATCGAGAGAGGTCCGTAAAGTCTTAAGCATGTGATATCCCTTCTATTGTTATTAATGTTTTTTAGAGGATTTGTGCGCCAAATATTAACACAAGCTACCAATGTTACGAGATATATCACGCCAATTCATGGCAGAAATTATTGCAAGTAGGCTGATTTTTTGTGGTGCCAAGTATTGCAATTGCGACTGTCATTCGCCATAGTTTAGCCATCTAGACATCTTCACTGATGTGGCAACTATCATAATCAAGGAAAGGTCATGGCGATAGCAACCTTTGGGGCAGGCTGTTTTTGGGGTGTTGAGTATTTCTTTAAACAACTTGATGGGGTCATCACTACGCAATGTGGTTACATGGGCGGCGGTGTAGATAACCCAAGCTACCAACAAGTTAAGACCGGTACTAGCGGCCATGCCGAAGTGGTGCAACTTGAGTTTGATCCGCAAAAGATATCATATGAGCAACTACTTAAGGTCTTCTGGGCTAACCATAACCCCACCAGTCTCAATCAACAAGGCGGTGATATTGGTAGCCAATACCGCAGCGTGGTGTTTTTTCATGATCGCGACCAAAAAGAACGGGCGCAGCACTCTAAATTAGCATTAATGAAAAGCGGTCGTTGGGGACAACGTCACATAGTGACTGAGATAGTACCTGCGTTAACCTTTTTTAGAGCCGAGGAATACCATCAAAATTACCTTGAAAATAATAACTTACCCAGCTGCCATCTATATTACGGGGAATAAAAAAGCGCAGCCGCAAATGTTGCGACTGCGCTTAAAATCAGCGGGTGATTTTATCCCTTAAGGGCTTGATCCATTATCGCTTTCGCTTGGTGTTGCAACGCTTTAAGGTGCTCGGCACTCACAAAGCTTTCGGCATACAATTTAAATAAGGGCTCAGTACCCGAAGGTCTGGCCGCGAACCAACCATTTGCGGTACAGACTTTCAATCCCCCAATGGCAGCACCATTGCCCGGCGCATGAGTTAACACGGCGGTGATGTCATCACCCGCCAGTGTGGTCGCAGTCACAGACGCTTGGTTAACGTGGCTAAATCTAGCTTTCTTTTTAGCATTGATTGGACTGTCGATGCGCTCATAGACACTAGCACCAAACTCTTGAGTCAAAGCATGGTAACGCTCTGCCGGCGTTTGTCCGGTCACGGCAAAGATTTCTGCCGCTAATAATCCTAGAATGAAACCGTCTTTATCGGTACACCAGGTTTGGCCATCACGTTGTAGCATACTGGCGCCGGCACTTTCTTCACCACCAAATAAAATCTGGCTATGTTGCAAACCGTCGACAAACCACTTAAAACCAACAGGCACTTCCAGCAGTTGACGACCGCGAGCAGCACAGATCCTATCAATCAACGCACTGGAGACTAAGGTTTTACCAACGGCCGCAGTGGTTGGCCAATCAGGGCGGTGACTGAGCAAGTAGTCAATGGCCACCGCTAAGTAATGGTTAGGATCCATTAAGCCACCACTCACCTCTGCCTTGTCAGGACAGACGATGCCATGGCGGTCAAAATCGGGGTCATTGGCGATACAAATATCAAACTGGTTTCTGGCAGGAACGACCCCGGCCATCGCCATATTCGATGAACAATCCATGCGTATCTTGCCATCTTTATCTAAGGGCATAAAACTGAAGCTTGGATCGAGCTTATCGTTGAGAACCGTAATATCTAATTGATAATGTTCGGCAATTTTTCGCCAATAGTACAAGCCTGAACCACCGAGAGGATCGACGCCTATCTTGACGTTGGCCTTGGCGATGGCTTGCATATCAATCACATCTTGCAGCTGCGAGATATACGGCAGATAGAGGTCACGGTATTCCACCCCAGTATCGACTGCCAGTTGATAGTTAACGCGTTTAACCCCTTGCATTTGCTGCGCTAAATATTGATTAGCACGGGTTTCAATCCACGAGGTAGCGTCGCTGTCTGCAGGACCGCCATGTGGCGGATTATACTTAATCCCGCCATCACTGGGGGGATTATGGGACGGGGTGATAATCAAACCATCCATTAGCTCGACATCAGTTTGGCGGTTATGATCAACAAGGTAGCGTGATACCACAGGAGTTGGCGTATACCCATCTTGTTGCTGCGCAATGACAGGCACTCGGTTAGCCACCAACACTTCAACCACTGAGCGATAAGCCAGGCGTGATAATGCATGTGTATCAATGCCTACCAACATCGGGCCAACAATCCCTTGCCATTGACGGTAATCAACCACCGCCTGAGTGATGGCCCAAAGATGTAACTGGTTAAAACTTTTTAGGCTCGAGCTGCCGCGGTGGCCAGAAGTACCAAAGCTTACCGCTTGGCTAGCATGGTCATGGCAAGGCACTAATGTGTAGTAATCGGCCAGTAGACTGGGAAGATCAATCAGATCGCTGGCATCTGCCACGCGTCCTGCTCTTGGATGTAAAGCCACGTTTTACCCTTAAATTAATTCTGCTATCACTTGTGCGCCCTCTTCATCACAACCTAAGTGAAGCAAGACTTCTAACATAATGTTTTGTTTCTTTGCGGTATTATTATTGGTTGTCACCCAATAGCCGCTTTGCCCAATTTCTTTAGGATTAGCCGTTTCACTGGCTTGCAATAAGGCTTGCTTGCTCACAGCAAAATATAACCTACCGCGCCCTTGCACCTGCAGCACTTGCGAAAAATGTTGCGGATACGCCAGCGCCAACCGCTCTAAAATGTACAGGAATCGGCCGACGGCTCCTTTTTGGCTCGCAAGCACGGTCGGCTCCACTAAGCTACTGGCATCAATTTTGGCTAATTTGCCGCGAACAGGGGTAAGTGCGACTCGCTTTTCCTTGAGTGCAGGCTCTAAACTAGGCTCGCTAATTGCTTGAGGTTGAACTTCAGGCTCTAGATTGGCAACCGCCCCCTGCAAGCACAATAAGCGGCGCAATATATCGGAGGCACTCTCACCAATCCGTTCCGTCTTGCTGGCAATAAAGCGATATAAATCTTCATCTACCTCGATATATTTCATCTGTAGTGATTCCTTGTTACAACGGCATTCGATTAAACATGCGCTATCGATTGCCGATAAAAATAGTAAGTGACTCAGTCTAAGTGACTTATTACAAAATGATAAGACCCTAAGCGCTAAAATGTGCAAAGGATTGCATTGGCTGTTGAATATCTATCCTGTCGGTGAGGCGATTGCAGCGTAAACCTTGTCAAAAATCGCACTACTGGTCAAAATGCGATGGCTATCACAAGGAATTTTACTATGCATTTTCAAGTATCAGGCGCAGGTAACGACGTCATCCTCATTCATGGCCTATTTGGCAGTCTGGATAATTTATCCAATTTAAGCCGGTCTTTAAGCCAACATTATCGAGTGTTTCGTGTCGATGTCGCCAATCACGGTGATAGTCCAAGATTGAGTCCGATGAATTACCCAAATCTGGTGCAACAACTACTGAATTTTATGGACAGTCAGGGCCTTGGCTCTGCGGCACTGGTGGGCCATTCAATGGGCGGAAAAATCGCCATGGCAACCGCGCTCAGTGCCCCCGAGCGCGTAGCAGCATTAGTCGTCGCCGATATTGCTCCTGTGGCCTATTCACCTCGTCATCTCCACATTCTTGATAGCTTGGCGCGGCTCCCCCTCACTGAACTCACGAGTCGTCAACACGCTGGTCAATTGCTCAATCAAGCTGGAATTGATGAGGGTATGGTGCAGTTTTTATTAAAAAACTTGCGCCGCAATGACGCTGGGTTCAGCTGGAAGATGGATTTAGAGACAATGACTCGTGACTACCCTGAGATCATCGGCTGGCCGTATCAAGGTCAGTCTTACCTCGGGCCGTGTATCTTTATTCGTGGTGGAGACTCTGACTATGTTCAAGAGCATCATCGTCAAGCCATCATCAGTCAATTTCCAGCCGTACAAGCCAAGTCTATTTTGGCGACAGGACATTGGTTGCATGCGCAAAAGCCGGAAGCATTTAACCGGCTGGTGATGCGATTTTTGAACGACTTTTATCACAAGCGTTAAGCAATTGAACGGGCTTGTTAACCGTTATAGCCAATACTTAACCTTAATTCGTGATCCCTAGGGGGATTCTGGCAAACAAGCGCCTTGCAGTTCCTTGAGCTAGCTTAGGTATATATGGTATATTCGCGCCCTCTTTTGACCAAGGGCGTTGTTTAACAAGGATTGATATGCTTGCACAACATATGGAACAATTGGAAACACTCGGTTTAAACCTCTGTTTTGCTGCCTTATTTTTTTTTATTGGCATGGCAATTAGGGATGTGTTGAAGCAAGGCAAAGTGCCTAAGTTTGGTCAGTATATTGTTTGGTTGGTATTGTTCCTTGGCTGTGCTGGCTTTATTGTCAAAGGCATTATCCAAATAAGCTGGGAAGGCTCGGGAATAGGTTAAGTTAAAAGCAAAATGGCAAAAGAAGCATTAGATAGAACAACCATTGACCTGTTTGCCAATGAGAAACGTCGCGGTCGGCCGAGAACCAATCCCCTGCCCCGTGAGCAACAGCTAAAGGTCAATAAACGAAATCAAATCCAGCGTGATAAAGCCAACGGATTAAAACGAATTGAGTTAAAGGTGTCACAAGATTTATATAACGCCTTGAACGAACAGGCTTTGGCCAGTAACATCAGCCGCAGCCAGTTAATCGAGTTAATCTTACTTGAGCAAATCGAACGCTGACATTTTTTGCACCACGATTAAGCGACATCGCGAACTGAACAATTAAAGGAAAGACAATGGCAACTGTAGGTCTTTTTTTCGGTAGTGACACAGGTAACACCGAAGCTGTAGCCAAGATGATCCAGAAAAAACTGGGTAAGCAAATGGTTGATGTTAAAGACATCGCTAAGAGTACCAAAGAAGAAATTGCTGAATTTGATTTACTTCTGTTTGGTATTCCCACTTGGTATTACGGTGAAGCCCAATGTGATTGGGACGATTTTTTCCCAGAACTTGAACAAGTTGACTTCAATGACAAGCTGGTGGCCATCTTTGGTTGTGGCGATCAAGAAGATTACGCTGAATATTTCCTCGATGCCATGGGCATGGTGGGTGATATCGTTCAAGCTCGCGGTGGTATCATCATTGGTCATTGGCCCACTGAAGGTTATGATTTCGAAGCGTCAAAAGCGCAAATCGATGACAAACACTTCATTGGTTTAGGCATTGATGAAGATCGCCAACCAGAACTCACTGAGAGTCGTGTTGACGCGTGGGTTAAGCAGATCTATGCAGAAATGTGTTTAGCTGAGCTGGAAGATTAATTCTAGCAAGCGTTAAAAATTAGCGGCTAAATTAGCCGCTTTTTTGTATCTATTCTAGGCCGACAGAGCAAGCAATGAATCATGTTAGCGCGCCCCATTGGGATATCTTTTGCACCGTTGTCGACAACTATGGCGACATTGGTGTCACTTGGCGTCTTGCCAAACAGCTTACCTGTGACTATCAACTACCAGTCAACTTATGGGTGGATGATTTACAAAGCTTTTCACATATTTTGCCCGAACTCGACCCAAGTTTAGCAAGGCAAGTATTCAATGGTGTTTCCATTCATCAGTGGAATTGTCCGCTGGATATCCCCTATGAGCCAGGACAAGTACTGATCGAAGCCTTTGCCTGTGAATTACCTGATATTGTTAAACAATCATTGTTAGCGGTGAAGCAGTCAAGAGGCACCCCGCCATTGTGGCTCAATCTAGAATATTTAAGCGCTGAATCTTGGGTCGAAGGTTGTCACGGCTTGCCGTCACTGCAAGCCAACGGTTTAAAAAAATACTTTTACTTCCCGGGATTTACCGCCAAGACCGGCGGGTTAATTTGCGAGAACGCCTTGTTCGATGAGCGCGATCAGTGGCAAGCCGACCCTCAGCACAAGCTGGCTCTCTTCCGGCAACTTGGCCTGTCAGGCATCGAAGCCGATGATACCGTCATCAGTGTCTTCAGTTATGAGAGCGCTGCTCTGTTGAGTCTATGCCATACTTGGCAGCATGCAGATCATCACGTTCACGCGCTGATCCCCAAAGGACGAAGTTTACACAGCTTGCTGGACATTCTACCTTGTACGTTGGAGCAATTGGTGTGCGGCCAACAATTTAGCATGGGTAATCTTACCGTCCATATTTTACCCATGACAGATCAGCAAACTTATGACCGACTGCTATGGAGCTGTGATTTCAATATTGTCCGTGGTGAAGATTCGTTCATTCGCGCGCAATGGGCCGCAAAACCCTTTATTTGGCATATTTATCCGCAAGAAGATGACTATCATCTCGTAAAATTAGAAGCTTTTATGCAACTTTACTGCGATAATCTGCCTCCGGAAATCGCTGAACTTTGGCAAGCGTTAACGCTTTCTTTCAACCAAGAACAGCAAGCTGCGGTGAGTCATCACTGGCAACAACTTAATTTAGTCTCTTTGCCCTTGTTACAGCATGCGAAACAATGGCCAAATGACGCATTAAATGCTGCAGATCTGGCTAGTAGACTAGTGCAATTTGTCGAAAATAGTTAAGATACTGCGCTGAAATAAAATCTAATATCTATAGGAAATTTAGTAATGAAAACTGCTCATGAAATCCGTCCAGGTAACGTGATCATGTTAGATGGCAGCCCATGGGTTGTACAGAAAACTGAAACAACTCGCTCTGGTCGTAACGCTGCTATCGTCAAAATGAAGTTAAAGCACGTTCTGATCGATTCAGGCACCGAAACCACCTTCAAAGGTGAAGATAAGATGGACGTTATCATTTTAGAGCGTCTGGATTGTACTTATTCTTATTACGCTGATCCTATGTATGTATTCATGGATGCTGAATACAACCAGTATGATGTTGAAGCTGACAACATGGGCGATGCTGCTAAGTTCATCGTTGATGGCATGCAAGAAACTTGTTCTGTGACTTTCTACGAAGGTAAAGCAATTTCTGTTGAACTGCCAACCACTATCATTCGTGAAGTAGGTTACACCGAGCCTGCTGCCCGTGGTGATACTTCTGGTAAAGTGATGAAGCCAGCTAAAATCGTTGGTTCTGACTTAGAAGTAATGGTTGCTGACTTCGTGAAAGAAGGCGACAAAATCGAAATTGACACTCGTACTTGCGAATTCAAAAAGCGCGTATAATCGAGTCAATCTCAATCAAGCCAGCATTTGCTGGCTTTTTTTTGCCTCGTGGTAACCATCATCCCTATCTATTAGCAAGTTTGCAGCGAACCAAACTTATTAGCTCCCGCCGAAACCGCTCTGTGCACATACAAGCTCGCATTATGTCATTTAATCGCAGTCAAAAAAAAACGGCTCAATTGAGCCGTTTTTATAAAATGACGGTAGTTCTTAGGCGAGGAGTAAAAATCCAATACACGCCAGCGTAGCTGACAGCAAGGCGTATGGCAGTTGAGTTACCCCATGACTAACCAAGTTACAGCCCGAGCCTTGGGCGGCTAATACGGTTGAGTCTGAATAGAAACAGGCTTGTGAGCCAAACGATGACGCTGACAGTAACGCCCCAATCACCAGTGGGATATTGGCGTCAACGGCTTGAGCCAATGGCATCACAATCGGGATTGATACCGCAAATATTCCCCAGCTCGACCCCGTGGCGAAGGCTAATAACGCCATGGCAATAAATACCACCGCAGGTAGTAATTGCGGTGTCATATAAGGACTTAAGCTCTCAATCACGTACAGCGGCAGCATTAATTGATCGCACACATCTTTAAAAATAAATGCGGCAATGACTGTGCCAATCGCCGGTAACATGCTTTTAAAGCCATCGATCATTTGATCCATCATTTCCGCTAATGTCATTAAGCGCTGAAGCGCATAATATGGCAAGGTTACGGCTAAGGTTGCCAGTAATCCCATCCACACATCAATATCGAAATAAACGGTAAAAGCTACCAGCAACAAAATTGGAATTAAGAAGTTACGTAATTTACCCTGTGAATCCGCCTGTTCAAACTCTTCTTCCATCGCTTTGATGGCATATTCATCTGAGGTTTGAACTGAGTCCAGATCCATTTGTGCTAACGCTGGTTGCCCCTGCGCAGCAGCAAGTTGGGCTTTCTTCATTGGGCCAAATACCGGCACAATTCCTAGGATCACTAATAACACCATGCCGACAGCAAACCAGGCATAGAGCATGTACGGGATGGCTTGCATATAAACCGAAATGGCCTCACCTTCAGGCGCAATGCCATTATCGACTAATAAACCACCAAAAAATACCGCCCAGGTCGACAACGGCACTAACACACAAATGGGTGCTGCGGTTGAATCGACAACATACGCCAACATTTCACGAGACACTTTAAATTTGTCAGTCACTCGCTTCATGGTTGAGCCCACGGTCAACGCATTTAGATAGTCATCAACAAAGATGATAAGGCCTAAGAAAAATGTCATTAATAATGATGACTTGGGTCCTTTAGCATAGGTTAGTGTCGCCCGACCAAACGCCATGGCACCACCCGTGCGAACTAATAGTGCGATTAATGCCCCAAAACTGCCACAAACCAAAATTAACCAACCAATGGTTTCATCGGCCATCACACTTAAGGATATACTGGCAAAACTGGTTAAAACTTGAGTAGGATCGACTAATAACAAACCCACTAAGGTTCCTATGACCAAAGATAATATTGGACGACGTAACCAAATGGCTAAAATTAACACCACCGCGGGTGGAATAAGACTTAACGCTGTCGGTTCAGACATGCACTTAGGTCCTCAAATAAACGCCTTGAATAGGCTAAGTTGAGTAAAATACAGCGTAATTATTGTGCTGTTATTTCTGCTTTAGTTGGGGCATAGCTCGAGTCAGATAAGAAATATCTGCAGCTTTTTGGTTAGCCTTGAAAAACATCGCGCAAAAAATAAAGCGCATTGCCGATTGAGTCAATAATTAATTAAACTTTACACCATTTTTTTTATGGTGCCACTAAAACCATATTTTTTAGCCATATAAAACAATGACTTATACCGGATGCTTACATGGGTGAATTTGCCCACAATTAACCTTCTATAACCAATAATATTGAGTCACACAGTTGCTTTGTGGTGATTAAATAAGCAGGCAATTAAGAGCGCAAAATTCCATCAACCACAATTGAGTTAGCGATTAAAATAGTCATGAATGTGGATTCGACACCAAGGTTAAATAGTGATGCAGAATAAATTACTGATCTATGGCTGTAATTTGGGGTAAATATTCAAAAAACGCTTTCAACGAGATTCGAATTTAGTTAATGTGCTGGAATCATCTTTATATATAGCATGCGGCGAGGTAACCATGCGTCCTATCATCAAATCCAATAAATTAGATACTGTTTGTTACGATATTCGTGGACCAGTACATAAAGAAGCTCGCCGTCTTGAAGAAGAGGGTCATAGGATCCTCAAATTGAATATCGGCAACCCTGCCCCATTTGGATTTGAAGCCCCAGAAGAAATCGTCCGTGACGTGATCTTAAACTTACCGAGTGCCCAAGGCTATTGTGAATCTAAAGGTTTATTTAGTGCCCGCAAGGCCATTGTTCAACATTATCAAGCCCAAGGGATCTTAGGCGTCGATATCGAAGACATCTATATCGGTAATGGCGTGTCAGAACTGATTGTGATGGCGATGCAAGGTTTACTCAACAGTGATGATGAGGTATTGATCCCCGCCCCAGATTATCCGTTATGGACGGCGGCGGCTAACCTTGCTGGCGGTAAAGCCGTGCACTATCGCTGCGATGAAGAAGCCGACTGGTTCCCATGTCTTGATGATATTAAAGCCAAAATTACTCCTCGCACCCGTGCCTTAGTGATGATTAACCCGAATAATCCCACCGGTGCTGTTTATAGCAAAGAGATGATCTTAGCCTTGATTGAGATCTGCCGTCAGCATCAATTAATTTTGTTTGCGGACGAGATCTATGACAAAATTTTATTTGATGGTGCGACCCATATTCCTGCGGCCAGTTTATCGGATGATATCTTAACGGTAACCTTTAATGGTTTATCTAAAGCCTACCGCGCCGCGGGATTCCGTGTTGGTTGGATGATGTTAACCGGTAATCTCAAGGCCGCTAAAAGCTATATCGATGGTCTGGATATGCTGGCTTCCATGCGGTTATGTGCCAATGTGCCTAATCAACATGCGATTCAAACCGCTCTTGGCGGCTACCAAAGCATCAATGAATTGGTTCTACCGAATGGCCGCTTAACCGTGCAGCGAGATGTTTGTTTCGATTTACTCAACAGCATTCCGGGCGTCAGTTGTAAGAAGCCTAAGGGCGCGTTATATGCGTTCCCGAAAATCGACATCAAAAAGTTTAATATTCGTGACGATGAAAAACTGGTACTGGATTTATTACGTGAACGTAAAATCTTGTTGGTACAAGGGTCTGCATTTAATTGGCCAGAGCCTGATCACCTCCGAGTTGTCTTTCTCCCTTGGAAAGAAGATCTGCATAAAGCACTGACAGAGTTTGGCAACTTCCTAGCTAACTACCAACAATAACAAACAGCGACTTCGGTCGCTGTTTTGCTATTGGCCAGCCACTAAGATACTCTGCTGTAAAGTTTGATGATAAGGACGGTTATGAGTCATTTTTTTGCCCATATGGCCAGGATGAAATTAATTCAACGCTGGCCGTTAATGCACAATGTTCGCAGCGAGAATGTGCAAGAACACTCACTCCAAGTGGCCATGGTGTCACATGCTTTAGCAGTGATAAGCAACCAATATCACCAGGCTAAATTTGATCCCTACCGTGCGGCTACTATTGCAATTTATCATGATGCTAGCGAAGTGCTTACTGGGGATTTGCCTACCCCAGTCAAGTATTTTAACCATGACATAGAAGCGGAATACAAAAAAATTGAAGCCATTGCTGAACGTCACCTACTGAATATGTTGCCTGAGCCGCTTCAAGATGACTTCAAAGCCCTATTAGTCAGCACTGATATTCCCACAGAATACAAAGCGCTGGTGAAATCTGCCGATACCTTATGTGCTTATCTCAAGTGTTTAGAAGAAGGTCGCGCGGGCAATGATGAGTTTATTACCGCCAAACGTCGGCTCGAAGACAGATTAACCCATGACCCGCTCCCAGCCGTGAAAGACTTTATTCACTTGTTCATTCCCAGCTTTAGACTCAACCTCGACCAAATTAACCAAATGTTATAGGGATATTTCATGGACATCTGGCAACAACGACGGTTAGATGAAGATAAACAAAGACGCTATGATCAACGTAGTCCTTATCAAAGGGATCGCGCGCGTATTCTACATAGCGCAGCCTTTAGGCGGCTACAAGCCAAGACGCAAGTGCTCGGTGTCGGTATGAATGACTTTTATCGTACTCGCCTAACACACTCGCTAGAAGTGTCACAGATTGGCACTGGCATTGCGTCCTTATTGCGCAATAAGCGTCCCGAGTTATTGCACTTGCTCAATGATGATGCCCTCATTGATTCCTTATGCCTAGCCCATGACATTGGTCACCCTCCGTTTGGACACGGCGGGGAAATTGCCCTTAATTATATGATGCGTGACTTTGGCGGTTTTGAGGGCAATGGCCAAACCTTAAGAATTCTGACCAAGCTTGAACCCTATACCCCTGCCGATGGCATGAACCTGTGTCGTAGAACCTTGTTAGGCGTGCTCAAGTATCCAATACTTTACCGCGATGTGCCGGCGCCCAGTCGCGGCGAAGCCGCTGCGCAATTTGCCCAAGTGCGAGCGCGGGATTGGCTCCCGATAAAGTCATTGTTTAATGATGATGCTGATATTCTCGATTGGATTTTAGCGCCGTTATCCGCAAACGATCGCCGGTTATTACAACAGTTACATCCCAAAGCCAATGGGCAACTGCGCAGTATTCATAAATCGCTAGATTGCAGCATCATGGAGTTAGCCGATGACATCGCCTATGCCGTCCATGATCTTGAAGATGCAATTGTGATGGGCATAGTCAATCAACAGCAATGGTTGGCCGATGTCCAACCGCTGATCCTTGCCAGTGATGATGATTACATAAGTCAGCAATTATCCACTGTCACTGACGCTCTATTTTCACATGTTCATCACCAGAGAAAAAATGCTATAGGCATTTTAATCAATGCATTAGTAACGGCTATCGACATCACTGATAACCCCGATTTTGAATCTGAGTTATTACGCTACAATGCTAATCTCACCGTGCCATTCGAGCGGCTACTGACGTGCCTCAAAAGCTTTGTGTCTGATCATGTGGTGAATAAACCCGAAGTGCAAATGCTCGAGTACAAAGGACAACAGATGATCATGAAGCTGTTTGAAGCCTTTCAATCGGATCCGCTGCGTTTGTTGCCAACCAATACCCGCATACGTTATCAGGCGGCAACGGAGCAAGGCGACAATGCGACTCGGGTCATTGCCGATTATATCGGTGGCATGACGGATGATTTTGCTACCCGACTCTACCAACAATTATTTAGTCCCTTTGCCGGCAATATTCTTGATTTTGGCCCCGAATAAACGCCATAAAAAACGCGCCCATTGGCGTAATGCCGATCAGTTAAGACAGATCGCTTGACGATCTCACTGAAAGGATCAAAATCCGATGACCCCTTGTCATCGGATTTTTTTATGCAACTTTCAGAAGCTTTGGCGCGTACTCATATCAATC
>NZ_JAHUTT010000119.1 GCF_019209865.1 Shewanella sp. NIFS-20-20 | reverse complement strand
ACGTATAGGAAGAATAAACGCCCTTTTCACCCAAGTCCAACAGCTTTGGACCGCAGTTGACTCTTTCGACACCCCTGCGATGCAACCCAATCCGGCTGACGGGGAGCCAGCAACGCTGAAAATTTACCCTCCTCTTTCCCACTAGCGGCTCCTTTTCCGACAACCAGCACGGCGGATCCCTGCCGCGGCGCTGTGAACGCAGCATTTTGATTGGTATCGTTGGCCTTCAGGCTCGTCAGTCAAACAGACCCAGGAGCAGCTCAGCCGGTGGCGCCCGGCTTTCGGGTAACGCCCTGGTCCCGCTGGTTTCGGCTTTGTGCTTCAGGTGATCAAGGATCTGCTTGATCACTATAGGGTCTTCAATGCAGGCGATGACTTTCATGGCGCCGCCGCAGCCGCTGCAGGTCTCGATGTCGATATTGAAAACACGCTTGAGCCGTTGCGCCCATGTCATCGACGCTCGCCGTTGTGCTGGTGTTGCCGGTTCATCAGCCACCCTGACCTTGTTGCCCCTGCCCCGTTTTGCCGGCGTGACCAACGCCCGGTGCCGACTGTTGGGTGCGAACACCCCGTGGAAGCGGGTTAGGTTGACTCTGGGCTTCGGTACCAGGGCGGCCAGCCTTGCAATGAAATCCAATGGTTCGAAAATGACGTGCGTGGTGCCGTCCCGGTACGGCGTCTTGAGCTGGTAGCGCACGTTGCCGCCTCGTGTTAACGACAGCCGCTTCTCGGATACCGCCGGGCGGCTGATGTACCGGCACAGCCGTTCGAGCTTCTTGCGTTCATCGGCCCTGGCCGCCACGCCGGCGTGCAGGCTGGACCCGGCTACCTTGCCAATCCCGTCACCGAACGGATCACCACTGGTCGGCAGAGTTTGCAAAGTGAACACCTTTCGCCCCGCCTGTGAACCGACAGCGATACGGTAAGTGATCGAGTGCCCCAGCAGGGGTGTCATCGGGTCGTCATCCACCGCATCCGAGGCCAGATAGCTGTTTTCGACATCCCGTTCCAGCAGGCCTTGCCGTTCCAGATAGCGACCCACCCGGTGGGCGATGGTGTGCGTCAGCTGGGTGAGCTCTGGGCTGGTCGGCGCCTTGACCCAGCGGAAACGCGCTGAGCCGTGGGATTGCTCGACATACACACCGTCGAGAAACAGCATGTGGAAGTGAACATTCAGATTGAGCGCCGATCCAAAACGCTGGATCAGGGTGACCGCGCCCGTCTTGGCCACTTGGTGGGTATGGCCCGCTTTCTTGACCAGGTGCGTGGCAATGACGCGGTAAACGATGCCCAGCACCCACCCCATGATCTCGGGCCGGCTGGCAAACAGGAAACGCAGCTGAAACGGGAAGCTCAACACCCACTGACGCATGGGTTGTTCAGGCAGTACTTCATCAACCAGCAAGGCGGCACTTTCGGCCATCCGCCGCGCCCCACAGCTCGGGCAGAA
>NZ_JAHUTT010000118.1 GCF_019209865.1 Shewanella sp. NIFS-20-20 | reverse complement strand
TTTTTCGACATGGACGGTGATGGCCGGACCGACATTGTGTATGTCCGCAATGGCCGCTGGTATAAGCGTACCGTCTCCGGTGGTGAAGCGAGTCTGACCACGACGGGAGCCAGCCAGTCAGCTTTCGCTCACAGCATTGATTACAATGGGGATGGACAGCGCGACTTGCTGGTCGCGGACAGTGAAACCAGTAATTGGAAAGTGTTGTCCTTTGAGCCCACGACCACATCACAAACAGTGTGCGAGCCCAACGGCAACGGCACCTATCTGTGTGAAGACATTGACCGCGTAGTCAGTGAGTCCGTTACCGATTTGGGACGCAAAGCCATTGGCCTGAAAGGCAAAGCTCTGGTGGCGGATGTAAACGGTGACGCGCTGGAAGATATTATCTTTATCGATGGTGGCGCGATTAAGTGGTATCGCAATCAGGGCGGCAGTTTTGCCGCTGCGCAATCGCTCTATAGCTTCCCCAGCACCGAACTCAGTCACAGCACCAGTATCAGCCAATGGGACTCCAGCAGTGGTTTTGGCAGTGCCTTTATGGACATTAATGGCGATGGCCTCACAGATTTCATGCTGCAGGTCAGAGACCAGGGGGCGGGGTGTTCGGTACCCGGCGCATTATCTCAATGGGAGTGCGAGCGAGACCTAAACGGCACCTGGTCAACATGGGATGATGATTTTTGGAACCTCTACGTCTCCAATGGCTCATCTTACAGCAAACGGCAGGAAATCTATCGCGGCCAGCATAACTACCTGAACATTGCCACTACGCTGCGCAGCGCCGACTTTAACGGTGATGGACTGTCCGACATCGCCTATGTCAAAGACAATAAGTGGTATATACAGTTATCAGATGGCATCAAGTTTCTGCCGCGTATCGACACCGGCATCACTACTAATGACACCCGCCGGGATAAAACCGCCATTATCGACCTCAATGGTGATGGACGCGCCGAGTTCCTGGTACAGCACAGCGATACTCAGTCACTGATTTACCACAGCGCTCGCACAGGCACCAACGGCATTGGAGCCTGGTCGGTATATGGCGTTATTAATGAAACCACCAGTAAGCCGTTCCAATTTGCCGACGTGGATGGTCTTGGCAAATTGGACATTGTGTACGCCCACAATGACCGCTGGTACCGACTCAAGAGTCAAAGTCATTCAGCGCTCAACGCCATCACCCGCATTACCGACGGGCTGGGCGTCAACACCCATATTACTTATGCTCCCCTGACAGAGAAAGCCGGTGGTCAGTACGCTGTGTATAAAACCCAGGTTTCCAGCCATCTGGACCCTGCCCGCAACTTTTCAACCATTCCGGCTCAGTGGGTTGTTAAGCGGGTCAGTACGGAAACCGGCCCATCCACTCAGGCCTCGGTCAACTATGAGTATGGTGGCCTGCTCATTAACCGCTTGGGCCGTGGGCCTGCCGGTTTTGAACTGCTGCGTACCATAGACAACCAAACCGGCGTTAACACTGAAACCCTCTATCATCAGGTCTTTCCACAGGTGGGGATGCCGCTGGCAACCCGACAGAGCTATCAGGGTGAGGTGCTGCACTCGGCCATCAATGA
>NZ_JAHUTT010000117.1 GCF_019209865.1 Shewanella sp. NIFS-20-20 | reverse complement strand
TAAATCGACAACGATTTAAAACGTCTCGCAAGAGACTTCAACGAAGATGTCCGCATAACATGCAAATTCGGTGATTTATCATCGAATCGACAGAATTCATTGAGCAGGACTTTCGGGTCCGAAAAAACTTTAATTGAAGAGTTTGATCATGGCTCAGATTGAACGCTGGCGGCAGGCCTAACACATGCAAGTCGAGCGGCAGCGGGAAGTAACTTGTTACTTTGCCGGCGAGCGGCGGACGGGTGAGTAATGCCTGGGAATTTGCCCAGTCGAGGGGGACAACCACTGGAAACGGTGGCTAATACCGCGTACGCCCTGCTCTGTAGTGGAGTGGGGGAAAGCAGGGGATCTTCGGACCTTGCGCGATTGGATAAGCCCAGGTGGGATTAGCTAGTAGGTGAGGTAATGGCTCACCTAGGCGACGATCCCTAGCTGTTCTGAGAGGATGATCAGCCACACTGGGACTGAGACACGGCCCAGACTCCTACGGGAGGCAGCAGTGGGGAATATTGCACAATGGGGGAAACCCTGATGCAGCCATGCCGCGTGTGTGAAGAAGGCCTTCGGGTTGTAAAGCACTTTCAGTAGGGAGGAAAGGTTAACGGTTAATACCCGTTAGCTGTGACGTTACCTACAGAAGAAGGACCGGCTAACTCCGTGCCAGCAGCCGCGGTAATACGGAGGGTCCGAGCGTTAATCGGAATTACTGGGCGTAAAGCGTGCGCAGGCGGTTTGTTAAGCGAGATGTGAAAGCCCCGGGCTCAACCTGGGAATTGCATTTTGAACTGGCAAACTAGAGTCTTGTAGAGGGGGGTAGAATTTCAGGTGTAGCGGTGAAATGCGTAGAGATCTGAAGGAATACCGGTGGCGAAGGCGGCCCCCTGGACAAAGACTGACGCTCATGCACGAAAGCGTGGGGAGCAAACAGGATTAGATACCCTGGTAGTCCACGCCGTAAACGATGTCTACTCGGAGTTTGGTGTCTTGAACACTGGGCTCTCAAGCTAACGCATTAAGTAGACCGCCTGGGGAGTACGGCCGCAAGGTTAAAACTCAAATGAATTGACGGGGGCCCGCACAAGCGGTGGAGCATGTGGTTTAATTCGATGCAACGCGAAGAACCTTACCTACTCTTGACATCCAGAGAATTCGCTAGAGATAGCTTAGTGCCTTCGGGAACTCTGAGACAGGTGCTGCATGGCTGTCGTCAGCTCGTGTTGTGAAATGTTGGGTTAAGTCCCGCAACGAGCGCAACCCTTATCCTTATTTGCCAGCACGTAATGGTGGGAACTCTAGGGAGACTGCCGGTGATAAACCGGAGGAAGGTGGGGACGACGTCAAGTCATCATGGCCCTTACGAGTAGGGCTACACACGTGCTACAATGGTCGGTACAGAGGGTTGCAAAGCCGCGAGGTGGAGCTAATCTCACAAAGCCGATCGTAGTCCGGATTGGAGTCTGCAACTCGACTCCATGAAGTCGGAATCGCTAGTAATCGTAGATCAGAATGCTACGGTGAATACGTTCCCGGGCCTTGTACACACCGCCCGTCACACCATGGGAGTGGGCTGCACCAGAAGTAGATAGCTTAACCTTTCGGGGAGGGCGTTTACCACGGTGTGGTTCATGACTGGGGTGAAGTCGTAACAAGGTAGCCCTAGGGGAACCTGGGGCTGGATCACCTCCTTACCTATGCGATTTAC
>NZ_JAHUTT010000116.1 GCF_019209865.1 Shewanella sp. NIFS-20-20 | reverse complement strand
CAGACTAAATTTGTCTGGAGACCATAGCACTGTGGCCCCACCTGATCCCATTCCGAACTCAGAAGTGAAACGCAGTCGCGCCGATGGTAGTGTGGGGCTTCCCCATGCGAGAGTAGGTCATTTCCAGACACCAAATTCGCTGATATGGCTCAGTCGGTAGAGCGCATCCTTGGTAAGGATGAGGTCCCCAGTTCGATTCTGGGTATCAGCACCATGAAAAATTGCAGTAATGCACAAAAATTTGTCTGGAAACCATAGCGCTGTGGTCCCACCTGATCCCATTCCGAACTCAGCAGTGAAACGCAGTCGCGCCGATGGTAGTGTGGGGCTTCCCCATGCGAGAGTAGGTCATTTCCAGACGCCCAATTAGTGAAGAAGCCACCTGAACAAGGTGGCTTTTTTGCGTTTGGGTTCTACTAATTTTTAACGCGTATCAGCAAGATGGATGAGCGTCATCGCAAGGTGGCTCATCCACGCTTAACGGTTAAATATATGGCAGCGTACTTGTCAGTTGAGTGGCGGTTAATGATGAGTCACAGGAACAAAGCTAGTGCCGTTGAGGCCATCTTGCTTAATGGCCAAATAGAGCGGTTGCGATATAACAATAGGTTTGTGCGCGGTTGCTCTGATTTTCAAAGATCCCTAGTTGTCACTATAGGTCCTCGTCATATTTCTTTGCGTATTCACAACTTGCTCAAGATGCTCCGTAATTATGTGTCTACAAGATGGCTTACCAGAGAGGCTAAGGATTTTCAGCCCAAGGCTAATTGATTGGATCTCACGGCGTTATCTCCGTTGCTGATAACTCTGTAACTCTACCAAATAAATAGTCAAACTTTCCTGATGCTATCTGAAGTTTTGTCGATATGTTGCGAGCACCATTCTGTAGATCACCTCTTACCGCTGGGGCTCCCCCTTTGACTACACCAAATGCTACGGCTCCAACGACACTATCAATGATCACATCTTCAGCTGTCGTTTCTTCACCTTCAATGGTCCGGGTGACCGTTCCTCCAACAATGCTGGAGCCCACAGCGGCTGATGCTTGAAGGCCCAAGCTAACACCACAGGTTGTTTCTGCAATAACCCCACTGGCAGCACCGCCAGCCCACCAGGCAACACCTGCACCGATGATCCCTCCAACAAAGCCACCAACCCGCGTACCCACACTTGCGCAGTTGCCGTCAGGGGCGCTAAGAACTACGGGGCTGTTGAAGCTGTAGGAGTAAGCATTAATATTTCAGGGATTAAACATCCCGCCGTTGGTTAATCCTTCGACGGTTGGCCCCAAATACCCCCAAGTATTGGATCAGGACTCTGCCATACACTCGTTCGTGGGTCGTAATAACACGCACCGAAGTAGTACAGCCCTGTGGCCTCATCCAGCTCTTTACCCGTGAGGTAGTAAGGTGTTAGCTGGACATTAGCAGTAGGCTGAAAATACAGGTGAAGCGCCCGTTGGTGACGTTGTCCTCATTTACCTCAGATGTTGCCGCTACATAATCAAAGACTATGATTGGAAAATGGCAGTCATGTGACTGTTTCAGCCCATGTTATGGGCTCACTATCTGTCATGGCTTGCAGGTGGGTGTTGATAAGTCAGTGGGTAACTTGTAGTTACAATGTGTTTAAGTGACATATTGATAAGTATTTCATTAAAAATACATTTTTAATGAAATTAGCCCTTGCGCAATCTGCGCAAGCCCCTATAATGCGCCACACTGACACGGAATACGGCGCTGCAAAGCAACCGAACACCAGTCAGGACGGTCACTTACAAAGTAAGTGACCCTGAGTGAATTAAGTGACCCTGAGTGAATTAAGTGGCGCTAGGCGAAAGTTTAACCACTTAGATTCAAGGCCTGATAAAGGGCTTGACCCACTCAAGGAAATGCGTAGAATACGCATCCCTAGCCCACAGCGGCAAC
>NZ_JAHUTT010000115.1 GCF_019209865.1 Shewanella sp. NIFS-20-20 | reverse complement strand
TAGCTAACGTCAAGGCAATGAACAAAGTCATAAGACTAGGTATGCCTGTTAGTTACCGAGTTGAGTAATTAGAGTAAGTGTCATTAGATCAGTACGTTACGTGAACCATTTGATCAACAACGCCCTTTATAAGTCTCAGTGACTCGCAGAAACATCACCACATCATTCATATCGTAATCTGCGGTATAGGGGTAACTGTCTTCATAAGCTAAGGTCACATAACCTGTGCTCGATGGAAAATGCTGATGGCGAGTATTGGCATCACTAATCGTCACCGGATGATCTTCAACTTCACCTGAGGTAGAGCCACCGTCGGCATCCAAACCGGTTTGCTGACTAAAGCGAAACCGTCCCCAACTATCGCCGCCGAGGGCGGTAATTGGCGCTTCGACAAACAAGATGTTTTGGCCCGCTTCTAATGGATAATCGCTGAAAATTTTGTCTTGAGGATCGTTAAATTCACCATCACCGCCCCAATCAATCCATGCCGATAAATAGCCTGACGTCGAAGCATAGGCAGTGACACGGCTATCAAGCCCAGGCGCAATGGCGGTGACGAAACCAATGCCATCTTCGTCATCAACCCCAAGGGTATCATCGGAAATGGGGGATATGGCGCCGTCCTGATCACCGTCAACCACCGTAAGCCCAAGCCAGGTGATACCGTCCAATTGATGGCGAGGGCCATTATCTGACAGTAAGGTGCCATAAGATGCTGGCGCATCGCCAAAGTCTATTGTGGAGTCTTCATCAATCACTGGGGCTTTGGCGCAGCGGGCTCCATCGTTTTGATTCGATGATGGCCCATCGGCAAATTCCACCGCCAACACATCACCCGAGTCTAAATTTGAGTTCGCCAGTGATAAATCGATGCGGTAAATTTTTCCGCCCTCGCGGATCACCACGCCATTACTCATTACATCCGCATTGCGCGACACATAAAAATAGCCATCACGATCAAAGTAGCCCGCCCCAAAGGTGCCCTTTTGGCCGGTGTCACCCACTAGGGTTTCTTGACCATTGGCAATATCAAATTCGTAGAGAAAACCACTGCCATTATCGACTCCATACAGTTTGCCGTTGCCTGGATGAAAGGCGAAATCTGTTAACGACACCACCGCACGACTAGTGATCTTCTCCACCACTAATAGCGCATTAGGATCGCTATCTAATGGCGATAAATCGATTTTGAACAGCCCTTTTCCTTGGCGGTACAAATAAAATATATGGTTAATCACGTCGCCAACGTAAAAGGTATGATCCTGAGGGAGGTTACTGGTATTGACCGGTTCAACTTGAAAATCTTGGCCCAGTCTCACAATCTGTTTATTGCTGGTGTCGTACCCGTAGATGTAGCGGTCAGCTTCATCAAACCCGACCGCATTGATATTCGCACTAGAGCCAGTATCACCTTGTAGTAATTGTGTCTCACCGGTCACTAAGTTGACACCGTAGACTTGCACTGGCTGTGATTGGAACAAGTAAGCTTTACTTGGACAGGTATCAAACGGAGCGGCGGCCAATGAACTGCTCAATAACATAGCTACACTCATGGAAACAGGAAGTATATTCATAGCGGTGTCCTAATCGTTGATATGACTTTAGGACATCAATTACTATGCCAATATATTTAAGTGCTTATAATCAATACCTTAACTGTATTTAGTCGTAATTTATTCCCAATCCGCAATCAAACGGATGCAGATTGCAATGCACAATCAATCACCCGCCCCCTGAACTAAAGAATCACCTTCTGACACCAAGCTCGTTCCGAGCCCCGTAATCATGATAACGACCGCTTGCGTAAAAAAATAACCCAGCAATGCTTAATGCCGTTCACTTAGTGTGAACGGCATTTTTCTTAGACTTAATGGGATACTTGTTTTTACTCATTTTTAACGCACGTGGATAGGCCCTATCCCGTTTCCCATCAAGCTTGAACTGTCTCGC
>NZ_JAHUTT010000114.1 GCF_019209865.1 Shewanella sp. NIFS-20-20 | reverse complement strand
CCTGCGCCAGTCGTTGAATGAGCTGGGCCACCCAATCTCGCCTGTGGTCGTAGTTTTTACCGGAGAATTTATCTTCACCACACAGGTAAGCGCGGCGGACCACTCGGCTACAACAGTGGTAATACGGAGTGTCTTCAATACTGATTTGAGTTCTTCGTGGACGTGGCATAACGACCTCCCATTCCAACAACACCCATCAGCATAGTCGAAAACCCATAAAAGCCATCATTTATGATGGGTGGCTATTTATAAGAGGGTTTAAATCAGGGTAAGCTGATGCTAAATTAGCCTGCAATAGGCTAGAATATTGGCTATACCATTCGCATGATATTTGCCGGTGCCGTTGAGGAGCGATGATGAATTTAACCAACAATAAATGGCTACTGGCTGCAGCTTTAACATGCATGTTAGCCGCATTAGCACATCTCGGTTGCATTGTCTTTGGTGGCGATTGGTACCGTTTTTTCGGCGCGGGGGAGCAAATGGCTCAGATGGCGGAACAAGGGCTATGGTACCCAACCATTGTTACTGCCATTATCGTCTTAATTTTAAGTGTTTGGGCTCTTTACGCGCTGTCTGCTGCCGGCTTAATAAGACGTTTCCCTTTCACTCGCTTAGCACTGTTAACCATTATCAGCCTATTGTTTCTTCGAGCGATATCCTTTACAAGCTTAATGTCGATGTTTCCAGAAAATAGCCTAACCTTTTGGCTAATTAGCTCGGCAATTTGCCTGTTTATGAGTTGTTTATTTGCCATCGGCACTCTTCAGCAATGGGCATTTCTGAGTCAAACGCTGCCAACAAACAACTCTCAGCTCAACAGCCCCCCTTAATAATATAAATAACCATCGATAAACCCATACATGAACTGTAAAGTTAAACGCCCCAATGTCGATTGCCCCTCACATTGGGGAATTGATATTCACAAGTTTAAAAACTGGCCAACTTATAAATCTTATTAACTTGATTTAGATTGTATGTATTAGGGATGGCCCTCATGGCAGCATTTCTAATTGTTGCAAGCGCTGGGTTCTTTATATGTGAAATATTACCTAGCTGCCAACTGAGTTTTACCACCTTGACCGTTTTGTTTTTTCGTAAACATTCATACTTGGCAAAAGCAGTCATAATTGGATATTGACTAAGGTAATAACTGAGGGTGTAAGCATCTTCAATTGCCTGACATGCGCCTTGCCCCATATTCGGAGTTGTTGCATGAGCTGCATCACCAAGCAAACAAACCGTATCACGAGACCAAGACGCTATCGGCCGCAAATCACACACATCACTTTGAAATACGTTATCCGTAGGTGTTTGCGAGATGATGTCAGAGACGATGGGATGAAATTTCTTAAAACAATGAATTAAGTCACGGCTTGTGATTGGTAAATGACTACTGTGGAGTCCATACCAATACACTTCATTGGGCGTTAACCTCACAAAGCCAAACCGTGTGCCAGCGCCCCACAACTCATTCAATTGATGTTGATATTCTTGTGGCAATTGAATACTGGATATGCCGCGCCAGCAAGTCTGCTGAGCATGCCGGATGAGACTATCATCAAATAGGGTATTTCTTACTACGGAGTGAATGCCATCTGCGCCAATAACGGCATCGAAATCAAGGAAGGTACCGTCTGAGAATGTCAACGAGGACTGACAGCTCCCCCAATTAACATCAACGACTTTTTTATTGAGTTGAATACATTGAGTGTTAAGTGTCTCGATAAGAAGTTGTTGTAATACCCCCCGCTGAATAGCCACACAGTTAACCGCGTATTTATGATCAAAGTATGAGGTCTCAATGGTGTTTAAACGGTGCAACTCTGCAGTATTAATATTGATTGATGACAATGGGCAGGGGCAGATCATGAACGTTTTTTGCCCAATGGCAAATCAAAATTGACCTAATGAGCTAGCTGTGATCTTATGCTCCTCTTTTGAGGAGTTGCCATGAATATAGATACCATCAAAGAGCATTTCAG
>NZ_JAHUTT010000113.1 GCF_019209865.1 Shewanella sp. NIFS-20-20 | reverse complement strand
GCGAGACAGTTCAAGCTTGATGGGAAACGGGATAGGGCCTATCCACGTGCGTTAAAAATGAGTAAAAACAAGTATCCCATTAAGTCTAAGAAAAATGCCGTTCACACTAAGTGAACGGCATTACGCAAACTGCGCGGTTTTCTATTCTTACGGTTAGACCATATCCTTAATAGCCGCTGTATTATGTTGCTCTGGATTTAACGCCACTGTGCCTATTGGCTGTCAGTGGCGTCACCAGAACTGTGTTTATACACAGTTGTAATGGTGGGCGGTGAAAAATCCTGCAAACAACCTAAAAATCGCGCATAAAAGTCTCGCTTTCTCTTGAGAAGAATCTCTTGAAAACTGCTTTATAATAGTGCTATCTTGTTGAAATATTTGAATTACTTTGACTTGGTATTCGAAGGCGGATGCTGTTTCTGCTTTGGGTTTAACGAGAAGTCCGGGTAATACACTGTTATGCATCAAAATAGAGAGCAACGATGAACAAAGGAACATTGACCTTCTTCTGTGGAAAAATGGGTGCAGGAAAATCTACTAAAGCTAGCGAAATCGCACAGAAAAGCAATGCAGTATTGCTTTCAGAAGATGAATGGCTTGCGTCACTCTACCCAAATAAAATTTCATCACTAAATGACTATATCGAATATTCAAATCTACTTAAGCCGCAGATTAAAAAGCTTGTTCAATCCATGTTGTCTGCGGGAACCAATGTAGTAATAGACTTCCCTGCAAACACTCTGTCGCAAAGAGATTGGTTTCGGAGTATTTTCTCCGAGATTGAAGCTCCACATAATTTGGTATACATCGACTTGTCAAATGAGATCTGTTTAAAACAGATTGAAAAACGGCGCAAAGAACAGCCTGAAAGATCGGCAACTGATACAGCAGATATGTTTGAGCAGGTTACAAAGTATTTTATGGCTCCCACCCCTGAGGAAGGCTTCAATACAACCAAATTGGCGAAAAATGCATAACAAGACGCTGCTACGGAAAATTTACTCGCTAGCGCTCCTAAATTTCCGCAGAGCGTGGCGTTATGTGCTAATGGAGTTTGAATGATCTTCTGGTCTACATTCGGAGTTTTTGCAATTTGTCTTACTTTAGAGAGCATCACTTCTTGGATGTTTATTTGGGGCAGCAAGAAAAAGCACCCTGAACTTTGGGAACACTCAGGTGAGCCAACTCTAATGGGTAATGGAGACTTGATAAATGCATGGCCTCTTAATAAATATTTGATGCAAAGGCAATACAAAGAAATAGATAACGAAGCAGCAAAAGCATTTGCTGAAAGTTTACGACTACCTTTTGTTTTAAGCTATATCTCGGCAATCGTTTCCGTTGTTGTTTTCTTTGTATGTTTATTCATCTTTGGTAAGCCAGAGTAATGCACATAACAAGTCAATTAACTACGCGCCTTCGGCGCCGGACGCAGCAAAGCTGCGCCGGTTATTGAAGCGTTATATGCTCAACCGGAAGTAGACATTGAATTCAAAATTTAATTATCGGATAGATGCGCCATTTAGTAGAAAACGACGCTTTTTTAGATTCTGTGTTTATATGGTATTGATACCGATATTCAGTGGTTCATGTACGGCAATGATTTACGTGTTAGGTAACCTGATGAATTTTGACCTTAATGAACCAATTCGAAGCAGTGAGCGATCAGTTATAGAGATAGCTATGTTTTTTGGAGCATTTGGCCTATCGATATTAGCACTTTGCGGCCTGACGTTATTTATTGCTAAAAAAACGTTCCAAAGGTTCAACATTTAATGAAGTCGCATATAACAAGCAAAGTCAAAGCGACGCGTACCGCGCGCTTGCTTTGAGCGTTAGCTGCTTTGAGGTCAATCATTAGTAGGTGTCGGAATGAGAATTTTGGTAACAGGCTCTGCGGGTAGGGTCGGGCGTGCAATCTATATTAAGTTAATGCGAACACATGACGTAGTCGGCATTGATAAAACACCTTGTTCAACAACTGACTACATTAGTGATATCTGTGATAGTTGGTAAGCCCCTAGTTTTCTAGACACTTTCTAAGTTCTCATAATACTGCTTTTCAAACTTCATTGGAGACAGTCCGTTATTACTACCATGATGCCGCACTGGATTGTAGAAATATTCGATATAGTTA
>NZ_JAHUTT010000112.1 GCF_019209865.1 Shewanella sp. NIFS-20-20 | reverse complement strand
AGCCGACTAAGATTAGTGTGCCGATGAAACAGAAACGCTGCATGATGAGCCCCGCCTTCTTGGAGCAAGTCCTTGTGGCCGGATTTACATCAGCGCCTAAATCTTAACCATTCATGCGGACGCCCTGAGAGGTTAATGCTATATAAAAATGAATTTGGGTCTGATTTTGATTTAGGATTCAACTTAAACGACTACTCTTACCTTAATGATAAAAGTTGGCATAACGATGCAAGTCCAAGCTTTTACTTTAACGTCGGTTCTCAGTACTACGTGCTGTGGGTAGATTACTCCGAACCAAGTAAGCGTGAAGACTCAAACAGTCGATACTTAATTCAAGAAGCTATAAATGAAGGGAGTGAAAATGATCCAGAAGTTTATAGCTCCGATGGGGGCGTTATTTTTGAAAGTGAGAAAACCAGAGAACTCAATCAATTTTTAAAAGCGTTATTTACTCACTCAGGTAAATAAAGCAGTAGGCGATGATTACTTACTTCTACAAGGTCACATCTTCATCTAGAGGCCTGGACATCTAGAGGATTTTTACTTATCATTAAGACAAATAGAACGTATAGGTTTTCCCATTGAATCACATTGAATTATTTGCGGGCTGCGGCGGCCTGTCATTAGGGCTAGACAAGGCTGGATTTGAACTCTTGTTAGCCAACGAACTTTCACCTATGGCCGCGGAGACTTTTGCCTACAACTTCTTCAACGAAGACTTAGAGGAGAAAGCTACTCAAAATAAAAAATCTAAACATACATTATGGATTGAAACGCAACATCCTGAATTAAAGGAAAGACTTAAAGAAAACCCCTTTAAAACAACTACTGAATACAGTGACTTAAAAGGCTTACCCTCTTGGAGCTCGCTTGATGGGAAATTACTCGTTGGCAGTATCGTTAAACTAAATAGTCTACTTGATAAAACTCCAGAACTAGTTAATCAATTACGATCTGGATTCGGAAAAGGCTTAGACCTCGTTTCAGGTGGGCCTCCATGCCAGAGTTTTAGTATGGCAGGCAAACGAGAAAAAGATAATGACAAAAATACTTTGCCATGGGAATTCGCCAACTTTGTAAATCATGTAAGGCCGAAAATTGCACTTCTTGAAAATGTTACCGGTATCTTACGAGCATTTAAAAATAAAAAGGGCGATAAATTCCATGCTTGGTATGAAGTTGCAAAGGTTTTTTCATCTATTGGGTATGTACCATTATGCTTACATGTAAACGCAAAATTTGTCGGCGTTCCACAAAATAGACCAAGGTTCATAATGATAGCGGTTAGGCTGGATTGTCTCTCGACCTATCTAAAACATTGTAGTGCCGAAAATGCAGAGATCTGGGCACAACCACGTTCATTTTATGACTTGGTACAAATTCATCAAGCGTCCCTAGATTTTGGTCACTTAGACTACATTGATGTAATGAAGGATAAAGATGTTAAAAAATTCTCTAATACCTTTTTAGCACCATTTACGGCATATATAGGACGTGAAATTGCGGTAAAAGATGCTATTGGAGACCTTAAAATATTCAATCGTGACAATGAATCTGACTATATAAAATATTTGAATGAAACATTTTCTAATTTAAAGAAGCACCCAAAGTATCTAAATCACGACCTAAGAAATAACAGTCCTTTAGTCCAACGTCGGTTTAGGCTATACCAGGTATTACAACAGCTAAGTGACAGAACTCTCACTCGGAATGTTTTTGAAATTCTTAGGGGAAACTCCAAGTTACTAGATGAAGAAAGCTGGAAAAGACTGTCTGAGTTAAAGTATCTCCACGAGAATGGTGAACTATACCAATTTGCATCAAAGGGTGAATTAGAAAAATACTTAAAAGCTCACCCGACTAAAAAACAAACACAAAAAGCCTTGATAGCCTCTAAGCCTGCACCAGCTGCGCTATCGATTCCAGACGATGCTTGTCACTATGATGAAAGTGAATTAAGAGTGCTAAGCGTAAGAGAAATGGCTCGTATTCAGTCTTTTCCTGATAATTTTATATTTCGCTCTAAGGTTACAACTGGCGGACAAATGAGAAAGTTCCAAGTTCCTCAATATACTCAAGTTGGAAACGCTGTACCTCCGTTGTTAGGTCTTGCACTTGGCAAAGTTATTAGCGAGTTACTGTAAATGAAATGGCTGAGTGGTAAGCCCCTAGAACAGTAGACACTTCATAGAGTTATACTTAACCAAAAATATGAGGTGTTACATGCGCGGAAAACGATATCCAGATGAGTTCAAAATAGAAGCTGTTAAACAAGTCACTGAGC
>NZ_JAHUTT010000111.1 GCF_019209865.1 Shewanella sp. NIFS-20-20 | reverse complement strand
ATGAGGCATGTTCCGCGTCCTTGCAATACTGTGTTTACATACAGTCTATCGCTTAGCGGAAAGTTCTTTTACCCTCAGCCGAAATGCCTGCCGTTGCTAGACATTGCCAGCCAGTGCCCGTCACTCCCTGTCGTCTGGGCGTTCCTCTGGGCTAAACATCGACATGATCCGGCGCTTAATATCGCCGTCCTTGTTGACCAGCGTCTTGGTCACGAAGGCCGCGTATTCTTTGGCGTTGTCGTACCCTTTCCAGACCTCGTGGGGGTCAAGAGCGTAGGCGCAAACCCGCCCAGCGACTGGGATTCTGACCAAGGCGCGTTCTGTCTCAAGGTGGGGTTCTAGGGATTTTCCCCTCTAAAAAGACATAATCCTCTGTAGACCACACCAATAAATGGCTGCGGAGGTGGTTTACTTTCAGCTTGGAGCCTAATCATCCACTATCGGCCTTGTTATTTCGCCAATATTGGGCAATTTCCCAGTATTAGTGAAGTTATACGTTCCGCTTAAGTTGATATTTTGCCACGCAACGGGCGAAACAGCACGAGTGATACCCGCTTTCTCTTCATCTCCTCTCGCTTCAAAGTGTCCCAGAAGATGACTCAGTATCGCGGAGTTGAAGTAGATGATCGCGTTGGCAAGCAATCTTGCGCATTCATTCCAGATAGCGATTTCAGACTCGTTTTTGCCACGGAACTGATCACCATTCACCGACGCAATGGCTCGTCTAAGGAAGTGCCATGCTTCTCCCCGGTTCAGGGCACGTTGCACATACTGCCGCAAACTGGCATCGTCGATGTAGTCAAGTAAATATTGCGCTTTAACCAGTCGATTATACTCCGTCAGAGCCTGTAATATTGGGTGTCCAGAAGGGTAACCAGACAACTTTCTTACCAGCATTGCTTGTGTCGTCCGCTTTGTCTGAAGTGACAGAACAATACGCCTGATATCTTGCCATCCCGTTGTAATAACATTCGTTCTGATAGGCTTCTTTAGCGCCAGTATGGTGCTGCCTTGTTCACTTTCAGTCACATCAAACAGATCATTGATGACACTACTGAACTGCGCGTATCGCGGTGCAAAACTGTAACCGCATAGATCCAGTAAGGCGAAGTTAACATGATTGACACCGTGTGTATCTGTCGAGAGTACGTCAGGTTTGATTTCACTGCTGTTGGATTGTAACAGGTCATAAATATAGTGTGATTCGTGCTCGTTGGAACCGATGATCCGAGCATTGAGGGCGCTGTGGTTGGCCACCAGTGTCATGGCCGTGATCCCTTTGTTGGTGCCGAAATACTTAGAGGAGTACCGGGTTTTAAAGGTTTCCAGATGGGTTTCGAATTTCTGACCATCCGCACTGGCATGCAGCTGGTCCTCCTGAATATGGTAGTGGCGGAAGATGGGTAGCGCTGCAACCGCATTATTGATCACGTCGCTGGCGTCATGCAGCGTTTCAGGCCGGATATAGTTGGCCTGCACCGTACTCAGGTGTTCATAGCTTCGATCGGAGATCTGCGCCATGCCATACACACCACGGTGAGTGGCGTTGGCAATCAGAATGGCCAGTAAATCATCCTGATGAGTGAACCCTTGTTTTTGTATCGGAAGTACATGAGTCAGACATTTCATAAACCCGGTTTCGCGCTCTACATACCGCAGTACATCCGCGATACCGACCGGTTGCATTCGCTTAAAAAAGGGATTGTTGACCAGAGATGTAGCGCTTTTGGTCGGCAGACGCCAGCGGGTACCGGTACGATTTTTCATGATCACATTTCGATTGTCTCCCTCATCAATATGGAGAGCAACGTCTTTGAGTGCACTTTCCAGCCGGTGTTGTTTCTCCTGTAACAATAACTCTGCGGGCTGTTTTAGTCTGTCCAGTGTTGATGAGGCCAGCAAGGTATCCTGCGATGTCTGGGGGATCAGGTCGTCTTCCAGTGCGCGGTATTTGGTAACATTTGGCAAATAAATGCGTCCATTCAGTCGTGAGGTTAACTGCCGGTAGAGCAGCCATTCGTAACGTTGCGGGTTAACGTTATCCTGTTTAACCAACCATGGGAGGTGCTTTTTCGGGATGAGCGACGTATCCATCGTCTTCAGTGGTCCACCGAATGCGATTTCCGTCTGCATCTGTTGAAGTTGGGCGACGACGGCTTCTGAGCCTTTACCGGCCTCACATTCAAGGCACAAAAACACCTGCCTTAACAGTTGCTCCAGGAGATTGCATTGTTCATCGTAATGTTGCCACTGGTACTCTTCCACGGTCCGTTTCTGTTTTTTCAGGTAAAGGCAGAGGGTCTGGATATCCCTGTCATTCA
>NZ_JAHUTT010000110.1 GCF_019209865.1 Shewanella sp. NIFS-20-20 | reverse complement strand
GTCAACGATCTGATAGAGAAGGGTTTGCTCGGGTCGGTGGCTCTGGTAACGACCAGTATCCCGATCCCGGCTGGCCGTCCTGGCCGCCACATGAGGCATGTTCCGCGTCCTTGCAATACTGTGTTTAGCAAAAATGCAAGCCGATGAACAACTCGCGATGGCAACAGCTAAAAAATTGGTAGAACAAAAACGCCAAATTGAAAAACAATGTTCTAAATAAATCCACCACTCGCACAAATCCCCCCTATTGTGCGAGCCTAAAAACACAGACACCTTATCACTGCTTTTCGAAACCATTAATCAATGCTTCTAAACCAAATAAAAAAGCCTCTGTGCCATCATCTTGATCCATAATTTGCAAAGCATCTTTTAATAGTCGAGGCATCGTATCATCTGCTATTTGTTGCCTATCATTAAGTGCTGCGATATGTTCTTGCTGCTCTAACACAGAACCTAACGTAAAATGACCAACCGCGCTTATTGCATATAACCCACATTTTAATGAAAAACCATTGTCCACCATAAACTGCAACTGCATTTCTACGGTGTCATATTGGTCTGAACTCGGGCGAGTCCCTAAATGCACTTTTGCGCCATCACGGTAACTTAATAATGCATCACGAAAGCTCAATGCATTATTACGTAAAAATTGTTGCCACGTTTCCCCAACTGCGGGTAATGAATGACGATGATTACGCTTTAGCATTTCAACAGATAATGCATCCAACAATGTGCGCTTGTTCTTCACATGCCAATATAGTGTAGGCTGCTCTACGCCCAGTTTTTGAGCTAGTTTTCGCGTTGTCAGCCCTTCCATTCCCACTTCATTTAGCAACTCTAATGCCACTGTGATGATGGTTTCTTTATCTAATCGCGCCATACTGCCCTCTCTTTTTTTCTATTGACACTCTATCACTGATAGGGATATATTCCAACTCTATCAATGATAGAGAAAAAACGATGAATAAATTTGCGATCACCGCTTTAACGATCACCGCCCTAGATGCTATGGGGATCGGCTTGATCATGCCTGTATTGCCTACATTGTTACGTGAATACGTGTCGGCTGAAAATTTAGCAAATCATTACGGTATCCTGCTGGCACTGTATGCCATCATGCAGGTTTTTTTTGCTCCTCTACTTGGCAAATGGTCTGATAAATTCGGGCGCCGACCAATATTACTACTATCTCTTGCAGGCGCTGCTGTGGATTACACTTTGCTTGCATTATCTAGCTCACTTTGGATGCTATACGTTGGGCGATTAATTTCTGGAGTTACTGGCGCAACAGGTGCGGTCGCCGCTTCTGTTATTGCTGACAATACTGCTTCACAAGAGCGTACTAAGTGGTTTGGACGCTTAGGGGCGGCTTTTGGTGTCGGGTTAATCTCTGGCCCTGCAATTGGCGGCTTTACAGGGCAATTCTCAGCTCATCTTCCTTTTATTATTGCTGCCATTTTAAATGCGCTCTCTTTTTTAGTTATTATGTTGATATTTAAAGATAATAAAATCAAAAATACTGAAAAAAACACCACAGAAACAGCAGAAAATTCGCGACCTTTCCTGCAAGTGATCAAGCCAGTCATACTATTGTTATTTATCTTTTTTATGACTCAAATGATAGGGCAAATTCCAGCAACGACATGGGTGTTATTTACGGAACATCGTTTTCAATGGGGCAGTATGGAGATCGGCCTATCTTTAGCGGGGTTAGGCATCATGCATGCCTTGTTCCAAGCATTTGTAGCGGGCGCAATCGCCAAGAAATTCAATGAAAAAGTGACGATTATTGTGGGCTTTGTTGTTGATGGAGCAGCATTCATTATTTTGTCATTATTGACAAAGGGTTGGATGATTTACCCTACATTAATCTTACTCGCCGGCGGCAGTATTGCGCTACCAGCCTTACAGGGGTTAATGTCAGCTCAAGTCAATCAAACTAACCAAGGTAAGCTACAAGGCGTTCTAGTCAGCTTAACCAATACGACGGGGGTGATCGGCCCATTATTATTTAGCTTTATTTTTGGTCAAACACTGGCAAGTTGGGATGGCTGGATATGGATGATTGGTGCGATAATGTATGTTTTATTGATTGTATTTATTTTATCTTTTTATAGAAGCACCAAAAAGATAGTTAAAATAGCGAAGCTACCAGCGAGCTAAGTTTTAGCATATCAATATTAAGTGCTATGATACCCCTATCAGATTTGCTTTTAGCACAAGATATTAAGAGACAAACCCTATGACATTACCCCCTAAAAAACCAAGAACAAAACCTGCGGAAGAAAGGCTAGATGACCTAATGAACGTATAGGAAGAATAAACGCCCTTTTCACCCAAGTCCAACAGCTTTGGACCGCAGTTGACTCTTTCGACACCCCTGCGATGCAACCCAATCCGGCTGACGGGGAGCCAGCAACGCTGAAAATTTAC
>NZ_JAHUTT010000011.1 GCF_019209865.1 Shewanella sp. NIFS-20-20 | reverse complement strand
ACGATTGATATGAGTACGCGCCAAAGCTTCTGAAAGTTGCATAAAAAAATCCGATGACAAGGGGTCATCGGATTTTGATCCTTTCAGTGAGATCGTCAAGCGATCTGTCTTAACTGATCGGCATTACGCTTAGGCGGGTTTTTTTATGTGGCTCAGTTATTCGGCATCAGGGCAATCACATGGGGGCCACTGGCTTGTTCGAGTTCATCACTAAGATTTTCAACAAAGTTAAATAACTGTTCAATGCTGTTACGTCTATCGGGAGTACAAACCCCCGTGGCGATTTTGTAATCGATGCTGAAACTATGATCGCGGCCATGGGTGTCTAAAAATTTGTGAATTTGATGCTCAATACGCTCAATTACCACTTCAGCCCCTTGCTCGTTGACGTTGAATAACCCTAACGCAAAAATATCTTGGTTAAATTTGGCCATCAAGTCGGTGGCTCTGAGCAAGCTTTTTTCTACTTCATGACTGAATATTTCGAGTAATTTAGGGTGTTTAACCATTTCATGTACATGTGGCCTTAGATACACTAGTGCTAAACTTTGCTCTTCACGCAAATGCCGATGCCATTCACGGTTAAATACCTCAAGGAAATATTCTTGATTATAGACACCCGTTTGTGAGTCTCTAAAACTGGCATTTCGAAAAGAATAAATCATATGGCGCCTCCCTGTCCTAAACCTAAGTATAGAAATTTCTGGGAAAATGCCTGCATTTGGAGAATAAAAATAATGAATCGGACAGTTACCTTATTATCTGTTGTCATCTCGCTGGCGTTATTGGGCTGCGAAAAAACGACTCAGAGCGTGTCCACGCCATCAAGTGTGTCCCCAGCCGTTACCGACAAGCAACAGGTGCAAGTCTCTTATCGTGCCTTGGTTGATGCGTATTTTGACGAGCAGTTAGCGTTAGAGCCTGTCTATGCCACGTTTGTTGGCGTTAATGATTATAATCATTTATTCACTGATGGCCTTAGCCATGAGTATTTGACAAAACGGCATCAATTGAACGCAGGTTATTTGGCTAAGGCTAAGGCAATCGATAGGGACAGCCTGTCTGAACAAGACCGTTTAAGCCATGATATTTTTGTTTATGATCGTGAGCAAGCGCTGGTCGCCGAAACGTTTCCTGAGCGATTTTTACCGCTTAACCAGTTTGACAGTCAATTGTTCTTATTGATGCAATTAGGAAGCGGTGACAGTGCGCAGCCCTTTACGAGTCTTGAGCAATATCAACAATGGATAGCACGAGTCGAGGGCTTTGTTTTGTGGACGTCCATGGCGCGTGATCGCATGAATGAAGGTATCGCCAGTTCGGTGGTATTACCTCGCGTTCTGGTTGAGCGTATGATTGAACAGCTCGCTGTGATGAGATCCCCAAGTGTTGAAGAGAGTGTGTTTTATCAACCGGTATTAAGTTTTCCCGAGTCGATGACGCCTGCGCAGCAGCAACAGATGCGTGACGCTTTTCAGACCATGATTAGTGAGCGAATCTACCCCGCATTAGCGACATTGCAACAATACCTTACCACTGACTATCTTGCCGCCAGTCGCGGTACTGATGGTTGGTGGGGGCTTCCTAATGGGCGCGTGTGGTATCAGCACCTCGCGAATCAACATACCACGACCCAAATGTCGGTTGATGAGATCCACCAAATAGGTCTCGCAGAAGTCGCTCGCATTTTAGCTGAAATGGATAAGGTGCGATTACAAGTGGGCTTCGATGGTGATTTAGCGGCCTTCTTTGATCATTTATCAACCCAACCCCAGTACTTCCATGGCACTGCAACTGACTTGATTGAGGGCTACGACAGCTTGCGGCTCTCGATAAATCAAGTACTACCAGCGTATTTTAATGTGCAACCTAAGGCTGACTATGTGGTCAAACCGGTTGAAGCGTTTAGGGAAAAGTCTGCGGCAGGTGCGTCTTATCAATCACCGGCTATCGATGGTTCTCGACCCGGAATATTTTATATTAATACCTATAATTTGATGGCACAGCCTATTTGGGGAATGACTACCCTCTCTTTACATGAAGCATCGCCTGGCCATCATTTTCAAATGACCATCAAACAAGAACTTGATGATTTACCTGATTTTCAGCGTTTCGGTATTTATAACGCATTTGAAGAAGGTTGGGCGTTATATGCAGAAGATCTCGGCATTGAAATGGGATTATTTAGCGATCCTTATCAGTACTTTGGCAAATTATCCGATGAAATGTTGCGAGCGATGCGGTTGGTTGTTGATACTGGATTACACATGAAGGGCTGGAGTCGCGAACAAGCGATCCAGTATATGCAAGATAACTCGCCAATGGCCGAGAGTGATATTGTGGCAGAAGTGGAGCGTTATATGGCCATTCCAGGTCAAGCCTTATCTTATAAAGTCGGCCAATTAACCATCCTTCAATTACGTCAACGGGCGCAAACTGCGCTGGGTGAGCGCTTCGATATTAAAGCGTTTCATGATCAGGTGTTGACGTCGGGCTCATTGCCCATGGCAGTATTGGAGCAAAAAATTGATGGATGGATTGCGCTAAACCTAGCACAGAGCACGCAAACAACGGCAATGGCTGATTAAGTCGCACTGAGCTTTTTTAGCGAGGGCTTCATTTAATACTGGTAATCAGCGTCTGACTTTTTATACTGGCGACTGGGCAATCGTTGATTGCCATTGTTATCGCTATTGGCGAAGTTATTGAAGGAGTGTCACCATGGTACAAGCAAGCGCAAGACATCTGTTAGTCAGCAGTGAAGAGCAGTGTAATGAACTAAAACAACAGATTGAAAATGGCGCGGATTTTGCCGACGTTGCTAAGGCTCATTCAAGCTGTCCATCCGGTGCTCAAGGCGGCGAACTTGGATCGTTTGGCCCAGGTATGATGGTTAAGGAATTTGATGAAGTGGTGTTTAGTGCGCCTTTGAATCAAGTTCAAGGTCCGGTGAAAACCCAGTTTGGTTATCACTTACTGGAAGTGACCAGTCGCGGTTAATTAATAAACGGCAGCCAGTGGCTGCCGTTTGTTTATGGGGTTAGTGATGGTCTGTTTAAGCACATCAAGATTAACACTATCGTCGCTGGTCGACAGCGATTGGGATGATTTTCTCGCAATGCACCAAGATAGCCTGGTGAATCACTTTGTTCGAGCGCCGGATCCTGTCAGTCGCATTCGAGCCAAGTTTATCTCTGGGCTGCAACCTTGGGTGTATGATTCAGGCGAGTGGGTCAGTGTTAAGATTGCCAGTGCTGAGCATGGCTTTATGGGCGTCATCGGTTTTTTTTGTGAAGATAACTTTTCAGCACGAATTCAAGTGGGCTATATGCTGCATCCCGCCTATCAAGGTCAAGGATTTGCTACTGAAGCCTTAACGGCAATCCTTGACTGGGCCACCACGGAATTTGATGTGCATAAATGTATTGCTTACGTCCATTGGCAAAACCTCGCCTCAATACGAGTCCTCGAAAAATGTGGCTTCAAACGTGAAGGTCTGCTGCAACAAAACTATCGCTTGGGTGATGCTTGGGTGGACGAAGTCCTTATGGGCAAAGTGATGGCGTAATTTTTTGATGGATCTTGGCAGTGACTGCTATACTAGCGCCCGAATTGATTTTAGACCGAATAGGCGATTACGCGTGAGCGACAATATTGAGCAATTACCCCTACGTACTGGGGATGAATTTGTAGAGCTGTATAAAGTACTCAAGATCCAAGGCTGGGTAGATGGTGGTGGAGATGCTAAACATCTGATCAGTGAAGGCCAAGTTAAGGTCAATGGCATGGTTGAAACTCGCAAGCGTAAAAAGCTCGTGGTGGGTGACAAGGTTCAGTTTAATGATGCAGTGGTCGTGATTAGCCAAGCTTAATAGGAGTCAGTAATGCAATTTCCAGATGATGACAATGGCCAAATGTTGGCGGCGATGCAAGAGTCAGGCATAGATTTAAGCCAAGCGCTGGATGTCGATTTCTTTTTAGTGTTCGATGATAAACGTGATGCGGAATCGGCACTAGAAGATTTGGTTGCTAGCGATGTCAGCGGTGAATTAGAGCTTAATTTCAGTGAAGAGCTGGAAAAGTGGGAGCTCATCGTCTGTATCAATATGGTGCCAGAATACGAGGCATTAGTGGCTAAGGAAACTTGGCTGCATGACTTTGCCAGTGAGTTTGATGGCCAAAGTGATGGCTGGGGTGTTATGCAGCATCAACAGGGCGATGATGAATTTGCTGATGATGAGCATGAGTGTGATGACCATTGTCACCACTAATAACGCCCAGGCTTAATGGCTGAGTGTTAATGCGATATCAATGCCAGCCGCTGCGGTTGGCATTGTTGTTTATAGTGCTTTAGTCTCTTGCTGAAGACTGGTATAACAAGATGCAATGCTCATCCTTTTACTTTTGCACAGATAAATGGGTGAATGTGCTCAATAGGTACCAGCCGCAATTTTTGCCAGCCAACAGGATGTTTTTATGGCCAAACACATCAGTTTTAACACCCCAGTCAACGATGCCGAGCGTTGGGCATTTTCGTTATTAGCCGACGAGTTACCCGAGGATTACAGTTTACTTACCAATGTTGAAATCCCCACCCGTAGTGGTCAAGCGATGGAGGTTGATGCCTTAGTGATTGGTCAGTGGGGGGTCTATGTCGTCGATGTTAAAGGCTATATAGGTCGGCTAAATGCGGGCATGCATGCCTGGTCATTGGATGGCCGTGATGTGGACAACTCCTTATCTAAGGCTAACTATGTGGCGCGGGTACTCGCGGGTAAATTGAAATATAAAATCCCCGTTGGTGTTTATGCTCCTTGGTGTCAGGGCATGGTGTTTGTGACTGGGCGCAAAGGAGAAGAAATTGAGCTTGAAAAAGATGAAGGTTCATTAAGTATTTATACCCCAAGACAAATCGTTGAGGCATTAACTCATGAATGGGGGTTAACCGCACCGCATAAACATCAGATCACTGCCGAGCAAAAGGCGATGGTGCTCGATACGATAGGGCAGGTTGCCATTGTCGAACAGCGCAATAATCGAATTCAAGATTTCATCAAGTTAAAGTGTCTATTTATCCAAAATGGTCTTGAGATCTGGCAAGCGGAGTACAGCCCTGGTGGGTGGACTGCCCCGTGGCTGCTTAAAATATTAATGCCGGTGCAAATCGATGAACCCCATTTGGCTCATCAACATGAACAGACCATGCGCGATGAGTTTGCCCGATTACAGTCGTTATCCGGCTGCAGCGGGGTGCCATTTTGTGCCCCATTAATTCAAGATGGTGAACAATTGATCTTACCGATCCGCATGCCCCGCGGTATGCCGATGAATATTATCGAATTTGAGCGACTGACCACGTATCAGCTGTTGGATATCCTTAGGCGCTCAGTCACAGGCTTACAGCAAATACATCGTCGCGGTTTCACCGTGGGTGGCTGGAGCGAAAATTGTGTGTTTATTTCTGATATGGGCGACGTTGAATTCATTGATATCCGCGACAATGTCGATAGCAGTGAAGACATTATGGCTTATGCTCAACGCTTCTTGCGTATTGCTGAACGTACCCATCAACCGCGAGTGTACCAATGGTTCAGATTAGCTGCTCGCGGTGCCATGATCGATTTAGATGGGCTGCGATGTGATCTCAGCGCGCTGATGCAGCAAGGGGTTTGTGATAATTTCGATAATCCCTTTACCTTAGCGTCAGGGGCCATTTTAGACAATCATTTTCAATTATGTGATTTTGTCGATGCAACCTCAACCAGCGAATTATGGCGCGGACTCCATATTCAAGGGCACTATCCAGTCGCGGTCAGTTTTTACCGTGATACTGAATGCCATTGGCCCAGCTTAAGCAGTCAATTTGTCAGCCTATCTAAACTGTATCATCCGAGTATTGAAAAAGTATTAGCATTTGGCCAACTGCCCCAAAGCGAAGATCTGTATATTGTGCGTGCTTGGGAAGATGGGGTGTCATTGGATGAACTTAATGCGTACTCCCCTGAACAATTAAAGGCTTGGTTTATACAATTGCTGAGTGCACTCCAATATTTACATCAGCTTGATATTTACCATGGTGCTATTTGCCCGAAAAATATTATTGTCCGTGATGGCCGCGCAATCTTGGTCAACTTTGGTATCGGTCTGGATATTGCGGCTAGTCATTACGCCCGCCAATATGCCGATCCGACCTTATGGCTAGAAGAAGGGGCTGCCGAAAAGGATCTGTATGGCTTAGTGGCCTCAATGATTGCCAGTATCAGTGGCCATCAGCAAGATAACAGTCCTCAATCTTTAATTGAGGCGTTAATCCAAATCAAACCTATGTTCCTGCGTCCCAAGCTATACCAAGCTTGTGAGCAAATACTCACGTATGATTTACAAGTGATTGCAGGTCACGATTATCTGACAAGTTTTGGATTATCTGACTAAAGACGAGATTACCTTTTGAGTTTTAATGCAAAAGTCAGTTTAATAGCGTCACCTTGTGTGAACGGAAACGGCGATGGAATTTGAACTCAGTATGCAATTAGCGGCCATCTTATTTAGTGTGGCCGTGGTGGCGGGATTTATCGATGCCATCGCTGGTGGCGGTGGCTTACTCACGATCCCCGCGTTAATGTGGGCAGGATTATCGCCTGCTCACGCATTAGCGACCAATAAATTGCAAGCCTGTGGCGGCAGTTTTTTTGCCAGTTTGTACTTCATCCGCAAAGGCATGGTTAAGATATCAGAACTTAAGTTACCGCTACTCTGTGCGTTTATTGGATCGGCATTAGGCACGATTGCGGTGCAACTTATCGATGCCAGCGTACTGCAACTGATGCTGCCTTTTCTGATTTTAGCCATTGGCATGTACTTTTTATTTTCCCCCAAGATTTCTGATGACGATAAACACCGAGTATTAACCCCAACGGCATTTGCGTTTACCGCAGCGCTTGGGATCGGCTTTTATGATGGATTTTTTGGCCCAGGAACTGGCAGTTTTTTGGCGCTAGCTTTTGTGACGTTAGCAGGTTTTGGCTTGGCTAAAGCAACGGCTCATGCCAAGTTACTGAACTTTTCCACCAATATCTCTTCGCTCATCTTTTTTGCCTTGGGCGGTAAGGTGGTGTGGTTACTCGGTGGGATCATGTTATTGGGCCAAGCACTCGGCGCCACGTTAGGCTCGCGGATGGTCGTGACGCGGGGCTCTGGCATTATCAAACCGTTAGTCGTCACTATGTCGCTGCTGATGAGTATTAAGTTACTTAACGATCATTTTTTATTTTTTAGTTGGTAAGGACAAGTCATGCGAGTGTTGCACACTTCTGATTGGCATTTAGGGCAATCGTTTTACGGAAAAAGCCGTTTTGAAGAGCATCAAGCTTTTTTAAAATGGTTGTTAGAACAGGTGCGAGAACAAGCGATTGATGCGGTGATTATTGCCGGCGATATTTTTGATACTGGCACACCACCAAGTTATGCCCGAGCCCTTTACAATCAGTTTGTGGTGCAAATGCAGCAGTTATCTTGCCCGGTGTTTATATTGGGCGGTAATCATGATTCAGTGGCGATGCTCGCCGAATCCCAAAGCTTGCTCAGTTGCTTAAATACCTATGTTGTTCCTTGTGGCTGTGAGCCTCAAGATGCTACCTTTATTATTCATGATAAAAGTGGCGCCCCAGGCTTAGTCCTTGCGGCAGTACCTTATTTGCGTCCCCGCGATATTATGCGCAGTGAAGCGGGTCAAAGTGGCTTAGATAAGCAGCAACAACTTGGACTGGCGATTGCGGATTATTACCAGCACCATTATGACTACGCCTTAGCTAAGGCACAGCAATTGGGCGCATTAGCACCGCTGCCGGTGGTGATGACTGGGCATTTGACGACTGTCGGTGCAAGTAGCAGTGAGTCGGTGCGCGAAATCTATATCGGCAGTTTAGATGCGTTTAATGCCAAGGCTTTTCCGCCAGCATCTTATGTGGCGCTGGGGCATATTCATCGCGGTCAATTGGTGGCTGGCAGTGAACATATCCGTTATAGCGGTTCACCTATTCCCTTGAGCTTTGACGAGCTTGGTCGGGGTAAACAGGTTCTCATTGCTCACTTTGATGGTCAGTCACTCGAGCGCGTGGTGTCCGTGGCGGTGCCGTTATTTCAAAAACTGGCGGTCATCAAAGGCCAGCTCGCTGAGGTTGAAGTCGAACTCAATAAACTGGTGGCTATGGATGAAAGTGTGTGGGTCAGTGTGGTGCTTAGTAGCGATGAGCTCATCAGTGATTTGCAACAACGACTTCAAGCGCAAGTCACGGATTCGAAAGTGCAAGTGTTGCAAATCAAGCGTCAACGTAGTGTGCGTCAATTGACTGCACTAGATACCCAAGAAACCTTGTCTGAGCTGAGCATTGATGAGGTTTTTCAGCGCCGACTCGCTAATGAACCTTACAGTGACAATGAACAAGCGCGGCTAACGACGCTATTTACCCAGGTGGCGGTAGCTGCGATGGAGACCCCTCTGGCATGAAGATTTTACGGTTGCGCTTTAGTAACATCAATTCTCTTAAAGGCCACTGGGATATCGACTTTACCCAGTCACCGTTTGATGGCACCGGACTCTTTGCCATAACCGGCCCAACCGGCGCCGGAAAAACCACAATATTAGATGCGATATGCTTGGCCTTATATCACCAAACGCCTCGGCTGGGATTAATTTCGAAAACCAGTAATGAACTGATGACTCGTGGTACTGCCGAATCCCATGCAGAGGTGGAATTTGACGTCAAAGGCGTGGGTTATCGTGCCTTTTGGAGTCAAAGACGTAGCCGTAATCAGATAGACGGCAAGTTGCAAGATGCCATGGTTGAATTTGCGCGTTTAGATAATGGCGAGATCTTGGCCAGTCAAATCAAGCGCAAGTCGGAGTTGATGGAATCGATAACCGGCTTAGATTTTGGTCGATTTACTAAGTCGATGATGCTCTCTCAAGGGCAATTTGCTGCGTTTTTAAATGCATCGGCCAATGATAGGGCCGAGTTGCTAGAAGAGCTCACGGGCACTGAAATTTATGGCAAAATATCTGAGCAGGTCCATGTAGAGTATTCCGACTCTAAGCAAACGCTGGCGCGCTTACAAGATAAAGCCGATGCGGTGAGCTTGTTGTCAGAGGCAGACTTAGCAGCGCTTGATGGTCAGCAACAGGGGATTGTTGAACAAGTCACCGCCCTTGAGCAGCAATTAAGCTTGTTGCAACAACAAAGTCATTGGTGGCAACAGCAGCAAGTATGGTCAATCCGCGAAGCAAATGCTACTGAAAAGTATGCTCGCGCCGATCAAGCCCTAAAAGATCAGGCCGCAGTATTAGCGCCACTGGCACTTTGCCAACCGGCAATGAAAATGCAGGGACGTTATCAAGCCAAGTGCGATCTTCTGCTGCAAGACAATGAGCTCAAGTCAAAGCACCAAGCTCGGTTGTTGACACAATCGGCCATGGCGCAAAAAGAAGCAGAACTCAAACAGCAGGTCACTGAGGCGGCGCTCGCCCTCACTCAGGCCGATGACGCTCTTAGTGCATTGCGGCAACAGATTGATGAGCAAGTGCAACCCTTGGATGGCGCATTTGATATTTTGGCAGCTCAGCACGCCGGAGTGAATGAGCAACAAGCGGCGAGTCAGCAAAAACTCAGTGATACCCAAGCCAAACTGCTAAGCTGCCGTGAGCGCTTAGACACGATTGAGCACCAGCTCAGTGGCTTAGATAAACAGCAGGCTGAATTTGCCGATTGTCCGCAGTTGGCCTCCTCGCTTAGTGGTTGGCAGCAACAGCTTATTCAATTACAACACCAGCATACCCTTAAGCTCACATTGCAGCAGACGTTAGCGCAGCACCATGAGGCACAACAAACTCAATTACAGGCTATCGAGGCCGCTGCGCCAGAATTGCTTAGCAATGAGCAAGCGTTAACCCAGCAGCAAACTCAGATCCAACACAGTGAGGCTGAACTCAAGCAAGTGCTCGCAGGCCAAAGCGAGGCTGATCTCTATCAGGCAGTAGAATATTGGCAGCAATTGCAGCCAAGATTATTAACCTTGCAACCCATCGCCCGCGATTTTAATCTGCAGGGCGCGCAAATTGTAGAGTTAACCCAACAACAAACAAGCCGCGCCCAAGCGCTAGCAGCTATCACCGCGGAGCGTCACCAATTACGGCTTGAGTATCGCGACATCAATCAGCAGTTTATGGATGTCTCAACCTTGGTCGAGCAAGAAAAAACCATTTTGGATTTGCAGCAACTGCGAGCGCAATTACAGCCGCAGCAGCCGTGTCCTTTATGTGGTGGGCTTGAGCATCCATTAGTGGAGCAATATCAGCAGTTAGATCTCAGCGCGACCGAGCAACGGCGCCAAGCCTTAGCACTGACCTTGGATGAGATTAAACGGCGTGGCACTGCGCTGACTGAAAATGAAAAACATGGCCAGCAGCAACAACAGCAAACAGAACAAAGCCTCAGCGAACTCCAGCGTAAACAAGCCGAGTTGTCGCAACAATGGCAGCTGGTGGTCGCCGAGCATGCGCAGCAAGAGATAAAGCGCCATGTCGTCAATGATCGCAACGCTGAGCCGCTACCCGCCTTAGATGAACATGCACAGGCGGATATTGAGGCGCGGCTTGCGGCATTAGTACCGGCTCTGGCCGATGCTCAGGCACAAGTGAATGCTTGGCGAATTGCGCAACAAGCGCATGCGCAACAGCAACAGCAACAGCAAATCGCTCAGCAAGCCTATCAACACATGGTGCATCAACAGCAGCAGCGCCAATTTGCGCTGGAGCATTTGCTCAAGCAAAAGCACAGTGGTGAGCAAGAATTCATTGCGGCTGAGCGCGGCTTAGCGCAGCACAGCCAAAGCTTGAGTCAAGCGCTCGAGCAAGTGGGGCTAAGTTTACCCGCTTATGATGAGATTGAGGCTTGGTTGCAACAGCTACAGCAAAAACTCAGCCTGTGGCAGCAGTGGCAACAAGCGCGAATTGAATTAGTCAGTGATAAAGATAAGCAGCTTGCGGCGTTAACGCCACTACAAACCGGTGAACAAGAGCTGCAACAGCAAGCTCAAGACTTAGCTGACAAATGCCGCGCGCTTACCGCGCAAATTCAGCACAACCGCCAGCAACGTGTGGCCTTGGTGGGTGAACTGCCAATCAAACAACTGCTCGATGACCAACAATTGCAGGTCAACCAAGCTAAGGGTTGCGCCGATGAGTTACGCGCGCAATACCAAATATTGCAACAAGACTTGGCTCGTGAAGTCGGCCAAGTTGACACCTTAACCCTCGAGATACAGACCTTACAGCCCAAACTTGAAACCGCGCTTGAGCAATGGCGACAGGTGCTCAGTGACAGTGTGTTTGCGGATGAGAGCGCTTTTGTGGCGGCCCTATTGGAAGAGGATGAACGCGAGCGTTTAATGGCGCTTGAGCAAAGCTTGCAGCAACAATTGCATCAAGCCACGACCGAACTTGAATTAATCCGCCAAGATAGTGCACAGCATCAGCACATGGGGCAAGCTTGGCTGGCGCTTGATGTGACAGCGCTTGAGCGTCAATTGGCTGAGGTGAAAGTGCAACGGGATCAACTCAATGTTCAACTCGGTGAACTTAAGGCCGCAAAACAGCAAGATGACCTTAATCGTGCCGCGCAGCAGCAATGGCTTGAACAATGGCAACAGGCGCAGCAGTCCCACGAGGACTGGGCCCGTTTACATAGCCTGATAGGTTCTCGCGATGGCAGTAAATTTAGACGCTTCGCCCAAGGCTTGACCTTAGATCACTTAGTGGCGTTGGCTAATCGTCAATTATCACGATTACATGGTCGCTATGCCTTACAACGTAAGCAAGATGGTTTGCTCGAACTGGAAGTACTCGATACCTGGCAAGGGGACATTAGTCGCGATACTCGCACCTTATCCGGAGGAGAGGGGTTCTTGGTCAGTTTAGCCTTGGCCTTGGCATTGTCAGATTTAGTCAGTCACAAGACGAGTATCGATTCGTTATTTTTAGACGAAGGCTTTGGGACATTGGATGCCGATACCTTAGATATTGCGCTAGATGCCTTAGATAATTTGAATGCGAGTGGCAAAATGATCGGGGTGATCAGTCATATTGAGGCAATGAAAGAGCGCATTGATGTGCAAATTCGCGTCAGAAAACAGACTGGACTTGGGTATAGTCAGCTGCAAGACTGCTTTAAGATGAAAGTGGATTAATGCTATTGTTGGGAACTGTGAGATGGAATCTTTGTCCTATCACTAATTTTTGCTATAACATCGCCATTTTCAGGCGATGTCTAGCCTAATCTGCGTTCACCTTAGGTGATAATTTAGGACTCAGTGTGCATTCAAGCGATCAACAAGGTACGCGCTTTCAAAGAAAGCCGCGATTGTCAGTGCCGCAAAAGCGTGTGCTTTTGGGTGGCGGATTATTATTAGCCACCGCGCTCATGTGGCCATCACCAGAGGTCACGACCGGCCAGCGTATTGCCTTACCTTTGGTATTAACCTCGGCGGTCAATCCTGGCTTGACCGGGCAGGATGCTATCGAGGCATTAGCCCCCAAACCCGATTTTACGGCCACAATTTCTGCCGGCGATACCTTAAGTCAATTATTTGAGCGCGCAGGAGTCGATCAGCAAACCATGTATCAAGTGTTAGAGGCCGATTTAACTGTCCTCGCTTTAGATACGTTACAACCCGGTAATACCTTGCGTTTTTATATGGATGACAACCACCAATTGACACGCTTGGAATTGGATTTTAGCTTGGCGCGTCAAGTGGTGTTTACGCTCGTTGACGGCAGTTACGACGTCGAAGAGATCCACAAACAAGGGCAGTGGCAACCTAAATCCGTGAGTGGCGACATCTACGGCTCGTTTTATGTGTCGGCCAGTAAAGCGGGGCTTAGTGCCTCACAAATTCAACGGGTAGAATCTATTCTGAAGGAAAAGGTCAACTTCTCAAGAGATTTACAAGCAGGCGACCGATTTTCTGTGGTCGTCAGTGAGCAGTATATTGACGGAGATGCCAGTGGCGCTAGCGAGATCCTCGCGGTGGATATTGTTAACCGAGGTAAATCCATTAATGCTTATCAATTTAGCGACGGCCAGTATTATGATGCCAAAGGTGAAAGTTTAGCCCGCGCATTTTTACGTACACCGTTAGTCAAGTCTTATCGGTTAAGTTCGCATTTTAACGGCAATCGCCGTCATCCAGTGACAGGGCGATTAGCACCACATAATGGCACTGATTTCGCGACACCTACCGGCACGCAAGTGATTGCGCCTGGGGATGGCATCGTGAGTTTGGTGACCGACCATCGTTTTGCCGGTAAGTATATTGTTATCGATCATGGCAATCAGTATCGCACTCGCTATTTACACTTATCAAAATCCCTCGTGCGTAAAGGCCAGCGAGTGACCCGCGGGCAACCTATTGCCTTAACGGGGAATACTGGCCGCACCACGGGCCCGCATTTGCATTATGAGTTCCATATCAATGGCCGAGCGGTGAATGCAATGAAAGCGAAAATCCCAATGGCCAGTCGCTTAACCAAATCGCAAATGGGCAGCTTTCAGGCCATGGTCAGTCAACGTGATCTGCAAATGGGGGTCTAACCAGCCACGGCTGAGGCCAGCTTAGGTGTCAGTGCTAAGATCTTGCAAGGTTAAAAATAGGCGTAAGTCGAGCTCGAGTTGGTGATAATCGGGCTCCATATGGCAGCATAATTGATAAAAGGCTTTATCATGATCTTTGACTTTGATATGTGCCAGTTCATGCACCACCACCATATGTATTAACGGCTCGGGGAGGGCCTTTAATTGGCTACTGATGCGAATTTCATGTTTGGCTTTAATACGATTGCCCTGTTGGCGTCTGGCATAGGTATGCAGTCCTAATGCTTGTTGTTTTAATGTTTGTTTATCATCAAAACACACCTTGGCTAAGGGCGGGGCGTTTTTTAAAAAGCGATGTTTAAGCGCCATCGTATAGTGATATAAGGCTTTATCATTGCGCAGGCTATTGTCGGCATGGGGGTACTTGTTATCGAGAAAGCGCTGTAATTGCTGGTTATCGATTAAGGTTTGAACCTGTTGCTGTAATGAGTCGGGATAGTGGGCGAGATACTTGAGCATGCGAACCTAATGGGCTAAAAAAATGCCGAAGGTTCACTTCGGCATCAGAGATTAATCTTTGTTGTACATCACATTCATATGCTGCGCATAGGCGGCTTCAAAGGCCAGCTGTTGAAACTTCTTTAAATCCAAGCCATCGAAGGCCGCTACTGGAGGATTTCGTTTCAATTGTGCTTTAATTTCAACAGGTTTAATCAAACTGACAGGCAGGTCGGTTAACTGGATCGCGGCTTCTAATTTGAAGCTGGTGGCACTGCCAGCGAACTTACCTTTTTGCTCACGTTCAACGATCACAATTTGATCTACGTGGTAATCTTCCATCAGCTTGTCGAAATCAAACTGGAATTTACGCATTGCCTCAGTTGTGGCAGATTGCGGTACCGCAAAAGATTGCTTACGGCATGCAGGCACCACAAACACATCCGCATTTTGTTCCAGTAAACAAATAATGGCTTCGCCACCTTTTAACTCCACACCACAAACTCTCATGTTACACCTGTCAGCAAATTTCAAGGCCGCTATTGTATAAGCTTTCTCGCGAAAGCTGAAATGATTTCCTTAGTCTTACGGTCAAGTGTGCAGGTATAACCGAAGGGAAAATGATGATGCGGATAGGGGTAGTACTCAGTTTAGTGGTCACTTTGATGGGCTGCACTAGTTTGGGACGTGATACTTGGTATGTCGACGATCAGGGGCTTGGCGCCTCTGGCTATGATTTGGTGAGTTATCAAACCGAGCACAAAGCCGTGGCCGGTACAGATGAGTTTGTGGTGATTTATGGGGGCGTGCAGTGGCAATTTAGCTCGGCAGAACATGCCGAACTCTTTCGGCAACAGCCATTGCAATACCTGCCTCAATACGGTGGTTATTGCGCTTATGCTATGGCACAAGGATTTGTGGTCAGCTCAGATCCACAAGCGTTCACTTGGTATAACAATAAACTCTATCTAAATTACAGTTTGTCAGTGCGTGACACTTGGCTAAAAGATAAAGACGGTTATATTGATGCTGCCAATGAGAATTGGCAGCAAAAGTTAGCCGCGCAGCAGCGATAAGCGCTAATGCTGGCTGTACCCAATCGTCTTGCGCTGGGTACAGCAGAGCAAGTTACTCTTCTTCAGTGTCTTGCAGAGGCTTGGCTTTTTTGCGCATAGGTGCATCGCCAACATCGATACCTGTGATAAAGCGTTTATCGCGTTTAGGTGCCGCTTTAGGGGCTTTGTTGACTTTGGCGCGCGAAGTCTTTGGCGTCGACTGTATGTTAGTAGACTTTGATTTGGCCTTAGGTTTGTCACTTAAGCCCTTAAACTTAGGCTCAAGACCGGCTACTTGGCTTACATCCAATGGTTGACGTAAGAAGATTTCCACTTTCTTAAAGTTAGCCCAATCTTTCGGCCCAACTAAAGAGATGGCATCACCTTTGGCACCGGCACGACCGGTACGCCCAATGCGGTGAATATATTCTTCGGCAAATTTGGGCATATCAAAGTTGATCACCAAGGACACATTGAGTAAATCTAAGCCGCGTGAAGCCAGATCTGTGGTGACGAGAATGTTGTATTGACCACGGCTGAATTGATCCATGATGCGGTTCCGTTCATTCTGTTTGAGCTCACCACTGAGTGCGATGGCACTGAGATTCGATTCATTGAGTAAATTGGCTAACCGTTCAGTATCACTGCGAGTCGCGGTAAAGATGATCACTTGTTTGTGGGCTTTTTCCGCCAGTAAATGGTTCAACAGGGCTTGTTTATGATCGAGATGATCACACAGATACACGGCCTGTTGAATATCTTGGTGAGCCACGTTGGCACTACCTATGGCAACATGTTCTGGATTTTTGAGTAACTCACTAGCCAACTCATTGATGTCGCCATGATCTAAGGTGGCCGAAAACATCAAGGTTTGACGACGTTTATGATCTGCCGCTTGGTTAATTGCACGTAATTGGGGAGCAAACCCTAAATCGAGCATACGATCGGCTTCATCGAAGATCAGCAATTCAAGGCCATTAAGATACAGATGACGTTTTTGTAAATGATCGGCAATTCGCCCCGGGGTCGCCACAATAAAATGCGGCTCACGGGCCAATGATTTGGCTTGGTCGTTAAAGTTCTCGCCGCCGAGAATACTCACGGCCTTGTATTGAGTATTGGCAATCAATAAGCGTAACTGGCTGTAGACTTGATGGGCTAATTCGCGGGTAGGCAGCAAAATTAAGACTCGGGGATCTTTTTTGCTTAAGGCTTTACTGGAGATAATCCTTTGCATCGCGGGCAATAAAAACGCCAAGGTTTTGCCCGAGCCCGTCTTGGACGAGACCATTAAATCCTTACCAGCAAGCGCCACAGGAATGGCCTGAGCCTGTACTTCAGTGGGAGTGGTTAACCCCATGTGCTCAAGACTAGCCATTAAGCGTTTATCAAGGGAAAAATCGGTAAAGTGCAAAAGAGAACTCCTAAAAAAATTGACCCAATATTGTAAACCCAAAGCCTGCGTGGCACCAGCAATGATCAAGGATGCTCAACAAGGTTTGTTTGCACGATTGTCTATGGTATACATGGCGTCAACGTAAGCAGGCATGTTGTTGGAGACATAATGCACAGTAACAATCGGGCGACCATTGGCTTGGCGCTTGGCAGTGGTGCTGCCAAAGGTTGGGCGCATATTGGCGTACTGAATGGGTTAAAAAAAATGGGCATTGAGCCTGATAAAGTGGCGGGATGTTCCATCGGCGCTTTAGTGGGCGCGGCTTATGCCAATGACCACTTGCCGCAATTGCAGTCTTGGGTGGAAGGATTTTCATCGTGGGACGTGCTTGGCATGATGGATTTGAGTTGGCGTAAAGGTGGCCTGATGGGGGGCGAGCGCGTATTCGATCAAATGCAAGCCAGCATTGGTGCCGTTAAAATCGAAGACTTGCAACGGCCATTTATTGCGGTTGCCACGGATTTATATTCGGGCCAAGAAATTTGGTTTCAACAAGGCGATTTACGCCAAGCGGTGCGAGCGTCATGCTCTATGCCGGGCATTTTAGCCCCAGTGCGCTTAAATCAACGCTGGCTGGTCGATGGCGCGGTGGTCAATCCTGTGCCGGTATCTGTGGCCAAAGCCATGAACGTCGATATGGTGATTGCGGTAGATTTAAGTGCTCATAAGCGAAGTCGGATGCAGGTGTTACCTGTGCAGATGATGGCCAGCGCTCCGAGTGCCCAAGATATTGTTGAAAATGATGCCCATAAGAGCGCCGGATTTATGGACTTACTGGCGAAAGGCAAAGAATATGTGGCGGGCTTAAGTGATAAATTAAACTTAAGCCATGGCTTTGGTGATCCTGGCATGTTAGCCGTGATGTCGCAGTCCATGGAAATCCTTGAGCAGCGCCATAAGCGAGCGCGTTTGATGGGCGACCCTCCTGATATTTGTATCACGCCTAAGGTGGCGGATATTGGTACCATGGAATTTCATCGTGCCTCTGAAGCGATCGCTGCCGGAGAGCAAGCCGTCATGGATGCCCGTCATTTAATTGAGGCGGCCTTAAGTGGCCATCGTGAACCACGCCCTGATTGAGCATGGCACTTTAATTAACTCCGCTATCTGGCGGTTAACACTTAACGCGAAGGTGCAGTGAATATTTAAGCCATGAATGTAAGTCATTGATGGCTTTTTTTGTGGCCAGCAGTAAGTCGTCGCGCCGCAATCGCCAGCGCGGAATGTGGCCTATTTTGAGGAGAACCCGGGCGGATATGACTGCATTTTATTTCTCGCAAGAGCGGCGCAAGACGGCTGAAATTTTAGCGGCTTTGCGCCGCACTAACCTGAGAATTGCACAGGGTCAAGTAGCACTTTTACAAACAGTGGCCAGTGCATCACTAATAGATTAGTGTTGCAGCCATCACACAAAATACATGATCTGGATCAAGGTTTTTTTCGTCGGCTTGGCGCCTAATACGCTACATATTGTGTTTGGGTTGCGAAGTGCCACTATATCTAGTGCGTATTTTCATCATCAGTCGGAGAGATAACTAATAATGCCAGTTGTGATTAAGCGAGACGGTTGCCGTACTTTATTTGACGAAACCAGGATCAAGGATGCAGTGATAGCCGCAACTCAATCGGCAGGCATTGAAGACATGGATTATGCAGCTTCAGTCGCCGCAGGCGTGAGTGCTAGCGTTGCTCATCTGGAAGAAGTTGAAATCGCTTGTTTACAAGATGCTGTTGAAAATGCGCTGATGGAAGGCCCTTACAAAGAAGTGGCACGTCATTATATTGAATATCGCCATGATCGCGATATTCGACGTGAGTCGACCAGTCGTTTAAACCTCGAAATTAAAGGCTTGGTTGAGCAAAGTAACCCCGCCTTACTCAATGAAAACGCCAATAAAGATGCCAAGGTTATCCCAACTCAGCGTGACTTATTAGCGGGCATTGTTGCCAAGCATTATGCTACCCGTTATTTACTGCCAAAAGATGTGGTCGCAGCCCATGAAGCCGGTGAAATTCATTATCACGATTTAGACTATTCACCATTTTTCCCGATGTTTAACTGTATGCTGATTGATTTAGCGGGCATGTTGACCCAAGGGTTTAAGATGGGCAATGCCGAAATTGAAACGCCTAAGTCGATTTCAACGGCCACGGCGGTCACCGCCCAGATCATTGCGCAAGTGGCGAGCCATATTTATGGCGGCACTACCATTAACCGTATCGATGAAGTGTTAGCGCCATTTGTGACTAAGAGTTATCAAAAGCATTTAGCCATTGGTATTGAGTGGCAGATTGCTGATCCTGAGGCCTTTGGTCGTGCCCAAACTGAGAAAGAATGTTATGACGCATTCCAATCGTTAGAGTATGAGGTCAACACCTTGCATACGGCTAACGGTCAAACCCCATTTGTAACCTTTGGCTTTGGCTTAGGCACCAGTTGGGAATCTCGTTTAATCCAACAATCGATGATGAAAGTCCGGATCGGTGGTTTAGGTAAGAATCGTAAAACCGCGGTGTTCCCTAAACTGGTGTTTGCGATTCGTGATGGGGTTAATCACAAAGTCGGTGATGTTAATTACGATATTAAACGTATGGCACTGGAATGCGCGACCATGCGCATGTACCCAGACATTTTAAATTATGAACAAGTTGAGCGCGTGACCGGCTCCTTTAAGACTCCAATGGGCTGTCGCAGTTTCCTTGGCACCTATGAGGAAAATGGCGAGCTGATCCATGAAGGCCGCAATAACTTAGGTGTCGTCAGCTTGAACTTACCTCGGATTGCGCTAGAAGCCCAAGGCGATGAAGCCGAGTTTTATCGAATTTTAGATGCCCGTTTGCTGGTGGCTAGAAAAGCCTTAGACACGCGAATTGAGCGGTTAAACGGTGTCAAAGCGCGCGTGGCTCCAATTTTATATATGGAAGGTGCTTGTGGGGTGCGTTTAGGACCCGATGACGATATTGCACCAATTTTCAAACATGGCCGCGCTTCCATTTCATTAGGTTACATTGGTCTGCACGAAACCATTAATGCGCTTTATGCTGATCAAGGGCATGTATTTGACAGTGAACAATTACGTCAAAAAGCCATCGATGTCGTCAAATACTTACGGGCTGCAACCGATAGTTGGAAAGCCGAAACCGGATACGGGTTTAGCTTATACAGTACACCGAGCGAAAGCTTATGCAGCCGATTCGCCAAAATAGATACCAAGGCCTTTGGCGTGGTGGCCGGTGTGACCGACAAAGGCTATTACACCAACAGTTTCCATTTGGATGTGGAAAAGCAGGTGAATCCTTACGATAAATTGGAGTTTGAGCGCCCATACCCTGAAATTGCCAGCGGTGGATTCATTTGTTACGGCGAATACCCTAACATGCAGCACAACATCGAAGCGCTGGAAGACGTATGGGATTACAGTTATTCACGTGTGCCTTACTATGGCACTAATACGCCGATAGATGAATGCTATGATTGCGGATTTACCGGAGAGTTTAGCTGCACGAGTAAAGGCTTTACTTGCCCTAAATGTGGTAATCATGAGCCGAGTCGAGTGTCAGTGACCCGCCGCGTGTGTGGTTATTTAGGCAGTCCCGATGCCAGACCATTCAACTACGGTAAGCAAGAAGAAGTTAAGCGCCGAGTTAAACACCTCTAACTAGTTGTTTCTTGGTGTTATAAGTAAAGCAATGGGCGCCAATGGCGCCCTTTGAGGTTATATGAATTATCATCAATATTACCCACTGGATGTGATTAACGGCCCAGGAACGCGCGCCACCCTGTTTGTCTCTGGCTGTGAGCACCAATGTCGAGGGTGTTATAACCAAAGCACTTGGCGTCCCGATTCTGGCCATGTGTTTGATGATGCCATGGTGCAACAGATTATTACCGATCTCAATGACAGCCGCATTAAACGCCGAGGTCTCTCACTGAGCGGCGGCGATCCCTTGCATCCGGCCAATTTAGCAAGCATTGAAGCGCTATTACGCCAAGTTAGGCTCGCTTGCCCTGGCAAGGATGTGTGGTTGTGGACCGGCTATGAATTTGCCACATTGACGCCAGCGCAACAAGCTGTGGTGGATCTGATCGATGTCTTAGTCGATGGTAAATTTGAGCAGGCATTAGCAGACCCCAGTTTACGTTTTCGTGGCTCGAGTAATCAGCAAATTCATTATTTGTCGGCTTTGGCTCAGTCTTGTCGTTAAAACAGACTGTTTCTCAGGCGACAGGCAGTGTTATAATCAGCGGACAAACAGCATTTAACCGCTGTATTTTTTGATCCCTAAGGTATTACCATGAATTTGAAAGAAGAACTGCAACAGCTCAATGATAAGCTGGACAAGTTTCGCCGTAAATTGGCCGTGGCAGAACAGCGCGGTGATGCGGGTGTTATTTTGCAGTTTAAACGCGAAATCGCCACTGTGACCAAGCGTATTGCTAGCATCAAGGGTCAGCAAGACCGTTTGCTAGGTAAAGAAGGTCAAGAAATCAAAAGTTTACCATTCAAGCGTGAATTAACCTCTAAAGAGCAAGCCGATATGGGCCAGCTCAAAAAGTCAGTGAAAGGATTAGTTGTGGTTCATCCAATGACTAAGCTCGGCCGCCAAATGGGCTTAACCAAAGTCACTGGGTTTGCTCCTCAAGCTTTCTAATGATGATAACCCACTAGAGGTCATGCCAATCTTGAGGTTGGTGTCACCCTCAGAGTTAACGCTTTCCAGTGAGTGTTGATGGAGTTAGAGTTTTCCCATTAGTGGATGACTTTATTTCAACACTCTGTTATATAAAGGATTTCTTTTCAACGGATTGATAAGAATTCAAAGGATAGAGCTATCGTTAAGGTTTACACATGTCGATTAATTATGTCGCTACCTCGAAATTACCGACCCCTTGGGGTGTCTTTGCTATGCACGGTTTTGCGGATACTGAAACCGGTAAAGAGCATGTCGCATTAACGTTTGGTGAATGGACCGAGCAAACCCCGCTATTAGGTCGTATTCATTCTGAATGTCTGACCGGTGATGCCCTATTTAGCCTGCGTTGTGATTGCGGTTTTCAACTACAAACGGCCATGCAAAATATTGCGGAAGCAGGCCAAGGTTTCATCCTATATTTGCGTCAAGAAGGCCGAGGCATTGGCTTACTCAATAAAATTCGCGCTTACCAACTGCAAGATCAAGGGGCTGATACCGTTGAGGCCAATGAGCAATTGGGCTTTGAAGCCGACATGCGTCGCTACGATATGATCGCGCCAATGTTTGAGCATTTAGGCATTGATAAAGTGAAGCTAATGACTAATAACCCAAGAAAGGTTCATGCACTTAGTGCGTTAGGCATTGAGGTGGTGGAGCGCGTTCCACTGCAAGTGGGTAAAAATCGTTATAACGAAGATTATTTAAAAACTAAATCAACCCAGTTAGGTCATCTAATGAGTGAATATCATTTCAACGATGATCTGTAACTGGCCCCGAGTCGCCGCACTGCCGAGCACAGAGTGGCGACTATTGCTGTTATCCTTGTGGTGTACCTATAAAATTCCCTCCGATAATCAGAATTTTACTTAACCTTAGCGTTTTCTGATTTATCATTAACCCACGGCTTTACTGATCTAATAATAATCTCATCGGTAAGACTCTTGGAGCTTTGGTTAATGAAACAACCCCGAATAATGTTAATGGCACTCATTTGCCTGACTTCCAGTGTGATGGCGCAAACTGGCGATAGCCAAAATGCCAGTGACGCTCATTTTGCATTCGCCAGTTATCTTGGCAGTGGCATTTACCGCACTAGCGGTCAGCAAGCAGCGGTGCTTAATTTACCGCTTGCGGTCAACCTGGAAGAAGATACAGAGCATCGACTCGACTTACGTTTGCCGATGTCATTTGGCTTTTTTAATTATCAATGGCAAGACTTACCTGACGGCGATTTACCTGCCAATATTGGTACTGCCACGTTCACCCCAGGGATTGAGTACACTTGGTATGTTAACTCGCAGCTGTCATTAGAGTCCTATCTTGATTTAGGTGCCGGTTGGAACTTTAGTGAAGATAGGCAGGTGGGTATTTTTTCCACCGGCGTCAGCAGTCTGTATCGGATGGCGCCTGCACAAGATGCAGCCATGTGGGTTTCGCGCCTTTATACTGCGGGCTATAACGACAATAGCCGTGATCAAAGTGAGTCTTATGCCGTGTTACATTCTGGCATCGATTGGCCCTTGGCCGAGGGCTGGAGCTGGCATCAACACCAGTTTCAACCGCGGGCTTTTGTGGCGGCCTACTGGTATTTTACGCCGCTGCAGTTGCGCACGATGGATGATAATCTATTTGTACGTAACGGCATAGAATTTGGCTTGAGTTTCGCTATCGATCCCGTGCCTGAATGGCTCGGGGTTTCCATCAGTCGGCTCGGATTGAGCTATCGCTATGCCAATGGCTTAGAAGTATGGCGACTGATTTTTGATTTCCCTTTCTAGCCGCCCACTAGGTTATTTTTTTCCCCAAATATGCGAATTAATCCCGGCGGCCGAGGTGGGGCTGGTTTTATGTTGGGATTTTTGGGGCGCGGTTTGGGTATGCACGGCAAGTAAGTGCGCTGGCAGCTCGAGCTGATGCGTGGTTAAGTACAGGATCTCTAACTTATCGCGGGCCCACTGGGTTTTACGTAAAAATTTTAGGCTTGATTTAATACTTGGATTATCGCTAAAGCAATTGACTCGGATCTTCTGATAAAGACCTTCCCAACCTAATTGGCGTTGTAAGTCAGTTAAAATGGCTTCTAAGGTAAGGCCGTGTAAAGGATTGTTAGCTTGATTCATGATTAACTCAGCAAAAAGTGAGTGGTCATTATAGCAAAAAAGCACACAGGACCAAGGTTCTGTGTGCTTTTTGTTAGGCGAGAGGATATGGTGTTGACCGACGCAGCGCCCGTCATCTTATCGCAGTTATGTGCAGGTCTTCGCGCAGTGATACTCGGGCTGCAACCCCTAGACATTGCTGGGTGAGCAGCGCAATGTCTGACCGACGGCATACTTGAGTGATTGCTGATTATCGTGCAGATTTTTGCGGTAGATCAGAGATCAAGTCAACAAAGACTGGTAACATGCAATAAATTTATATGTTTAAGGTGGAAACGAATGACACGTTCAATTCATGGTCACAAAGTGATGGATTTTATGGTGGAGCTGGGTGGGTTGACCGAGGCCGAGTTAATCAGCGCGATAGAGGCTCACTTTGGTGATAGCCAGCGCTTTCATACTTGTAAAGCCAATGATCTAAATGCCCAGGAGTTACTGGCATTTTTGAAAATGAAAGGCAAATTAGTCGCCAGCGGCTCGCATTGGCAGCTGGCTGCCGGTCAGCAATGTGACCATTAAGGCGGTTATGCGTCAGCCTCAAACTCAACAGCGATAAAATATTGCTGCTCAAGCGGACTGACGCGCAGTACTTGGCCATTGATCCTACGGGGATTAGGGCTATTTGACTGTAAGACCACGGTCAATTGACTGCCTATGGCAAATGGCAGACTGCAGACAAAGCTGGACCCTAAGCGTGAAACATCGGAATGCTTGGCGATAATTTGTTGCTCTTGGCCATCTTGTCGCCAAACAATCAAGAGATCGCTGGCTTCCATATCGATGCGCACTGATTGACGTTGCTCGTTAAATCCTTGAATAGTCAATGTCAAAATCCTTTTGTGAAAAATTCAAAGATATGAGTTGTGAAGCGCTGATGCAAATAAAAAAACGGCCTGAGGCCGTTTTTTTTAATCGTCGCTGTCAGGCGTTTTAGGATAGGGCAGTTTTAATTGACCCCAACGGATCACGATCACCGTGCCGGCAAGCACTATGGTGGATAATGAAATGGCGGCAATGCGCCAATCATCCATGCTCTTCATATCGAGGATCAGATAGCGAGCTAAGGCGACAATGGCAATATATACCGGCATACGAACCGGTAATTTACCGGATTCGATATAGTTAGACACCATGGCTAAGACTTCAAGGTAAATAAACAGTAGCAAGAGATCCGCTAAGGCCACCATACCCACCTTAAAGATATGGACAATTTCTTGACCAATCGCCACTATGGTAGCAATGGCGATGATGGCAAGCACCAGATGTTCTACAACCTTGATACTTTTAATCCCAGTCCTACGTACGCGTCCCATGTCATCACTCTCAAAAAATAGATAGGCTATCCATGGTATCAGTATCCTTAAAAATTGTGACATCAAGGGTGTGATCTAGATCGTTATTCTTAATTTTTGGCAATAAAAAACCGCCTAGCGGCGGTTTTAACAGCGATTAGTTCATCACTTAGCGCTTAAGCGCTTCGTTTAAATGAGGACGGAAGGTCTTCACTAAGTTGCTGGTCACTTTCGGTGAACCAGCCACGATGTTGCCTGAGGTCAGGTAGTTATGACCACCAGTGAAATCGGTGACTGTGGCACCCGCTTCGCGGCAAATTAAGTCACCGGCAGCGATATCCCATGGCTTTAAGCCTAACTCGAAGTAACCTTCAACGCGGCCAGCAGCCACGTAAGCTAAATCTAATGCGGCTGAACCGGCGCGACGAATATCAGCACATTGATTGAAGACTTCACCTAACATAGCGAAATAGCTTTCAGTGTGTTGACGGGCTTTAAATGGAAAACCGGTGGCAATGATGGCACTGCTTAAGTCGTTTGATTGACCCACACGAATACGGCGGTCATTGAACTTAGCACCTTGACCACGAACGGCAGAAAACAGCTCGTCACGTACTGGATCATAAACCACAGCGACTTCAGTCTTGCCTTTGATTTGTAACGCGATAGACACAGCGAAATGAGGAATACCTTTAACAAAGTTATTGGTACCATCCAGTGGGTCTACAATCCAGATATAATCATTATTGGTACCGCGATTTTCACCGTTTTCTTCACCCACGATAGTGTGATCAGGGTAAGATTTACGAATTTGGTACACGATCGCTGATTCGGCTTCTTTATCGACATTAGTAACGAAGTCATTCATACCTTTGGCACTGACTTCAATTTTGTCTGAGTCGTGATAAGCACGCATAACGGTTTGGCCGGCGGCGCGGGCAGCGCGGACGGCGATGGTCAGCATCGGATGCATTGCATTCCCCTGGATGTAAAAGAACGAAAAAATAACCGCGAGATTATACCCAAATATTCAGTTATATCAAATGCTGATTTTGCACTAAATAAACAAACTCGGCTGTGATAAACTTTTACTCTTATAACTCATTGTCTGTGAAAATTATTCTATCTTATGCTCAGTAATATCCGTGTTGTATTAGTGGGGACATCCCACCCAGGAAATATAGGTTCGGTGGCTCGCGCCATGAAAACCATGGGGTTATCTAACCTTTATTTGGCTGAGCCTCGGGTCGAACCTGATGGTCAATCTGTGGCATTAGCGGCAGGTGCTTCAGATATCCTCAAACACTTGGTCACCGTAGATTCGTTAGCCGATGCCATTAAAGATTGTTCACTGGTGATTGCGACCTCTGCTCGCAGTCGGACCTTAGACTGGCCGATGTTGGATCCCAGACAAGCCGGTGAAAAATTAGCGTCCCAAGCGATTCAAGGACCTGTCGCCATTGTTTTTGGACGTGAGAATCACGGCCTAAGTAATGAAGAATTACAGCAGTGCAATTACCATGTCTGTATTCCCGCGAATCCAGAATACAGTTCGTTAAACCTTGCCCAAGCGGTGCAGCTGATTTGTTATGAAACGCGGGTATCACATTTAGCTCAGCTAGCGGCTGAGGCTCCGCCAGAGGCGGCGACTGAATACCCATTAGCCGATGATCAAGAGCGCTTCTTTGTACACTTAGAACAAACCTTGTTGCGTACTGGATTCATCGTTAAAAATCATCCTGGTCAAGTCATGACTAAATTACGTCGTTTATTCACTCGGGCACGTATTGAAGCCCATGAGATGAATATTTTACGTGGCATTTTGACCTCGATAGATAAAAAGGTCTCTGATAAGCAAAAGTAAGGAAGTATCCATGGGGATCAAGACAAGATTGCAAGAAGATATTGCGTCTATTTATGATAGGGATCCTGCTGCGCGCAGCACTGTGGAGATCTTATTCAATTATCCAGGGATGCATGCCATTTGGATACATAGGGTCAGTCATCGCTTATGGCGGGCCAATTGGCGTCTGAGTGCGCGTTTACTCTCAACCTTTTCGCGGTTTTTGACTGGGGTAGAAATTCATCCCGGCGCCACCATAGGTCGACGCTTTTTTATCGATCATGGCATGGGGGTGGTTATCGGAGAAACCGCCGAAATTGGTGATGATTGCACCTTGTACCATGGGGTGACCTTAGGCGGGACGAGTTGGCAAGCCGGTAAGCGTCACCCGACCTTGAAAAACAATGTCGTTGTTGGCGCCGGCGCAAAGATTTTAGGGCCAATAACCATGCACGATGGTGCGCGGGTAGGCTCAAACTCGGTGGTGGTCAAAGATGTTGAAGTCGACACCACGGTCGTGGGGATCCCTGGACGCATGGTGGCTAAGGCGACCACCCAACAAACTGAACAGTCCGAGCGCCGCAGCGCCATGGCCAAAAAGTACGGTTTTGATGCCTATGCGGTATCTCCGGATAATCCTGATCCTGTCGCCAATGCCATCGGCCAGATGCTCGATCATATGCACTTGATGGATTCTAAGGTTCAGGACTTGTGCAAAGTGGTTGAAACTCTAGGCGGCGATGTCTGTACTGAACGCTTACCCCAACTGGATGTTGGTGAGTTTAATGAAGCCGAAATTGCGGCCGCACAGAAGCGGCAAAAATCCTTAGATGAGTTTGATCCCATAATCTGAGCACAGACACGATTAAATAGTCTGACAAGATTGAAACTTTGACCAGAAAAGGGTTAAATACCCCAGCTAAATTACGGGGTATTAGCTGACATAATGTCCTAGTATTTTACTCAGGTAAATACTTGACTAAAATGCTAGGTTATGTTGAAATGCTCACCAATAACCGTTGGGAGCAGTAGTTGTTATGAAATTAACCTCGAAAGGACGTTATGCCGTCACTGCCATGCTGGATGTTGCCATTCACTCAGCCAATGGTCCGGTACCATTAGCCGATATTTCTGAACGTCAAGGTATCTCTTTATCATACCTTGAACAATTGTTTGCCAAATTACGTAAACAAGGTTTAGTGGCCAGTGTCCGTGGACCAGGTGGAGGGTATCGCTTAGGCCAAGATGCTGATGCGATTACTGTTGCTATGGTGGTAGGTGCGGTCGATGAATCCGTAGATGCAACGCGATGTCAAGGTAAGGGTAACTGCCAAGGTGGCAACCGCTGCCTAACTCACTCGTTATGGGGTGACTTGAGCAAACAGATATCAGATTTCCTTGATGGTATCAGCCTTGCTGGACTAATGCAGAAACGCGACGTACAGGTGATCTCAGTCAAGCAAGACGAACGACACTTGAAACATCGTGCCAGTGCATGATAATCGCAACCTAATCAACATTTTTTTTGTACGTAGTAGACAATCGCAATGATGCCGATTGTAAAGTACGGAGTGTGAAATGAAGCTTCCTATATATCTCGATTATGCCGCTACCACCCCTGTTGATCCGCGTGTGGCTGAAAAAATGATTCAGCATATGACCATGGATGGCGTGTTTGGTAATCCTGCGTCACGTTCTCACCGTTACGGTTGGCAAGCAGAAGAGGCGGTTGATAACGCCCGCAACCAGATAGCTGATCTTATCAATGCCGATCATCGCGAAATTGTATTTACCTCCGGTGCGACTGAATCAAGCAATTTAGCCATTAAAGGGGTTGCCCATTTTTATCATAAAAAGGGTAAGCACATCATTACCAGCAAGACTGAGCATAAGGCCACGTTAGATACTTGCCGTCAGCTTGAGCGTGAAGGCTATGAAGTAACCTACCTTGAGCCAGATAGTCATGGGATTATTTCATTGGCGCGCTTAGAAGAAGCGATGCGCGACGACACCATTTTGTTGACCTTAATGCATGTCAATAATGAAATCGGTGTGGTGCATGACATTGAAGCAATTGGTGAATTATGCCGTGCCAAGAAAGTCATTTATCACGTCGATGCAGCGCAAAGTGCGGGTAAATTACCGATTGACTTGCAAACCGCCAAGGTCGACTTGATGTCGATTTCCGGTCACAAAATGTATGGTCCTAAAGGGATCGGTGCCTTGTATGTGAGCCGTAAACCACGCATTCGTTTAGAAGCACAAATGCACGGTGGTGGTCATGAGCGCGGAATGCGTAGTGGCACTTTAGCAACCCATCAAATTGTCGGTTTAGGTGAGGCTGCTGCCGTCGCTAAACAAGATATGTTAAGTGATGGACAACGTATTTTAGCTCTGCGTGACCGCCTGTGGGATGGCATCAAAGATATCGAAGAAACCTACATCAATGGCGATATGCAGCACAGATATCCAGGTATTTTCAATGTCAGCTTCAACTTTGTTGAAGGTGAATCCTTGATGATGGCGTTGAAAGACTTGGCCGTATCCTCTGGTTCTGCCTGTACCTCAGCCAGTTTAGAGCCTAGCTATGTTTTGCGAGCCTTAGGCTTGAGTGATGAAATGGCTCACAGCTCTATTCGATTCTCCATTGGTCGTTTTACCACTGAAGAAGAAATTGATTATGCCATCGACACCATTCGTGCCTCGATAGGCAAATTGCGTGAAATGTCACCTTTGTGGGAAATGTTTAAAGACGGTATCGATTTAAGCAAGGTGCAATGGGCTCATCATTAATCAGACGCCCTAAGATTTAGCAATACTACAGAATTGGAGCAGAACCATGGCTTACAGCGAAAAAGTAATAGACCATTATGAAAACCCTCGTAACGTGGGCGCCTTTGATAAGGATGACCCATCCGTCGTGACTGGTATGGTAGGTGCGCCTGCTTGCGGTGACGTAATGAAGTTGCAACTGAAAATTGACAATAATGGCGTGATCCAAGATGCCAAATTCAAAACTTACGGTTGTGGCAGTGCCATCGCATCAAGTTCATTAGTGACTGAGTGGGTTAAGGGCAAAACCATTGCCGAAGCCTCAGAAATTAAAAACACCGATATCGCTGAAGAATTAGCGTTACCACCGGTAAAAATTCATTGCTCGATTTTGGCAGAAGATGCCATTAAAGCAGCATTGGATGAATACAAGTCTAAGCACGCAGCGGAGTAATCATGGCGATTTCGATGACACCCTCCGCGGTATCTCGGGTGAAAGCATTCCTCGAAAACCGTGGTAAGGGCATTGGCTTACGCTTGGGGTTACGAACCTCAGGCTGTAGCGGCATGGCATATGTCATTGAGTTTGTTGATGAACTTAATGATGATGATCAAGTGCATAATGTCGACGGCGTGAACATCATTATTGATGCTAAAAGTGAAATATATTTACAAGGCATCGAGCTTGATTTCGTTAAAGAAGGCCTCAACGAGGGCTTTAAATTTAACAATCCCAACGCCAAAGGCGAATGTGGTTGTGGTGAAAGCTTTACGGTATAAGCGTGTCTTATGAATTATTTTGAGTTATTTGCGCTACCCGTTAATTTCGCGATAGATAAACAGTCACTCAGCGAGCGTTATCGTGAGCTACAGCGAACCGTGCACCCAGATACTTTTTCAGCCGGTAGTGAGCAGGATAAACGGATAGCATTGCAACGGACGGCGCAAGTCAATGACGCTTATCAAACATTGCGACACCCGGTGAGTCGTGCTGAACATATGTTGTTGCTCAAGGGCCAAGATATTCAGCACGAAACGACTACAGTCAAAGACATGGCGTTCTTAATGCAGCAAATGACGTGGCGCGAAGCCTTAGCGGAGATACCTTCCGCTCAGGTGCCTGAAGATAATATTGCTGAATTAGCCGATGAATTTACGCGTTATCAAGGTGAGATTATTGGCCAACTTGCCATTAAGTTGGCCAGTTCACAGCCGCAAGACTTAACCATTGCAGTGGACTTGGTACGTAAGCTTAAATTCATGAATAAGTTGCAGGATGAACTCAGTCGAGCAGAAGATGCTTTGTTCGATTAATCCTGTATAAAGAGTTGCCATTGAGGCTCAACCTTGTTGAGCCTTTATTATAAGAGTTATCACTATGGCCTTACTGCAAATTGCCGAGCCTGGTCAGAGCGCCGCGCCGCATCAACATCGACTCGCCGCCGGTATCGACTTAGGTACCACTAATTCCCTCGTTGCCGCTGTTCGAAGTGGCCAAGCAGATACCCTCGCTGATAGCCAAGGCCGTCATGCCTTACCGTCCATTGTGCGTTACTGCGAGCATTACGTTGAAACGGGTTATCGTGCCGCCAATGCTTCAGCGCAAGATCCGCAAAATACCATTGTCTCGGTTAAACGCTTTATGGGGCGCAGTCTGGCGGATGTGCTCAGTAACGACAGCCACCATGCTTATCAATTCAGCGCCAGCGACAATGGCTTGCCATTATTTAACACTATTCAAGGGGCAGTAAACCCTATTCAAGTGTCTGCCGAAATTCTTAAACCTTTGGTTGCTAGAGCAGAAGAAACCCTTGGCGGTAAGCTGGAAGGTGTGGTGATTACCGTCCCCGCCTATTTCGATGATGCCCAGCGTCAAGGCACCAAGGATGCTGCAAATTTATTAGGCCTTAAAGTGTTAAGGCTACTTAATGAACCCACCGCAGCAGCCATTGCTTATGGTCTTGATTCGGGTCAGGAAGGGGTCATTGCCGTCTATGATTTAGGCGGCGGGACCTTTGATATTTCAATTTTACGTCTGCATAAAGGTGTGTTTGAAGTTATGGCCACCGGTGGCGACTCTGCGCTCGGTGGTGACGATTTCGACCATTTACTGGTGCAGTATCTGGTTGAACAATGGCAGTTAACCACTGACAATCACCAAGTAAATCGCCAATTGTTGATTGAGGCGCGCCGTATTAAAGAAGCCTTGAGCGGATCAGCAGTGGTTGAGGCAACGCTTGATAGCGACAGTGGTCATTATCAATGTGAGGTTTCCCGCGAGCTATTAAATCGCTTGATTGAGCCGTTAGTTAAAAAAACCATTGCTGCGTGTCGTCGGGCTTTGCGTGATGCTGATATCAGTGCGGATGACGTGCTTGAGACTATTATGGTCGGCGGTTCAACTCGGGTGCCTTTAGTGCGTGAGCGCGTGGCGGACTTTTTTGGAAAGCCAGCGCTGACTTGCATAGATCCCGATCGGGTCGTGGCCATTGGAGCCGGCATTCAGGCCGATATTTTGGTGGGCAATAAACCTGAATCTGAACTATTGTTGCTCGATGTGTTGCCTTTGTCCTTGGGGATTGAAACCATGGGCGGCTTAGTGGAGAAGGTGATTACGCGTAACACCACTATCCCAGTATCACGTGCCCAAGAATTTACGACCTTTAAAGACGGTCAAACCGCGATGGCATTCCATGTCGTGCAAGGTGAACGCGAGTTAGTCCAAGATTGTCGTTCATTGGCCCGTTTCACCTTGAACGGCATTCCGCCACTGGCGGCCGGTGCGGCACATATTCGCGTGACCTTTCAGGTGGATGCCGATGGTTTGCTCAGTGTTACCGCCATGGAAAAATCGTCGGGTGTTCAATCCAGTATTCAGGTTAAACCCTCCTTTGGATTAAGTGAAAATGAAATCAGCACGATGCTCAAAGATTCATTGAATCATGCCAAATCTGACATAGAATTGCGGATGTTGACTGAGCAAAAAGTGGAAGCGGCACGGGTGATTGAATCTCTAACCTCAGCGTTAGCTAAAGATGGGCAGTTACTATCATCGAGTGAGCATGCCGCTATCACCGCGGCGATGCAAGCACTTGCCAGCGCGGCAAGTGGTGATGATGCCAAGGCGATTACAGATGCCATTGAGGCGGTCGATGTGCAAACCCAAGAGTTTGCTGCGCGCCGTATGGATAATTCTATAAAGACGGCTTTAACCGGCCAATCTGTTGATAATATATAGGTAAGAACTATGCCACAGTTAGTTTTTCTTCCTCATGAAGAATTGTGTCCGCAAGGTGCGGTTGTTGAAGCTGAAGTCGGTGAATCCATTCTTGATGTGGCTTTACGCAATGGCATTTTAATTGAGCATGCCTGTGAAAAGTCATGTGCATGCACAACCTGCCATGTCGTTGTGCGTGAGGGCTTTGATGAATTAGAGCCCAGTGACGAGTTAGAAGATGATATGTTGGATAAAGCTTGGGGGCTCGAGCCTGAGAGCCGTTTATCTTGCCAAGCTAAGGTCGTTGATTGCGATATGGTAATCGATATCCCTAAATACACCATCAATATGGTGAGTGAAGGCTAATGCTTCTGTGAATTGAATTATCCCCGCATGCGGGGATTTTTTTTGTCAAAAATTCAGCTAGGAGTCATGGCGGCGCGATGGCTAGCGCCAAAGCGGCATAAATGGATCGGCGCCAGCGCCGTTCCGGCTACATCAGTGAACGATAAATCAGTGCATACTTAAGTGTGTGCGCAAGGTCTAGCTGGCTATTGGGGTGTATGTGAAATAAATCACACATTTTTTTGTTATAAAGATAGGATTCAATACGTTAATTTCGTATAATCCGCGCGGAATTGATAACCCCTACTTAAAGGAAGACACAAAAATGGCGATCGAACGCACCTTTTCTATCATTAAGCCTGATGCCGTAGCGAATAACCACATCGGCGCTATCTATAGCCGTTTTGAGTCTGCAGGTCTGAAAATTGTAGCCTCTAAAATGGTTCATTTGACCAAAGAGCAGGCTGAAGGTTTTTATGCTGAGCACAGCGAGCGTCCTTTCTTTGGCGCGTTAGTGGCCTTTATGACGTCTGGCCCTATCATGGTTCAAGCGTTAGAAGGCGAAAATGCAGTACTGGCTAATCGTGAGATCATGGGTGCAACGAATCCAGCTGATGCTGCTCGTGGTACTATCCGTAGCGATTTTGCTAGCAGCATCGATGAAAACGCAGTTCATGGCTCAGATGCATTAGCTTCTGCTGAGCGTGAAATTGCCTATTTCTTTAGCAACGATGAGTTGTGCCCACGCACTCGCTAATCGCTATTGATATCGTAAAAAGGAGCCTACTGGCTCCTTTTTTTGTGGCTTAACAGTGAGCCTGCGTTGGCATAGCCAATGGTTGCGTCACTGCCTGCGGGGTAACGGCTCCTTCCTCTCTCTTTGCTCATGGCAGCTATTATTTGTGCCTGTCAAAACACTAACGCATCACTCTGGGCATAGTGCAATGCCAGCGCGTATTTCTGCGCCACCGAACCCTCATCCCATCATCTTACTACGCAGTTAATTGCTGCGGCGGCTTTTCGATTTTAGTTATGATGTTTGATTAGCGGACGCAACACGCCATTGCTCAGATGTTAAATAAACTAGTCACGGTCATTTATTATCTTGCCGGCAATGATTAATACTACCTTAGTTAATTATGAGAGCTCATAGTTGAGGAATGTCCCTATATTAGCTAGAGTCGCGGCGTTAACATGATTGGGTAAATTGTTCATCGCGTTTGAGATGACTTATATATAACCCGATGTAAGGGGACACCCATAATCGGTAAAATATATTTTATGTCACATGGCTACTATCTGGCCATATGGCGATTTTTGGCCAGCTAGTTGTCAATGAAAACGAGCTGTGGCGATGAGGATAGTGCTTTATCTTATTATTTAACGCTAGAACATAGTTAGTAATGATTAATCTGCAAAAATGTCGATAAATTTGGGCAGTTTTTTGTAAAACATTCAGCGTTATCCAAATGTTGCTAAATGTTGATGTCATCAAATACAAGGCCTGATGGTGCCTGTGGCGTTTTCTGTTTCAACACCGATACTCACTGTTCTGAAGGTTGTCGTAAATGGCTATCTTGAAAGAATTTCATGTTCAACCTAAGTATTTAGCAGCTTAACTTTGCTAATTAACGCCAATTGCGATGAGTAATCCCTCTATTTCATTGAGAGCTAAGTCACAAATTTATCAATAAGGTTAACTGGGGTTGGCTTGCGAAAAATGTTAATTGTAATTAATTTGTGTTAATTAAATATCGCTAAAGTTCCCTTGCTGACTGTCTTCGCTGTTGTATCTGGTTATTTGGCGATATAAATTACGCGCTTGTCGCAACAAAAAATCAATTAACACCGATTGTATGTAACAAAATTTAATGTTGATCTTAGGCTTGTTATTGATAAGTATCTATTACGGAAGGTCTGGTTATTAAAATAATAAGTTTCGGTATAGCTTCCTGTTATCGAAATAAAGGGAAAGAATATTATGTCAACGCAAACTGCTGTATCTAAGGCTGTACGTCTTAGTTTGTTTGCTTTAGTTTCTTCATCTGCGGCAACCATTGCCCATGCTGAAACTGAGCAAGTAGGTGCCAATGTCGAACGTATAGAAGTGACGGGGTCACGTATTCAACGTACCGATATGGAAACTTCATCACCAGTGACAGTGATCAGCAAAGCTGAAATCGATGCCTCTGGGGTCGCGACTGTCTCTGATTTTGTACGCAATCTATCGCAAAACAGCTTTGGCTCTTTCCGTGATGCATCAGGATTTGGTGCCGGCCAATCTTCACAATCAACAGTTAGTATGCGCGGCCTTGGCCCTCAACGTACTTTGATCCTAATTGACGGTCGTCGTATGGGCTCATCAGTCGCTTTTGGTGGCGGTACCCAAAACCTTAACGTTGTTCCTATGGCGGCGGTCGAGCGCATTGAAGTGCTGCGCGATGGTGCCTCGGCAGTGTATGGCTCGGATGCGGTTGCTGGCGTAATTAACATCATCACCAAAAAAGAATATGAAGGCGTTGAGATTGATGCTGAACAGGGGATCACGCAACATGGCGGCGCAGAAAATACCAGCGTGCGCATGACCTTTGGCGCCGTCACTGATAGCACCAATATTGTTGCTTCGGTTGAGTATTTTAATCGTTCACCGCTGTACGATAGTGATCGTGATTTCAGCAGTGAAATGCTCAGTTCCTATGGTTGGCCAGGTACCGGCTCATATGTTGATAAAAGTAAGCCAAAACTAGATAAGGATGGCAAGCCTGTCCTTGGCGCTGATGGCACGCCGCAGTATGAAACCGTTTCTTTCGCTGATGCCCGCTGTGATGGATCAGAAAATTCTCAATTGATCACCGACAGCAAAGGTAACACTGTGTGCGGCTATAATGCTGCTGCTGACTCTGCCACCATGGCGGCCCAAGAGCGTTTTTCTACCTTCGTTAAGGTAGATCATGCCATTACCGACGATATCAATTGGACTAACCGTTTGATGATGACCCGTGTATGGACCGAAGGTCAGTATGCCGGTGCACCAAACAGTAATAGCCCAACCCTTAAACACACTGATGCGAACTCAGATATCTATATGGCCACTATCGACAAATACGGTAGCCAATGGTTAAAGGATCAAGTCGCCGCGGGCAACTATGTTGATATCGACTTAAAAATGCGTACGACGCCATTAGGCCCACGTATTACCAAAGTTCAAGATTCAGATATTAACTTCTTAACGGCTTTAGATGGCTATGCCGATTTACTCGGTGGCATGACCTGGGGTGTTGGCGCGCAATGGATCCGCTCTGATGTGAGTTCAGTGCAGTCGGGTGCGGCAAATGCCACAGTGATCCAAGAGTTGCTCGATGGCGGTAAGCTTGACTATTTTGCGGCAGGCAGCGGTTATGTTGACGGCAGCAATGAGGCCGCAATTCAAGCGGCAGGTCATACGGCATTGTTTAATGGTCGAGTCCAGACCTACGGTGTCGATGGTGGCTTTAGCATCGATTTATTTGATATACCCAATGGCACCATCCCATTGGCAATTGGGTTTGAGTGGAACCGCACTGAATATGAGAAGATTTATGACTTGGCATCAAACCAAGGCAATATCGTCGGTAGCTCAGGTGGTGACATTATTACCGGTAAAAGTCGTGAAGTCTGGTCAATATCAGCCGAAACCATTATTCCGGTGTTAGACAATTTAGATGTAGAGCTGTCGGCTCGTTTCGATGATTATAGCGATTTTGGCAATACCTTTAATCCAAAGGCTGGCATCAGCTATCGTCCATTCGATTCCTTGTTGCTGCGTGCATCCTACGGTACAGGCTTTAGAGCCCCTACCTTTGACGACTTATATACGGGTCAATCGGAAACCTTCTTGTGGGCATCTGATTGGGCATCATGCCCATCGCCAACTGACTGTGCGAGAGAACAGTATAAAGCTTTCTACCAAGGTAATGAGGAGTTAGAGCCAGAAGAATCAACGTCGCTATCGATGGGGATGGTGTGGAATATTACTGATGAATTAGATTTTGAATTATCCTACTACGATATTCAAATTGACAATGTTATCAGCACTTTATCATCACAAGATGTGTTTAACTTAGAACGTGATGGCTTTGATGTGTCTGAGATGCTATTCCGTGATGCTAATGGCGAAGTTGAGCGCCTACTGTTACAAAAGCTAAATTTAGGTGAGTTGAAGACTCGCGGGATTGATTTTAACCTGCGCTATTTATTAGCGACACAAGTGGGTGACTTTAACTTCGGCGCCGAAACCAACTATGTGTTGAGTTGGGAAGCCAAAGATGGTCCAAATTCACCGATGGAAGATATCGTGGGTGAAACTGATCAGCCGCAATTCCGTATCAACTTGAGTTCGACCTGGACTCATAATGAGTGGGAAGCATCATTATTCGCTCGTTACACAGCTGAACAAGAAGATGCGGACTATGGCACCACTGATGGCCAGTGGATCGTAGATACCCAAGTTGGCTATTACTTGCCATGGAATGGCAAGATCAATTTTGGTATTCGTAACTTGTTAGATGAAGAGCCACCATTTAATTATGAGTTAGGTTTCCCATTCTATAGTACGAGCTTGTATGATCCGATTGGTCGTGAATATTATTTGCGCTACAATCAGAAGTTCTAAATCTTATTAGAATGAAAAATAAAAAAGCCAGCATCACGCTGGCTTTTTTATTTTTATTTATTTTTGCTTTTTAACTGAATTTGAGTTGTGCGTTATTTAACCATCACCATTTTAATGCTTGATACAATTACACTCGGGTGTTGATTTTGTGTGAATATTGTTATTTGGGCATGGTGATCAATAAAAACCTAAGTAATTGTTTAAAGTGGAATTTAATATTTCAATCCCTAACATTGTTAATTATCATCACGAAATCGAATAAATCGTGATAAATATCACAAAATATCATTGACTCCCCAGCCTTTATTTAACATCATCATTGCAATCGTGCGATATACGATTACATAAATATAAAGACAAAGTTGTATTTGACTAACCCTAGTCAAATTTTGGAGGCAAGCATGGTAGCAATGAATTTAACGGCAAAAGCGGTTCGTCGCTCGTTATTATTAGTCGTATCAACAAGTACCATTTTTAGTAATGTAAGTTACGCACAAACAACATCAGAAAATGTAGAGCGCATTGAAGTTACCGGTTCGCGTATTCAACGAGCCGATATGGAAACGGCTAGCCCAGTAACAACCATTGATGCCAGTGCCATTAAGGCCAGCGGAGCTACCTCGATTGATGAAGTGTTGCAAAAAATGACGGCCACTGGCGGTGCGATGACCAACCCAGGGATTAACAATGGCTCTCAAGGCAATGCCTCTATTAACCTGCGCGGTTTGGGCTCACAGCGTACTTTAGTGCTGGTAAATAGTCGTAGGATGGTCAACTCGGGCACCGGCGCCGCGTCCACTGTTGATTTGAATACCATTCCCGTGTCTATGATTAAACGCGTTGAAGTGCTCAAAGATGGCGCGTCGGCAGTTTACGGTTCAGATGCCGTAGCCGGTGTGGTCAACATTATTTTGGTCGATGATTTTGAAGGGTTCGACATCAACCTGCAAAACGGGATATCAGGTCAGGGCGACGCAAAAGAATTGAGTGTTGATATTACCTTAGGGGCTAATTTTGACCGCGGTAATGTTGTGATGGGCATGCAGTATATGGATCGTGGCAGCGCTTCGATGGCTGACCGTGACTTCTCTGAATGTCCGATCGCCGAGCGAGATGCCGCTATTGGGGGCAAAGAACTGTATTGTGGTGGTAGCAGCTATACTCCCGGCGGGCATATTTGGGGACCGAAAGGCCGCGATCAGTTACAAGGGGCGGCAGATGGCAGTTGGCACAAGTTTGGTGATGATGATAAATACAATTATTCAACCACCAGTTACTTATATACGCCGATGCAACGCTTGAATCTGACGGCATTGGCTAACTACGAGCTCACGGCTGATTCGCGCTTATTTGCTGAAGCCATGTTTACCAAACGTTGGTCATCACAGCAAATGGCGCCGCAGCCCATTTGGACGAATACCTTCACATATACTGAAGCCATGGGTGATAGCTTACTGGCTCACGGATACCAATACGGTGATGAACTGGATTATGGTCGCCGTATGTCAGATATTGGCAACCGTGAATTTAGTCAAGTGGTCGATACTGCAAGGGTCGTGCTAGGCGTTGATGGTTATCTTGATAATGGCTGGAACTGGGATGCCTCAGTGAACTTCGGTCGTAACGACTCAGTCGATCGTTTAGCGAACCTGCTTAATATGGGCAGTATTAACGAAAGAATTGATAACGGTAGCTTTAATCCCTTAGATCAAAACGCTTGGAGCAAAGAGAGCTTAGATGGGGACATTTATACTGAGTTAAATTCAGGTGGCAGTGAGATGTTCATTCTCTCCGCCAATATTGCCGGTGAAATCATGGAGCTACCGGCCGGTTATTTAGGTTTCGCCGCGGGGCTTGAACATCGCCAAGAAAAAGCTTGGTTTATCCCTGACTCGTTAACCTCGCAAGGGTTAGCCAATGATCCCAAGGTTGAACCCACAGGTGGGGAGTATGATGTTAATGAAGCATACCTTGAATTAGCCATCCCACTGCTCAGTGACTTACCCTTGGCACAGCAAGTGGATTTGAGTGCTGCCGTTCGGGTATTTGATTACAGTACCTTTGGCTCAGACAGTACCTGGAAATTAGGCTTAACCTGGCGCCTTGTGGATGATTTGATGTTACGTGGTGTGGCCTCAACGGCCTTTAGAGCGCCGTCTGTTGATGAACTCTATGGTGGCGAATCGCCCTCATTTGATGATGTAGAGCATCCCGTAGGCCAAGATCAAGCGGAGGTGACCCGCGGTGGTAACGTTAACCTGACACCTGAGCAAGCCGATATTCTTACTGCCGGTTTTGTCTATTCACCCGCTTGGTTTGACGGTTTTTCGATGACGGCCGACTACTACAATATTGAGGTGACTAACTCGATTGCTTTAGTTGATTCACAATATATTGTTAATCAGTGTATGGATGCTCAAGGTAATCCATACAATAGCAGCACCGCATTATGTCAGTCAGCCGCGATTAAAATGGGCCCTGGCAACCGGATCATTTTCAACAACCAACTGCAAAACATAGGCGCGGAAAATACCTCAGGGGTTGATATTAACTTAGCCTACACGTTTGAAGCCTTGGGTCTTGATTGGCGCACTGGCGTCGACACGACAATTCTATTAGAAAATGAGTCGGTAATCTTGGGTGAAGCCATTGATTATGCTGGATTAATTACTTCTGGCAGCGGTGGTTTCGCTAAATACAAGAGCAATGTTAACTTAGGGGTTCAAGCGGACGAGTGGACGGCTAACTATCAAGCCAGATACATTGCGGGCATGGACAGTTATGCTTGCGTTAATGATACATCTAAGTGTTATGCGCCAACCACTGGAAGCGTGATCTATCATGATCTGTCGGCCAGTTACTTCTTGCCGCAGGGTTGGAAAATCTCTGGTGGCATCAATAACCTGTTTGATAAGGCACCACCTTATTATTCATATAACAATGATTCCAATACCGATCCTTATAGCTACGATACCTTAGGCCGCTATTTCTATCTGCAACTTAGCTTGAAGATGTAATCTTTTAGCGTAATAAAAAGCCCAGAAAATTTTCTGGGCTTTTTAGGTCTAGTCATTGACTAATCGTTTGCTAATTCGGCCTTGGCGGCACGAAGACTCGTGACAATCGCGTCAGTTTCTTTAAAGACTCTTAATTGTCTAAACAAGGTATCTGCTTGGGCGTATTGGCGGTTTAAATAGGCAAACCATTGCTTGACTCGCGAGGGATAATAGCAACTTTTGCGGCCATTGAGTTCTCGTTCTGAGTAAGACAGCATCAAATCTAAGGTCTGTTGCCAATCAAAAGGCGTGTCATTATTTTTGATACACGCGGCCAAATTGGGCAATGAAATTGCACCGCGGCCAATCATAACGCTGTGGCATCCCGTGATCGCTTGGCAGCGCTTGGCATCGTCTGCCGACCAGATTTCGCCGTTAGCAATCACTGGAATGGAAAGGGCTTGACGTAAGTCGGTAATGTATTCCCAGTAGGCCGGCGGTTTATAACCATCGACCTTGCTGCGGGCATGCACGGCCAATTCGTCGGCGCCGGCTTCAGCAATGGCCAAAGCATTTTCCATATAAAGACTACGATCATTAAAGCCCAGCCTGATTTTGGCAGTGACGGGCTGTTCTGGCGCTACCGCATCTCGCATGGCTTTGACGATGGCGTACAGTTGCTCTGGGTATTGAAGCAACACCGCGCCACCATTGCTTTTGTTTACCATTTTGGCCGGACAACCAAAATTGATGTCCACGCCATGGGATCCAAGTTCCACGGCTTTGACTGCATTGGCGGCCACATAATCGGGATCTTGACCTAATAATTGGACTCTAACCGGGGTTCCAGAGGGGGTAAACCCTTGGTGATGTAACTCTGGACAGAGGCGATAAAATACCTTGTCAGGTAGGATTTGATCGGTGACACGAATAAATTCAGTCACCATTAAATCATAGGGATTGATGCTGGAAAGAATGTCACGCATTAATGCGTCAACGACCCCTTCCATTGGCGCCAGTATTACCCGAGTTTTCATAAATATCTGTGATTGTTTTCAATAGCCGCACATTTTACCTCATGGCAAATCGTTGGCATAGTCTTGCTTTATTCTGTAACTGTGCGATAACAATTGAAGCGGGGTGTTGTTAAAGTTTGCAACAATTGAGTAATTCGCGAAATTTATTTCTACCGCCGAGGGTCTATTAGCTCAAGTTCATAGCAAGCCATGCTAGTGAACGTCAATCATCAATTAAGAGGGAAATATTATGAGTTCAGTGAAAAAAACCGCAGTAGCTGTCGCTTTAGGTTCAGTCATGATGACCGGAGCGTTGTCGGTTCAAGCCCAAGAGCAAGCACTATTCGGTTTTGAACAAATGACATCTGGTTACCAGTTAGTTGGCGGTGAAGGCAAGTGTGGCGAAGGCAAATGTGGTGGAGATAAAAAAGCTAAAGAAGGTAAGTGTGGCGAAGGCAAGTGCGGTGAAGGTAAAGCCGCTACTGAAGGTAAATGCGGCGAAGGCAAGTGCGGTGAAGGTAAAGCCGCCACAGAAGGTAAGTGTGGTGAAGGCAAGTGCGGTGAAGGTAAAGCCGCTAAAGAAGGTAAGTGTGGCGAAGGCAAGTGCGGTGAAGGTAAAGCCGCTAAAGAAGGTAAATGCGGCGAAGGCAAGTGCGGCGGCGATAAAAAAGCCAAAGAAGGTAAATGTGGTGGCAATCACTAAGCGCTAATTATAGCCTCCTCTGTTTTAAGGGGAGGCTTAACATTGAAGGACGAGTTATGCCCAAAGCCAGTTGTGCCGGATTAGGATTGCGGCGAGAGATGCTGAATGAGTTTTGCCAATCTGTGCCTGATGCCATTGATTTCTTTGAGGTTGCTCCTGAAAATTGGATGACACTTGGTGGCAAATATGGCAAACAGTTTAGTCAATTAACTGAACAACATCGTTTTTTTTGCCACGGTTTATCGTTATCGGTCGGTGGCCCCGCCCCTGTGGATGTTGAGTTTGTTAAAGCGGTTAAGCACTTCCTTGAACAGCATAATATTGAGTGTTATTCAGAACACTTAAGTTATTGCTCAGGCGAGGGGCATCTTTATGATCTAATGCCGATCCCGTTTACTAGCGAAGCAGTGAGCCATGTTGCCGAACGTGTAAAGTTAATCCAAGATATCTTAGAGCGACCATTGATCCTGGAAAACGTGTCTTTTTATTCTGCCCCAGGTGCAGAAATGAGCGAGCAGGCCTTTGTATGCGAAGTCCTCAATGAAGCCGATTGCGGCTTATTATTAGATGTCAATAATATTTATGTTAATGCCACCAATCATGGTTATGATGCCCATCAATTCTTAGCGGCCATGCCCACGGATAGAATTCGCTATTTGCATGTGGCGGGACATTATCAACAAGCCCCAGATTTGATCATCGATACCCATGGCGCCAATATTAATGCGCCGGTTTGGCAGTTATTGGCAGAGTGTTACGCCATTCATGGGGTGTTTCCAACCCTGCTCGAGCGTGATTTTAATTTGCCAACCACGGCACAATTATTAACTGAAATAGATCAGATCAGCTTACTGCAGCAACAAGCTCTGGTTAAACAAAGGATTGCTTAATGGACTTCAAACAAATACAACAATCCTTTATTGATTACATTAAAGATCCGAGTCAAGCGCTGCCGCTAGGCACAGAACAGCGTCATATGCAGGTTTACCGTGACTTGTTTTACAATAACGTGCATGGCTTTGTGTCGAATGCTTTTCCGGTATTAAAAAGCTTACACACCGCCAGTGATTGGGACCAAAGAGTTAACCTATTTTTTGCCCATCATGATTGCCATAGCCCACTCTTTGTAGATATTGCAGGTGAGTTTATGCAATTTCTACAACAACAACCGCCATCCTTTTTTAAGTGGCCGTTTGAGTTAGAGTTGGCGCATTATGAATGGCAAGAGTTGGTGGTGGCAGTGGCGGCTAATGAACCGCAGGCTAACGTATTGTTGCCACAAGAAGTGGCTGATTATGTTATCCGTTTGGCGCCTTTTGCCGTTGTACTGAGTTATCACTACCCAGTACAACATATCAGTCAAGATTTTATTCCGCAGACCGTGGCTGAGCAGCCGCAACACTTTTGTATTTATCGAGATCATCAAGATCAAGTGCAATTTTTGCAGTTAACCCAGCTGGCGGCGCAAGCCTTGTTTATCTTGCAACAACAGCCGGCATCGTTAACCTATGTGAGTGACGCTTTAGCGCAACATTACCCCAGTGTTGACCCTGTCCAAATTCAGCAAGGATTAATGTCATTGCTATCATCCTTGGCTGAATTAGGAATATTGCGCAAAAGTGAGGCAGTTGGTTGAATATGAGTAATAATGTGATTGTGCTCACAATTTTTCGTCAGCATAATGCCAAGGTCAAATAATACAAAGGATGTTAGCTATGCAATCGGAATTTAAAGACCCTTTCAATGCGCTGTATTTGCTTGTTTTCGTACTACTGCTATTACTGCCTACCTTGCCCGCGACATTGTCATGGCTTAAAGTAGCCGGCATTATTCCCTATTATTAAACCTAGATGATTAGGTGGCCAGATGACTACTGGCCCATGTCGGATGATTCATGATCTTTAAGCGTGGTTTATTATTGCTGGTTGGCCTCATTAGTTTAGGGTTAGGTTTTGCTGGGGTTTTTCTACCGGTATTGCCGACGGTACCCTTTATTTTGTTATCGGCCTTTTGTTTTGCACGCTCGAATGAACGTTTGCACTCATGGTTAATGTCTCATCCATGGTTTGCAGAAGGTTTACAAAATTGGGCGCAGCATCGGGCGATGCAGCCCAGCTTGAAACGCAAAGCCGTGATCATGAGTAGTCTCAGTTTTATGATCAGCATTTACTTTGTTCCCCTGTTTTGGGTCAAAATTTTCCTACTCTGTTGTTTCTCAATGTTAATGTTATTTCTCTGGCGTATCCCGACGCTGGAAGAATCGTGATTTGTACGTATTTATTTACACTCATTGGCGTGCGTTATCGCACACTCTCATGCGCTAATCATGAAATTCTTAGCTAACTAGCTTAAAATCCGCGCCATCGAGATTACAAGGTGTAAATATGGCATTCAGAATACTTGTCGTCGATGACAATAAAATCAGTCGAGAAACAGTACAAACCTTACTTGTTGACGCTGGCTGGCTGGTGGATGGTGTTGATAACGCAATACAAGCGTTAGCTAATATTAACCACACAGATTACGATTTAGTGATAACTGGCTATTATATGCCCGTTATTGATGGACCTCATCTCACCGGGCTCATTAAAACCCGTCATGATAGTGCCGACCTTCCGGTGATCATGCTTAGTACCCGTAGCGAAGCCGATGTGGCGGCGGCTATGGATATGCAATTACTCTCGATGTTTCTGCGCAAACCGCTAAATTGTGATGCGAAACGACAATTACTCGATCACATCTCGACACTCATAGTTGCAACGAGTGGCAAAGCGGCATAAGCTTGTGCCGGATATTAAAGTAGTCCACCTTTGAGTGGACTTTTTTGTTTGTAGACCGGTCTAACCGGCGGAAGAAGTAAGTGGATATGGCGATGAATTCTGAAAGCTTGGCGTTGATTAAACACAGCATTAAAACAATTCCTAATTACCCAAAACCAGGAATTATGTTCCGTGATGTCACCAGTTTAATGGAAGACCCTCAAGCCTACAAAGCAACCATAGACATTATGGTCGCTCATTACCAAGGGATGGGTTTCACTAAAATTGTAGGCACCGAAGCGCGCGGTTTTTTATTTGGCGCCCCTTTAGCATTAGCACTGAACATTGGTTTTGTGCCTGTCCGTAAGCCTGGCAAGTTACCACGTGCAACGATCGCCGAAAGTTATGAGCTAGAATACGGCCATGACACCTTAGAAATTCATCAAGATGCTATTGTTGCCGGTGACAAGGTATTAGTGGTTGATGATCTGCTGGCCACTGGCGGAACAATTGAAGCAACAGTGAAGCTTATTCGTCGTTTAGGCGGAGAAGTCGCTCATGGTGCATTTGTGATCTCTTTACCTGAATTAGGTGGTGAAGCGCGTTTACAAGCTTTAGGTCTTGACGTACTTAAACTGTGTGAATTTGACGGCGAATAAAAAAGCACACGCTTTCATGCCGCAAGGCACCATGTGGCAAGCTTGAGCTTTGCGTGATATGGTGCCAATATCGAGCAAAATATAGCGGAGCTTGCTCCCAATCTCATCTTATTTGGGGAGTCTCATGTCCTATCAGGTGTTAGCCAGAAAATGGCGCCCTGCCACATTCGAGCAAATGGTTGGTCAATCTCATGCCTTACAGGCATTGACTAATGCTTTGCAACAGCAACGTTTACATCATGCTTATCTGTTTACAGGAACCCGAGGCGTCGGTAAAACCAGCTTGGCACGGTTGTTTGCCAAAGGGTTAAACTGCGAAACCGGAATTACTGCCAATCCTTGTGGTCAATGCAGCAGTTGTCTCGAAATTGCCGAGGGACGCTTTGTCGATTTAATTGAAGTTGATGCTGCCTCGAGGACTAAGGTCGATGATACGCGTGAATTGCTTGAGAATGTTCAATACCGTCCGAGTCGAGGTCGGTTCAAAGTGTACCTTATCGATGAGGTGCATATGCTCTCGCGTAGCAGCTTTAATGCCCTGCTTAAAACGCTAGAAGAGCCGCCAGAACATGTGAAATTTTTATTGGCCACCACGGACCCGCAAAAACTACCGGTAACCGTGTTGTCCCGCTGCCTGCAATTTAACCTTAAGAGCTTGGGACTGGATGATATCTTAGGTCAATTACAACATGTCTTGGCCGAAGAAACTATCCCATTTGATGATGCCGCGTTACAACTGATTGCTAAGGCGGCTAATGGCAGTATGCGTGATGCCTTAAGCTTAACAGACCAGGCTATCGCCTATGGGGCGGGAACTGTCGCTCACCAACAAGTTCAAACCATGCTTGGCACCTTAGATGCTCAGCATATTCAAGCCATGCTGGCGGCATTAGTCGCGGGCGACTCTGTCGGGTTATTGACCTTAGCGGCAGAGGCGTTGAGTTACGGCGGTGATGCTGAAGAGATCCTGCGCAGCTTACTTGAACAACTACATCAAATTGCCTTGTGTCAATTTGCGCCGGCTTGCGCTCAACTCAGTCTATATGGCGATCAACTACTGCCATTCACCGAACAGTTAAGTCCGCAGCAAGTGCAAATGTATTATCAGATGCTGCTGCAAGGGCGCAAAGATTTACCCTTTGCACCGGATCCGCGCTCCGGGTTGGAGATGGCGTTATTGCGTGCTTTGGTTTTTGAGCCCGATAGCGATCCTGACGGTTCAAGCCCAAGTTCATCGAGTCAACATAGCGAAAAATCCACGGCAGAGCGGTCCTCGTCCGCCAAGGGTAAGCAGGCTTTTAACCAGTTGTCACAGCAGTTACAACAGTCATTAGCGAAACCTGATGTGCCGCCCTCGCTGGCTAAGCGCCCAGAATCACGTGCGGCAACAACGGCAGTGAACGCAGCTGACATGCAAGCGCAACCCGCTTCTAGCTCAACCTCTACTCAAGCCACTAGCGCAGATGTCGGCTCACGCGTAGGAAGCGACCAAGCCAGCCAGCAGGCCGACGCCGTTGTAGGCGCTGATGAGTTGCCATTAATGGCCGATGACGGCCCTGATGAGCGCATGTTGGCCGAACAATCCTTGATCATGAGTCAGGCGGTCTCTCAGGGCTTCCACGATGAGTTTAGCGATTATCAGACGCAACACGCGCCTAGCACGGATGATAGTTATTACGCTTATGCCAGTAGTTTTGGCGGCGAGCAATCGCAAGCGGCGGAACACTCGCAAGCGGCGGAGCAATCGCGAGACGTCTCTGCGCCTGCAAGCATCGATGTAACCCCAAAGGCCAATGCTCACGCCAACTCTGAGGCTGCGGATGTTGACCCGCTCGATGACATGTTGGATTTGGTGCTCAAATCACAAGCCGAGCTCCTATCTTCAATCGCCCCAGTGGCGCTGAGCGCTGACACTGAATATAAACCAAGTGCTTTGGCTAGGGTAGGTGATATAAAAAAGCGTGACGCTGGCGCCAGCGCTAAAGCAACCGCTGACGATAGCGGCGCACCGGTGTTAGATGCTGATGACTCCACTGTCGCAGCGCATGGGGCGGATGCCTTGCCAAGTGACTCGCCAGTGCTGCCAACGGCTCCCGAGATGAATAAGCCAAACTCGACGGCCGATGAGCACGCTTGTCGGCCACCTTGGGAAGCACCTGCTGAGGTCGTTGTCGACGCTGCGGCGTCGAGCCCTCTTGATTTGGAGGCAAAGCATCCCCATGTTATCCCTCAAGCGGCAACGGCTGTAGCGAACACCCGCGCGGCCAGCCAATTAATGGTGCCTGACTTCGAGCCCAGCGGTGATGCCTTAGATTTGCATTGGTACAAACAAATGTCGCACATTGCGGTCGGGGGGCGCGTTAGACAGTTAGCGGTCAATTCGGTATGCGTTCATTGGTCTAATGAACAGGTCAATTTATTGCTAAAACCGGATCAAAAACACTTAGGTGCAGCCAATGCCATTGAGCAACTGCGGCAAGCCTTAGTGCCGATTCTGTCGCCGACCTTGGTATTAGCTATCGAGGTAGGCGTTGATCAGCAACATGAGACGCCTCGGGAAATGCGCCATCGCTTCCATCGGCAATTATTAGATCAAGCCAGAAATGCCTTGTTGAATGATGAACAGGTCAATTGGTTGCAGACCATGTTGGCGGCCACCTTGGATGAGGATTCGCTCAGTTATCCTGCGGAGCTATTAACCGCAGTTGCGCAGCAGATCCCATCCTTAGCCGCTGACAGAATAAATGCATCATGATCCGAGTCAACACAGTTGGCCAATGATGATGTTTTCAGTAAGATTAGCCCCTAAGTGGGATAAGCCCAACATTTTGATAAAGAGATAAGTATTATGTTTGGAAAAGGCGGAATGGGTAACCTGATGAAACAGGCCCAAATGATGCAAGACAAAATGGCCAAGATGCAGGAAGAAATTGCTCGCATGGAAATCACTGGTGAAGCCGGTGCCGGATTGGTTAAGGTCACCATGACAGGATCGCACAATGTTCGTAAAGTGGATATTGATCCTAGCCTGCTCGAAGATGATAAAGAAATGCTCGAAGATCTGATCGCCGCGGCTTGCAATGATGCCGCTCGTCGCATTGAAGAGAATCAGAAGACTAAAATGGCTGAAGTTACCGGTGGAATGCAATTACCACCGGGCATGAAAATGCCTTTCTAAGTTTCTGATGAAATTTAGTCCTCTGGTTGATGAGTTAGTGCAAGCACTGAAGTGCTTGCCTGGGGTTGGGCCAAAATCGGCACAACGTATGGCTTTTTCGTTATTGGAACGTAATCGTAATGCTGGGCTTGCGCTGGCTGAAACATTAGCGTCTGCCATGCGTGATGTCGGTCATTGTCGTCAGTGCCGCAACTTTACCGAGCAAGAAACTTGCCCCATTTGTGCGAGTCCTAAGCGGGGTCAGTCTGAGCTTGTTTGTGTGGTAGAAACTCCTGCCGATGTGCTCGCGATTGAAGCTGGTGGTCATTTTAGTGGTCGCTACTTCGTGTTGCTCGGCCACTTGTCTCCCTTGGATGGTGTGGGTCCGCATGAGCTTGGTTTAGCGTTACTCGAAGAGCAGTTAGCCTGTGGCGGCATTAGTGAGTTGATCCTCGCGACCAACCCCACGGTAGAAGGTGATGCCACCGCGCACTATATTGCGGATATCGCTCGACGTTATCAGGTCAGCATTTCTCGTATTGCCCACGGTGTTCCTGTTGGCGGCGAGCTAGAATACGTTGATAGCACCACCTTAGCCTTGTCATTTACTGGGCGCCTGCCTTTGTAAACTAGGTTTAAGTGAATGAAAAAAGACCCTATATTGGGTCTTTTTTGTTTTTTACCCTTGAAATATTGTTGGCTAACCCCATCTTGGTTATATCGAATTTGTATTTGTGTAACACAAGGGAAATTTTCATGTCTCAACAAGAAACACTCGGTTTTCAAACAGAAGTAAAGCAACTTTTGCATTTGATGATCCACTCTTTGTATTCCAATAAAGAGATTTTTCTGCGTGAATTGATCTCAAACGCAGCCGATGCCGCCGATAAATTACGCTACCTAGCGCTCACCAATGATGCCCTGTATGAAGGGGATGGTGAATTAAGGGTTCGCCTTAGCACGGATAAAGAGCAAGGCACCATCACCATTGAAGATAATGGTATCGGTATGAACCGCGAGAGTGTGATTGAGCATTTAGGCACGATTGCTAAATCTGGCACCTCAGACTTTTTTAGCCACTTATCTGGTGATGCCGCCAAAGATTCGCAACTGATTGGCCAGTTCGGTGTCGGCTTTTATTCTGCGTTTATCGTGGCCGATAAAGTGACTGTGACTAGCCGCGCGGCGGGTGATAGTGCTGATAAAGGTGTTAAATGGCAATCTTGCGGCGAAGGTGACTTTACCGTAGAAGATATTGTTAAAGCGGAACGTGGTACCAAAATTGTTCTGCATTTACGCGAAGACGATAAAGAATTTGCCGATGACTACCGCCTTAACTCCATCATCACCAAGTACTCCGATCATATCTCCATTCCGGTTGAAATGTGGCAAGAAGGTAGCCCTGAGCGTGAAGAAGATGGCGAAACCATCGCGGCAGTGCCAGGGGAGTGGAAAACCAAGAACAAGGCATCCGCGTTGTGGTTACGCAGTAAATCTGACGTGAGTGATGAAGAGTACCAAGAGTTCTACAAATATTTATCGCATGACTTTAGCGATGCGCTGAGTTGGAGCCACAATAAAGTTGAAGGTAATCAAGAGTACACTAGCTTGCTGTATATCCCTGCTAAGGCGCCTTGGGATATGTGGAACCGTGATCGTAAACATGGCTTAAAATTGTTTGTACAACGGGTGTTCATCATGGATGACGCTGAGCAATTTATGCCGTCTTACTTACGCTTTGTACAAGGACTGCTAGATTCGAACGACTTGCCGTTAAACGTATCGCGTGAGATTTTACAAGACAGTAAGGTGACCCGTAATTTACGTAACGCTTTGACTAAGCGTGTGCTTAGCATGCTTGAAAAGCTGGCCAAAGACGACAGCGACAAATATCAGCAATTCTGGACTGAATTTGGTCAGGTGTTAAAAGAAGGTCCAGCGGAAGACTATGCTAATCGTGAGAAAGTTGCTGGTTTGTTACGTTTTGCGTCAACGCTTAATGATAGTGCAGCCCAGACCGTGTCGTTAGACGATTATATTAGTCGTATGAAAGATGGCCAAAAGCACATTTATTACATCGTTGCTGATAGCTATGCCGCCGCGGCTAATAGCCCCCATTTAGAATTACTGCGTAAAAAAGGCATTGAAGTCTTATTAATGTCTGAGCGTATTGATGAATGGCTGGTTAATCATCTGCATGATTACAAAGAGAAATCCTTGCACAGTGTCAGCCAAGGCGATTTGGATTTAGGTGATCTCGAAGATGCACAAGAAAAACAAGCCCAAGAGCAATTAGCTGAAGAAAGCAAAGGCTTAGTTGAGCGTGTTACCGCGGCATTAGGCGATAAAGTCAGTGCCGTTAAAGTGACAACTCGTTTGACCGATACCCCGGCATGCGTGGTATCAGCCGAAGGGGAAATGTCAACGCAAATGATTAAGTTGATGCAGGCGGCAGGACAAGCGGTGCCTGAGTCTAAACCTACATTTGAACTGAACCCAAGCCATCCGTTGGTGGCAAGACTGATTGATATGCAAGATGAGCAAGCTTTTACTGACTGGAGTGAGTTGTTATTACAACAAGCCTTGCTGTCAGAGAAGGGATCATTAGCCGACCCATCGACGTTCATTAAATTGATGAACCAAATGTTACTGCAAAAAGATTGATCATAATAAGGGCCACCCAGCGGTGGCCCTTATTTCTAAGGATTGCTTATGAATGGCGTAATTGATTTAACCAAAGAAAATATTCAGCAAGTGGTTGATGCTTCGATGCAGCAGCTGGTGGTGCTGGCTTTTTGGTCACCGTCAGAACCTACAAGTTTGGCCGTACTTGAGCAATTAAGTATTGCTCAACCTCGTGGGTTTTTGTTAGCTAAGGTTAACTGTGATACTGAAATGGAAATTGCCGGTTATTTCCGTATTCAAACCTTGCCAACCTTAATGTTATTGCAGCAAGGCCAACCAGTCGATGCGTTAATGGCCCCCATGAGCACTGAGATGGTTGGCGCATTACTGGATAAACATGTCCAACCGTTATGGCAGCTGCAGTTGGCTCAAGCGATGGCTATGCTGCAAGCTGAGGATGACAGTCAATTAGCCGCCGCCTTGGCTTTACTGCAACAGGCGCAGCAATCACATCCATGTGATGAAGTGTCATTAGCGATGGCTGATGTGTACCTGCAGCAGCAAGATATCGCCCAGGCCGAACAGTTACTGAGCCAAGTGGGTCTAGCGGGCCAAGATGGCTATTATGCCAATCTTGTGGCCAAGTTAGCCTTGGCCAAAGAGTCAACTGACAGCCCGGAGATCCGCGCGCTTGAGCAAGCATTGGCACAACTACCGGACTCTGCTGAAGCTCGCCAAGCGCTCGCTAAGGCATATCATCAGGTTCGTCGTGATGAAGATTCGTTGGCGATTTTGTTCGAAGTACTCCGTCGCGACATGAATGCCGCCGATGGTGAACTGAAAAAAACCTTTATGGAAATTATGACGGCATTGGGGCAGGGCAATAGTGTCGCTAATCAATACCGACGTAAACTCTATAGCTTATTGTATTAGCGCGGACTCATTCTAAAGTCTAATGAAAATTCCTTCTATCCTGTGGTTATATATGCGAAGATCACGGACTTTAATTATTCGTGCAAAAGAGGACTCTTGAATGCGCATTATCCTATTGGGCGCCCCCGGTGCCGGTAAAGGTACTCAGGCTCAATTTATTATGGAGCATTTTGGTATTCCCCAAATCTCCACTGGTGATATGTTGCGTGCAGCAGTGAAAGCGGGCACCCCGCTGGGACTGGAAGCCAAGAAAGTCATGGATGCGGGTCAATTAGTGTCTGACGACCTGATCATTGGATTGGTAAAAGAGCGAATTGCAGCCGATGATTGCACTAACGGTTTTCTGTTAGACGGTTTCCCTCGTACCATTCCCCAAGCAAATGCCATGGTTGAAAATGGTATTGCTGTAGATCACGTGATTGAAATTGATGTGCCTGACGAAGAAATCGTTAAGCGTATGTCGGGTCGTCGTGTGCACCCAGGTTCAGGTCGTACTTATCATGTAGTATTTAATCCACCTAAAGTGGCGGATAAAGATGATGTGACCGGTGAAGACCTAGTGATCCGTCCTGATGATGAAGAAACCACAGTACGTAAGCGTTTAGATATTTACCATGAGCAAACTAAGCCTCTGGTTGATTTTTACGGCGCGATGGCGGCTGCGGGGAATACTCAGTACCGTAAGTTTGATGGTACTCAAACCGTTGCCGCGGTCAGCGAGCAAATGGTTGCTGCGTTAAAGTAAATCGCCAATGACGCTATAAAAGCCTGCCGGTGTGCAGGCTTTTTTGTATTTGAATGGGGGGCAGTACTGGTGCATCGATTTATTTATGCTAGAATCTGCCGCCATTAGCAGCCCGTAGGTTGCATGGGGACAGACCTCTGTCTGTCTGTGACGGCGTGCACGGAAGCCAGTAATTAGAGAACCCAGAATGAAGTTTCCCGGTCAGCGTAAATCTAAGCATTATTTTCCCGTTAAAACCCGAGACCTTTTACTCGCACAACTGACTCAACAGCCAGAACCTTTTTCTGCTTACATCACAGGTATTGATCAGACCTTAGTGGATATTGAAGCGAAAGTAGAAGATGCATTGCTTGAACGCTATCAGCTGCCTAAGGGGAATTCGACCTTAATTAATGACGAGCAGGCACATCAACTTTATCAAGAGCTTAGAACCAAGCAAATGATCAGTGATGAGTTTGCTGGTGGCACCATTGGTAACACGGTTCATAACTATTCTATCCTTGCTGATGATCGTTCGGTGTTATTTGGGGTAATGAGTCAGAACATTGAAGTCGGTAGTTACGCCTATCGCTACCTTTGTCATACCTCATCTAAGGTAGATTTAAATTATTTACAACCAGTCGATGGGCCTATTGGCCGTTGCTTCACGCTGATCTCTGAATGTGGCGAGCGCACGTTCGCCATCAGTAAAGGCTCAATGGATAAACTGACCCCTGAGTTTATTCATTGTGATGTGATCCAAGGGGCCAGTGCCTTAGTGTTAACCGCCTATTTAATGCGCGCGAGCGAAGGCGATGGCATCACTGATGCTGCCATGAAAGCGATTGAATATGCCAAAGCGGCCGATGTTCCTGTGGTGTTGACCTTAGGTACCCGCTTTTTAATTGCCGAAGATCCTAAATGGTGGCAGGACTTTATTTCGGAGCATGTGACCATATTGGCCATGAACGAGGACGAAGCGGAAGCGCTCACTGGCTTTAGCGATCCTTTGCTGGCGTGTGAAAGTGCCCTTGACTGGTGTGATATGATTCTACTCACTGCCGGCCCCATCGGTTTATACACTGCAGGGTATACCGAAGAGAGCCAAAAACGTGAAACGCAGCATACCTTGTTACCGGGCGCTATTCCTGAATTCAACCGTTATGAATTCTCGCGACCTATGATGAAAGCCGACTGTGTCACCCCGTTGAAAGTGTACGCGCATATTTCGCCATATATGGGTGGCCCTGAGCGGATCCGTAACACCAATGGTGCCGGAGATGGGGCTTTATCAGCCTTGTTACATGATTTATCGGCTAACGATTTTCATAAAACCAATGTGCCAGGTTCAAGCAAGCATAAACGTGAAGGTTTATGTTATTCCTCATTCTCGCAAATTTGTAAGTACGCAAACCGCGTGGCCTATGAAGTCTTAGCGCAGCATAGTCCGCGTTTGTCGCGAGGCTTACCTGAGCGTGAAGATAGTCTAGAAGAGTCATACTGGGGCCGATAACCCTTTGGTCTATAAAAAAAGCGCCCTCAGGCGCTTTTTTTCTATGTCCTTAATGATGATCAACTGGCACGATGCACTTGATCATCAAAACTTCCCGCAGTTTTTCCTGCTTGAGGGTCGTTGAAAATCTCTTGATTAAATTCACCTTCAGATTTGGCAATAATCACAGTAGCCACTGAGTCACCAGTGACATTGACCGCCGTGCGAACCATGTCCAGCAAGCGGTCGACCCCAATAATTAAGGCTATGCCTTCGACTGGCAGCCCGACTTGATTGAGCACCATGGCTAACATGATCAAACCGACACCGGGAACCCCCGCCGTTCCAATAGAAGCTAAGGTGGCAGTCACTACCACCATAAAGTAATCCGTGATGGTTAATTCGACCCCAAACACCTGAGCAATAAATACAGTGGCGACCCCTTGCATAATGGCGGTGCCATCCATATTGATGGTCGCGCCTAATGGCAGGGTGAATGAAGCAACCTTGTTATCGGCCCCTAAGCGGTGCTCCGCCGTTTCAATGGTCACAGGTAATGTGGCATTGGAGCTTGCCGTACTAAAGGCGAATAACTGCACATCGCGCATTTTGCGAATAAAGGTGAACGGGTTTAATCCAGAGAACAACTTCAACAGGATGGGATAAACCACTAAGCCATGGAAAAGTAGCACCATTAACACCACGACAAAGTACTTTAATACACTGCCAAAGGTCTCAAGACCTAAGGTTAATGCGAGCTTAGCCATTAAAGCGGCAACGCCATAAGGTGCAAGCTGCATGATTAAGGTCACCACCCGCATGATCACTTCGTTTAAATCATCAAATAATGCAGCAATTCGCTTGCCGCGCTCACCAATGTGGGCAATGGCAAAACCAAAAATAACTGCAAAAATAATAATTTGGAGCATGTTACCTTGGCTCATGGCTTGCAGAGGATTGGTCGGCACAATATTGATCAATACTTCCGATAAGCTTGGGGCATCTTTGGCGACGAACTGCATATTTTCCGTGGTGGCTAGCGACGCATTACCGGGGTGGATAACCACCGCAGCCAAAATGGAGACGGTTAGTGCAATCGCCGTGGTGAATAAATAAAACCCGATGGTTTTGCTACCCAATCGACCTAATTTTGACGGTTCGCTTAACGAACAAGTACCACAAACTAAGGAAATGAAGACTAAAGGAACGACTAGCATTTTCAAGCTGGAGATGAAAATAGTGCCGATAACATGGAGAAAACCGTCAGTGATATATTCTTGAACAATCTCATTGGCTGGGAAAATATTTCGCAGTAGCAGACCAAAAATAATACCCGCTGACATGCCCAGCAATATTTTAGCTGTCAGCCCTAATTTGTTGTGTTTTTTTTCACTCATTGTGATTCCTGTTCAAATATTGTCATTATTATTTTAAACGATGTAAAGACTAGCAAGATTCAAGGCCGAAGAGAATAAGTAAAATTCGTTATATTGTTGTGATCTTGCGGGCTTTTCATATTATTATGTAAGCAATGTTGCGCGGTAATTTCTGTTTGTGTGATTTTGGTGGCGCAATAATTAATAATATTCATGGACAACACGGGGAGTCTGGCAATGATGTCAGCGTTAAGGAACTTTACCGCCCTTACTTTGGCGGTGCTATTAGCAGCATGTAGTGGCGGAGGAGACTTAAGTTCATCTGGTGGTGATCAGGAGCCTGAGCCAAGTAACTCCATCTCGGTGGTCATAGATAACACCACAATTTCACAAGAAAACCCTGCCCAGTTAACGGCAACGGTGACTGATAGTAATAATAATCCGTTGGCCAATGAACTGGTTACTTTCACCCTTAACGACAACAATCTTGGCACTCTGGTGCCGGCGATTGGTACGGCGGTGACACAAGCAGACGGCACTGCGGTGGTGTCCTTGTATACAGCTAGCACCGCTGGCGCCGGTAAGATCACCGCCAGTATCGGCACCGGTGAAAGTGCCGATGTGGCCTTTACTATGGTCGGTGATGGTGGGGATGTGACAGGAGGCGCACAAATAGCGTTAGCGCTGACCGATCAAAGTGGCAACCCCATCAGCACCATTAATAATCTTCTGCCTGGTCGCATTAAGGCCACGGTCTCGGGGATTAATAAGCCCGTGATAGTGACGTTCACCAGTACCAAGGGCGAATTGCCGATAGATACCGCTGTGACCAACGCTAATGGCGAGGCCGTGGTGGATATTTACGCGGGTAATAGCTTAGGTGCTGCCGCCGTGGTGGGGACCTTGTCCACCGGTGAAACTGCTGAAACCATCGTGGTGATTGGTGAAACCGCCCTAAATATGGGCAGTGGCACTCCCTTTGTCGATGGCCGAGCGGCGGTCAGCAGCCCGACATTGTCGGCAGGAGGCACTGCCAGTGTGTCTGTGGTTATTCAAGATGCCAATGGCGTCCCTTACAACCAACCTATTGATGTCATTTTTACCTCAACCTGTAGTAGCGCCATTACGCCTAAAGCGTTGTTGAGCTCACCAGTGCAAGCGGTCAACGGCGTCGCCACCAGTACCTATTTAGCGCAAGGCTGCCAGGGTGATGACATCATCAATGTAACAGCCAATGCCGGCGGCCTTAATTTATCGGCCACCGGTACGGTTAATGTACTCGCGGCTGACGTCGGTAGTATTGTGTTTGTATCAGCCACACCTAAAAATATTGGTATTTTAGGCACTGGTGGGGATGAATCATCCACCATAGTGTTTAAGGTGCTTGATACGAACGGCATCCCGGTCAGCAATCAGTCGGTTAATTTTAGCCTTAACACGGATGTGGGTGGCATCGCAGTCAACCCTGCTTCGGCGACAACCAATGGTCAAGGCTTAGTTCAAACTGTGATTAACTCAGGTACCGTGGCTACCAGTGTCAGAGTGACCGCGATTGTCGATGGCCCAACGCCTTTGATTTCGAGTCAATCGAGTGAACTGGTTGTCTCCACTGGCATTCCAGATCAAGACAGTTTTTCATTGTCTGCTTCCACCTTGAATGCCGAAGGCTGGGTTGTCGATGGCACCGAGGTCACCGTCACGGCTCGGTTGGCAGATGCTTACAATAACCCGGTTAAAGATGGCACTGCGGTGACCTTTACCACTGAAGGTGGCGCGATAGATCCATCGTGCACCACCCTCAACGGTGAATGTAGCGTGGTTTGGCGCAGCCAGCAGGCTCGTCCTGATGGCAATAAGTTGCCCGAGTTAGGCTTGTTGCCTCGCACCAACAACTTTATGGGCCAGTCTTATGGTGGTCGAGCTACCATTATTGCGACAGCTATTGGTGAAGAGTCTTTCCCTGATTCCAATGGTAATGGCCGTTTAGACGTGGCCGAAATGCCAATGTTCCTCAATGGGCTTGACGTCAGCGGTAATCGCTATGATTTGGATGAAGCCTTTATTGATCACAATGAAGATGGTGTGTTCAACCCGCAGCAAGCGGGTGGAGAATCTGGCGGGACCAATGAAGAGTTGGTTGATTTCGACAGTGATGGGGTATTTGATGTAGCGGATAATCTCTATAACGGCGTGCTTTGTTCTATTCCGGCACATTCAGGCTGTGCCGATGGAATCTCTAATCCACAATCAATCAATGTTCGCGCGAGCTTGGTGTTAGTGATGTCAGGCAGCGCGGCTTATGGCTCGACGCCGATAGTGACCGACAGTGGCGTTGATGATGGTGATGGGGTACTGGACATTGCTGGTAAGAGCACTGGCACCGTCAGCATAGTGATCAGTGACTTACATAATCAGCAAATGCCATCAGGCTCCATTGTCAGCTTTAGAGCCACCGCGGGCTCAGTGGTCAGTACCAGTGACTATACTTGGCCTTCGTCAAACTTCAATGGTGGTAGCGCTTTCGGCGTGGTCGTCAAAGGTGAAGATGAGCCTAACGCTGGTTCATTGATCATTGAGGTCACCTCACCGGCAGGCGTGGTCTCACCGGTGGCAACCATCCCGATTAATATTTATTAAGGGATGAAAAAATGGCGCCTTAGGCGCCATTTTTTATGACAACCATGGTTAGCGTTGAAACGCGTAGATACTGCCTAATCGCATAATTTGGGTCAATTCATCAAGCGCAGCACACGACTCTTGGTAGAGAGTAACATCCGCAAGATCGGTGGCGCATAAACGATCACGATAATGCTTATGTATCCATTGCGTGAGTTGCTGATATAGGTCATCGGTCAACAATGCCTGGGGGTTCACTGCCGCTAATTCTGCAGGGGTGAGGGCGACACGCAGGCGTAAACACGCCGGTCCACCGCCATTTTGCATGCTTTGTTTGACATCAAAATACTTGACCTGTTTGATGGGACTTCCGCGCTCAGGCAAGCTTTGTAAGTATTGATATACTTGCGGGTTTTCTTGGCAATCACTCGGCGCGATTAAGGCCATACTACCATCACCTAAGGTGACCAGTTGGGTATTAAATAAATAACTTCTTACCGCAGCATCGATGCTGACATCCTCAGTACTGACTTCGACGAGATGCAAGTCTCCTTGCATCTTTTGTTGTAATAGCGCTAATTCTGATGCGCTATTAAGGAACGCTTGTTGATGGTAAAACAATACGTTCTGGTTGCCGACGGCAATGACATCGTTATGGAATACACCTTGATCGATAACATCGGGATTCTGCTGAATGTAATGTACATAGCGGTCATCGAGTTGGTGTAAGCGCGCGATAGCCTCGCTTGCTTCCAAAGTTTGTCTCGCAGGAAAATGCTTGGGCGCTGGGCTGTTCGCTTGACTTGCTTTGCGACCGTAAACAAACAGTTCCACCCCCTGTTGACCATATTGGTGGCACAAACGGGTGTGATTAGCCGCGCCTTCATCGCCAAAATATGGATGCTCGGGTAAGTGCATATGATGCTGAAAATGGGCGGGATCTTTGAAAATTGCTTGGAGAATGCGGGCGGTTTGGCCCGGTTCAATGCTGCGGTGCAGCTTGTCGACCAAGTTAGCTGGAGTGAAATGGACTTTGCCATTGGCGCTATCACTACTGGGAGAAACGGTAGCGGCGTTGGCGGTCCACATGCAAGAAGCACTGCTAAAACTGTTGAGTAACTGCGGCGCATGGCTTGCTGCCTCGTGGAGCACCTTGGCATCGGTGCCGGCAAAACCGACACGTCGCAAGCTGGCAAGGTCGGGGCGTAGTTGTGGTGGGAGCATGCCCTGTACGAGACCCAGATCCGCGAGCGCTTTTGCTTTTTGTAATCCTTGTAATGCTGCGGCTTTAGGATTTGACACTGCCGCTGCATTATTTTGAGAGGCAACATTGCCAAATGACAGTCCCGCGTAGTTGTGGGTAGGGCCTACGAGCCCATCAAAATTAGCTTCCAGAGCAGTCATCTTGGTTCCTTGTAATTAGTTATTCTAGGGCAACAGTGGATTGTGATGTTGGTTTGGTAGTTATTTAAAATTAGCAACAGCTTTGTTGCGCGGCTGTAAAGTTGCCTCAGTATACGTGAGCGAGAGGTTCGTACAAGAGCGAGATAATTTGCTTAATCGCCTCTGCTTGGCCTAAAGTGCATAAGTATTTTCATTTGATGGTAAATAGTGAAAGAATAGTTTTTAATTACGCAATATTATTTTTTACAAAAACACATAAATTGTATAAAAATTGACTCGCTGGCGCATATATTCGAGGGATTCACTTGAAACTCGCGGTACAACCCTCTATATATGGAGCCATTTCCACCTTCCAGAGACCATTGGCGCGAATCATACTATGGGTAAATCGCTAGTAATTGTCGAATCACCGGCTAAAGCCAAGACCATTAATAAGTATCTTGGTAAAGAATTTATTGTTAAATCGAGCGTAGGTCATATTAGAGATCTACCCACATCTTCCTCGGTGTCTGAAGGCAATGGCGTAACGAAAACCGCTGCTGAAGTTCGTAAAATGTCTCCTGATGAAAAGGCGGAGTACAAGCGTGCGAAGGACAAATATAACTTAGTCACCCGGATGGGAGTCGATCCTGAGCATGGCTGGAAAGCCAAATATCAGATCTTACCCGGCAAAGAAAAAGTCGTAAAAGAACTGCAAGCATTGGCGGATTCGGCGGATAAAATCTATCTCGCAACGGATTTGGACCGCGAAGGTGAGGCGATTGCATGGCACTTGCAAGAGATCATCGGCGGCAATCCAGAGCGTTATCAACGTGTGGTCTTCAACGAAATTACCCAATCGGCGATTCAGGATGCCTTTAGCAAACCGGGTCAATTAGACACCAATATGGTCAATGCTCAGCAAGCCCGTCGTTTCCTCGACCGTGTGGTGGGCTTTATGGTGTCGCCATTGTTGTGGAAAAAAGTCGCGCGCGGATTATCGGCGGGGCGTGTGCAGTCAGTGGCTGTGCGGTTGGTGGTTGATAGAGAAAGTGAAATCAAAGCCTTCGTGCCTGAAGAGTTTTGGGATATTCATGCGGATTTGCTGACGCCTACTCAGCAAAACCTCACCATGCAAGTGGTGCGCTTTAAAGGGCAAGCATTTGAGCCAGTGACCAAAGCCGACGCCCAAGTGGCTGTCGATGCGTTAGGGTCACAGCAATTTACCTTGTTGGAGCGTGAAAACAAGGCGACTCAAAGTAAGCCTAGCGCTCCATTTATCACTTCGACCCTGCAACAAGCGGCGAGTACGCGTTTGGGCTTTGGGGTGAAAAAGACCATGATGATGGCACAGCGCTTATATGAGGCGGGTTACATCACTTATATGAGAACCGACTCCACGAATATCAGTCAGGAGGCGCTAGAGTCCGTCAGAGAGCTTATCTCTAAAGAGTTTGGAGCAAGTTACCTTCCTGAAGCTCCGTTGCGCTACGGTAGCAAAGAGGGCGCTCAAGAGGCTCACGAGGCCATTCGTCCATCGGATGTCAACGTTGAAGCGGCTTTCTTGAAAGATATGGAGCGAGATGCGCAGCGCTTATACGAACTGATCTGGCGCCAGTTTGTTGCCTGTCAGATGACCCAAGCTAAATACGATGCCACTCGGTTGACCGTCAAAGCTGGTGATTACGAACTGAAAGCCAATGGTCGAATTTTGAAATTTGATGGTTGGACGCGTGTTCAGCCAGCCTTGAAAAAGAAAAATGAAGAAGAAAAACTGTTGCCAGAGATTGCGGTAGGCGAATCACTAAGTCTCGAACATTTATCACCAAAACAACATTTTACAAAACCACCGGCGCGTTTCAGTGAGGCGTCTTTAGTCAAGGAATTAGAAAAACGTGGTATTGGTCGTCCATCGACCTATGCGACCATTATTTCGACCATTCAAGACCGTGGCTATGTCAAGGTTGAAAACCGCCGTTTTTATGCGGAAAAAATGGGTGAAATCGTCAGTGATCGCTTATTGCATAGCTTCAAAGAATTAATGAGTTATGACTTTACTGCGGGCATGGAGCAAACCTTAGATAACGTGGCTAAAGGTGAGCGTGATTGGAAACAAGTATTAGACGGTTTCTATCTTGATTTTGTTGAACAGCTGAATACCGCAGAACATGAGCCTGATGAAGGCGGTATGTTGCCCAATGAGATGGTGTTAACCGATATTCCTTGCCCGACCTGTGGCCGGCAAATGGGGATCCGAACGGGCACCACGGGCGTATTCTTAGGCTGTAGTGGCTATGCATTGCCGCCTAAAGAGCGCTGCAAAACCACTATGAATTTGACTTCTGGTGATGAAGCCATCACCTCATTGAGCGAAGATGCCGAAACCGATGCTTTACGTGCAAAGCATCGATGTGATGTTTGTGGTACGGCGATGGACTCTTATCTCATCGATGAAACCCGCAAATTGCATGTGTGTGGTAATAACCCAACTTGTGGGGGTTATGAAGTCGAGAAAGGGCAGTTCAAAATTAAGGGCTATGAAGGGCCATTGATCGAGTGCGATCGCTGTGGCAATGACATGGAGCTTAAAAACGGTCGCTTTGGTAAGTATTTTGGTTGCACCAATTCAGAGTGTAAAAACACTCGTAAATTGTTGAAAAATGGTGAAGCTGCACCACCAAAAGAAGATCCGATTTATTTGCCTGAGCTAAAGTGCACTAAGTCTGATGCGCACTTTGTACTGCGTGATGGGGCTGCCGGTATTTTCTTAGCCGCCAGTACTTTTCCAAAGTCTCGTGAAACTCGGGCACCGTTGGTTGAAGAGCTGGTGAAATACCGTGAATTATTATGGCCTAAGTATTTATACTTAGCTGATGCTCCTGCTACCGATGATGATGGTAATAAAGCACAAGTGAAATTTAGCCGTAAAACCAAAGAGCAATACGTGGCGACCGAAGTGGATGGCAAAGCCACCGGTTGGTCAGCTAAATATCTGGATGGTCAATGGGTGGCTGAAAACACCCGTAAGAAAAAGGCCAAAGAGACCAAGTAATTTGGTTTGCTTCATCATGATCCAGTACTAGCCTGTGTTAGTACTGGATTTTTTTATGCTTAAACGCTGACATTGGCCAATAAAAAAGCCGCTCGAATGAGCGGCTTGTAAGATGGGGAAATTAACGCAAAATTATTACCATTTCTTTTTCGGTTGGAACAACATATCCAAATCGTCTTCTGGCTTTTCATTGCGAGTAGCCGTCGGTTGATCGGTTTCTTGAGCCCCGGTTAATTCTTCAAGTAGTAGCTTAGCTTCATCTACCTTTTTAAGTACAAACGGATCGGAGGGGTTGTGTTGCTTTAATGCGTTGAGTGTAGAAATTGCCTTCGTTACCAATTGCTTAGCCGAACCATATTGTTTAATTGCACAAGCGCTACGAGCACGATTGAGCATGGCATCAACATTTATCCTTAATTGCAGGCTATCGATACGCTTCTCTTCTTGGGTGAAGACCTCGGGGTTTATTTTGCCCTTGCTATTTTCATTGCGCAAAATCGCTTTCAATTTTTTCAGTGATTGCACCAATAATAAAATTTGTTTGTCGTTGTCAGGTAGACGGAAGTTTTCGATGGGTGGCGCTTGACCGTTACTCTTTTTTAATTGCTCAAGCATACTGTTGACATCGATCAGACGCTTTTCTAACTGATTTGAGACCGGGGGCTTAGTTGACGACAAGGCCGATTCCAGAGCGTCTTTAATCCTTTGATGCAAAATGATGATGATTTGAGTGGAACAAGGCAACATAGCTGAATTGGCTAACACGGCTTCTGTTTCATCAAGAATCGCCTTTTGACGATTAAACTCAGTTCTACGATCGGCCTCAACGCGCTCTTTCTGCTGTTGTATGATGTTGATCCCGATCACCACTAATACCAAGGCGCCTATCAGGACTAAGACCACAGTGAATATCATAGGTAATCCATTAAGTTAAGAATTGAGACAATGCTACATTAAATCAAACAACTAGCATAGTTATCTTAGTCTAGCTTTACGATTGTGTCGCGCTCGACAGGTAAATCATATTATTTATTCCGCTTTGGTTTGGTAATCTGCACTATTAAAACTAATAATTATAGGTATTCAGTCAGGAAAGACGTCTGCGGGTCTTCGTAGGAAGTTAGTGGTCAGGATAACCAACATGAAATTGCAACAGCTTAGATATATCGCCGAAGTTGTAAATCATAACCTCAATGTGTCGGCTACGGCTGACGCGCTGTATACCTCGCAACCTGGGGTTAGCAAGCAAGTGCGTATGCTTGAAGATGAGCTGGGTATTCAAATATTTCAGCGAAGTGGTAAACACTTGACGCATGTGACTGAAGCCGGAGAGCAGGTGATTGCGATTGCCAATGATATTCTCAATAAAGTCGATTGCATAAAAAGCGTTGCCCACGAGTTTACTTGCCCAGATCAGGGGCATTTACGCCTTGCCACCACCGAGACTTTGGCGCGTTATGCCTTGCCGCAGGTGATCAAACCTTTTCTAAGCCAGTATCCCAAGGTCTGTCTTGATATGCATCAAGGGAGTGGCGCCTATATTGAAGACAAAGTGATCCAAGGCGACGTGGATTTTGTGATCACCGACCACCCTTTACCTGTGATTGCGGAGTTATTGTTATTACCTTGCTACTTGTGCAACTACAGCATAGTCGTGCCCGCCACGCACCCCTTAGCGAGAGCACCACAATTGACCTTAGCTAAGTTGGCTGAGTTTCCATTGTTAACCTATTTGGGCAGCGGTGTGGGTAAATCCCCCATCGATATGGCCTTTGAACAAGCAGGCTTAAATCCGCGGGTAGCTTTCACGGCGATCAGTGCCGATGTGGTTAACACTTACGTGGCGATGGGGTTAGGAGTGGGAATTGTGGCGACGATGGCGATTGATAAGTCAGTGGATAGCGAGTTTGTCGTGCGTGATGCTAGCCATTTGTTCAAGGCGAGCATCACACGTATTGGTTTTCGTCGTGGCAGTTTTTTACGGCGCTATTTGCTTGATTTTATTCACGCAGTTGCGCCACATCTTAGTCGAGAACAAATTGAACAAATTACACTCCAAAAAGAACAGCACTTGATTGACCGCATCGTGGCTGATATCCCTTTGCCAGTGCGTTAGTTAACACTCAACAATATTCACGGCTAAGCCCCCCTTAGCCGTTTCTTTATATTTGCTGCCCATGTCTCGGCCAGTATCCATCATGGTTTTGATGACTTTATCTAAACTGACTTTGTGATTGCCATCGCCACGTAATGCCATTCGCGAGGCGTTGATGGCTTTCACTGCACCCATGGCATTGCGTTCAATACATGGCACTTGGACTAAGCCGCCGACAGGATCACAGGTGAGGCCTAAGTTATGTTCCATACCTATTTCAGCGGCGTTTTCTACCTGCTCAACTGTGCCACCCATGATGGCGGTTAATGCGCCAGCGGCCATAGAGCACGCGACTCCAACTTCTCCCTGGCAGCCCACTTCCGCGCCAGAAATAGAAGCGTTTTTCTTATAGAGAATACCAATGGCGGCAGCGGTTAACAGAAAACGATTACATATATCTTGGTCGACTTCTTCAACAAACATATCGTAATAACATAATACCGCCGGAATAATCCCCGCAGCACCGTTTGTTGGGGCTGTCACCACGCGATCGCCCGCGGCATTTTGCTCATTCACTGATAAGGCAAACAGATCAACCCAATCCATCGCGGTTAGGGGATCGATATTGTTACGACCTTCGGCTTTTAAGCGCCGATACAAAGAAGGGGCGCGTCTTCTTAATTTTAAGCCACCGGGTAACAATCCCTCTTTGGAATAGCCTTTATTGACACAATCTTTCATAGTTTGCCAAATGGCCCATAACTGGGCATCAATGGCACCTTCATTGTGAACACTTAATTCATTTTGCATCATTAATGAGGCAATGCTTAAGCCATTGTTATTACACATTGAGACTAGCTCAAGCGCACTATTGAAGTCATAGGGTGCGGCAGTAATTGGCGTGGCTGGCGAGGCATCGGTGGCCAATATTTCATCTTGATCAAGCACAAACCCGCCGCCAACAGAATAATAGGTGCGCTGGGCGATACATTGCCCAGCTTGGTAGGCATACAAGGTCATGGCATTGGCATGTGCGGGTAAGGTTTTGCGTCTATGGTAAGTTATGCCATCTTGACGAGTAAAGTTAACAATATGGCCATTGCTGAGTGTGAGTTTTTGTTCTTGTTCTACCAATGCCAGCATGGCATCGATATTATCGGTATTCACAAGGTGGGGTTCTTCACCGAGCAAGCCTAAAATCACGGCTTTGCCTGTACCGTGGCCCTTACCTGTTTGACCTAAAGATCCAAACAGTTCCGATCGTAACTCGTCGACCTGTTCTAGGAGTCCTTGGCTGACTAGCCCTTCGATGAACGTTTTGGCGGCTTTCATCGGGCCCACGGTGTGTGAGCTAGATGGGCCAATCCCAATCTTAAACATGTCAAAAACACTGATCATAACCATTACCTTGATGTAATTTCTGGCTAATAAATTATAGCCACCTTGTCATTAAGACGTTAATTAAGTCAGTATCCCACAGAGTGAGTCAGAACAATTCATGAGATTTTCTTATCCTTGTGATTACCGTTATCAAATTTTATCAAACAAGCCCTTAATCCCTGCTCTACAGTAGGCTAGGTTTTATGGCAGACTACAGCCAACGAAAATATAGATGGATTTGAGATGAGCTATTTAATGATGGATCTGCAAGGACTGGCATTGAGTCCTTTAGAGGCAGAGCAATTAGCGCACCCAGCCGTAGGCGGTTTGATCCTTTTTAGTAGAAATTACCAAGATCGCTCCCAATTAGCGCAGTTGATAGCCAGTGTACGCCGGTGTCGGCCAGAGATCTTAATTGCCGTCGATCAAGAGGGTGGGCGTGTGCAACGCTTTCGAGAAGGCTTTACTGCCATACCGGCAATGGGTAGCGTGCTTCGCGTCGCCAAAGATCCTCAACAAGCCTGCGATTGGGCGCGGGAACTAGGTTTTTTAATGGCGATCGAGTTAGTCTCTATCGATATTGATTTAAGTTTTGCCCCCGTGCTTGATCTCAATGGCATCAGTGAGGTAATTGGTAGCCGCAGTTTCAGTGATGACCCAGCCATGGTGGCACGTTTAGCCGAGTCTTTTATTGACGGCATGCAGAGTGCTGGGATGGCCGCGGTAGGCAAACATTTCCCCGGCCATGGCAGTGTTGCCGCCGACTCGCATATCGCCATGCCAGTCGATGAGCGGTCAGCTGACGCTATCCGCGCGCATGATTTAATTCCGTTTCAGTCGCTGATGCGTAAAGATAAATTGCAAGGGGTGATGCCTGCACATGTGATTTACCCGCAAGTAGATAAGCAACCTGCAGGCTTTTCACGCATTTGGTTACAGCAGATTTTAAAGCAAGAACTTGAATTTAACGGGGTGATTTTCTCCGATGACTTGGGCATGAAAGGGGCAACGGTGGCCGGTGACTATCGAGCGCGGGTTAATGCTGCTTTAACTGCCGGGTGTGATATGGCATTACTATGTAATGATCCGGCCGGCGTCGCGAGTGTACTTGATCCTGAGTTTTTATGGCCTGCGTTTTCGCAACCATCAGTGGCAACGCGCTTGTTGGCGAATAAAGCGCAAGTAGCCATTGCCTTAGAGCAAGATAAACGTTGGCATGATGCGGTGGCGATTGCACAACATATCGTCAGTAATGTTTGATACACGGAGCGCCTATGATTTTTTACTTACACGGCTTTGATGCGACCAGTCCCGGTAATCACGACAAAATGCGTCAGTTACAATTTATCGATGCTGATGTGCGATTATTGAGTTATTCAGCCATGCATCCCAAACTCGATATGCAGCAACTACTTAATGATATTGCAAGGCAATTGGCTGTCGAACCGAATGCTAACGCATTATTTATTGGCGTGGGACTCGGCGGTTACTGGGCTGAGCGATTGGCCTTCTTAGTTGGCGGTTGTAGTGTGATGATTAACCCCAATTTATGGCCTGAACGCACGATGCAGGGGCAAATAGACCGTGCTGAAGAATATCAAGACATCGCCACCAAATGCGTGACTGACTTTCGTGCTAAAAATCAGCGGCGCTCACTGGTGATATTATCGAGAAAAGATGAATGCCTTGATGTGGCAGCTATTGAGACTTGTCTCAACCCGTATTACGACATTCATTTCGATGAAGAGCAAAGCCACAAGTTTAGCCATCTAGCGCCTTGGTTAGCTCAAATAAAAGCGTTTTATCACGCTATGTAAGCCACTAGGGCAGTGGCTTGAGTTAGTGACGGCCTTGGGGTCCGTCCTTTTTGCACTGAGCTAATAAGTCGCGGAAGAATTCAGCCCCTTTACGTTCGCAAAAGCCAATGTTGCGTTGTGGGATGGATTCTGGTTCAAGATAACCGGCGAGGGCTTTTTCTAGACTCGCTTCGCGAATGATATGTAACGTTGGGTAGGGGGCTCGATTGGTATAATTGGCCGCGGCCTGTTCATCGTCACCTTCGAAACAATAGTCCGGATGAAAACTCGCCAGCTGGTAAATGCCTTCATAGCCTTGTTCTGCTAGGCAGTCAGTAGCGGCATCGACTAAATCCAAGTAGGTATAGAAATCTTCAAAACCTCGAGGAAGAATAAACAGTGACGTTTCTAAATTCTCATGTTGATCCAAGTACTGACACTCATCAATTAATTGCTTGAGTACCGCTTTAAACTTGGTATCTTCCACCACGCGATAACGCATGGCATTGCGTTCGACTTCGCGCCGAGCAAACGGACAAATATTGTATTTCATGATAACCCGCTTTACCCAGTTATCGGTGTGAATAATGACGTCGTTTGGCTCTGACATGTTGGTCTCGTCAATGAATAAGAAGAGGTGGCCTCGGCAAAGAGGCGCAGGCTATCGCTCACCTTCCTCACCTGAAGTTCGACTTACGTCTGATCAGGTGAGGGAGGCCAACAGCCTATTGTGCTTTACTTAAGAAGTAATCTGCGGCTCGTTTGACTAATTCAAGTCCAGTGCTGTCGCAAGGGGGTAACTCGGCATCAGACTCCGCGATAGGAGTCACTCTATCCCCCCACTTGAGTAGCATGGCGGCTGAGGTTAATCCAGCGCCAAAAGCACAGGATAAAATGGTGTCTCCGGCGTTGATCCGTCCTTGCTCCAAGGCATCACAGATGGCAATCGGAATCGTTGCTGCTGAAGTATTGCCATAATTAGCAATGTTGATAAAGGCTTTACTTTTATCAATTTTCATTCGGCTAACTAAGGTATCAATGATGCGCTCATTGGCTTGGTGGGGAATTACCAAATCGATGTCATCTTTATTCGTCCCCGTTTTTTCCAAGACCTTCTTACTTAACTGCCCCATGCCCCGGATCGCGCGCTTAAAGATTTCTTGGCCATCAAATTGAATGAAGAAATCCAAAGAATCGGCATCGAACCTATCCATTTTAGTGCCAAAACCGGCACTTAAAATTTCGCGGCAGCTAGGATCGTTGTTGAGCTCATAAGCTAAAACACCCTGTTTGGTGTCGGTGGCTTCGAGGATCACGGCGCCAGCTCCATCACCAAATAGAACCGCGGTTTCCCGACGCGACCAGTCTAAATAGAAACTCAATCGCTCGGCCCCAATCACTAATACTCGCTGGCATTGGCCACTTTGGATTTGTGCATTAGCTAACCCCATGCCATAAAGAAAACCACAGCAAGCCGCGTTAATATCAAAGGCCGCACATTGAGCACCAATATTCGCTTGTACTGTCGAGGCAATGTTCGGTATCAAGGTATCGGGACTGGCGGTAGCAAGAATAATCATGTCAATTTGACTGGCATCTAACCCAGCGGCCGCTAAGGCTCGTTTAGCCGCTACCGAGGCTAACTCAGAGGTATTGACATGACTAATATGACGCTGGGAAATGCCGGTACGAGGACGGATCCACTCATCTGACGTTTCGATAAAAGTGGCGAGATCATGGTTGGTTAATATCGCAGGAGGCAGACACTTGCCCCAGCCGGTAATTGTTGCGTACTGCATGGTATATTCTCTCGTGGTGGGCTTATTTCGCCCAGACCAATAACGTGGTGCCTAAAACACATGTCCTGCAAGGAGAATTTAGTTGTTGGTTTGTTGTTCAACTAATTCACTGATGGCATTGGCCGCATGTAAGATATGATTTCTTAATAGCTTAACCGCTTTATCGGTTTGTTTGGTTCTACAAAATTCAAGCAAATCTCGATGATCTTGTTCTGCTTGGGGAATACCGCCAGTCAACAATAACTGTAATCGAATGTAGCGATCACAGTTGGTATTTAGTCCGTGGACCACATCCAAGGTGTGAGGTCGGTTGGCTGGCTGATACAGACAGGTATGAAATTGAGTGTTTAGTTCACTCCAACTGCCCACTGCATCTTCAGTTTTAAAGGCTGACTCTAGTTGATTAAGCACTTGTTCGGCCTGTTTCAGGTCGTCATCTTGAATGTTTGGAATCGCTTTGGCAAGTAATTCAGTTTCGATTAAGGCTCTCAGTTCAAACAGTTCTTTCGCTTGCGTCACCGATAATTCAGTGGCAGTCGCGCCTTTATGGGCTTCAAATTTTACCAAACCCTCGGCCTCTAATTGCACCAAGGCTTCACGAATAGGTATCCGACTGACATTGAGTTCTTCAGCCAGTGCACTTTGGCGTAACGGTTCGCCAGCGCCAATATCCCCAGACAGAATTTTCTCTCTCAGTACTTCTACTACTACCTGAGTGCGGGTTTTGTGGACGATAGGTGTCGTTCGACTCATGTTGTTTTTTTTGCCAATTTTTGTAGTAATAATCTGTAACAGATTACTCTTTGTTGATTCATAAATAAAGGGAAACTGCCTTGAGACAGCTTCCCTTAATGGCGTGCCACCTATGGGTTAGTGATGTTTATGGCTTAATGGCGCAACGACTCAGGTAAGAGTGCTTGAGGGTAATTCTGATAGCAAATTGGGCGCAAGAAACGCCAAATAGCTTGGCTGCCAACCGATGTTGAGCGACTGTCTGTACTGGCTGGATAAGGGCCACCATGTTGCATTGATGGACAGACTTCTACGCCGGTAGGCAGTTGATTAACCATGATCCTACCTACTTTATAACACAGGGATTCAACGAGCTCTTGGTAATGGATCACTTCCTGATCTTCGCCATGAATACTCGCCGTGAGTTGACCGGGTAATTGTTCAATGAGTTGGAGGCGTTCTTGCTCGGACTGGCAGATAACCACCAGTACACACGGGCCAAAAATTTCTTCAGCTAGGATCGGGTGCTGTTGAAAGCTGTTGGCATCGGTGAGCAGGGCATAGGGACGAATGAGGTGATTGGCATGATTGGCATGATTGGCTTGGCCTTGGGCTATTACATCAACCCCGCTAAGCTGCAAGATCTGCTCTACTTGCCATTGATAGCTTTGTGAAATGGCCAAGGTTAACATATTGGCCGCTGGACGCTCGGCAATGTCTGCGGCTAAGGTGCGAAGATAACTATCTAAGCCCTCGCCTTGGGTCACAAGCACTAACCCCGGTGATGTACAGAATTGGCCATGACCCATTAACATGGACTCGACTTGGTTATGCGCCAAGGTTGCTCCTTTACGTGCTAAGGCTTGCGGCAAAATGATTTGCGGGTTACTCGAACCTAACTCACCGTAAAATGGGATGGGGTTGGCACGGGCGGCACATAAATCAGCGAGAAGACGGCCAACCTTATGTGAGCCAGTAAAGCCAACGGCAGCAACGGCTGGATGTTGTACTAGTGCGGTGGATAACTGCGGCTGCTGTCCTTGCAGTAAGCTGAAAATACCCGCTGGGAGTTGGCAGCGCCTCAGGGCTTTTAGAATCGCATTGGCCACGCATTCGCTGGTCCCTGGGTGAGCCGGATGCGCTTTAACGATCACCGGACATCCGGCGGCTAATGCCGAGGCGGTATCGCCACCGGCAGTAGAAAATGCCAGTGGGAAATTAGATGCACCAAACACCGCCACCGGACCCAAAGGGAGATACCCAAGGCGGGTATCAGGCTTGGGAAGGGGGTGGCGGTGGGCGTCGCCTTTATCAATATACCTAGGTTGGTAGTCACTCAGTAACGTTTGGGCAAACAGACGCAATTGGCCGCAGATGCGAGTGGTTTCAGCGCTCAATCTCGCTTGAGGCAAACTCGTTTCAACCATGGCAATCGCGATGATATCTGCTTGCGCCAGTTCAATTTCTTCGGCAATGGTTTGTAGCAGAGTGGCGCGTGTTGCTGGAGATGCGCGCCGATAGGTCGTAAATGCCTGACTTGCCGCATTAACGGCTAGGGCGATGGTGTCGGCATCGGCTTCGGCAAAGCTTTGGCTTAATGCCAGATTGGTAGCCGGGTCCATAGGTGTAAAAGCCGTGGCTTGCCCTAGCCATTGGCCATTGATTAAATGCTGTCCCAGTAGTGTTGGTGTCATTAAAAAGTTTCCTTGTATTTATAGGACTTGGAAGCCGTGTGCATAAGGGTCGTCATCATCAACCACGATACAGTTGTGGCCGATGACTTTAGCCCAGCCTTGAATACTTGGTAATATGGCAGGGTAGTCTCCAACGTGTGAACAGGCTTCGATGCGGCCGATAAATTGGCTGCCGATGATACTTTCATGGGTGAAACTGTCGCCGACGCTAAGCAAGCCGCGGGCATAAAGTTGTGCCATCCTTGCACTAGTGCCCGTACCGCATGGTGATCTATCGATAGCGTTATCGCCATAAAACACGGCGCACGCACCATCAGAACCTGGCGCGATTGGATCTCCTGTCCACAACACATGGCTAATGTCTTTAATCGAGGCATCATTAGGATGAACGCAGCTCAATTGCTGTTGCGCTGCGGCGCGAACCAGCGGGCTCCAACGGTGAATGTCTGCAGCGCTCCAATGTCGCAGCCCAGGAAAGTGTTGCTGAGGATCTACAATCACATAGTAGTTACCGCCGTAGGCAACATCGACCTTAAGATGACCCAATCCTGGCACGTCTAACATCGCATCTTGATGGGCTAAAAAGGAGGGGACATTATAGATTTTCACCCAGTCGACCTTACCATCGCGGGTCTGATAGTCGATGTTAATTTGTCCGGCAGGAACATCAATAATCAGGGTTCCTGGGGTCTTCGGGGTGAGAAGGCCTGCGCCTATGGCTGCGGTGATGGTGCCTATGGTGCCGTGGCCACACATCGGCAGGCAACCGCTTGTTTCAATAAATAAGATAGATGCGTCGGCATTCTCACTGCAAGGAGGGTAGAGAAATGAGCCCGACATCATGGCATGGCCACGAGGCTCAAACATCAATGCTTGCCTGATCCAATCATGATCTTGCATAAAATGTTGGCGCTTTTCACTCATGGTTGTGCCTAACAAGTGCGGATGGCCACTACTGACCAACCGTACCGGATTGCCACAAGTATGAGCGTCGATGCAAAAAAACGTACCTTTTAACATCGTCACATTCCTTGGCTATTAGTTAAGGTTGAACTTGCTTAAATCGATGCGCTGACTCAGTGCCGTGTTAACCGTACGTTCAACATAAGCCCGCTCTTCGCCCTCCAGGGGCAGTCGGGGTAAGCGCACATTTTCACTGCCACGCTCGAGCATTTGTTCTGCTAATTTAATGCATTGAACTAAGGTGGGAATGGTATCTAAGCGTAGCAATGGCATAAACCAGCGGTAGATTTCGCGGGCTTCTTCTATGCGGCCGGCTCGTGCTAATTGGTACAAGGCCACCGACTCTCGGGGAAATACGTTGGTCAGGCCGGAAATCCAACCCGTGGCTCCCAGTAGCATGCTTTCTAGCGCAATATCGTCGACCCCACAAAAAATGGTGAAACGATCACCAAAACGGCTTTGTAATTCTGTAATGCGCCGAGTATCGGTACTGGACTCTTTAATGGCAACAATATTGGGCTCGGCGGCCAAAATAGCGGTCATGTCGAGATCAATGTCGACGCCGTAGCTGACTGGGTTATTATAAATCATGATAGGTAACCTGGTTGAGCGAGCAACGTATTGATAATGAGCCAATACTTCTTTGTCTGTTCCTCGATAGACCACGGCTGGTAATAGCATGATGCCATCTATCCCGAGAGGTTCAAGATCATTGACGTATTGTGCGGCAGCGCGAGCCGTATTTTCGGTACAACCAGCAATGACGGTAATACGCCCTTTCACTGTGGCTACCGTGTGTTCAATAAAGGCACGCTTTTCCTCTGCACTCAGTGACGCATTTTCACCCACAGTCCCTAACGCAATAATGCCGTCAATGCCCTCATCAATGAGTGCTTCAAGCATAGTGGCATTAGATGCAAAGTTAATTGAACCATCATCATGAAATTGCGTTGAAATTGCAGGAAATACCCCTTGCCAATTAATCTTCATTGTCGACCTCTCTGTTAAAATAATCATAACGGTATATTGTATACAATAATCCAAGGTGTATGATGTTATCAAGATGTATTTTTTTTGCGATATTCTGGTGCAATACCAGGGGTGATGAATAGATACCTTTGCCATCTAGGTATGCTCCTTGCTGTCTAAGTTGGCGTTAAGCACCTGCAGCATGCAGATATCATGGATTTTTCTGCGCAAGCATCTGATACGTAATGAGTAAAACGTCTGCATAAAGCATTGTTCAGTGTTTATGCACAGTCAGTGATAGGTTAACCGCAAGTAGAATATTATGGCTGCGGGCACAATTTCGCCGCCCATAGTAGAGGCTGGTTGATGGCCTGATGTTAACCTTTAAGTGCTGCCATCTTGCTAAAGGCCTGCAGCCATGGTCTGAGAACATGGACGGTGGCGAATAGCGAGCACCACTGACTGGGGATGGCAAAACAGGGGGTGAGCTTACATAGCCCTACCGTAATGAGCTCGAGTGTCTGAGTGGTGATTTATCACGGACGAGTCAACATTTTATCGGTGACCAAAGTGGGAGCGTGGCGATTTTATTATCGATGCTAACCTCGCAGGTCTGTATCACTGAAACTTGAGATTGGATTAATCCATCCCCACACGCAATAAATGAGAAGAGGGACATGATGAAGCAACGAATGCTAAACACAAACGATCAAGATATTTGTGTGCTAGGGGCGGGGGTCGTGGGGTTAACGTCCGCCTTGTATTTGCAACAGGCGGGATATCAGGTCACCCTCCTCGACAAACAGGGAGTGGCTTTGGGAGCATCTTTTGGTAATGCCGGACATTTTGCTACTGAACAGGTGTTTCCGTTAGCGGATCCCAAATTACTGTTAACGCTTCCGCAGATGCTGATGGACCCTCTCGGGCCGCTGCGTATTCGTCCTCAATACCTTCATCGAGCACTGCCGTGGTTTTTACGGTTTATGGTGAATATGTCCTCAGAGCGGAGATTACATAATAAGCAAGGGATCAAAGCCCTTAATGAACAGTCAATCTCAGCCATCAAGGCTTTGGTAACAAGTTGCGGATGTGAACATCTATTAACGCTTAACGGCAGTCTATTAGTGTTTGAGCATACGGCGTTGTTCGACATACGGCATCAATGGCAATCCTATGTTAACGAAGGCATTGCCGTTACGTTGCTAACTGGCCAACAGGTGCGAGAGCTGGAACCTTGTTTGAGTCGTAAGATCACCTATGCCTTATGGTTTACTGACGTGGGTCATACTGAGGATCCTTACCAGTTATGCCTAGCTATTTTTAACAAGTTTATTAGCTTAGGCGGGGCGTTTACTCAGGCTGATGTCACTAAGATTAATGTCAACAATCCTAGTGCACCATTGACGCTTACAATAGAGGATACTGACATTGAGATAAATAAACTCTTGTTGACGGCAGGCGCTTGGTCGCGACCTTTCGCCAAGCAATTAGGATATAAGGTGCCGCTCGAAACAGAGCGAGGCTATCATTTAATGATGCCGCAACAATCCAATTTAACGCGACCGGTGGCATCGTACGAGCGTAAAATGATCATCACCCCGATGGCAACAGGGACGCGTTTAGCTGGGACCGTCGAATTTGGGGGCTTAGACGCGCCAATGTCTTTGGCGAGGGCGGATTGTCTATTACCGCATGCTAAAGCGCTAATGCCCAGTGTGTTTTTGCAAGCCTCGGCCGACCAAGGGCAACGTTGGATGGGGTTTAGACCATCATTGCCAGACAGCTTGCCAGTGATAAGTCAAACACATCACGATAACGTGTTTGTTTCATTTGGTCATCAACACTTAGGGTTGACTTGGTCAGCCATCAGTGCCCAATTAACAGGTGAACTAATCCAAGGTCACCGGCCCACTATCGACATGGGGTTCTATCGGATAGATAGGTTTTAAATGTCGACTAGTAGCGTCTAGATGCTTAAGCGGCGATGGAAATAACTGAAAATATAAGGGTCCAATGTCAATCTAGACAGTATTTACAATGTTAATAATGCGTGAAATCATTTTAAGTTAAAACAATGGCTTAATCACTATAACGTTAATAGTTCAGCGTACAATTATCATTGCGCATTATTAGACTTGGGGAACACATTGCTAACCTTCTGTTGCTTATTTGTCTTTTGTGGGGCGCGCTTGTGTCAGTGGTATTGGTGTTGATGCTGGCGTGTTGCTCATGATAATATTTGTTGCGTATTTTGTGGTCGGAGTGTTGTGTTGCCATGCGGGTTGTCAAAACATGCTAAATTAGTTGTATACAAATTTTTAGGGTGGTGGTTGCCAATGAATAATGTCATGAATGTTAACCCGAGTCAGCCAAGTAAAAAAACTGGCATCTGGCTCGGAATGCCGCCGCCAATAGAATATCAACAACAATATATTTTCATTGATAATATGAATGAATTGCTTAATGTTGATTTGAACAATGCCTATTTTGTCATTGCAGCTGCCCCTGCAGAACAAGATGAATTATTGTTATATTTACGTAAACAATATACCACCGGCTTATGTTTAATTTTTGTGACCGCCGCTAGTCGAATGTCTCCCTATTTAGCCAATGGCCTATTTGGTGAAGATGTCGATAAACATGTGGATAAATACCTGCATAAGAAAAGTTTGGTAAATTTATATTATGAAAAGAATCATGAATTTACATTGCTAACTTACCTTTGGCTGCATCCTGATTTTGAGTTAACCCCGATGAAAGATCCTCAAGGAGCTTCATTATTTTATTATCCTATTTTTGAAGCTTGGGGGATCTCTAACGTCGATAGTTTTGCTCTATTAGCCCAATTACAAGCAAAAGGTTGGCTCGAATCTACCCGATTAATAAGCCGAGTAAGATTTAGCCCTTGTTGCCATTCATCTCACCTGAATTATATTGATGTGTGCCCACGTTGCTTCGATTTAGATATTAATATTATGGCCAGCTTGCATTGCTTTAATTGTGGTCATATCGGGGAGCAAAGTGCATTTAGAGATGCTGGTGTGCTCGCATGTCCCAATTGTTTTACACAGTTAAGGCATATTGGTGTTGATTACGACAGACCGATTGAGACCCATTCGTGCAGATGTTGTCATCATATGTTTGTCGATGCCAATGTTCAGGCTCAGTGCCTTGAATGTGATGAAAAGCATGCTTTAGATGAGTTAGTTGTCAGAAATATCCACACATACCGTTTAGCGCAATCAGGACGTTTACTGGTCATCCAAGGGGCGATGACTCAGATATTCTCAGAGATTTCAGGCAATGTGATGGACTCAAACCAGTTTTACTGGGTGATCAAATGGCAAAATGAATTGGCCAGACGCCATCATCACCGCCATGCCATTATTGCGATAAAGGTGCTGAATTTAGATGAAATTGTCAGTTCGGAACTTAGCTTTTTGCAGTTACAGGAATTTCAAGAGCGTTTATCGTCAATCGTGAGGACTACCGATGCCTGTAGTCAGTTTACTGAGGAAGGCTTGTTACTGTTTTTGCCTTTTGTAAACAGTAACCAACTACAGTCTGTGTATAAAAAATTGACGGAATTGACATCTTCATTGTCGCAAGAATTTCAATTTCAGTTTAATCATGTAGAACTGCCTTCTGAAATAGGAATTGATGTGAAAAGTTGGCTGGTGGATAATTTCGTTGGCTTGGAATGATTAGCAAATGTTTGATTTGACAACTATTGCATTCTTATTTTTAGAGATTAAGCACAGCCTTAGTCAGGATGGCAGTGTCATTTTATGGTTTTTACCCCTGATCATTTGTTTCGAATTACCATTAATGATTTTAGTGGTTAGCGGCATTGTCCGTTTTTATTATCAACAACACCAAACGACTCAGGTGAACAGTTTTTTCACGCCCAAAGTCTCTTGCATCATTACCTGTTACGCCGAGCAAGAAGCCGTTAAAACCACCATTGCGTCGGTAGCAGAGCAGGTGTATGACGGCGACATCCAAATTATTGCGGTGGTTGATGGGGCGGTGGCTAATCATGAAACCTATCAACATGCGTGTGATGCGGCCAAGCAATACGCCACCGTTAACCGACAGATCATAGTATTGCCTAAATGGCAACGTGGTGGACGCGTGTCAGCCTTAAATGCAGGTTTAAGTGTGGCTAATGGAGAGATCATTTTTAATGCGGATGCTGATACTTCATTTGATAATGATAGTGTCGCGCAAATCGTTAGTTATTTTGCTGATCCTAATGTCCCTGCTGTTGCGGGTGCTCTTAGGGTCAGAAATTCCAATGCATCGTTAGTGACAAGAATGCAATCGATTGAATACTTAATTTCGATGCAAGGGGGGAAAACCGGTTTAGCTCAATGGAATTTAGTGAATAATATATCCGGTGCTTTCGGTGCTTTTCGTCGAGAGCTCTTAATACAAATCGGCGGTTGGGATACGCATACCGCAGAAGATCTTGATTTAACCTTACGCTTTAAACAATATTTTAAACGTCATTCAGAATGGCGAATTCCTTTCGCGACCTTTGCGGTTGGGCATACTGATGCTCCTGATACTCTCTACTCTCTAATTTGGCAGCGATTACGATGGGATGGAGATTTATTTTTTCTGTATTTTAGAAAACATTGGCCGGCTTTCTCGCCAAAGTTACTTGGTATGGGCACCTTTATTTTTACCTTACTTTATGGCTTCTTACAAAACGTATTGATGCCTGTCATTATTGCTGGCTATACATTGTATATTTTGTTCAGTTATCCGTTTGAATTTGTGGTGTCTATGACTGCATTTATTTATTGTGTTTATTTGGCGGTGTTAATATTTCTCTACTTCATCGTGTTGCTAGCGGTATCTGAACGGCCAAAACAAGACCTGAAATTATTACCCTAGTTGTTTATTTATCCTCTGTATGCATTGTTTATGCGCTTTATTTGTCTATTCGCATTGTTAAATGAATGGGTTAGGCGTTCTCACGAAGAAAGTTCCATGGCTCCTTGGTGGGTACTTAAACGAGGTCGTAAATTTTAATGAAAATCATCTATCCTGCTACCAGTAAGAGCAAAACACCGACTCATGAAAAAGGTATTAAAGTCAATTACGCGCAATCGAAGCGCGATGGTTTTCGAGGCCGTTGGTATTTATTACTGTTGTTAGTCATCTCTCCCGTGGTGTTATTGGCCTGGTTTTTAGCCCGGCCATATGTGTTTATTCTTGCGCCAGGTATTATTACCACTGAACCACTAGGAATGCGGGCGCCAGAGCTGAGTGTTGTCTCTGAATTGCTGGTAAATGTCGGTGATTTAGTTGAAAAAGATACGGCATTAATTCAACTTAAGCTGCCGACATTGTCAGCGAAGATAAACGAGTTACACCTGCAACAATCACAATTAGATTTATCGCTGACTGAACAGCAAGTGGCTATTTTAAATCAATATCAGCAACGCATTCATGTCGCGAGTATCGGGTTAGAAAAGCAAGAGTCGTTACTGAAAGATTTTCAAAAATTTAAGGATAAAGGCTTGGTGCCTTTATCGGATATGGCCGCAATCATCGAAGCACAAACGGCCTCAAGTATGGCCTATGAACAAGCCAAAGGTGATTATTTAAATGCGATTTATGAGCAACGCATTGAGCAAGAATCGGGTTCTCTAGCTCAGTTAAAACTATCACTAGCCCGTGAACTCAGTGCACTTAAAAGTCAGCAACAACAACTGACTATTCTCGCTCCTTTTGTCGGTAGGATAAGTGAAATTCAGGTGCAGGTTGGCGAGTTTGTCAACTCAGAGGTGCCATTGTTGTGGTTATCGGGACGAGAAAAGCCTGTGGTAATTGCTTATCTTGAACCTAAGTACCTCGATTATGTTGATATTGGTCAACTAGCCACGGTCAAGTTACCTACAGGGGAGACCTTTCGCGCACAAATAAATGAACCCACCGAGCTGGTGGGGCGCTTACCCAAACAGTTGATGGGGCCCTTTGATGGTGAAAAGCCTGTGCTAAAGGTCACGTTAACCCCGCAGGAACCCTTAGATATTAATATTGAAGGCATACCAGTTGAGATCAGTTTTGACCACCATTGGCAACAATGAAACTAGCTGTCATTGAACAGACACTATAGTTCAGTGATTGCATGATAATGAAGGCAGCGGGGCGATAACTAGTCATGTGCTCCGCCGCTGTCAGATTGGCATGCAATGATAGCTAGCAATATGTGTTCAGTGTCCCGCGGCTAAAATCCAATCGGTGTAAAAAATAGCGCTTGTAGGCTGTTGAGCGTCTGTCTTGTGACAATTCCCCTAATAATGACGATGCAATTTGAACACAACAGTGAAATAATAAGCACAAATTTTGATAGTTATCGGAGCTTGAACTGTGAGTCGAGCCATTTTTTTAGATCGTGATGGTGTAATCAACAAAGATCATGGCTATGTCCATCAAGTTGACGATTTTGAATACATTGATGGTGTCTTTGAATCCTGCATGTCGTTAAAGCAAATGGGATATAAATTGGTGGTAGTTACTAATCAATCAGGCATTGCCCGTGGTATGTATAGTGAAGATCAGTTTCATAGTCTGACCGAATGGATGGATTGGAACTTTGCCGATAAAGGGGTTGAATTAGATGGCATCTATTATTGTCCACATCATGCAGAACAAGGCATTGGTGTGTACAAAGTGGATTGTGACTGCCGTAAACCTAAACCGGGCATGCTCAATGATGCTGCTAAGTACCTATCACTAGATTTGAGTCAATCGGTCATGGTGGGTGATAAAGTCGATGATATGTTGGCGGCCAAAGCTGCCGGTGTTCCAATTCGTATTTTAGTTAGAACTGGTAAAGAAATCGTCGAGAGTGCCGAAGCTACAGTGATCCTCGATAGTATCGCCGATGTACCAGCTTATTTAAGTGGGTTATAGAGCAAAAAGGGGCGTTGAAGCGCTGTTTTGAGTAAAAAAGCACCGCTTGGTTTGAAAAGTGTGCGAACGATTGGTTTTTGCGATGTTTTTCAATAAAAGGGCTTGCGCTAAATTCTTTCTTGCCTATAATTCGCAACCACTGACACGATGAATGATTCGTAGGTCAGAGAGTTTCGGCTCAGTCACCTAGTGACATGTTCTTTAACAATTTATCAGACAATCTATGTGGACATTCACAGTAGTTGCTAAATCGACAACGATTTAAAACGTCTCGCAAGAGACTTCAACGAAGATGTCCGCATAACATGCAAATTCGGTGATTTATCATCGAATCGACAGAATTCATTGAGCAGGACTTTCGGGTCCGAAAAAA
>NZ_JAHUTT010000109.1 GCF_019209865.1 Shewanella sp. NIFS-20-20 | reverse complement strand
GATTGATATGAGTACGCGCCAAAGCTTCTGAAAGTTGCATAAAAAAATCCGATGACAAGGGGTCATCGGATTTTGATCCTTTCAGTGAGATCGTCAAGCGATCTGTCTTAACTGATCGGCATTACAGCAATGCTAGGTTATTTTGTTCAAGCGATTACGCAGGCACACGCCATCTTCTGGTCATTAAAAGGTTGCACGCCTGCCTCAGCGATTGTCTTATACCAAGGTCATAAACAAGCCGGCAATCGTTGCTGCCATCAGGTTAGACAACACCCCAGCGGCCAAGGCTTTAAGCCCTAGGGTAGCGATTTCGGAACGACGTTCAGGAACCAAGCTACCAATACCCGCAATCGCGATAGCAACCGTGCCAAAATTGGCAAATCCGCATAAAGCAAAAGATAAGATCACTTGGGTACGTTCTGACATTGGCATGCCGGTGGCCTCAACCAAGGTATCGCCAGCGAGGTAGGGTGCCAAATTAATATAAGCGTAGAACTCATTGATCACAATCTTCTGGCCAATGAAGGATCCTGCCAGCATGGCTTCATCCCATGACACTCCCATTAACCAAGCTACCGGCGCAAACAGATAGCCTAAAATCATCTGCAAAGTGACCCCTTCAAAACCAAACCATCCGCCAATGCCACCAATCATGCCATTGAGCAGCGCTACTAAACTGACAAACGAGAACAGCATCGCGCCAACTGCCAAGGCCAACGATAACCCACTCATGGTACCCGAGGTTGCGGCATCGATAATATTTTTAGGTTGGTCTTCGACAACACGATCAAGCGCCTGATCATTTACTTTTTCAGTTTGCGGGATCAGTAACTTGGCAAATAACAACCCCCCTGGCGCAGCCATGAAAGAAGCGGCCAGCAAATACTCCATCTTAATGCCTAATTGGGCATACCCTGCTAACATCGTACCGGCAATAGACGCGAGACCACCGCACATCACCGCAAACAATTCTGCTCGTGTCATTTGCGGAATATAAGGCTTAATGAGCAATGGCGCTTCGGTGACACCGACAAAAATATTGGCACTGGCCGACATCGACTCCGCTTTACTGGTTTTTAATAAGGTTTGTAGTGCACCACCGACCCACTTCACCACCAGTTGCATAATGCCTAAGTAATACAGAACCGCCGACAAGGCAGAGAAAAAAACCATGATGGGTAATACTTTAAAAGCAATGACAAAGCCTCCTGGCCCAAATAATTCATACATTTTATCGCTGACAAGGCCACCAAATAAAAAGGACATGCCAGCGTTACTATAACCAATAACATTAGACACTACCTCGGCCATATTATAAATCACCGCCTGACCGAACGATGAAAATATAACAAACGCCCCCATTGTTAATTGCAAAACAAATGCAACACCTACGGTTCGATAATTAATTGCCTTGCGATTTTCTGACGCGAAATAGGCTATCGCAAGCAGCGAAATAATACCTAGAATACTCACTATGATTTGCATTTATTTAATCCATTGACGAAAATAAAGCGAACGTAATTGAGGCATTGTCGATAACAATGCCTCAATAAGAAACTTGTAGGTTATCGTAATTAATTGCGCAATATGTAAACCAGTACATTGCCAATCAACTACATCGAAACGATTAGCTCATCCAGTACATTGAGAACATAATGTTGGCAATCAATGGCAGTTTGTGGTTCAAACTCTTGTCCATGTTGATCTGTATTAGACAGCACTCGAATGCTAACAAAAGGGATTTTATAGGCTTCGGCGATCATTGCGGCTGCTGATGTTTCCATTTCTTCAATGGCCGTATTAAAGGTCTGATGAAACCAATTTATGCGGTCAAGTTCGCGGTTCCATTCATCCCCCGTACCTATCACCCCAGTCACCACTTGTCCTTTGGTGTAGCGAGGGGCCAATGACACCGCCAACGCCACCAAGGCTGGGTCAGCCTTAAAATGATTATGCTTAACCACGTTTCCATGTTCACGAAGATACATGGTCATATCAAAGTTCTGCCAATTCCTTGGGTGAATGCCCTGGCCTTTCTCAGTGTACTCAGTCTTATAAGAGCCCATGTTAAAGCTAGCACTGCCTACCACAATATCGCCTCGAAAAAGCTTAGGATCATGACCGCCGGCAGTGCCTTGATTGATGATGATGCGTGGCTGGTAATGCTCAATGGCTAATGTAGTTGCCGCGGCGGCATTTGCCAGCCCAATTTCGGTACGTGAAACTACCACCGGATAACCATTGCGTTGACCTAACCAAAATGTCCAAGAGCCGAACGAGGCTTCACTGACCTCGTCGAGCGCTGCCACCAGAGTTTCGATTTCTACGTCCATTGCGCCCTGAACCAGAATTGGCTGCCGGCGTCTAATATCATCTTGAAGTTGCATAAAGAATTATTCAAAGCAGAAAGTGCGCGAATATTAACAACGGTTATCTCCATGGGCAATGACGCAAATTGTGAGAGGCGTGTTACCAGCTCATCATAAATTCTCAGGGGTCTTTTTAAATAATTTAAGGCATTGAAAAATCGGTGATTGATTTATAAGGAAATTATATTTAGCTTTTCAAGATGTTCTATTATAGTAAATTTACAACTCTCCTATTTGAGAACACAGTGTTCTTAAATCGTTTGTATTAGTGATTAACAATTATCACCTCCGCCCAAAATTTGACATGTTTTAGACTGGAAATATGTGACACCAGTCACCAGCCGCTTATTCAAAAGGAGGCGCCCCCCTCAAAAACGATGCTTAAAATATAAGTAAGAAAACACCCTCCTGTATCAGGATTATTGAGCAGCGCCATACGGCGTTGTTGATCAAATAGTTCACGTAACGTACTGATCTAATGACACTTACTCTAATTACTCAACTCGGTAACTAACAGGCATACCTAGTCTTATGACTTTGTTCATTGCCTTGACGTTAGCTAA
>NZ_JAHUTT010000108.1 GCF_019209865.1 Shewanella sp. NIFS-20-20 | reverse complement strand
TTTAGGCATAGCCAGCAAAACCCATCTGGGTTGTATGGTTAAGCCTCTCGGGTCATTAGTACAAGTTAGCTCAACGCCTCACAACGCTTACACACCTTGCCTATCAACGTCCTAGTCTCGGACGGCCCTTCAGAGGACTTAAAGTCCTAGGGATGACTCATCTTGGGGCTCGCTTCCCGCTTAGATGCTTTCAGCGGTTATCGATTCCGAACGTAGCTACCGGGCAATGCCATTGGCATGACAACCCGAACACCAGCGGTTCGTCCACTCCGGTCCTCTCGTACTAGGAGCAGCTCCCCTCAATCATCCAACGCCCACGGCAGATAGGGACCGAACTGTCTCACGACGTTCTGAACCCAGCTCGCGTACCACTTTAAATGGCGAACAGCCATACCCTTGGGACCGACTTCAGCCCCAGGATGTGATGAGCCGACATCGAGGTGCCAAACACCGCCGTCGATATGAACTCTTGGGCGGTATCAGCCTGTTATCCCCGGAGTACCTTTTATCCGTTGAGCGATGGCCCTTCCATTCAGAACCACCGGATCACTATGACCTACTTTCGTACCTGCTCGACGTGTCTGTCTCGCAGTTAAGCTGGCTTATGCCATTGCACTAACCGTACGATGTCCGACCGTACTTAGCCAACCTTCGTGCTCCTCCGTTACTCTTTGGGAGGAGACCGCCCCAGTCAAACTACCCACCAGGCACTGTCCCTAATCCCGATAAGGGACCTAGGTTAGAACATCAAAACTACAAGGGTGGTATTTCAAGGACGACTCCACAACAACTAGCGTCGCTGCTTCAAAGTCTCCCACCTATCCTACACATGTAGGTTCAATGTTCAGTGCCAAGCTATAGTAAAGGTTCACGGGGTCTTTCCGTCTAGCCGCGGGTATACGGCATCTTCACCGCAATTTCAACTTCACTGAGTCTCGGCTGGAGACAGCGTGGCCATCATTACGCCATTCGTGCAGGTCGGAACTTACCCGACAAGGAATTTCGCTACCTTAGGACCGTTATAGTTACGGCCGCCGTTTACCGGGGCTTCGATCATGAGCTTCTCCGAAGATAACCCAATCAATTAACCTTCCGGCACCGGGCAGGCGTCACACCGTATACTTCCTCTTGCGAGTTTGCACAGTGCTGTGTTTTTGATAAACAGTTGCAGCCACCTGGTATCTGCGACTCCCGTCAGCTTAGAGAGCAAGTCTCATCACCAACAGGAGCGTACCTTCTCCCGAAGTTACGGTACCATTTTGCCTAGTTCCTTCAGCCGAGTTCTCTCAAGCGCCTTGGTATTCTCTACCCGACCACCTGTGTCGGTTTGGGGTACGATTCCTGCTAACCTGAAGCTTAGAAGATTTTCCTGGAAGCATGGCATCAACTACTTCAGTCCCGTAGGACCTCGTCATCAGCTCTCAGCGTATGTATTCCCGGATTTGCCTAAGAATACCGCCTACTACCTTAAACGCGGACTACCAACGCCGCGCTAGCCTAGCCTTCTCCGTCTCTCCATCGCAGTTAGCAAAAGTACGGGAATATTAACCCGTTTCCCATCGACTACGCCTTTCGGCCTCGCCTTAGGGGTCGACTCACCCTGCCCCGATTAACGTTGGACAGGAACCCTTGGTCTTCCGGCGAGGGGGTTTTTCACCCCCTTTATCGTTACTCATGTCAGCATTCGCACTTCTGATACCTCCAGCGTGGGTTACCCCTTCACCTTCAACGGCTTACAGAACGCTCCTCTACCGCGCAACTCTAATGAATTGCACCCGTAGCTTCGGTGTATTGCTTAGCCCCGTTACATCTTCCGCGCAGGCCGACTCGACTAGTGAGCTATTACGCTTTCTTTAAATGATGGCTGCTTCTAAGCCAACATCCTAGCTGTCTAAGCCTTCCCACATCGTTTCCCACTTAGCAATAACTTTGGGACCTTAGCTGACGGTCTGGGTTGTTTCCCTTTTGACAACGGACGTTAGCACCCGCTGTCTGTCTCCCGCATAGTACTCATTGGTATTCGGAGTTTGCAAAGGGTTGGTAAGTCGGGATGACCCCCTAGCCTTAACAGTGCTCTACCCCCAATGGTATTCGTGCGAGGCGCTACCTAAATAGCTTTCGAGGAGAACCAGATATCTCCCGGTTTGATTGGCCTTTCACCCCCAGCCACAAGTCATCCGCTAATTTTTCAACATTAGTCGGTTCGGTCCTCCAGTTGATGTTACTCAACCTTCAACCTGCCCATGGCTAGATCACCGGGTTTCGGGTCTACACCTAGCAACTAAACGCGCAGTTAACACTCGGTTTCCCTACGGCTCCGCTATTCGCTTAACCTCGCTACTAAATGTAAGTCGCTGACCCATTATACAAAAGGTACGCAGTCACGGTCTCAAGAACCGCTCCCACTGCTTGTACGTATACGGTTTCAGGTTCTATTTCACTCCCCTCACAGGGGTTCTTTTCGCCTTTCCCTCACGGTACTGGTTCACTATCGGTCAGTCAGGAGTATTTAGCCTTGGAGGATGGTCCCCCCATGTTCAGACAACATATCACGTGTGCCGCCTTACTCGTTTTCATCTAAGGTTAGTTTTCATGTACGGGACTATCACCCTGTACCGTTGGACTTTCCAGACCATTCCACTAACACCCCCTAGACTTAAGGGCTAATCCCCGTTCGCTCGCCGCTACTTAGGGAATCTCGGTTGATTTCTTTTCCTCCGGGTACTTAGATGTTTCAGTTCCCCGGGTTCGCCTCCTACAGCTATGTATTCACTGCAGGATACTTACTTATGTAAGTGGGTTTCCCCATTCGGACATCGTTAGCTCAAATGCTTGTTACTAGCTCGCCAACGCTTTTCGCAAGTTACTACGTCCTTCATCGCCTCTGACTGCCAAGGCATCCACCGTATACGCTTAGTCACTTAACCATACAACCCAAATG
>NZ_JAHUTT010000107.1 GCF_019209865.1 Shewanella sp. NIFS-20-20 | reverse complement strand
GCTCAGTGACTTGTTTAACAGCTTCTATTTTGAACTCATCTGGATATCGTTTTCCGCGCATGTAACACCTCATATTTTTGGTTAAGTATAACTCTATGAAGTGTCTACTGTTCTAGGGGCTTACCAGATAAGCGGAATCATTAACAGTGATTATCCCCTGAATAATTCTTTTATCTCTTTTAAATCAACTCGTCGCTATCATAGTTGGCACCAGAAAATTCCATCGGAAGTGAGAATGCTAGAAAAGAGAGTTGTTATGACCTGAATCAATGAGGTTTTACGTCTCAATTTATCCAATCGCACCAACGATACTCACAGACTCACATGCTTAATGGAAGGTGGTAAGACTTAGCTCTTTAAAAGCATTTGAAATAATTCCATCAATTAAGCGACCATTAGGTAAAATTGAATACATTACCTTCCCTGAGCATATGACGCCCGCAACACCAGGCAAATTGGAGCGCGGCGAAAATTTGATGCGCGTGATTGCGCTTGTTAACTATCAGCATAATGTACCAACACATCAATCAGCCTAGCCTTTTCAAGATCTTTAACCAAATCTTCACGAAAAAGATATACGATAGACTCAGCGAGTGTTATTTGATGCAAATTATTTTTTCTACCTAATAGTAAGTTTCGACAACTTAGCGCTAGCGTATTAGGTAATATTTTTGGCTCCGTCATGCTACGGATTACCAGTCGCGCTGATTCGTCTTCAAATACCCAAAAACACTTCTCATGCAAATTTAAAAGTAGAATATTAAAGGTTGCCAAAGGTAACTGAGATTTATGCTTTAAAATTGATGCAAGTGCAATCAAAATATGCCCCCAGAAACCGGGGGGTGATAAGCAATTAATTAGTAATGTTTCTTCATTCAACTTGCTTGGTGGAACAAAATCACTTTGAATTGTGTAGAATAAATTATTATTACCATAAAAAGTAGCTGTCACGAACTCACAGAAACGCTCAATAAATCGAAGCTTTTGACTTTGCGTATGTAACAAAGACCATGTATCTTCAAATGCAAACAATATAGAGACGTTGTGACTTAGATACTGCTTGCCTTCCACGCACTGCAATAAGTAAAACCTTGACGTGGTTTAATTGATACGACTACCCCAGTTAAGAGATAATTGATTTAACTGGAGATTGAAATGAAAACACGTAAATCCTATTCAAAAGAATTCAAGCTTGATGCCATTGCACTGGTAAGAGAGCAAAATTACAGTATTGCTGAAGCCGCTAGAAATTTAGAGCTCACTCCTCAACTACTTGGTCGCTGGATAAAAGAATCAGAAAATGATGATGGTCATGCATTTAGAGGCAATGGCAAGCTAACACCTGAGCAAGAAGAGATCCGCAAGCTAAAGGCACAAGTAAAGCGCTTAGAAATGGAGCGTGAGATATTAAAAAAAGCGACGGTCTTCTTTGCCAAAGAAACGAAGTAAAATACGCGTTTATTGCCCAAAATAAGAAGATCTGGCCGGTGATATTAATGTGTCACGTGTTGGGTGTGAAAAATAATAATTACTATAGCTATCAAAAGCGCAAGTCTCAGGTACCTATTGATACTGAGCATCAAGAAATGTTGCTATGGGTGAAAAATATTGCCGACGTTAGTGATAATACCTATGGGCAACGACGTATTCAGAAGGCTTTGAATTCACTTGATTATCCTGTTGGACGTAAGAAAACCGCTCAATTGATGAAAGAAGCAAATGTTTGGGTACGTTATAAAAAGAAATACAAAGCCACAACGAACAGCGACCACAAGAAACCTACATATGATAATGAACTTAAACAGGATTTTGATGTTGAACGACCTGAGCAAGCGTGGGTACAGAACATTACGTACATATGGACTGCTGAAGGATCGCTGTATTTAGCAGTCGTCATAGACTTATATTCACGTAAGATTGTGGGTTGGAGCATGGGCAGCAGAATGAAAGCGCAGCTAGTTTGTGATGCATTAACAATGGCAATATGGCAGCGAAAACCTAAAGCCGGATTGATAATACACTCAGTTCAAGGCGTTCAATATGCAAGCCATCAATATAGACGGATACTGCAGTTACATAGGTTTGTAGGCAGTATGAGTAAAAAAGGCTGTTGCTGGGATAATGCAGTAGTAGAAAGCTTTTTCGGTAGTTTGAAGCAGGAACGAATTCATTGGCGCAATTATCGAACGCGGTATGCAGCTCAGCAAGATGTATTGAATTACATCACTATGTGGTACAACAGCCAACGGATGCATTCATACCTCAATTATCAAAGTCCTAATGAATTTGAACGTATGACCAAGCCGTTAAAAGAAGTAGCTTAAAGAACTTAACTAGGGTGACCGAATTCAGTTGACCAGGTCACTTATTGACGTTTACCAGCTTGATACTGATCGATGCCAACAAGTTGATACTAGCCACGCAACGTTAATAATGGTTAAATTTTGCGCCAACCAATGTTAGCATTGGTGAAAAAACAGACTAAAGTGCTAATGCCCAATAAAATAACTAAAGTATCAAAAGATCTCTGGATTGGTGCAGAGGAAGACGGCTATACCCCGTCATTTATCAATACAATTAAACGTCGAGGTCATGGCTTTAGTACTGGCTTTGGCACCAGCCACATCATGGAGGATGTACTTAATCCCCCCGCCAAATCCATTCCAATGCAAGATGACGCTCAATACAATGTTGCCTTCTATTTATATTCAGCCGGCACCCATGGCGACTTTATCGACATGCGGGTCAATAGCGTTCATAACCGCCAAACCTTGACACGTGCAGCGCAATTTTTACTGTTGCCTATGTTTTTGTTTCTGTACTTCATACTCAGACTTGGCCGTGACGATGTTCCTTGGTTGTATTTAGGCCCCGTCGAATTAGGGCTAGTTGTTTGTATGCTATTGATGTGCTTTATTGACGTCTGCCGACCATTGAGAACCCCAGTACGCTTTCACCATAAAAACCAAGAAGTATACGTATTTCACAAAAAAGCCTTATATCGCATTCCATGGAAAGAGTGCGAAATAGCCACAATGTTTGCCCCTCATCATGTAGGCTATGGTGCATTTTCTGATGCTTACAATCTCAATCTGTGGCTGTATCCCCAGCATTGCGTCAATAACCAAGCTCGCAGTCAACCCGTGGCATTGAATTTACTGATGTCCGTTAGCGGCCATAGCGAAACCTACAGCTACTGGGAATTCGTTAGACGCTTTATGAGTGAAGGACCAACAGGCATATCTTTCGCCAATCAACCCCAAGCTTTTGTGTATAAAATTCCCCACGCTAACTGGAGCCTTAAGGCTCGGATCATAGGCTGGATATTGGCGCCAGTGTTTTATTGCTTATTGCCTTTTATTTCACCTTCACAATTTGCCACCCGCTTTAATCCCATCAAAGATCAGTGGCCTGACGTAGTACACCAATGGAGTGGTAAAACGGTGAAGCAACACTAAACTGACAGGGCGTCCGCATGAATGGTTAAGATTTAGGCGCTGATGTAAATCCGGCCACAAGGACTTGCTCCAAGAAGGCGGGGCTCATCATGCAGCGTTTCTGTTTCATCGGCACACTAATCTTAGTCGGC
>NZ_JAHUTT010000106.1 GCF_019209865.1 Shewanella sp. NIFS-20-20 | reverse complement strand
CGGCAACCGCAGTAACCGCACCGCCGGCCAGCTCATCAGCGAGACCCGCTATGATAGCGTCGTCAGCGATTGCAGCGCGGGCGACTGGGCGCATCGCAAACAACTGGGCTATGACAACGCTGGCCGGCTGGCCACTACCACCACAACCCAAGGAGGCATCAGCTATACCCACCGGTTCACTTACGATAGTCAGGGGCGCCTGCACACTCAGCAATACCCCAATAATCTGCTGACCGTGATGAATCACTACAACTCACAGGGTTATTTGTTTAAACGCACCGACCAGCAAACCGGCAAGGCCTACCAGACCATTACTGACATGAACGCCCGCGGCCAGGTAGAAGCCGTGACCTACGGCAACGGCGCGCAGGAGTCCACGGTGTTTGAGGAGCAAACCGGTTGGGTAAACAACATCACGCTGAGCGCCAACGGGGTAACTGCCCATCAGTTGGACTACCGGTTTGATACTGTAGGTAACCTGGAGTGGCGCCGCCATGCGCTGAGTTCAGCGCCGGCGACGTTCAGTGAAAATTACCACTATGATGACCTGTATCGCCTGTATGAACGCACCATCAATATCCATGCTGGCGGCACCAGCTTGCCCAGCGACTTTAAAACCACTCACTCTATCGATTACGACGATTTGGGTAACATTACCGCCAAGAGCGGAACAGGTGAGTATACCTATGATGCCAATAACCCTTACCGACTGGCGTCGATAGGCGCAACCCGGACTGTAGCAGCCGTCAAATCCTGCCCTGCAGGATACAGCTTAAACAGTGCTCAAACCAGTTGTATCAAGTCTGAAACTCAGGCGGCCATAGCAGTGTGCCCAGCGGGTTACAGCTGGAATGGCAGCACCTGTCAAAAGCAACTGTCTGTTGCGGCCACTGCGGTGTGTCCAGCTGGTTATCTGTGGAACGGCACCACCTGCTCCAAAAACCTCAATACCGCCGCGACCCCGGTCTGCGCCGCGGGGTACAGTTGGACTGGCAGCACCTGCCAAAAGACAGTGACATCCAATGCAACACCGACCTGTCCATCAGGATACAGTTATAACGCCACCACCAAACGCTGTGAAAAGCGCACATTATCGCCGGCCAATAAGACTTGTCCGTCTGGGTACTCGTTCAACAGCTCACTGAATAAGTGTACCAACACGTTATCAACGTCAGCCAATTGGGTCTGTACCGGCACCGGCGGTGGAGGAGAAATCCCCAGAAGCTTAACACCTCGACGCAGTTGCAGCTGGCAATGCCCTCCCGGCTACTCAAACGTTGGCCCGTCACGGGAAATGTGTGAAAAGACCTTATTAGCCAACTTCACCTACACCTGCCCGGCTGGCAGCACCTTATCGGGCGCCAGTTGCAGCAAGCTGACCACGACGGCATACAGCTGGTCCTGTCCTGCCGGCAGCAGCTTATCCGGCAGTCAGTGCAACAAGGTGTATACCCAAAGTAACACCTGGTCCTGCCCAGCGGGCAGTACGCTGTCAGGCAATCGATGCAATAAAATTGTCACAGCAACCCCTGCCTGGTCCTGCCCGGCTAACACCTCGCTATCCGGCACGACCTGCCGGGGCACGCTGAGTGCCAGCCCCAGCAGCTGGAGCTGTCCATCGGGCTGGAGTGTGTCTGGCAGCAGTTGTCATCGCCAGTTAACCACAGCGGTAATTCGAAGCTGTCCTGTGGGGTCACTGAGCGGGGCAAATTGCTTAATAACCGACAGCCCGACACACACCATGACCTATGATGGTAACGGTAATATCACCTATGATGGCAGCCGTCGCTTTACATTCAATAGCGATGACAAGGTCACGCTCATCACCCGCGGTAACGAACAAACCCGGTTTACATACGATGCAGGTCAACAACGTTATGAGCGGTATGATGTCAAAGTTGAAGGCGGTGTCACCACCTACCTGACCACTCAGTATGTGGGCGGCTATGAAAAAGTCACCCGCACGGGTGGTGGTAAGCCGACGCTAACTGAGCAGAAACTGTACGTGGGCAATCTGGTGATAACCAAGCGCAGTAACAATACCCAGGATGAGTATTACCTGCATAAAGACCATCAAGGCTCAACCACCACCATTACCAACCAGCACGGGAACGTGGTACAACAATTTACCTATGACCCCTGGGGTAAGCAAACGGCGGCTTACCGCCATTCGATACTGAATGACTACATCGCGCCAGCGGCGAGTAAAGGCTATACCGGTCATGAAGGCGTTGACCACCTGAACATTATTCATATGAGCGGGCGGATTTATGACCCGACGATAGGCCGATTCCTGCAAGCCGACCCACATATACAGGACCCGGGTAACAGCCAGAGCTTTAACCGGTATGCCTATGTGCTGAATAATCCCATGAGCTATACCGACCCTTCGGGATTCTTCTTCAAGAAGATTGGGGAATCTGTAAAGAAGTACTGGCGAGTCATTGCCGCAGCAGTCGTGTCCTATTTCACTGCTGGCGCAGCATCAGGATGGGCTGCATCTTGGGGGTTTGCATCAGGAACTGTGGCTAATGGCGCAATCGCTGGTGCATTTGCAGGGGCTGCCGGTGGGGCTGTTGCAACAGGCTCTTTGAGGGGGGCGTTGTTCGGAGCATTATCTGGGGCGGCATTTGGAGCTATTGGAGGGGCATTTAATGCCGAGTCCGGTTTCTGGCAGGCAAATGGTGCAGGTCACGTCGGCAGTCATGCATTGGCAGGAGGGGTGATGTCTGAGCTCCAAGGCGGAAAGTTTGGTCATGGTTTCCTGAGTGCAGGCCTAACCAAAGCGCTCAATGTCAATGACATGGTGGGAACGACACAAGGTGGAGGTTGGGATGCCGCCCGTATAGTTGTGGCCGCGACTATAGGCGGTACTATTTCCCGTATCACTGGCGGTAAATTTGCTAATGGGGCGATTACCGCAGGATTTGCGCAAATGTTAAATGGGAATAGTCAAGCCAAGACTGCACACAAATGGAAAAATATGGTTTCAGAATTTAATGATTCGATAGGGGAAGCTTTTGAACTAGGAAAAGCTAACGATGCAAATGGATACATAAATAAAGTCAGGACTGGCGGAGACTGGGATTTCAAGAATCGCATCGAATACCGAGACTTACCTGGAGTTGAAGAGTTTGGAAATTATGCTTTTGGAGCAACATCTCAAGCTTGGGCAGATGGTTTTACCAATGGTTTTTCTGCTAAATACCCTGATTTGAGCATTAATTTAGCCATGCGAGGTGCAGGATACTACCAACAATTTTCCCAGGCCCCCCAATATAGGTCTCATGATGGAACAGCTTTCGATATAAACACTTATCCAGGAAGCACAAATTTCGGTGATAACTGGCGAGACCAAGCTCATGTGTGGATGGGTGGTCAATTTTACTACAGACAAAAAAACGGTAATTAATATGAAACCGCCATTTACATTTGTAATAAAAAGCATTGTCTGGTTAACACTGCTCTATCAGTTACAAGCATGCATGCCTGTAAATACTCCTAATCTCGAAGACCTAAAGATTGATGTATTAAACCATCTCAACACTTACGATGAATTGGCCGACAGAGCCATTTTATCAGGAATAACTAGGATAAGTTTAACTTACAACTCACAACAAAATGCAAACAATGCACAAGTCTATCCAAAGGGGCAGCTTACAAATAATGAAATAAAATGGTTTGTTCATAAATTTAAAGAGTTAGGTATTGAAATAGGTATTCAGACAGGGGATGATCAAGTAGTTGAAATTTTATATTGGTCAAGTGGTATTTTAGACAGAGGACAGGGAGTTACAATTGTTCGATCTGAAAAAAATATCGAATACACAAATTTTTACTATTATAAAAGTAAATATGGCCATCTAGATTGTACCCGCATAACAGAAAGGTGGTATGTCTGCCACTACTGACCCTAAGGGCTATCAATTGATAGCCCTTATTTTGGCTTTACACATATCAAAATGTATACATTTTTAGAAACCTGGAAACCAACTACCAAAACTACTATCATAACTAACAAATCAAAACATCTTAGAGGTTATGGTAGAAATCGCACGGATCGGTTATGCAAGAGTCAGCTCCACAGGCCAGAGCCTGGAAGTTCAGCTGGATAAATTAGGTGGTAAGCCCCTAGAACAGTAGACACTTCATAGAGTTATACTTAACCAAAAATATGAGGTGTTACATGCGCGGAAAACGATATCCAGATGAGTTCAAAATAGAAGCTGTTAAACAAGTCACTGAGCG
>NZ_JAHUTT010000105.1 GCF_019209865.1 Shewanella sp. NIFS-20-20 | reverse complement strand
AGTGCTTGGTAAGGGAAAGAAGGCTCATGATAGGGTCTCAGCAAAAGAGAGTATAAGATCACAACGCCATCAAATTGAAAAGCTTTGCCCATTTGATTGGCTAAAATTTGTTCGCGATCTCACCCTGTCTTCCATAGCCAGTGAGATGTTGAATCGTGAAGATATGCATCCATGGCTTTGTCTGAGCGATACTGCTGCTTGATTAAAAATAGATAGCCGACATAGAGTGTTTCCAGCTCCTCTATGGTCATGACTTGCTCACCGCCAGTTTCTGGCAATTGAATGATGACCATATCAGCAGTAACATCGATTTCTCGAAGTACGCAAGCTTGTTTGTCTTTAAGTAGTAGAATGCATGGCAGCATTATTTCATTTATTTGATTTAAATTCTTTCTAAAAAGCTTGGCGGTTAGCCCCGCTCGTGACGCGGCTTGAGGTAGTAAATCCGGGGTAATAAGTGCAGCCGTTAATGGCAAACCAGCGGCCAGTGAATCACTGGAGCAAGGATTACCAAAATATTCGGTTAATAATAACAATGAGTCTAATAATGGATCGCTTACCACGCGTTGTGAAGCGGAAATCGTCCATTGCTCAGTGATGTTTGACACCTGTGGTTGCACTAGTAAAAATCCCTCTTGAAAACCATTGTCTCGACCTTGCATTTTAGCGCTAATTGTTGAAATTATAAAGCTCTGCTGTTGCTATGTTGTGGTGTAATTGCAGGTCTTTCTTGCTTTTTTTGTTTAATAAATGATGCGACAGGGCATTATCTTAATGCTTTCTTACTATGTAATTTCTGCGCCAAAATGTGAGTGGCAGGCCATTTTTGTTACAGGCGCTCCTGCTTAATGGCTGTTGTGTGCACCTTAATTGACTCGAGCAGTTGATGTGAGTAGAAATTGAGTGTTATTGAGTTAAATTACGGGTGACTTTTGATGCGTTTTTTCTTCTTAAACCTGCCACTATAATTTACCGTGAATGGAATAAAGTATTATTATAAGCGATGGACGGTTGTCTTTTAAATTAATACAACATTAACGAAAATTAAAAAGAGAAGTTGAAAAACTTAATCATTGAAGTCAATGCAAGTTAACCCATGAGTTTATCTAAAAAACGCCTATGGCTTACTATAATGGGGCTCGGCATAAACATGCCGAGCCCCATTAAATTACGGCAATTCCATTTGCTTCTCTTCTAGCAGTGGTGTGGAATTGTCGAAATAGCCAGTAGAACCTGCAGCTGTGGCAGACTGGGTTTCTAAGATTAAAGGCCCGTCACCATTATCACCAATAAGACCGTTAATGATATCGAGTTCACTTAAGCCATATTCCTTAAACAAATTCACACCATCTAGAACGATTTCTTGCTCATAATCGCCATCTTGGTCAGCATCGATACTGATCACGGTAGAATCGCCATCTAAACTGAACTGGAAATAGTTTTCGAGGCTATTTTCATATTGACCTTGGAGTAGGTCGCTAAGAATAAGTTTATCTGCTTGCAAATCAAAATCACTGATGTGATCGGTACCTTCATCTCCCTCTTGCCACTGGTAGATATCGACACCGTCTCTATCATCAGATTGTTGAGCGCTAGATTTCTCACTTTCAATATTATCCACCGCATTAGCATCTAATGACCTACCAGCGATAGGAGCTTGGATCGGTTGGCCATTTATATCTACCTCATTAATTTGAATCGTTAAGGTAGAGGATGATGTGTCACCATCCTGATCTGTGACGGTATATGTAAATATCTCTGCGGGTGCCCCATCAGGAATGTCGTTAGTTCCCGCGGTTAAAGTATAGATATAGCTACCATCACTATTGAGTAATAAGGTGCCATACAGACCGTTGATGGTGACTGCGGAGTTACCATTAAACTCTATTGTAGTATTGCCAAAGGAGACGCTGCTTAACGCGGCGCCATCAGCACCTAAATCATCAGGTGCGGTGCTGTTATCACCGTTAAGGATATTTCCTTGGGTTTGTGGTAACTGATAGTTATCACCAGGAACAATACGTGCATATAAATCAAATGGGTTAGCTTGATTTTCTATGGTTTCAATCACCCTTGTAGGGTTACCATCAGGTGTGCTTCCTGATGGGTAGAATCCGAGAATATTGACGGCAAATTGAGTCCCATTAAGGTCAATAATCTGAATTGGATTGAGGACGGTAATAATATCGTTTGGATTAGAGCCGCTGTTGGGGGTTTCGTTATGACTGACTTGAATTTGGAACGAAACCACTACGCCATTAATGGTAAACGATAATGTTAGGGTGGCATCGGCGGTAGTATCATCACCATCGCCAATAGCAGAGCCCGAAGGCACAGAGCGATTATAGTGGGTAAACTCGCCTAATAAGATATCTTGGTTAAGGTCTAGGCTGCCACTCAAGCCAGAACTATTGACGAGGAAGCCATAACCAGACTTTTCGGCTCTAGTATCTCCATTCCCCCCCCAACGAACCTGATCGTTACCTGTGACACTATCCGAGTTATATCGCTCAATGTTTCGTCCACCGTTAAAGTTGCTTTCCCAATTGGCTGAGAGATCCGTAAATGTAAAGCTAGCAACTTCAACATCAATTGAGTCGGTATCAGGCACTGTGGTTTCGGCATCTGGCTGGTCATCGATAACATTTGCAGTAATGGTTGTTTGAGCTTGATCTCCATCAATATCTGTGGCCGTTACTTCAAAGCTTTCGCTTAGAATATCATTGGTTGCTTGTGTATGATCTTGGGCGTCGCTGATCACATATTCATAAGATAGCTTACCAGTTGCGGCATCGTATCCGGTTACGACCAGCTGACCATATTCACCCTCTATGGTGACAGGGAAGTTATTCGCTCCACCACTTTGCCAAACAGTGACATCGACCCCGTTGAAGTTGATAACAACATCCAGTAAACCGTCATTGGCTGTGATAAAGACACTACCCGCATCAGTAACCGTGGCGGCAGAAGCCAAGCCCGCTTCTTCAAGATTCAGTGCATTGGCAGGTGTGATCTCGACGATATCATTATCCGAAGTCACATTGATATCAAGGTTGGCACTCTCTCCAGTATTTGTAGTGTAAGTAATGGTTGGCACTACACCAAACCAGTTGTCTGCAGGAGTAAATGCGTAATTACCATTAGCTTGTAGGATCAGCTCGCCTATACCGGCAATCACAATTGGTGTGTTACTCGGAATAAAGCTTCCGCTAACACCTGCAATCGTAAAGCTCATTACGCTAGAGTTTACGCCTTCATCATTAGTTAGGACATTGCCAATGGCAACGCTATCTTCGTTAATGGTTTGGCTATCATCCTTAGGCAGGCCGGTATCGACAATGGTCACCGTGGCCTGATTGTTGGTGCCTGCAGTAATGTCATCATTATCCGTGCCGGTGACCGTGATGATCACGGTTTCATCGCCTTCGACAATATCATCGGAGAGCGCGGTTAAATCCACGGTAACACTGGTATCGCCGGCCGGAATAACGACAGTGGCTGGGAACTCATAGTCGGTGCCATCAGCGGCTGTGCCGGTGAGGGTGACCGTCAGGGTGGTATCGGTGCTCGATGGCGCCGTTAAGGTGAAGGTGACTTCACTGGTATTGTTAGCGCCTTCTTCATTGATACTGATGGGGCTCGCCGTCACACTCACGGTGGCCGTTTCAGGGTTGGTGCCGGTGTCATCGGTATCGACAATGGTCACCGTGGCCTGATTGTTGGTGCCCGCAGTAATGTCATCATTATCCGTGCCGGTGACCGTGATGATCACGGTTTCATCGCCTTCGACAATATCATCGGAGAGCGCGGTTAAATCCACGGTAACACTGGTATCGCCGGCCGGAATAACGACAGTGGCTGGGAACTCATAGTCGGTGCCATCAGCGGCCGTGCCGGTGAGGGTGACCGTCAGGGTGGTATCGGTGCTCGATGGCGCCGTTAAGGTGAAGGTGACTTCACTGGTATTGTTAGCGCCTTCCTCATTGATACTGATGGGGCTCGCCGTCACACTCACGGTGGCGGCAAGTTCTAGCACTGTTGTGTCGGTGGCATTACCGCTATTACCGGCAACATCAGTGACATTCATGGTGACGGTTAAGGTGCCATCATCGAGGCCTGATAGGTCTTGGCCACTGACGGTGACCACACCGGTGGTAGGATCGACGCTGATATCGGCCGGATCCACGGTAAGGCTATTACCGTTGCTGTCAGTAATGATGATGCTGTTGACGGTATTGCCAGGCTCTACTTGACCACTGAGCGGTACATTGACGGATTCTGCACCATTGACCAGTTCATCACCGCCATCTAAGAAGTTAATGCTGTTTTCACCATCACTATCGCCAGGCGCCGTGGTATCAAGCACTGTGGTGTCAGTGACATCGCCGCTATTACCGGCAACATCGGTAACATTCATGGTAACGGTTAAGGTGCCATCCACTAAGCTCGATAGATCTTGGCCGCTGACGGTGACCACACCGGTGGTAGGATCGACGCTGATATCGGCCGGATCCACGGTAAGGCTATTACCGTTGCTGTCAGTAATGATGATGCTGTTGACGGTATTGCCAGGCTCTACTTGACCACTGA
>NZ_JAHUTT010000104.1 GCF_019209865.1 Shewanella sp. NIFS-20-20 | reverse complement strand
ACAAGATGAAAAGAAGATTTGCCTAAATCGATCCCAATTACTTTAATAGTAGACATGATGGTTCGCCTCTTTGTTTGCCTAACCCTAAGCTTAGCTTAGGGGTGAGGCGGACCATCTAATTAAGCCTTGGCTTGGGGCCAAGGCGTTATGATGGCAACTCCTTTTAGTAAAGCCTGCGCTTATAGTTGCCAGTTAATACCGACAAACACTTGGCGACCGGCCCGCGGCATAAAGTCACTTTGATAGTAGAGCTCATCAAATAAATTGGTGGCGCGAACATACAGTTCGAGATTATCTTTCCAAAGCTTTTGATTGATGCTCAAATCCACGAGCGTGTAGTTTGCTAATTCAACGCCTTTACCATTCACTTGGTCTATGACCCGCTCAGCATTGACCCGGGTTGTTAAACCAAAAGGAAGATCATAACTGGCTTGGAACCGCACTTGATGTTTTGGGCGATACTGTAAACGCTGCTCGGTGGCACGATCTTCCGTATCAGTAAAGCTGTAACTTAAGGTGAGCCCTAGGCTATCAAAATAGCGATTGGTCATTTGCATATCGATGCCCATAAAGCGGTAATCACCAATATTTTGCTCTTGGCCAAGTTCATCTTTGGCAATGTAATCATTAGCATCAGTAATATAACTGCTGATATTAACATCGGTATTTAAGGGCAAAGTTTGTTGTAACCCCAATTCAAACTGATGAGCAACTTCGGCCTTAAGTGCCACATTGCCACCATCGGCGGCGTATAAATCGCTGATCGAAGGATAGCGAACTTTTTGGGCGACGCCGGTATGAATTCGGCTAGAATCAGTGAGTTGATAGTAGGCTGATGCTTGCGCCGAGAAATCGCTATCACTGTGCTCGACGCGATCATAATGGTGGAATGCGCCACCGACACTAAAGCCATATAACTCATCGGCCTGATATTGGTATTCGCCTGCTGCGGTGTACACCATGATGCTTTCATCAATATCACCGGCGCCCGAATTACCGCCCCCCGAACCGGTGCCGCCGCCTGTTCCACCGGCTTTGAGCGTACGTAACTTTTGGGTATGAGAATACCAGTCTTGCTGCTCAACGATGGCCGATGTGGTTAGGATAGCACCGTGGTCAAATTCACTGATAAATTGAATATTGGTTCCAGTCACTTTCGAAGTGCTAGTCACTATGCTATTGAGATTATTTAATTTGTGATTGTAAAAATTCTCAGTCATGTCGGTTTGGTTATGGTAAATAAAACCGCGCAGTGCATAAGTGTCATTAAAGGCGTGGGCAGCACCCACTTGAAGGCTTTGTTCGTTATAATCTTCTACCCGAGACGGGGTCTTCTTACGATCAACGGTCGGTGATTTGCCCCAATAGCCATCACGCTGACTGTAGTTTGCCATGAGTTTGGTGGCATCAGAGGCAAAGTAGCTGCCTTGGGCATAATAGTTAGTCAGTTTTCTATCCGAGTTAAAGCGGATATCACCTATCTGATTTCTGGTATCGATAAAATCATCTGCCATGGGCGTGCCATCGGTTTCTTGATGGGTCACACTCATGATCCCTTGCCAGTTCTCACCTGAACCTGCCGCACTGATATCGGCATTCAAAGTATTATCTGGTGCAGATTCTACTTTACCTGATAACAACGATGATCCATCGCCTTGTTTAGTGATAATGTTGATGACACCGGCACTGCCGCCCGGACCATATAACACTGACGTTGGCCCCACAGAGACTTCTACCCGTGCGATTTGAGTGGTTGGGATCACGCTTGGATCAAACTGACCATCTTCGGCACTGCTGGTTGGCACACCATTAATTAAAAACGTGATATGCCGAGTTTTCAAACCTCGTATATCAACGCGAGGGGTGGAATCTCCGCCAACACGGACATACACACCTGGGACATTGGCGATGACTTGATCAAAGGTTTGAGCACCAGATGCGGCGATTTCATCGGCATCAATCACCCACTTGGTGGTGGAGATTTCATTGGCTTTGGCGGGCGAACCTTTAACTACGATCACTTCGTCCATGGCAAGGATACGATCGCGCTCGCCATGCGCGGCGAAGGCTGGGTTGATGATGCCCATGGCTAAAGAAAGACTGCTTAAGGTGAAAAGTGTACGGCTGATTAACATGATAACTTACTCGTTGGCATTGTTTTACTTGTGTTTATTTGACGCTGAGTATTGAGATGAGGGGATCTTGGGTCAAGATGCTTCATTGGAAATGGGGATCTAATCTGGTTTATTGCCTATTTTTCCGAGCCAGGTTTGCTTGGAAAGCTGCACTTGGGTCATTTTGGCCTAGCCTTGGATAAATTGACTCAGGGGGGGGCGGGCAAATATCCGCCACGGTCAAGCTAAAACAGGTCGTTTGGCGTCAAGCAAGCAGCGGGGGGTTACCCCAAAATCCGCCGTAGAATCGTGGGTTATTACGCCGCAAAAATGGCGAGAGAACATGGGGGATAGTGGTTTGAAACAAGCAGTAAGGCCTGCAAACGTGATCACACAATCTGCTGTATTTATGCATGTTTATCATAAGTAAATGTTTGACAATTTGTTAACTAGTGTTTAATTTAAACAAGTGTTTAAATTAGGGGGCAAGGCTATGGCCGGTCGAACAGACACTAAAACTCGCATCTTGGATGCCGCAGAAAAATTATTCGCTGAACGTGGCTTCTCAGAAACATCACTGCGTTTGATTACTAGTAAGGCGGAAGTCAATTTAGCCTCAGTAAATTATCATTTTGGCTCAAAAAAAGAGCTTATTAGGGCGGTGTTGGCCCGATATCTTGACGTATTTATGCCCAATGCCTCGCTGCAGATCGGCTTGTGCCAACAGCAAAACTCCCCCGCGAGTTTACAGCAAATATTTACCTCACTGGTACGTCCTTTATTGGATCTTAACCAGTTACGGGAAGATGGAACGACCATATTCTTACAGTTATTGGGACGCGGCTATATTGAGAGTCAGGGGCATTTGCGCTGGTTTATTACTACTCACTATACTGAACATCTACAAAACTTCGTTAAGGCGGTGTCTGACAGTGCGCCACATATTCCACCGGAAGAAATGTTTTGGCGACTACATTTTACCTTAGGAACCATAGTGTTCACCATGGCATCGGCCGATGCCTTACGTGAAATCGCAGCCGCTGACTTTAATGAACAAATCGATATAGAAGGGGTTCTTAAACGCGTGATCCCTTATATGGCTTCAGGCGTGAGTGTCGAACTTTTGCCGTAAGGCCACCCATAACTGACAGGAATCGTCATGACCATTTTACTTTTGTTGATAGGTGCCATTATTGCCATTTTTATGGTGCCCAAATTTAGGATGACTTTAATCAGTCTGCCGGCTTTGAATTTTATTCGCAAAGTCCTTCCGCCGTTATCACAAACCGAACGAGAAGCGATGGAAGCCGGTGATACTTGGTGGGATGCTGAACTGTTTGCCGGCAATCCCGATTGGAATAAATTACATGCTTATGACAAGCCAATATTGTCGGCTGATGAGCAAAAATTTATTGATAATCAACTCGCTACGGCGCTTGCAATGATCGATGATCATCAAATCACCGCTGAGCTTGGTGATTTACCGCCTGAGTTGTGGCAATACTTTCGCGACAATAAATTCTTTGCGTTAATCATTCCTAAAAAATACGGCGGCTTAGCATTTTCAGCCTACGCTAACTCGACCATAGTGTCGCAACTGGCTAGCCGCAGCATTAGTGCCGCGGTCACCGTTATGGTGCCAAATTCGTTAGGGCCAGGTGAATTATTAGCCCACTATGGCACCACTGAACAAAAAGAACGCTGGTTACCCGCTTTGGCCAACGGCCAAGAAATTCCATGTTTTGCCTTAACCGGACCTGAGGCCGGCAGTGATGCGGGTGCAATCAGCGATGTTGGCATCGTTTGCGAGCGAGAGTTTGAAGGGCAGCGTCAACTGGGCTTAAGTCTCACCTGGAATAAACGCTATATCACCCTCGCGCCTGTAGCAACGGTACTTGGTTTAGCGTTTAAAATGCGCGATCCTGATAACTTACTTGGCGATCAGACTGAGCTTGGGATTACTTGTGCGTTAATTCCCACCTCGCATCCTGGAGTTATTCATGGTGCGCGTCATCACCCGATGGGATTAGCCTTTATGAATGGTACCACTTCAGGTGAGGATGTTTTCATTCCCCTAGATTGGATCATTGGTGGCCCAAGTTACGCGGGTAAAGGCTGGCGTATGTTAGTTGAGTGTTTATCGGCTGGACGCGGAATATCGCTACCGGCGTTAGCCACGGCAACGGCACATATGGCGTGTAAATCCACCACGGCTTATGCGGCAGTTAGGCATCAATTTGGGGTTGCCATCCAGCAATTTGAAGGGGTGCAAGAAGCGTTGGCACGGATCATTGCCAACACCTATCAACTGGAGGCCGCGCGGCGATTAACCACAACCGCCTTGGATTTGAAAGCCAAACCTGGGGTGGTGACTGCGATTGCTAAATACCATATGACTGAACTGGGTCGTAGCGTTATCAATGATGCCATGGATATCCAAGCAGGAAAGGGCGTGCAACTAGGGCCTAAAAATATATTAGCGTATCATTACATCGCTAATCCCATTTCAATCACGGTGGAAGGGGCCAACATTTTAACCCGCAGTTTAATGATCTTTGGCCAAGGGGCAACCCGATGCCACCCTTATGTGCTGGACGAAATGCGCGTTGCGGCCATGGAAGATGAGCAAGCGGCGTTGCTCGAGTTTGATAAGTTATTGAGCCGTCATATGCTGTATACCGCCAGCAATGGGGCTAGGGCCTTTGGACATGCATTGACGGCGAGTGTGTTTGCTCAAAGTCCAGTCAGTGGTCCGACGCGTAGCTATTACCAGCAATTGACTCGACTATCCGCGGCCTTGGCGTTAATCAGTGATCTAGCGATGCTAACGCTCGGTGGTCAATTGAAACGCAAAGAAATGCTGTCGGCGCGGTTAGGGGATGTATTGAGTCAATTGTATTTGGCCTCAGCGACGTTGAAGATGTTTGAAGATAATGGCCATCAATACGATGATTTACCTGCCGTGGAGTTTGCGCTGCAATCTCAATTACATCAAGCGGCTTTAGCGCTTGAAAATGCGATACAGAACTTCCCTAATCGTTTTATTCGCTGGAAGTTAAGCTGGGCGATTTTCCCCTTGGGCAATCGTTTTACCCCACCTAATGATGCTTTGAGTACCCAAGTGGTCCATTCCATGTCTACACCGAATCCCGCTCGAGAAAGGATCACTCATTTATGTGGCGATTTAAGTTTAGGGGTGACTGGCATGAGCGTTATCGAACAAGCATTTGAGCTGCAATATCGCTTGCGGTCATTGTTGAAACGCATTAACCACGCCCAACGCGCGGGTAACTTAGCCAAGCATTTATATGGCGCAGACTTATACCAATTGGCGTTTGAGTCTGAACTGGTGAATGAAGAAGAGTTAGCGCAGTTAATGAAGTATGAAACTGTACGCGCCGCAACCATTGCCGTCGATGAGTTTCCAGCTCATTAATAGGGATGTAGCCATAAAAAAACCCGCAATTAGCGTAATGCCGATCAGTTAAGACAGATCGCTTGACGATCTCACTGAAAGGATCAAAATCCGATGACCCCTTGTCATCGGATTTTTTTATGCAACTTTCAGAAGCTTTGGCGCGTACTCATATCA
>NZ_JAHUTT010000103.1 GCF_019209865.1 Shewanella sp. NIFS-20-20 | reverse complement strand
TATGCGGACATCTTCGTTGAAGTCTCTTGCGAGACGTTTTAAATCGTTGTCGATTTATCAACTACTGTGAATGTCCACACAGATTTGCTTGTCTTCTACTTGTTAAAGAACGTTGCCGCTGTGGGCTTTGGAGCCAACTTCTCGTCAGCTCAGGGAAGCGTATTCTACGCATTTCCCAATGTGCGTCAAGTCATTTTTCAATTTCTTTTCGCGACCACTCAGTGCGTTAGTCAGTGAGTGAATCTTCACTTCAAGTGACGTTGCCGCCTCATCTCGTGTCGATGGGGCGCATTATAGGGAGCGGACTAAATAGTGCAAGTGTTTTTATGAAAAAAAATGCCGTCAGACTAAGATTTAGTCAATGACGGCATTTTTCAGATCTTTTTGAATGAAATTTCTACAAAAACAGCTATTTCAACCATTCAAGGATCATTTTCTCTGCTTTAGGATCTGACCAATCTACATAACTACGGACAAAAGCGATCAATTGCCCCTGCTTATTAAGAATAAAGGTCGCAGGAATATAATCTAATGGGAAGATCTCGCTCAATGCCTGCTTTTGATCATAGAAGGAATTGAAGTCTGCCATCCCCAGCTGTGATAAGAAAGGCTTCACTAAGGATTGGCCTTCTGCGTCGATGGATATTGGCAGCACAACAAAATCTTGTTTATCCAATTTTTTAGCTAACGCATCTAACGCTGGCAGTTCTCTAACACAAGGAGGACACCAAGTCGCCCACATGTTTACCATGACGACTTTGCCTTGATATTGGCTAAAATCTACAGAGTGGCCTTCCTTATCTGTAAAACTAACGCGATCAAGAGCATAGGGTTCTGGTAATTGTTGGATTTTATCCACTGATGATTGCGGCTTAGCTGGCGTTGCGGCCGGCTGCATCCCAGGATATGCGGATGCAGCGACGCTACCGAAGCACAGAGTGATGATAAATGCTTGGATGAGCACTCTCATTTATCTTGCTTCCCTTTTAAGATGCGTTGCAACGCTTGCTGGTCATCCGCCGACAATGCAGTCGGTGCTTCAGGGCGAATACGTTGACGACGAATAAAACTGTAGGCGATAAATAGACCAACGAGTAAAAGCAACACTGGGCCTAACCATAAGGCATAAGTTTTTGCTTCCATACGTGGCTTATATAAAACAAATTCACCGTAACGAGTCGTCATAAATTCAATGATCTGATCGTCACTCTTCCCTTCATCAACCATTTTGTAGACTTCAAGGCGCAGGTCTCTGGCGACGGGAGAATTTGAATCAACTAAGTTTTGGTTCTGACATTGAGGACAACGCAGCTCATTAGCCAGTGTCAACGCGCGCTGTTGATTACTTGGATTATTAAATTCATAGGTATCAATAGGAGTGGCTTGGGCAACAAGGCTCACCAACATCAATAATCCAGTCAATAGCAGATGACCTAATTTCATGATGCGACTCTCCCTTGTTGTGCTTCAGCTTGTAACTGTTGAACCATCGGCTGTAAGGTTTCACGCCACACTTGTTGATCGACCGGGCCTGCATGGCGGTATCTGATGATGCCATTGTGGTCGATGATGAAGGTTTCTGGCGCGCCATAAACCCCCATGTCCAAGCCTAAACGTCCATCTTTATCAAAGATGTTAATTGCATAGGGATCACCTTCGCGATTCAACTCACGCAAGGCTAGGCCACGCTCGTCACGATAGTTGATCCCGTAAATTGGCACAATATTTTGCCGAGCAAGGTTCATCAAAAACGGATGTTCATACTTACAGCTAGGACACCAAGTTGCCCAAATATTCATAAGTGCCACTTGCCCTTTTAGATCATCATTAGTGATCAGGGCATTTGGATCTTCCAACTGCTGTAACTGGAAAGCCGGAACCGGCTTTCCTTCTAATGCAGAGTCTAATTTTTCTGGGCTAAGAAAGAGTCCTTTAAATAAGAACACTGACATCCCCAGAAAAATAAACAATGGAATGAAGAGAATGATTCGATTCTTTTTCATTTCGATCTACCTATTAAGCCGTTACAGCTGAGGCTGCATTGGATTCTTTCGCTGTTTGTTTAACACGATAGCGTTTATCTGAAGCAGCGAAGAAACCACCGATCATCATAAAGATACCGCCAAACCAGATCCAACGAACATAAGGTTTATAGTTGAGTCGAACCGCAAACTCAGTTGGACTGATGGGATCACCCATGGTCACGTACAGATCGCGGGTGAAGCCCCAATCAATGCCGGCCTCGGTCATATCCATTACACGAACATTGTATTGACGACGATCGGGTTTAAGCAGGCTGACGAACTCGCCATCTTGAGTGATCTCTACTTGCCCTTGTTTAGCGGTATAGTTAGGACCGACAACATTCTTAGTTTCAAGATAGTTAAAGGTATATCCCGCTAATTCATGGCTGGCACCAGGCCCCATACGAACACTCTTTTCGAGTGAGTAGTTTGACACCATGGTGGCACCAAAAATGGACATCGCAATACCGAGGTGAGCAAGTACCATTCCGAGTTGGCTACGGCCCATCCGGCTGAAGTCGACCCCACCTTGCTTACTTTTTATCATGTTGTAAGCGGCAACTAAGGTGGCCAGTACAACCCATACGGTAGTACCTACACCAAACACCACCCAAATATTGAACTCACCACCGGCGACAAACGGCGCCGCAATACCAGCAACCACAGCAATGATAGCGGGGACTGTAAGTAATCGCTTGGATTCACCGGCTTTGGCTTTTTTCCAGCGAATGTTAGGGCCAATACCCATAAACACAAACAGCACCAACACAATGGGAACAAATACCGCATTGAAATATGGAGGGCCAACTGAGATTTTGCCCATATTAAGCGCATCAATCAGCAGCGGATACAAGGTACCTAGCAGTACTGTGCCACATGCAACAGTCAGTAAGACATTGCACACTAACAGCATAGTTTCACGAGACCATAACTCAAAACGTGCAGGGCTATTCATTTCGCTGGCTCTGAACGCAAATAGGGTTAATGAGCCCCCGATAGCCAAACCTAGCAATAATAGAATAAACATACCGCGGCTTGGATCGGCTGCAAATGAATGCACCGAGGTCAATACACCGGAACGTACAATAAAGGTACCAAGCAAGCTCAATGAGAAAGCGAAGATAGACAGTAAGACGGTCCAGTTACGGAATGCACCACGCTTTTCAGTCACAATCACTGAATGCACCAGCGCAGTACCAATCAACCATGGCATAAAGGATGCGTTCTCTACCGGATCCCAGAACCACCAACCGCCCCAGCCAAGCTCATAGTAAGCCCACCAAGATCCTAACGCGATACCACCGGTTAAGAATACCCAGGCAGCTAAGGTCCATGGACGGCTCCAACGAGCCCACGCAGAATCTAAACGACCACTCATCAAGGCGGCAATCGCGAAGGCAAAGCTCACCGCAAAGCCAACATAGCCTAAATACAGCATCGGAGGATGGAAGATTAACCCGACATCTTGCAGCATTGGGTTAAGATCTCGACCTTCGGCTGGGATAGGGAATAACCGTTCAAATGGGCTTGAAGTCAACAGCATGAACAAAGTAAAGCCGATGATAATAAAGGCCAAAATACTGAGTACACGTGCAGTAAAGACTTCTTCTAAGCCACGACTAAAGGTAGCGACAGCTGCAGCCCAAGCCGTTAATGAAAATACCCAAAATAATAATGAGCCTTCATGTCCACCCCATACTGCAGCAATTTTAAAGAAAATTGGCAGTTGTGAATTGGAGTGATGCGCTACATAAGCAACAGAAAAATCATCTACTGCAAATGAATAACCTAAAGTAATCACGGATATAGTAATAAAGAAAAACATGCCATAAGTTAATGGCCAGGCATAGCGCACCAGATACTGGTCCTTGCGAGCAATACCGATTAAGGGCACACAAGATAATAAGATGGCGAAAGCTAAACCTATTATCAGTGAGAAGTGTCCAAGTTCAGGGATCATTGGGGTTCCTCGGTGTCACAGTGAATGTTGATACAACGTTACGTCGATCAACGCACAATACTATGAATTACACATTAGATTGTACGAATTTTTGTTCATTTTAGTGTTTGCTATTGTATCTGTCTGCTAGTTTGACCAAATAATGGGTCAGCGGTCGCATTCTAAGATATTGCATTGGCGTTAATTCATTAACAAAATTACGCGCACCGCAGTCTGACATCATATCTTGATGAAAGTTTCTGATATTTTCTCGTTGTGTTTCAATATGTGAACCAGTCCCCAAACTGGAACATCGAGTGCGAACCAGCTCTTATATTAATGTTCAATGAAGCATCTTTCCGTATAATCAGTTCAATATGTGTGGCAAGATTGCCGCAATTTTGTAACTAACGTGAAGTGAAATAATGACCACATTCTGGATTTTTATCGCTCTAGTCGTGTTAGTCAGCTTGTTGCTGATTTGGGTTCCGCATTTTCGTCAACAGAAGTTGCTACGCGCTGAAGCGGCTGGTATTCGTAATCAAACCAACATTGCATTGTTTAACGAGCGCCTCATGGTTCTTGAAAAAGAACTGCAAGATGAATTGCTCGATGAACAAGAGTTTGCCGCATTAAAACAAGAGCTTGAGATCAGCTTGCTGCAAGATATGAAGCAAGGAAGTGATGAGTCGCTCACGGCAACCATTCAACCAAAAAGCATTTTGATCCCCTCAATGCTATCGGTCGTTCTGGTCGGTATTGCCGCCTATGCCTATCAGCATTTAGGCGCATATCAAATGCTGAATCAGCCGATGAACGCCGCCAACCCACATGCAGGTATGACGCCTGAACAAATCATGTCACAACAAGTGATGATGATGGAACAACAGATCCAAGCTCAGCCAGATAACAGTCAAGCTTGGTTTAACTTAGGTCACGCTTATATCTCTGCCAATCGTTATGATGACGCTATCAAAGCATTCGATAAAGTCATTGATCTTGTCGGGTTACATGCAGAATTAATTGGACCCAAGGCCACGGCGTTATACTACAAAAACAACCAACAAATGACCCCTGACATCCAGGCGTTGATTGATAAAGCATTGTCGCTTGACCCTCAGGATCCTTCGACATTATTGCTGGTCGGCATGAATGCTTTCTTTAATGCTAACTACAACGCGGCCATTGATGCTTGGCAAACAATTTTGAACAGCGATAGAACAGACATCGATCGCAGCGCCGTCATCAATGCTATTGAAACAGCAAAAATGCGCTTAGGCGCAGAAAGCGGTGAAATGCCACAAGATGCCACTCATCAACAAGCCTCGAATGAATCAGCGATGGCTACGAGTGCGGCATCAAACGTCACCATCGCCATTAGCATAGCCCCTGAACTAGCCGACCAAGTTGGTCCAACGGATATGTTATTTGTTTTTGCCAGACCCGTTGATGGCGCCAAAGTACCTTTAGCGGCGACTAAAATTAGCGCTAAGGCATTGCCCGCGAATGTTATCTTAGATGATACCACTCACATGGGCGGCGACATGAAACTGAGTGATGCAACCGCAGTTGAAATCATTGCGGTATTATCAAAGCATGGCAGCGTTAGACCGCAACCAGGTGATCTACAGGGTAAACTGGCCAACGTAAGCGTGGGCGGTAATGGCACACTAGTGATTGATACCTTAGTTCAATAAGCATCATCACCCCATAAAAAAACCGGCAATCGCCTAATGCCGATCAGTTAAGACAGATCGCTTGACGATCTCACTGAAAGGATCAAAATCCGATGACCCCTTGTCATCGGATTTTTTTATGCAACTTTCAGAAGCTTTGGCGCGTACTCATATCAAT
>NZ_JAHUTT010000102.1 GCF_019209865.1 Shewanella sp. NIFS-20-20 | reverse complement strand
TGTTAGCTAACGTCAAGGCAATGAACAAAGTCATAAGACTAGGTATGCCTGTTAGTTACCGAGTTGAGTAATTAGAGTAAGTGTCATTAGATCAGTACGTCACGTGAACTATTTGATCAACAACTCCACTAAGGATAGATTTGGCTTACCAAACCTATCCTTTATCAGAAACTCAAATAGTAAAAAATTTTTCGTAATTTCATCTTAAAGCAATAATAGCAACTTAAGATGAAATTGAGCTGCTAAGATTTTTTTAAAATCTAATCATCATCCCAAAATTCAAATTGCTATCACTGGTATAACCTGATTTATTAATCACAGGCTTGGAATACAGTGCCCCTTCGGTGAACACACTGAAATGAGGACTGAAATGATAATGGACTGCCGCCGCTGAAATCGACTGATTGTCGTAGTCACCTTGCCAGTCCTTATACTGCTGTGACAAACGGTACTCCCAGTTGCCAACAAAGTACTTGGCAGCTGCCGCATAGACAGTGCTGTCTCCCACCGGGCTGTCCTGATTCACTTCTACCAGTGATGCAAGGGTGACCTTGCCCCAACGATACTCCCCCATGAAGGCATATCGAAAATAGTCTTGTTCCCGGCCCAAATGTTGTTCACTGGTTTTCAGCACATTGGCCGCGATTTTCAAACCACTTTTACGATATACCGCGCCCAAACGCAACACATCGCTATCGCTACCCGTATCATTGGTCAGAGTGATAACCGCCGTCTTCAACTGCAATCCATGCCACTGAGGAGTGATATAAGCAAGAATGGACTTGGCAAACTGAGATTGCTGGAATAAACCATCATGACTATGAGGCGTGCCACTGTTGATTTCCTGAATATCGACTGGGGCGTACAGATCTGCATAAGTATTGGACTCCCCAGCACCGGCCAATGCCAACATACCAAAATCACTGATCACCACCGCCTTGGCTTCCCGAATCTCCAATAGTTCGCCATCGGTATGTTTGGCAGCAGTCACATGCTGTACTTCGCCCACATACTTGACTTTAATGTCTCCCAAATCAATTAAGCCTTTCAGGCCGAACCGGGCATCGTAGGCGCCCACATCAAAATCCTGGCCATCCTGCCAACCCGCGCTCAACCCTAACTGCCCATAAAATATTGTCTTGGGGGACTGTTCTGCCGCCATCAACGACGCCGAAGCCAGTCCCAAAATAACGCCAAGTACTGCACTTTCCCGTTTCATCTGCTTTCCTTACCCACAGCAGTGCTAATCACCACGCTCAAGGCGCAGTGGTTAGCACTGTGTTGTGTGTTGAAGAGTTGTTTAAAGGTGCCTGAGCAGGCCACTTACCTGGTGACAGAAGATTTACGCAGCGCCGCAAGCCAACCAAATGTCAGCGGAGCCAGACAAATCATGAATACGGCGTACGCTAGCATGCAGTAATGGGCCATATTCATTCCCAGCAAAGACCAGTCGTCCTCACCACACCCCCCTGTGGGTTCAAACTCAAATGGTAGCCATTCATTCAACGGCAGGTTCAATGGAAACTTGGGTTCGGTGGAGCAAGCAGAACCTGCGGCATCCCCTGCTGCGGCAAAGAAGTCCATTGAAGTATCTACAACCATATGTGCCGCATCATGAATTTTCATCAGTTCATAGGACCACATCCAGCCCTGGATAATGGCGTACCAAGCCAGCAACAAGCCGAGAAACTTCAATATGTGATTGCGGGGATCGATTAGAATAATGAGTCCGGCTATCACGATGCAGCACTGGCTAAAGCGTATGTAGACACAAAGCTCACAGGGGTCCATCGCCAGAAATAACTGAAAGTAGAAAATGGCGGACAGGATCAGGAACATCGCCGCCCCCGCCATTAAACACCAAACCGCTCGATTGCTTTGTAACAGTGACAGCTGACTCACGGGAGCCGAAGAAAACTGCTGCCAGAAGTTTTTTATAAACATAACAACCTCTTACTTGGCAGACAGCTCAGCGATAAGTGATTTCAACATGTCCATTGAACGGATTTCTTTAGTGTTTATCAGGTATTTACCATTCACGGTAATCGCTGGAATGCCCTGAATTTTGGCCACTTCAACGCCCTGTTCCCACTTGGCGATCAGCGCTACAACGCTTGGGTCCTTGGCATAGTCATCAAATTGCGCACGACTCATATCCAGTCTATCGAGCGCAAACTGTACCGTCGTATCGGCATCGGTAAATTTGCTCTTTTTCACGTGGTATTGCTGGTAATAGGCGTCCTTCAGCGTCTTGAAAGACGCGTCACCTTTTATGATCTTGGCAATCGCCAGGCCAGTGGCCTTCTCGACCCCGAATGGCGGTTTGGTGGTGATGTGATATTGGTCCAGCTTGCTGCCAGCCGGGACAATATTGTCATTGGGGATCCCAGCTTTGTCGTACTTATAACAGAAGGGACAGTTGATAGAGTAGATCTTGGTGACTTCATTCGGCGCGTTAAATTGTGCCGATACCGGCAGCACCTGATATTCAACACCTTCTGTCGCGGCAGAAGCTGAAAAGGCAAAAATAAGGGACGCGGCAACAGCAGTGAGCATTTTTTTCATTGTGATAGTCTCGAATTAGGGAAGGCGGTTAATGGGGCGGCGTGATACCAACCCCATCACATCCAGCGTTATTGCCCAAATGCCTGTTGCGGACGGATCACCACAGAACGGTAAGACGCTTGCTTGGGTGATGTGGACTCGATGTGCATTTCGACTTTCACATCCTGGGTGCCGTATTTCACTTCCACCAATTTCGGCTTGGTATTGTTCGGAGTTAACAATTCAGCCGATGCGAAATACATCATCATAGAATCCTTATCCGCTTCGTAGTCCGTCACTGAGGTCACTGGGCTGTACCACTCATAGCCCATGTTTTTCCCCCATTCCCACACCTGCTTAACGGTCATGTTCTGCTCGTCAATCTTGTATTCCACACCACGGCTGTACTTCATTTCGGCCAGCGCAGGCTGCTCGTGATAACGGCCATCACCATTATCGAACGTCACCAGAGTGCCTTTTTCCGGTACCAACCAGGAGGTATGCTGGGTGTAGCCGAAATCAAAGTTGGTATCGGCACAACGTCCCTGAGGTGTGCAATCGAGTTTGTTACCTTTGCTGTCGGTGGGGGTCAGAAGTTTGTTGGCCAGCTCACCTTTCCAACCTTCAGCAGGACCCAGGATCCATTTCACTTGCTTATCGCGACCAATCTTGATGGCTGTTGCCTGATGGCGAGGAGAGATAATGATGGAATCATCGCTCGCGTCATAGTCAATGGAGTTGACATGTGCCCAGTTGCGACCGGCACCTACACCAGGATAGTCACCAAAAGGAGCGTCGGGCTCTATGTCCAATTCGGCGCTGTCATCGACGTTCAGGCATACGGCTTTAGCATCGAGGGCAATCAGCAGTGAATCGCGCATTGGGTCAAGAATTTTATTGAGATCCCACACGTCCACCAGACGGCCATGCTGGTCGATTTCCAGAATATGGTCACGCACAGTATTCACGACAACGCCATCATCACGGACATAGTTTTTCTTGGCGGCGCGCAGCAGATAATGACCGTTGGGCAGTTCTTTCATAGCATGGGAAAAATCCACATAACCATTAGGCAGATCACGTTCGGTAATAATCCGGCCCATCAGATCCATGCGGTAGTACTTTTGCCCCTGAGCAAAAATAATGTCGCCATTGTCGACCTGATGCACTCCCATGATGATGCCTCGTTTACCAATCACATTCTGATCATGCATACGGTTGTGATCCAGGTACCAACGTACTTCACCTTCGGTATCGGTGATGAAATTCACCGGCCAGCGGTCCCATTCCAGAGCACCACCCGCGGACCACATAATCGCCTGGGAGTCTTGATCCGGCACTAGGTGATTAATCCAGTACAGTCGATCTTCCCAGCCTTTGGCGACTTTCTTGGGGGTCACAGTTGGGAAGCCGTGAGTTGCGCCATCAACGCTGATCCCCACAACCGGCTGAGTGAAAATTTTGTAGGTTTCTTTGACCTGCTTACCGTCAAGCAGATAGCTGAGTTCAACCTGATTGTTGTAATCGGCATAAAGTCCGAAAACCGGCACACCGTCATGGGTAAGCAACTGGGTTCGACTCACATCATAGCTAATCGGCAAGCCCGTCTTACCCTTGCCTTTCACGGTCACCTTCACGTCTGCCGGGGATTTGCCACCCAGACCAATGATGGCAGATAGAGGCGCATAACCGTATGGATTGACTTTCACGTGACCCAACTGGCCCTGACCGGGACGCGCCAAATTCACGACAGCAGCCTCTGCTTCACTCATGCCGACCGTGATATTGCCACCCATGGTGAGTGCACCCATCACCGCCGCCGCTAAAAGATGTTTGTTCATGACTAATTTCCTATGTGTGTTATCTGAACCCACCGGCAGTTTGTCGTGAACAATCATATGAGCTTGTGAGCTAAATCACGGATGCCCGTCCCTGGGTTACCCTGAAGTTTGAATATAGGAAGCTGACTCAATTATTGGCGGGAATATCAAATTTTTTAGCTGCGTTAATTAAAAAATTTGGTAAGACCAAGATTTGCGTTACTGACAGCATAGGGATTACATAATCTTGATGTCATCCATCAAGGCATCAAGTTCAGTTTTAATGACACTCCGCAGCCACATATTGAAAGAAGCCTTTTTTTGGCTTGCAGGATAAAGACATTGATATGCTAAATCGGTCGTCGTTAACTCCTTTGGCGCCGGTAATAGCTCAACAACATCCCGAAAAGAAGCCAACCCCAAAGCTGATGAATAACAAAGTGCATTACTGGATTGCAGCATTTGCACCATCGCAGGCAAATAACTTACTTTCGCTTGTATGTTTGGCGACAGGCCCTTACTTTTACATGACTTCTCGATAAGAGAACGACCATCATGATTCCAATTGGGTATACTTTGCAATAATAATGGATAGTTGCACATTTCCATTAAGGTCACATGCTTACGATTCAATATCGGATGGTGTTTTCGACAGGCAATCATACGAATCGAATTGGCCAATACATCGCAGCCAATATAGTCATTTTCAACGGGCTGGATATGGATGCCGACATCAATGACCCCTTTAGCAATAAGTTCTGCCGAACTACTGGTCCAGGGCATCAAGTCCAACTGAATATGAGGGCAGGCAACGGATAATCTGTCGTACAACACCGGCATCAAGGCCACAGCCAAGGGTTCCAGAATCGCAATCTTCACTATCCCCTGGTATTCAGCAGGGTCAAAGTGGCCGTTGCAGTTGTACATATTTTCGAGCTCCGCCAGCGCTTTCGGCAGATTTTTATATATATGACTAGCGCGTTCATTGGGAACCAAACCTTCCCGGCAGCGCAGGAACAATGGGTCGCCAAAAATCTCTCTCAGCTTTTTAATTTCATAACTAATGCCAGATTGAGATTGGTTTAATATCTGTGCAGCTTTATATGTTGACCCCGCTTCAAAAACAACTTTGAACACCTTAAGCGTACCCACTTTTAAGTCATCAATATCCATTTTCATCACCGAAAAATTAGTTACGTTGCAATCTTTTTGATAAACTATTTGACATTAAACATTAGCACATCTCCTACGAGGTATAATTATTACTTAAAACCTCACAAAGCAATAAAAATTTTCAAGCTCAACTTTTTATTTTATTAGAATTAAAAAGTTGTGATATAGAACAATTTAAATATATTAACTAAATTATCCATGACTAATTTAAATATTATAACGTCATATTCTATTTAGACTTATATGTCACTAAATTCACGTCTACGCAAGGTAAAATGAGAAGGGAGGATATTGATTGAATAGAGCTATTCTCTAGTCGAGATAGGCGTTGTTGATCAAATGGTTCACGTAACGTACTGATCTAATGACACTTACTCTAATTACTCAACTCGGTAACTAACAGGCATACCTAGTCTTATGACTTTGTTCATTGCCTTGACGTTAGCTAACA
>NZ_JAHUTT010000101.1 GCF_019209865.1 Shewanella sp. NIFS-20-20 | reverse complement strand
GTATTAAATGTACGATATTTACCTAATTTGCCACACTTATAAGTAGTAACCCACCTCCGCAGCCATTTATTGGTGTGGTCTACAGAGGATTAAGTCTTTTTAGAGGGGAAAATCCCTAGAACCCCATCTCCAAACATATCAAGCGTGTCTGTATCCCACTCTATTGTAAACAAGACATTTTTATCTTTTATATTCAATGGCTTATTTTCCTGCTAATTGGTAATACCATGAAAAATACCATGCTCAGAAAAGGCTTAACAATATTTTGAAAAATTGCCTACTGAGCGCTGCCGCACAGCTCCATAGGCCGCTTTCCTGGCTTTGCTTCCAGATGTATGCTATTCTGCTCCTGCAGCTAATGGATCACCGCAAACAGGTTACTCGCCTGGGGATTCCCTTTCGACCCGAGCATCCGTATGAGACTCATGCTCGATTATTATTATTATAGAAGCCCCCATGAATAAATCGCTCATCATTTTCGGCATCGTCAACATAACCTCGGACAGTTTCTCCGATGGAGGCCGGTATCTGGCGCCAGACGCAGCCATTGCGCAGGCGCGTAAGCTGATGGCCGAGGGGGCAGATGTGATCGACCTCGGTCCGGCATCCAGCAATCCCGACGCCGCGCCTGTTTCGTCCGACACAGAAATCGCGCGTATCGCGCCGGTGCTGGACGCGCTCAAGGCAGATGGCATTCCCGTCTCGCTCGACAGTTATCAACCCGCGACGCAAGCCTATGCCTTGTCGCGTGGTGTGGCCTATCTCAATGATATTCGCGGTTTTCCAGACGCTGCGTTCTATCCGCAATTGGCGAAATCATCTGCCAAACTCGTCGTTATGCATTCGGTGCAAGACGGGCAGGCAGATCGGCGCGAGGCACCCGCTGGCGACATCATGGATCACATTGCGGCGTTCTTTGACGCGCGCATCGCGGCGCTGACGGGTGCCGGTATCAAACGCAACCGCCTTGTCCTTGATCCCGGCATGGGGTTTTTTCTGGGGGCTGCTCCCGAAACCTCGCTCTCGGTGCTGGCGCGGTTCGATGAATTGCGGCTGCGCTTCGATTTGCCGGTGCTTCTGTCTGTTTCGCGCAAATCCTTTCTGCGCGCGCTCACAGGCCGTGGTCCGGGGGATGTCGGGGCCGCGACACTCGCTGCAGAGCTTGCCGCCGCCGCAGGTGGAGCTGACTTCATCCGCACACACGAGCCGCGCCCCTTGCGCGACGGGCTGGCGGTATTGGCGGCGCTGAAAGAAACCGCAAGAATTCGTTAACTGCACATTCGGGATATTTCTCTATATTCGCGCTTCATCAGAAAACTGAAGGAACCTCCATTGAATCGAACTAATATTTTTTTTGGTGAATCGCATTCTGACTGGTTGCCTGTCAGAGGCGGAGAATCTGGTGATTTTGTTTTTCGACGTGGTGACGGGCATGCCTTCGCGAAAATCGCACCTGCTTCCCGCCGCGGTGAGCTCGCTGGAGAGCGTGACCGCCTCATTTGGCTCAAAGGTCGAGGTGTGGCTTGCCCCGAGGTCATCAACTGGCAGGAGGAACAGGAGGGTGCATGCTTGGTGATAACGGCAATTCCGGGAGTACCGGCGGCTGATCTGTCTGGAGCGGATTTGCTCAAAGCGTGGCCGTCAATGGGGCAGCAACTTGGCGCTGTTCACAGCCTATCGGTTGATCAATGTCCGTTTGAGCGCAGGCTGTCGCGAATGTTCGGACGCGCCGTTGATGTGGTGTCCCGCAATGCCGTCAATCCCGACTTCTTACCGGACGAGGACAAGAGTACGCCGCAGCTCGATCTTTTGGCTCGTGTCGAACGAGAGCTACCGGTGCGGCTCGACCAAGAGCGCACCGATATGGTTGTTTGCCATGGTGATCCCTGCATGCCGAACTTCATGGTGGACCCTAAAACTCTTCAATGCACGGGTCTGATCGACCTTGGGCGGCTCGGAACAGCAGATCGCTATGCCGATTTGGCACTCATGATTGCTAACGCCGAAGAGAACTGGGCAGCGCCAGATGAAGCAGAGCGCGCCTTCTCTGTCCTATTCAATGTATTGGGGATCGAAGCCCCCGACCGCGAACGCCTTGCCTTCTATCTGCGATTGGACCCTCTGACTTGGGGTTGATGTTCATGCTGCCTGTTTTTCCTGCTCATTGGCACGTTTCGCAACCTGTTCTCATTGCGGACACCTTTTCCAGCCTCGTTTGGAAAGTTTCATTGCCAGACGGGACTCCTGCAATCGTCAAGGGATTGAAACCTATAGAAGACATTGCTGATGAACTGCGCGGGGCCGACTATCTGGTATGGCGCAATGGGAGGGGAGCAGTCCGGTTGCTCGGTCGTGAGAACAATCTGATGTTGCTCGAATATGCCGGGGAGCGAATGCTCTCTCACATCGTTGCCGAGCACGGCGACTACCAGGCGACCGAAATTGCAGCGGAACTAATGGCGAAGCTGTATGCCGCATCTGAGGAACCCCTGCCTTCTGCCCTTCTCCCGATCCGGGATCGCTTTGCAGCTTTGTTTCAGCGGGCGCGCGATGATCAAAACGCAGGTTGTCAAACTGACTACGTCCACGCGGCGATTATAGCCGATCAAATGATGAGCAATGCCTCGGAACTGCGTGGGCTACATGGCGATCTGCATCATGAAAACATCATGTTCTCCAGTCGCGGCTGGCTGGTGATAGATCCCGTCGGTCTGGTCGGTGAAGTGGGCTTTGGCGCCGCCAATATGTTCTACGATCCGGCTGACAGAGACGACCTTTGTCTCGATCCTAGACGCATTGCACAGATGGCGGACGCATTCTCTCGTGCGCTGGACGTCGATCCGCGTCGCCTGCTCGACCAGGCGTACGCTTATGGGTGCCTTTCCGCAGCTTGGAACGCGGATGGAGAAGAGGAGCAACGCGATCTAGCTATCGCGGCCGCGATCAAGCAGGTGCGACAGACGTCATACTAGATATCAAGCGACTTCTCCTATCCCCTGGGAACACATCAATCTCACCGGAGAATATCGCTGGCCAAAGCCTTAGCGTAGGATTCCGCCCCTTCCCGCAAACGACCCCAAACAGGAAACGCAGCTGAAACGGGAAGCTCAACACCCACTGACGCATGGGTTGTTCAGGCAGTACTTCATCAACCAGCAAGGCGGCACTTTCGGCCATCCGCCGCGCCCCACAGCTCGGGCAGAAACCGCGACGCTTACAGCTGAAAGCGACCAGGTGCTCGGCGTGGCAAGACTCGCAGCGAACCCGTAGAAAGCCATGCTCCAGCCGCCCGCATTGGAGAAATTCTTCAAATTCCCGTTGCACATAGCCCGGCAATTCCTTTCCCTGCTCTGCCATAAGCGCAGCGAATGCCGGGTAATACTCGTCAACGATCTGATAGAGAAGGGTTTGCTCGGGTCGGTGGCTCTGGTAACGACCAGTATCCCGATCCCGGCTGGCCGTCCTGGCCGCCACATGAGGCATGTTCCGCGTCCTTGCAATACTGTGTTTACATACAGTCTATCGCTTAGCGGAAAGTTCTTTTACCCTCAGCCGAAATGCCTGCCGTTGCTAGACATTGCCAGCCAGTGCCCGTCACTCCGCGGTCTTCACTGCGTGATCGAGTTGATCGACACCCGCCGTGACACGCTCCATGAAGTGCCTGCCTGCGTCTGTTAGCCGAACGCCCCGCGCATGGCGCTCAAATAGCAGGACACCAAGGTTATCCTCCAGCGCTTTCACACGCGCGCTGACGCTCGACTGGCTGATACCAAGTGCCTTGGCCGCATGCCGAAAATTCAGATGCTCGGCGACGGCGATGAACTGAACAAGGGAAATGAGCGGTATCCTGCCAGACAGGATACCGACATTCACGAGGTTTCGATGGTTAGTGCGCCGCATCGGAGCGGGCCTGCTACCAGTCGTCGGTTAGACGACTGGCGACTTCTCGGTGGCAGCCCCACGGAGCCGAAGGAGCACCAGCCCCAACGAAACCAGTACCGCCATCGCCGTGGCGTAACAGATCACGGGCCACGCTGTGTCACCGTTTAAAAGTGCCACCGCCAATGTCCCGACAATGCTGACTATCAGGCTTTGAACGCAGAAGTAGAACGCGACCGCTGATCCCGCGATGTCGTCGAACTCTGCCAAAGCGCCGTTCGCGGTAACGGACACCGTGAAGACAATACCGACCGCGACAACCCACATCGGTAGGATGAAGGTGAGGAATGACGGCGAGCCGTAAAGTTCGCCGATCCCCAACAGGACCGCTCCGCAAACAAGCAACGCCATCCCACGCGCCACGCATCCTGCGATGCCCCATCTGGCGACAAAGGACTTCGCGAAACGGGTTGTCACGATCATTACAAGCGCGACAGTGGCGAAGGCAAAGCTGAATCCGATCTCGGAATATTCCGCTTGGCCTATGAGCACACGGGGAGCCGTCGAGAAGAAGACGAAGAAGGTGCCCATACCGGCGCTAAAGCCGACAGTGTAAACCCAAAAAGCCGGACTCGCGAAGATCGGCAAGACAGATCGGCGCGTCTTGACTTGATCCAGAGGGCGGGTTTCGTGCCACCTGAAACCCGCATTTAGGAGTGCGAGCATCGCCAGTATAGCCAAAGTAATGAATATCGCCTGCCATCCCAAGAACTCGCCGATCAATGCTCCGGCGATAGGGCCGAGCGCAGGCACGAACGCCAGCATCGAACTGAAAAGGCCGTAGATGACGACACCCTCAGGACGGTTGGCATAAACGTCGCGAACCGTCGCGAACGTCGCCACCAGCATGGCCGACGCGCCCACTGCTTGAAGTAGACGGAAAGCGACAAAGGCCGGTGCAGTTGAAGACCAAGCTGCTCCCAGAGACGCAATGACGAAAGCCGTTGCGCCCGCAAGTAGAATTGGCCGTCGCCCGATTCTGTCTGAGAGCGGACCAAAAATCACCTGGCCCACGCCGAGCATCACCATATAGAGGCTCAACGTGAGTTGGATCATAGCGGGCGTCGTGTTCAGGATGCCGGGCATCGCTGGAACGACAGGGAGATAAATATCCATCGCCAGTGAAGCGAGGATGTCGAAAGGAGCCATCAGCAGCAGTGCTGCCGGCAGCGTATAGGCCCACGCGGGGCGTGTGGTGGTCATGACGAATCAACCCTCGATTAAGGAATACCGGGCGACGTCTGCTCGTCAGCAATCAGATGAGACTAGCCTTACAGAGCGCCGCAACAACAATACTGGTTGTTGCGGCTTACTTGTCTGCTGACTTGGAATTTCCCATCTGATTACTCCACGCTTACGAATATGAATTGCTACATTTTATCCGATTATCTTTTGCTTCGCAATGCGGCATGGGCGCACTCAGCGTTCCAGCCCCCTCTGCCGCCCTAACTGCCACGACACCGACCCGCCCTGCACGATGCCCATAACCTCGCGGCCGAGTTGGCGGTCGATGATCGGCCGCCACGGGACAAGGGTGAACTCATGGGATTTCTCGACCACGGCGAACTTGCCGCTCGATAGATGCACGGTTCCGGTAAACTTGCCGCTGACGCTCTCGCCGTCCGTGGCGGCGCGGAACGGCAGGCCCTTACTCAAAGCCATATCCGATCCGACGCCGGCTACCTCGCGCTCCCGCAGGATGGCGAGAAGGTTGCGCCGGTAGAAGACGCGGCTGTCCCGGCTGCGGGTGGCGTCGCCCTGTTCGATATGGTGCTCGCGGCGCTGGTCCATGGCTTCGCGGACTTGTTGCCCGAAGCCGGTTGGCGCAAGGTCGGCCGTCTCGCCGTGGATCAGCCGCCGGTCCAGCCAGGTCGCGCCGTCCGATCCGATCTGTTTGTTCAGATCGACCGGGGAAAGGACGCGAACGCTGGCCTGACTGTCTCGGCCGGCGTCATGGGCGGCGGCACGGCTGACCAGATCATCGGGGATGCGCCATTGGTCGGCGTCGATCCGCTCGACGATACCGGCCCGGCGTAGCGCCTCCAGCCGGCGCACATGGGCATCGACATAGCCCTCATAGTCGCCGCCTGGAACGCGGCACGTATAGGAAGAATAAACGCCCTTTTCACCCAAGTCCAACAGCTTTGGACCGCAGTTGACTCTTTCGACACCCCTGCGATGCAACCCAATCCGGCTGACGGGGAGCCAGCAACGCTGAAAATTTAC
>NZ_JAHUTT010000100.1 GCF_019209865.1 Shewanella sp. NIFS-20-20 | reverse complement strand
AATGCGAGACAGTTCAAGCTTGATGGGAAACGGGATAGGGCCTATCCACGTGCGTTAAAAATGAGTAAAAACAAGTATCCCATTAAGTCTAAGAAAAATGCCGTTCACACTAAGTGAACGGCATTACTGTCATCAGGGCGTTTTTATTAGAGATGCTAACACAACCTGACTATTCATGCTTTTCTGGGCATGATGCCACCATAGTACGACTGCCGTCATCATTATGCTGCTCTATCGACACATCAAATTGCCACAGCCGGTGCAGATGCCTGACCACTTCTTGGCATGAGTCTGCTAACGGAATGCCTTGATGGGGGACATAACGTAGGGTCATCGATCTATCACCACTCACATCGACCTGACACACCTGAATATTCGGTTCAAGATTAGACAAGTTGTATTGCTGTGATAGGGTTTGACGAATATCGCGATAGCCCTGTTCATCATGAATGGCCGACACCGACAGATACTGTTTATTACTATCATCATGGATACCAAATAACTTAAATTGGCGGATCAAATGCGGCGATAAATATTGGCTAATAAAGCTTTCGTCTTTGAAATTCTCCATCGCAAAATGCAAGGTCGTGAGCCAGTCGGACCCGGCAATGTCTGGGAACCAATGCTTATCTTCTTCTGTCGGCTCTTGGCAGATGCGCTTAATATCCATAAACATATTAAAACCAAGTGCATAGGGGTTAATGCCGCTGTAATAGGGGCTATTATAGGCAGGTTGCGCAACCACCCCGGTGTGGCTTTGCAAAAACTCTAACATAAATCTGTCTGAGACGATGCCCTCGTCATAGAGGTGATTTAAGATAGTGTAATGCCAGAAGGTCGCCCAACCTTCATTCATCACTTGGGTTTGTTTTTGCGGGTAGAAATACTGCGCCATTTTGCGAACGATACGAATGAGTTCACGTTGCCAAGGCTCTAACAAGGGCGCATGTTTTTCAATAAAATATAAAATATTTTCTTCAGGCTCTGCTGGGAATCGCTTTTTCTGGCGCCGTTCAGTCAAGCTAGATTCGGTTTGGGGAATGGTGGTGCGCCACAAATCGTTGACTTGAGACTGTAGATACGCCTCCCGCTCCCGTTGCCGCGATTGCTCTTCGCGATAGGAGATCTCGGTGGGGCGTTTATACCTATCCACCCCATAGTTCATCAAGGCATGGCAAGAGTCTAAGATATCTTCGACCGCCCGTACGCCATGGCGTTCTTCGCAATCGGCAATATAGTTTTTGGCAAACACCAAGTAATCAATGATGGAGCTGGCGTCCGTCCATGTTTTAAATAAATAATTATTTTTAAAGAAGCTATTGTGTCCATAACAGGCATGGGCAATGACTAACGCTTGCATAGTAATGGTGTTCTCTTCCATTAAGTAGGCAATGCAGGGGTCTGAGTTAATCACGATTTCGTAGGCTAGGCCCATTTGCCCACGCTTGTAGCCTTGCTCGGTTTGGATAAAGCGTTTACCAAATGACCAATGGGTATAGCCAATGGGCATGCCGATGCCAGCATAGGCATCCATCATTTGTTCGGCGGTGATGACTTCAATTTGGTTAGGGTAGGTGCTTAATCCATAATGCGCCGCCACCCGTTTAATTTCATGTTGGTATTGTTCTATTAAGTCAAATGTCCAATCCGGACCATCACTGAGGTGTTCGCGTTTTGATGTCATATGTTCCCCTTACACCGCTTGCTTCTTAAACAATTCCCGAAACACAGGGTAAATATCTTCGACTTGCCGTATATGCTGCACGGCCATGTTTTCATAGGTTTGTTGTAAGGCTTCATATTCGCGCCACAAGGTTTGGTGTGCGCGGTTGGTAATTTCGATATAACTAAAATAGCGAACTAACGGTAAGATTTTGTCGGCTAGAATCGCTTTACACCCTGGGGAATCATCAGCCCAGTTATCACCGTCTGAGGCTTGCGCGGCATAAATATTCCATTCGTCAGCGGGGTAGCGTTTTTGCTGGATCTCATGCATCAGCTTTAACGCACTGGATACTATGGTGCCGCCAGTTTCTTGAGAGTAGAAAAACTCTTGTTCGTCGACTTCTTTGGCCTGGGTGTGGTGACGAATGTACACCACTTCTAAATTCTTGTAAGTTCTCGTTAAAAATAGATACAGCAGAATATAAAAACGTTTGGCCATATCTTTAGTGGCTTGATCCATTGAGCCAGAGACATCCATCAAGCAAAACATCACGGCTTGGCTAGTCGGGATTTCGCGCTTAGCAAAGTTATTGAACTTTAGATCAAAAGTGTCAATAAATGGCACTTTATCGATGCGCTTTTGGAGCACACTAATTTGCTCTCTAAGCGCCAGTATTCGTTCTGCCTCTGAGCCGGCGGTATTTTCAAGCCCCTCAAGTTGTTCAACGAGCTCTGCCAATGCACGTTTACGCCCCGAGGTCATGGCAATACGGCGCGCCTGAGAGCTTCGCAGTGAACGCACAATATTGATATTGGCCGGCACGCCATCGTTGGTAAAACCCGCGCGATAAATTTGATACTCGACCAGTTTATTCAATCGATTTTTCTGTAAATTCGGCAGTTCGAGATCTTCAAACAGTAATTCTAAATACTCATCTTTAGATATTTGAAACACAAATTCATCTTGGCCTTCACCAGAATCAGAGGCTTCACCTTGGCCACTGCCATTACCCCCGCCTTGGGGCGGCCGCTCTATTTGGTCACCACGGCTAAATTGATCATTGCCAGGATGGACCCGCTCACGAATGCCTCCTTTGCCTTGGTGAAAAGTTGGCTCAGTGATATCGCGCGTCGGGATACTGATTTTTTCGCCTTTATCGATATCGGTTACACTGCGCCGGGTCACAGCATTGCTAACCGATTTCTTGATTTGATGTTTGTAACGGTCGATGAATCGTTGGCGGTTGACGGTACTCTTACCTTTAGCATTGAGCCGTCTATCGATGAAATTGGCCATAGTGCACCTCCCCAAGGCTGAAGGGGACCTAAGTCCCCAGCAGTAGGCTTATGATGATTTACGTACTCTGAGATACCACTCAGACAATAATCGTACTTGTTTTTTGGTGTAGCCCTTTTCCATCATACGGTCGACAAAATCATCATGTTTGCGTTGATCATCCGTGGATGTCTTGGCATTAAATGAAATCACAGGTAACAAATCTTCGGTGTTAGAAAACATCTTCTTTTCTATCACGGTGCGTAATTTCTCATAACTGGTCCATTGTGGATTATTGCCTTCGTGATTGGCTCTGGCCCTTAAGACAAAGTTAACGATTTCATTTCTGAAGTCTTTAGGGTTTGATATCCCCGCCGGCTTTTCAATTTTTTCAAGTTCGGCATTAAGCGATGAACGGTCGAATAATTGGCCGGTTTCAGGGTCGCGATATTCTTGATCTTGGATCCAAAAGTCTGCATAGGTGACATAGCGGTCAAAGATGTTCTGGCCATATTCCGAATAGGATTCAAGATACGCGGTTTGAATTTCTTTGCCGATAAACTCCACATACTTAGGAATGAGGTAGCCCTTTAAAAACTCCATGTAACGTTCGGCGGTTTCATTGGGGAACTGAGCTTGCTCGATTTGCCGCTCGAGCACATAAAACAAGTGCACTGGGTTGGCGGCAATTTCGACACTATCAAAATTGAAGACCTTAGAGAGGATCTTAAACGCAAAGCGGGTTGATAAGCCCTGCATGCCTTCATCGACACCCGCATAGTCCCGATATTCTTGGTAAGACTTCGCCTTCGGATCGGTATCCTTTAGACTCTCGCCGTCATAGACGCGCATCTTGGAGAATAGCGAAGAGTTTTCTGGGGTTTTTAAACGCGACAATACTGTAAATTGTGCCAAGGTCTCTAAGGTGCCAGGAGCACAAGGCGCGCTAGCAAGTTCTGAGTTGACTAATAACTTATCGTAAATCCGAATTTCTTCAGATACCCGTAAGCAATAAGGCACTTTAACGATATAAACACGGTCTAAAAAGGCCTCATTATTTTTGTTATTCCGAAACGCCGCCCATTCTGATTCATTCGAGTGAGCCAAAATGATCCCGCTATAAGGCAACGCCGATAACCCTTCGGTGCCGTTATAGTTACCTTCTTGGGTCGCGGTTAGCAGAGGGTGGAGCACCTTGATAGGGGCTTTAAACATTTCGACAAATTCCATCAAGCCCTGATTAGCTCGACATAAGGCGCCAGAATAGGCGTAAGCATCGGCATCATCTTGAGAGAAATGTTCTAATTGACGAATATCGACTTTACCCACCAACGCCGAAATATCTTGGTTATTCTCATCGCCAGGCTCAGTTTTGGCGATGGCCAACTGATCTAGGATTGACGGGTAGACTTTGACCACTTTAAAACGGCTAATATCTCCACCATACTCATGCAAACGCTTTACCGCCCATGGCGACATGATGGTTTTTAAATACCGTTTGGGGATCTGGTATTCGTTGGCAAGAATGTCACCATCTTCATCGACATCAAATAAGCAGAAGGGATGATCATTGACTGGGCTGCGTACCCCGTCGGCACTCAAAATATACACGGGGACATTTTGCATCAGCGCTTTTAATTTCTCGGCTAATGATGATTTACCGCCACCCACAGGCCCAAGCAAATACAAAATCTGTTTGGATTCTTCCAGCCCTTGGGCCGAATGTTTTAAGTAGGCAACGATTTGTTCAATGGCTTCCTCCATCCCAAAGAAATCCTTGAACGCTGGAAATCGTGAGATGAGTCGATTGGAGAATATGCGGCTAAGGATAGGATCTTTGGAGGTGTCGATAACCTCAGGCTCTCCTATGGCCATGAGTAGGCGTTCTGCGGCGGAAACGTAGGCGCTGCGGTCGTTTTTACAAATCTCTAAAAACTCTTGCAAGCTATACTCTTCGTCGAGCTTTCTTTCGTAGCGTTGTTGGTAATGCTCAAAAATGCTCATAATTGACCCCCTGAAGCACTGACTTAAAAACAGATGATGCCTTCACATCCCTTAGTTAAGAATAGACGCTAAATTGCAAAGAAGATCAAAAAAAATTAATAAAAACAACAACAAATAGTTGCAAAAGCAACATTTGCAAAAGCATTTAGGATTCTATAGCCACAAAAAAGGGGCCAGATAGGCCCCTTAACTATGGCGGTAAATTAGCCTTGCAGATTTTGGTTTACAAAATCCCAATTAACTAATTTCCAGAAGTTGGCCAGATAATCTGGGCGCACATTGCGATAATCGATGTAATAAGCGTGTTCCCATAAGTCCACGGTCAGGATCGGCGTAACTGCGCTATCAGTTAATGGCGTGGCCGCATTGCTAGTGTTAACAATGGCTAAGCTACCGTCAGCCTTTTTAACTAACCAAGTCCATGAACTACCAAAGTTATTCACTGCACTGTCGTTAAATTGGCTTTGAAAGGCTTCAAATGAACCAAACTGGGCCTTGATAGCATCAGCAACAGCGCCTGTTGGCTCGCCACCGGCGTTCGGGGCCAAACAATGCCAATAGAAAGTGTGATTCCAAACCTGGGCAGCATTATTGAAAATACCGCCAGTCGAGGTTTTGACGATTTCTTCTAAGCTTATATCAGCTAAATCGGTGCCTTCAACTAAGCCATTGAGTTTAACTACATAAGTGTTGTGGTGCTTCCCGTAGTGATACTCTAAGGTTTCTTTAGAAATGTGTGGCTCAAGTGCGTCCAGAGCGTATGGTAAAGCGGGTAATGAAAAAGCCATGCTATTCTCTCCGTGGATAGTTTGGGTCATTAACTTGACCGTGCTGACTGTCGCTATTGTACTGATAAATTGTGTGAAGTGAATCATCAATTTACCGATTGGCTAGATAGCGTTCATCGAAATAAGCCATTAAGCAAAAGACTTACAATCTGTGGGATTTTGTTATTGCATGGCTTAGCGTACAATAACAGTTAGATCCAGCATGTACACACTTAGGATGAATCATGGAAACCTTAGAAAAAATCAAGCAACAAATCGCTGAAAACCCAATTATTGTTTATATGAAAGGGTCACCAAAATTACCCAGCTGTGGCTTTTCTTCACAAGTCGCTCAGTTGATGATTAACATGGGTGAGCAGTTTGCTTATGTGGACATTTTACAGCATCCAGATATTCGTTCAGAACTGCCGAAATTTGCTAATTGGCCAACTTTCCCACAATTGTGGGTTGAGGGTGAATTGATTGGCGGTTGCGATATTTTGACTGAGATGTATCAAAAAGGCGAATTGCAGACCTTAGTAAAAGAAGTGGCTGCCAAATACAAAACTGATGAGCCACAAGCTTAATTAGTGATAAAAAGCCCGCATCAGCGGGCTTAATTAGATGGTCCGCCTCACCCCTAAGCTAAGCTTAGGGTTAGGCAAACAAAGAGGCGAACCATCATGTCTACTATTAAAGTAATTGGGATCGATTTAGGCAAATCTTCTTTTCATCTTGT
>NZ_JAHUTT010000010.1 GCF_019209865.1 Shewanella sp. NIFS-20-20 | reverse complement strand
GCTTGGTTATATTGCTTCCAGTTGCTGATTTTGTACTTTGCCTTACCCATCATCGTCACCCATCTCAAAGTTCTAATGATCTGATCGTGGTTCTGATGATTAGTTCAATGATTTAGGAAACAACGCCCTTATAAAGATGATGTATTGGCGAAAATTAAAGTGTCTGGGAAATTGGCAGCAATAGGGGCGAGTTATCAAAACGGTTTTGCTATTCGTTTGCCCAATGTTGATTTGACAGCGATAAATGGCGAGCTCACTTACTTGACTATCAATGGCCAGCGTCAAGCTCATAGCGGCCTAGAATTGGATATGACTGAAGCGAGTTTTGTTATTAGTGAAAATTTGAATGCCGATGCGGGATATAATTGCCAATACTTTAGGACCCAAGCGACTTGTCGCGAAGACATTAACCTTGAGTTTGAGCTTAATATAGGGATTGCTGCGGGGGCAGACACTCTTGGGTTGCCGCCCATGCCGTATGATCCCTTCATTTTTGCTACCCCTGGGACCTATCATGGCGATGACTTACCCAATCATCCCGGACGTAGTCTTGAAATCCATCTCGCAGATCAATCGCCTACAGAAAAATTTGACACGGTTAACATCATGGGTAAAAGCGTGGATGATTCTGATCCCGCCAGTGGTAAATACTTCAAAACGGCCAATAATTTGCCATGGGCCTTGATGCTTCCAGAAACGTGGGCTTGGCCCTTAGAGCGGGTCGATTTACTCAAAGCTTATCCAAATTTTGAAGAATATACGGTCAGTGGCGGTAATTCCCAAATTTTGTGGTTTAAAGGTGAAAATGCTGTCGCAGCCCAATGCTATTAACGAACGAGGGACATTGAGATGAATAAATTAACTTACTTAGTGTGTATCTTGCTGTTAGTTGGCTGTGGTGGCGGCAGTGAGAGTGAGACTGTGGTGATCCCGGATGCTGCGCCGGTGCCTGAAAGTACCGGCGATTTGGTGGCGCCAGTGGGCTTTGATTTCCAACCAGTGAAGGAGCAGAGTTTAGACGTCGATATCAGTAGTTATTCAACCCAGCGAGCGTTTTTATCTTCGTATAGCCAATATCATCAACTGGAAAATTGCGAGCTGTTACCCGTCTATGATAGTCGCATTATCGCCATGTCCTTAGTTAATGGCACCGCGTCCAGTGTGTTTCCCTTCGTTAATGATGAGGGCCCAGTGCTCGCAGAAATTTGGTTTTATGATGTCACCCCGCCAATAGTTCAAACGTTCGATCGCGCTGCAGATACGTGGTTTTGGTAATCGCCCAATTCACTGCAATCAAGACACAGCCCTAGGCGAGTAAATCCACTGCATAGGGCTGTTGTTTATCCTTTCACCGCCATCATCATCTTCTGTCGGTTAGCATAGGTGTCGTGTAGCTCAGGTGTCGTTAGCTCGTGGGGCTCAGTGGCCAACCTGCAAACGGTCCTTTGCATTATTAATTGAATGTGGCATGTTAACCATTGCAACATGTCATCCCTATCACGATGGCGGTAATCATTGAGGAGTCGTTGAACGCAAGGCGGATAAATATGGACTGTATTGCTTATAAAGCAGGATACAAATATCAGTTAAATCAAACTTATATTGTCAATATTTGTATTAAACCATCTGAGTGTATCACCACGGACTTCATTGTGCTGCAAGCCAATGGTGAGCTCACCATCCAGCGAGGGTATGCATGGGATGGACCTTCAGGCCCCACTATCGATACCTTAGATTTTATGCGTGGCTCTCTGGTGCATGACGCCCTATATCAATTGATGCGCCATGAGCTGATAGATGCCAATCACTATAAAGATAAAGCTGACCGTTTATTGCAGACCCTGTGCAAGCAAGATGGAATGAACGCTCTTCGGGCTTGGTGGGTGTATCAAGGGGTGCGTTATTTTGGTAAGCCAGCCACAGATAAAGCCAATAAAAAACCATTATTGATTGCCCCTCGCCAAAGCTAACAAAGCGCAGTCGCAGATCGGCGCCCTTGAGTGGCCTAGCTGTAGAACGGCATGGCAATAAGTCCTCGTTAATGTGTGAGGTGATCGACTCGCCCGCGGGCGTATGGAGTACGTGGGTTAGAATTAACCAAAAAGGAATGATAGTTATGTCGAACGTTACAGCGACATGTCTTTGTGGTGCAGTAAAGATCACGGCAGAGCAGGTAGACCCAAAGTTTACGGTTTGTCATTGTCACACTTGCCGTACTTGGGGCGGCGGGCCATTGTTTGCCATGCGCTGTGGTGTGAACATAGTGTTTGAACACGAACACAAGATTAGCCAATATGCCTCATCGTCGTGGGCCAGTCGTGGTTTCTGTTCTGAATGCGGTACCCATTTGTTTTATCGGCTTAATCAAACCGGAGAATATAATGTACCCGTGGGCTTGTTTGCCCACTTAACCGAGTTGGAATTTGAGATGGCGATACAATATTTCAGTGACGCTCGACCTAGTTATTATTGTTTCTCTAATCAAACCAAAGAGATGACGACAGAACAAATCATGGCCTACTTTGCAAGCCAGCGAGATAGGTAAAGGATACGGACGATGGATTATAGTGCGTTAAACAAAGCCGCTTGGGATAAGCGGACCCTCATTCATGTGCACTCTCGATTTTACGATGTTGATGGCTTTATCCAAGGCCGCTCATCGCTAAACCCGATAGAGTTAGGCTTAATGGGGGAGGTAATAGATAAAAATCTACTGCATTTGCAGTGTCATTTTGGTTTGGATAGTTTGTCATGGGCAAGACTAGGAGCACGAGTGACTGGGGTTGATTTCTCCACTGAGGCTATTCATCAAGCAAGGCAATTAGCACAACAATTATCACTGACAGCCGATTTTACCGAAGCCGATGTTTATCGTTTTGGCGATACAGTCAAACCCGAGTTTGATCTGGTGTTTACGTCCTATGGCGTTTTATGTTGGTTGGCTTGTTTAGATAGCTGGGCACAAACGATTGCTAAGGCGTTAGTCCCAGGGGGCCGATTAGTGCTGGTGGAGTTTCATCCCGCCCATGAGTTGTTATCTGGCTATGATTATTTTCCTAAGGCTCATGCCGACCTCGAAGAAGAGGGGACATATACTGACAATGCACTTGATGACACTATGCCCATTGCCACTTGGAGTCATAGTTTAGCCGAGGTGATTGGCGCCCTGATTAACGCTGGGTTAGTGATCGACCATGTCGGAGAACATCCTTATAGCCCTTATCCGTGCTCCGATGATTTAGAAGCCATTGAACAGGGGGGATATCAGGCGCTTTACCAAGGAAAAAATATCCCATTGTTGTATTCGATTAGTGCGACCAAGGCTCAATAAAAAAAGCCGGGTAATGCCCAGCTTAGCTCATCAAGTGTGACTTAGTGTTTACGATAACGACGCCAATAGATTAATGGCAATAGTTTGTTTTATGATACCTTGGTCATCAGATAGTCGATTTTACCGATGATTTTAGGCTGAATTGCAGGGTTATTACCTCCTTGGTGATGATGCAAATTGTCGCAAAACTCTTCCTTTGTATTGACGTCACTCGGTTGAGGTGGGGAGGCGCGTTGGGTCATTAAATGGTGATATTTTGATGCAGCCACGGTGCTAAATGGGGTGAATAATAAGCTTGTGGCAAGGGGTGCGCTGTCAAAAAGCTAATTTTGGCTGCAAACTGTTCAATTAGTTCATTATTTTAAAAAAAGGATTTACAGCCCCCACTGACCTAGGTAATATGCGCACCAACGGAGGGGTGGCAGAGTGGTTGAATGCACCGGTCTTGAAAACCGGCATAGGTTTATAGCCTATCCAGGGTTCAAATCCCTGCTCCTCCGCCAAATTCGTCGAGAAAGGCCGCTGATATCAGCGGCCTTTTTTGCATCTGGCCACCAGAGATCACCGTGATAGTTATTCTTACCATGAACGCCAGTTTGAGCCGGAACTAATTAGGCCAACGCTACTATCTTTTGCAGCAGCGAAAATATTGAACATGTCCACATGAATCATTCTGTTTGCATAGATGTCTGTAAATGGCAGACTATGTTGCTCGTTAATTGTGTGACCGACAGTTTTTGGTTGATCCTAAAAAGAAGGGCGTGACGGCCAAATTGTCTCCCTCACATGATTGACTCATTTCCTTTCTCAGCAATCCCATCCGTTGTTACCAGCTTAAATTCAGAGTATTCAATTCACGTTGTCAGCTGGTATATCTAATTTATTATGTCAACCTATCCATTTATTATTGTATGGTGATTGGCTGCCAACTTACACTGGGCATGTTGTTTAATAATTTAATTCAAAGGGATAGTCGCATTTTGCAAGGAGTTACACTATGGTTGCAACCCTAAAATTGACACATTCACGTTTTGTGCATTCGGCTTTATCCGTGACGCTGCTGAGTTGTTTATTGACTAGCTCCGTCGTGGCAGGCGGTCAGCAGTCAGATAAGATTGAGGATAACTTATTACAAACGCTCGTAGGGTTAACGGGCAACAAACAACCAGTTGATCCGGATAAAGACAGCTATGGCATGCAAGACGATGGCAGTTTTATTCATCCCTCATCGACATATCATACCTATGAGAATAAACCTTTCGAAGGCATGTTGAACGAATGGGACGATAAGCAATACATTAAAAATATGAAGGTAGAGGCTTATTATCCCATTACGGTAGAGCCATTTCATACATGGCAAAATATAGTCGATTTCGATGGGCGCCGTTACCTCTACCAATATGTGAGACGTGAACTAAAAATTTTCGATATTACCGAAGTTAATGATGTCAAAGTGATATATACCAGGGGTAAACAATGGGGACCCAATGGCCCTGAAGGCGAAGAGGTTAACCCTTATGCCGAGGATGATATGTTTGGTGCGGCATCTATTCAGTGGAGTGATGCAAAACAAAAATATGTCATGGTTCAAGCGTTTGAAATTAGACGCTTTGGATTACTCAAAGATAAATTTACTCAACCCGATAAAGTTAATAAAATACGTAATGCAAATCATTTGAAAGGATTTAAAGTTTACGAAATGAATGGTCCTTTGCCTAGTGATTGGACCTTAATTGCTGAACGTACCACTGATATCAAACGACCTGATGCTAAAATTGGCCAGCAGCAAGGTTCAGGGGTCCGCGATATTCCAGCGTGGTTTGGTGGCAATACCATGTTTGTCGCCGCAGCTCCCGATGCAAGTTATGCACTGACTGAATATGGCAATGATTTGTATTCAGCGGGATATCAATCATGGGATATGTCAGATCCCGCAAATCCTAAATTTTTAGATCAGTTGACTGTGCCAGGCCAAATCATTTCGGATAAATCCCACCAACAAGCCTATTTAGCTAATCCTAGAGCGGGTAATCGAACCTCTTGGATGGGGGCGCGAATGTCGTTATTTATACCGACACCGGTTGAGCAGGGTGGCAAATATGGTTATGCGGCGATGGGGGGATTGGGATTTTACGTGGTGGATATATCGGATCCCTTGGAGATGAAAATTGTTAGCCATTTAAATTTTGAGCCTAGTGTGGCTGGGACTGAAGGTGATTTTATCGATGTGTCTCAAGTGGAACAAACAGGCATAGTCTATTTTAGTGGGTATCCATTAAATGAGGATTGCTTCGAGCCTTATAAAGATGTTCACATGATTGATGTCAGTTCACCCACTCAGCCTAAGAAAATCGGAGTATTGCCGCGCCCAGCACCTCCTAAAGAGGCAACATTCGCAGACTTTTGTCAGCGTAAGGGTAGTTTTGGCCCTAAACGCACGGGCTATTACACGCAACCAGGGGGATCTCGACAAGGATTACTGCCGTTTAATTTCTATAATGCAGGTTTGCAAGTGTTTGACGTCAGCGATCCCTCAAAACCAGAGATTTCAGCGTATTTTGTGCCACCATTTAAAAAAGATAAGGTACCTGATTTTGCGATGGGTAATTTATCTCATGGGGTATACGTAGAATATGACCGTAATATTTTTTGGTTATTTACTAATCATGGTATGTATGCGCTTTCAAGCCCTGTGCTAGGGGAGCCGAGGTTAACGGCACCGACGCGACCTTGGCCAAAAAGACCCGCGGATAAAGTTATTTCAGCAAATGAAAACGGCAGTAATAAGCTGTAATGCTTTGTTGTCAATTAACATAAACCGTTGTGCTTAGGCCAACGGTTTTTTTTGGGCGGTAGCTTGCCTCAACTTCATATAATAAATTTGTTATAGCATTTGACATTAATGTTATTTTTAAGTTAAAACTTGACTGGTTAATATCCAATAATAATCATAAAAATAAAGATGTTACCTAACATCTTATATTGGAGTGCAGTCAATATGAATAACCTTAGCCGCCAAGATTGCCAACGACTTGATCTTGATGACCCCCTCGCAGTATTCCGTGATGAATTCCAACTCCCAATTGACAGTATTTACCTCTGCGGTAACTCGCTGGGTGCAATGCCTAAAAAAGCCCTAACGGTAGCAGCTGAGGTCGTGACTGCTCAATGGGGAATTGATCTAGTCAAAAGCTGGAATGCCCACGGTTGGTTTCAAATGGCCACCGATATTGGCGATATGCTGGCACCAACTATTGGCGCTGAACCTGGCGAAGTCGTCATGACAGATTCCACCAGTATTAATCTATTTAAAGTGGTTTCAGCGGCTTTAATGCTGCAGCCTAAGCGTTATAAAATTCTAATGGAAGGCAGTAATTTTCCGACCGATAACTATACCATTCAAGGCTTGATAAAGTTATTAGGCGAGTCGTATGAGATTATTTTCGCCGAGGGAGAGGACATTGTTTCTGCCATTGATGACACCATTGCCGTGGTGTGTTTGACCCAAGTACATTATAAAACTGGGCGGGTACTGGAAATGATGGATATTACCAGTAAAGCTCATGAAGTTGGTTCTGTGACCGTCTGGGATCTCTGCCATAGTGCGGGAGCGATGGACGTTGATTTAAATGCATGTCAGGCAGATTTTGCCATTGGTTGTACGTACAAATATTACAATGGCGGCCCAGGAAGTCCGGCGTTTATTTTTGCCGCTAAACGTCACCATGGTGCGGCATTACAACCGTTAACTGGTTGGTGGGGGCATCAAGCGCCATTTAATTTTGAGCGTGATTACCGTCCGGCTACAGGTATTCATCAAATGTTAACTGGCACCCAACCTATCATTACGATGGCGGTCTCGAAGGTGGGGATTGAAATCGCGACTCGCGCCAATATCAAACAAGTTCGACAAAAATCCTTAGCCTTAGGTAATCTTTTTATTGAACTCCTCGAACATCATTGTGGTGATTACGGCTTCGAACTGGTCTCTCCCCGAGATCATACTCGTGGTAGCCAAGTGGCACTTCGTCACGACCAAGGTTACGCCATTATGCAAGCCTTAATTGATGCGGGTGTTGTCGGTGACTTTCGTGCGCCGGATATCTTACGTTTTGGTTTAACGCCTTTGTACTTAAGGTATGTAGATGTGTGGGACGCAGTGATGAAGCTCAAATCTATTATGACAGAGCAAACATGGCAGTTAGCAAAATACCATCAACGGCAAACAGTCACTTAAGTCAGATCCTTTAAGAATCTTAACTATTTGGTGATAAAAAGGATTTTATATGTCAGTAACCAGCACATCCAGCTCTAATCAAACCTCGGTAACTAGCCATAGTGGTGGTCATGAACAATGGTCATCAAAAGCTGGTTTTATTATGGCCGCTGTCGGTTCAGCCGTTGGCTTAGCAAACATTTGGCGTTTTCCTTATGCTGCAGGTGAAAACGGTGGCGGAGCATTTGTATTTATCTATATCTTGGCGGTAGTGCTGGTAGTGCTTCCGATCTTGATGGCCGAATTATTGGTGGGGCGGCGTGGGCAGTTAAGTCCTCCAAATGCCATTTTGGCGGTCGCAACAGAAGCTAAAGCGTCACGGCACTGGCGCTGGATGGGATTATTTGGCGTGATTGCCGCGATTATTATTTTCGGATTTTATTCAGTCGTCGGTGGTTGGACTTTAGCTTATGTATTTCAATCTGGTTCTGGAAGGATGGCGGGGCTTGATCAAATGGCTATCCAACAAACATTTGATGGAATAAATGCCAGTGCATCTCAGTTATTAATGTGGGCGACTAGTTTTTTGGTGATCACAGTGATGGTCTCTGCAAAAGGGATAAAAGCGGGGGTTGAGAAAGCGGTTAAACTCTTAATGCCAGCATTATTTATGCTTTTGATTGTGATGGTAATTTATGCTGGGGTAACGGGTGAATTTAGTCAAAGTTTACGCTTTTTATTTGTGCCTGATTTCTCAAAAATTAGCAGTGATGTCGTCATTGAAGCTGTCGGCCAAGCATTTTTCTCTATCGGTGTTGGGATCACAAATTTGATGGCTTATGGCGCGTACCTTAATAAATCAACCTCTATTCCTAAAGCATCGATGGTGATCATCAGTGCTGACACCTTAGTGGCGTTATTAGCAGGGATGGCGATTTTTCCTATAGTGTTCGCAATTGGCTTACCTCCCAGTGGCGGGCCTGGACTGGTGTTTATGGCATTGCCGTATGCTTTTGGTCAGATGCCAGGAGGGGAAATTATTGGGCCAGTGTTTTTTATGTTGCTGTTTTTTGCTGCGCTGACATCTGCAATATCTATGATGGAGTGTGCGGTCGCTTGGCTAAGAGAGCGAAGTGAATTGAGTCGAGCGACCGCTGCCATGGTTGTCGGTGCGGTCAGCTGGTTATTGGGGTTGTTGTCAGTGTTATCTTTTAATGTATTCGCAAATGTGTACCCCTTGTCCTTCATTGATACTTTTAATAACAAAACATTTTTTGACCTATTCGATTATTTTATCACTACCTTAATGATGCCGTTGTGCAGTATTTTTGTGGCCATTTTTGTTGGCTGGATTTTACCTAAAGCAATTACTGCCTCCGAACTGGATGGTGCTCAATATCCATCAGCCTATCGCTTGTGGTCCGTGTTAATCCGATTTGTCGCCCCCATTGGGTTAGTCATTGTCTTCGTCTCTTTAGTGACAAGCTAAGTAAGTCGATCAATTCAGGTGATAGCCATGACACTGTTTACAGTGTCATGGCTATTTAAGTTAATTATGCATATTTGATATAGTTTTTTTCATATAACAATTGGTCAAAGAAATATTTCTAACCAGCGCGTCACTCCCTTAGGTTTAGATTAGGGGTGAGTGATTAATAGGTAGTTTTCTCATCTGGATACATAACAACAACACCCAAGGTTGGGGGAGCAAACAGATGACCCATTCGGCACAATATCAGCAAGCCAAGCAACTACACCATCGAACTTTTTCAAGGATGCCACAAGGGCTTACGCCTTTGGCCTTAGCTATTTCATTAGCTATCTCAAGTAGTGCCTTGGCAAAAGATGAGCAAACACAGGAAAAAGCCATCAAGACCAAGGGAATTGAAGTGATTGAAGTGCAAGCGCGCCATAAGGTCGAAAGCTTGCAATCAACGCCAATAGCGATAAGCGCCTTTAGTGCAGAGCAAATTAAAGAGTCTCGCGTGGAAGGTTTAAACGATATTGCTGAACGCACCCCTGGATTTCAGATGAATGCCTATAGTGCGAGTGAACCTGAATTGTTCATGCGCGGAATTGGTAGCGATATAGAGAGTGCTGGAGCCGCTGCGGCAATCGGTATGTATGTTGATGGGGTGTATATTTCTCGTGGCACTGGGGCTGCCATGGACTTATTTGATTTGCAAAGTATTGAAGTATTGCGGGGACCACAAGGCACGTTGTATGGAAAAAATGTGGTGGGCGGCGCCATTAACTTTATCACCAGACGCCCGGAGTTTGGTGATCCAACCGGTAGTGCTGAGTTGTCATTAGGCAATTATGGATTATGGGAAACCAAGGCTTTTGTTACTGGTGGCTTGTCCGATGAAGTTGCTGGGAAAATTGCCGTTAGTGCAACGTCAAGAGACGGGTATGGCCAAAATCTTTATACGGGAGTCGATGCTGATGATTTGACCCGCTATTCAGCTCGCGGTCAGTTACTGTGGGAAGCGAGTGATGACGTTGACGTGTTGTTTACTGCAGGCGCATCGACTGCGGAGGGCACCCCAAGAGTCAAGCATATAGGTTACAGTGAGGGGCGTAACGCGGCATTTATTAGCGATGATCCTCGTCGAGACTATAATAGTATTGATGGTTTTGAAGATGCTGATAGTTATAACTTTAGTGCGCAAGTTGATTGGTTTACATCATTTGGTGCTGTCACTTCGATTACTGCAATGCGCAGTAATGATTATGATTTTTATGAGAATGCTGCCGCAGGACTTGTCGATCGCGGTCAGGTATTCGATCCTTGGGGGGACCCTGCAGATAATACCGTAAGCTCGGATGCTGAGTTGGCGGCGTTACAACCGGATGATGAATGGTTATCACGTAAAAAAGAAGCCTCTAAGCAATATTCTCAAGAAATTCGTTTAGCTGGAGATGTAGAAAAGTGGGACTGGTTGGCAGGTGTATTTTGGATGCGCGAAGATATTTCCCGCTACGAAGATGTCGACTATTGGTTTCATACGCAGTGGGGAACCACCGCAGGCAATGTTGCTAATACCACAGAGTCAATATCTGACAGTTATGCGGTATTTGGGCAATTAGCCTATGAGTTTACTGATGACTTTACAGTGACCGCGGGTTTACGATGGAGCCAAGACGATAAAGACTTTAGCGGTGCAGCTTGGGGACGACGTTTTGATAACTGGGATAACCTGCATGAAGATTTAGAGGGTAATCGCGTTGAACGATATGATTTTTCTACTTCTGCATCATGGGCTGAATGGACTCCAAGCTTAAATCTAGAATATCAGCTTAATCCAGACGTGTTTCTATATTACTCATTAGCCAAAGGCTATAAGGCGGGAGGTTTTAATGGCGAAGGCATGGAAAAAGCCATCGAAGCAATTACTCCATTTAAGCCTGAAATCGCTTGGAACAATGAAGTCGGTTTCAAGACCCAAGGTTTTGAAGACAAGGTGAGAGTTAATGGCGCCATTTTCCATACGGAATACACCGATATACAAAATCAAGTTTGGGTAGAAACTGGCGAAAATACGCCGCCAAATCTACAAGTAATGAACGGTAGTGGTCGAGCACAAGGCTTGGAATTGGAAGCCATTGTATTAATTACCGATCAATTGTCTCTTAATTTAGGTTATGGCTATTTAGATGCCAAATTCACTGAAGATCTATTGGTTGATGATAAGAATCTCAATGGCAATAAGATGCGTCGTACCCCTGAGCATATGTTTAATATTAATGCGACCTATGATTGGGAGTGGCAAAACTTAGGCGACGCCAGTGTTTATATAAATTATCAATATCAAGATGAGTATTTTTTTGATAACTCGAACAATCCTTTAACCAAGGTTGATGCTGAGTTTACTTTAGATTTGGTCTTGATGTTACGAGACTTCAATGATGTTTGGAGCGTGCAAGTATGGGGTAAAAACTTAACTGACGAACTAAACATTGGCTCAACCACCTTATATACCGCATGGGATGATACTGTTTATAACGCTTATAAAGCACCTCGAACGTTTGGAGTGACTCTGACGTATAACTTTTAAAGGTTAATCACCAGTAAAAAGGCGCAAATAAGCGCCTTTTTTGGCTATTAAATAGATTAAAGTGAATCACCTAAGGATTGAGCTTCTTGGCGTAAGGCCTTGAGCAAGCTTTGACATACGGGAGGTAACTCACGGTTTTCCCTAGTGGTGATGCCAATGGCGCCGGCTTCACAGTGAAGATCAATCGGAAGTCTGTTAAGCATACCAATGGCTTCATAACTCTTAATCACTTCATTGGGTAAAATTGAGATCATATCGGTTTCTTGTAATAAAGTTCGGTTAACCAATATAGAAACTGATTCAGTGGCATTAACGGGTACATTTAATCCTTCACGATGAAATACATCTTCGATTTCTTTTCGCAACAGAGTCTCTTTTGGCGGCAAGATCCATTCATAGTCAAGTAAGGCTTTTAAAGTAAGATTCGGCTGCTGCAGAGCGGGATGACCGATGCGAGTTACCAGCGAGAATGGGTCATGGTACAAGGTTTCATTTACTAGTTGCTCTTCATCATTGATATCAGATATTCGGCCGACAACAATATCAATGTCATTGATTTTTAGCGCTGACATCAATTTATCAGGTGTGCCTTCAATAATGACCACTGATATATCAGGACAATCTCGTTTGAGTTTGGCGATGGCTTTCGGTAATAGAATGGCACTGGCTGCTAATAGGGTTCCAACGGTGACTCTTCCTGATAGGCCACCTTGCAACGAAGATAGTTCTTCGCTCGCATGTTTGACTTGCGATAAAATTAACTTGGCATGCTTAATTAGTACATCCCCGTATAGGGTCGGCACCACACCTCGCGATGAGCGGTCAAATAATTTAATTTCCAAGATGTCTTCAATATCCCGAATAATTTTGGTGGCAGCCGGCTGCGCCATATTTAGGATCTGCGCTGCGCGAAAAATGTTCTGTTCTTCACCAACGGTCACTAATAATCTGAGATATTTAAACTTTAGTCGAGAAACTAAGTGCCGTTCTAGTTGAGTGGGATCCATGGTAATTTTTCCGCTGTGCCAATGTTGTCAATACGATATAACATTTTGTGTATAGTGTGAAGTCGAACTGTTATTTTTTATATATGCCTATCATTTGTACTCTCAAACCATATCAGATTTCCTTTCGAGGTAATGAGTGCTGTCAAGATTTAGGTATTACTCAAGGTTTATGTTAACGCTCTATGTTCTTCTCTGTTTACTCATATTGAATCACTCAATGCTGATTGCAAATGATCAGGTAAACACCAAAGAAGACACATTAATGGCTTCCTCTTTGCCTTTCTCAGCCCGCAACGTCATGTATCAATCGCTAAGCGGCTATCCATGGATAAGCTGGGGAGGGGAATGGGTTGTTCAATCGGGGAGTAAACCTAATGGAAACCTCAATATAGAGGCCGACAATATTGAGTATTTAGCGAATGAGCTTACTTTAGGCATAAATATCAGGGCCACGGAGCAGTTTGGCGTATTTGTGGATTTAGAATGGCAACAGGCTTTCGTATCGACCACCTCGAAAAATAATAGTCAACTGTCGATGAAATCAGCCAATTTTATTTGGTTTGAAGATCATGACCTATTCAACTTACGCCTTGGACGACAATACTACGAAGACAATCGGGGTTTTTTATTTCACGATAGTTTAGATGGCTTGCATGGTGAGTGGACATTTCATGTCGAAGCGTGGCAGTGGCAACTTCAGTTTGCTTTGGCTAAACAAGCATGGTTACCAATTAATTTATTGGATGTTGTTTATAACACAGGAGCTGATTATCACTTTGTTCAATTAGTTACCAACCACGGTGACCACCAAGGGGCCGGATATTTACTAAATCGATATCAGCAAAATATAAACGCCGACACAATTTCAGAACAGCTGTTGCTATTGGGGTTTCGAGGTCAAGGTCACTTAGCTTCTTCAATTAGCAATCAAGGCGTTGGATATTGGTATGAGATAGCCTATGCCAGTGGACGTCATCGAGGTGTAGAAGCTTCAAGAGACATCGATGGCATTGGTTTTGATGTGGGCGTATTGCTACCTTTGGATCCCATGTTAAAACCGCTGGCTTTGAGTTGGTTAAACGGAAACGATCATCGATTTATCGTCAGTTATGCTCATGGCAGTGGTGATACCAACAGTCAACATCAAGACCAACGTTTTAGACAAACAGGATTACAACTTAATACAGGGTGGTTAGGTGAGGGCGGTGCCAAGCTCAAATATTATGGTGAAATTGTTAAGCCAGAATTATCCAATATCAATATCGCGACGCTTGGCTTGAGACTGCGGCCTTCATCGGATAGTTCCATTGAACTTCTTTGGCATGAATATCGACAAGATCAACCGGCTACAACCTTCTATGGCTATGGTATCAAGCGGGCTCCTAATGGCTTGGATACTCGTTTGGGCCAAGAAGTCGACTTAATCGTCAGTTATCGGCATATTAATAATTTGGTGCTGGAACTTGATCTTGGTTGGTTTCAGCCTGGCGCGGCGTTTAGTGGCACAAATGCCAACATGTTTATGGCTTACGCTGAAATGAGATACTTCTTTTAGTGAATACACATAGAAGTTCAGTTATATATAATTTGTTATTTCAGAGTCCTCTTTTGTTATTTTCCTATTATGACGCTCAAGCGTAAAGTCATCCTAACAATGTTAATACTTGGTGGGCATTTAGCCCCAAGTTCACTGATGTTAGGATGGATTTATGCAATCAGCAACCTTCTCGCCACTCCCTCATGCTGGGGGCATTTTAAAGAACTACATTAATGGTGAGTTTGTCGATAGTGAGCTGTATTTCGATAATATAAACCCCGTCAATGGCCAGCGAATCAACCAAGTTAGTGAAGCTAATCAAGAACTGGTTGACTCCGCGGTAGCTGCGGCGCGCACGGCGTTGAAAGGCGAATGGCAACAGATGAGTTTAGCCCAACGTTGCGCCTTACTTCACAAAGTTGCTGATGGTATTGAAGCTCGATTCGATGAGTTTGTCGCGGCCGAGATGGCTGATACAGGCAAGTCACTTAATCAAGCTAAAACCATAGATATTCCAAGAGGCGCCGCTAATTTCAGAGTATTTGCTGATCTTGTAAAAGCCCAAGCATCTGAATGTTTTCATACTGCTACCCCCGATGGTTTAGGCGCCTTAAATTATTCGGTCAATAAGCCGTTAGGCGTCGTCGCGGTGATTGCGCCTTGGAATTTACCACTGCTATTACTCACGTGGAAATTAGCTCCGGCATTAGCAACAGGTAACACAGTTGTGGTTAAGCCTTCCGAAGAAACGCCGGCAACAGCAACGTTGTTGGCGGAGGTCATGGATGCCGCGGGGATACCTCCAGGGGTATTCAATTTGCTGCATGGGTTCGGGGAGAATTCAACTGGCGCCATGTTGACTCAGCATACTGGAATTGACGCGGTGACCTTTACAGGTGAATCGAAAACGGGGAGCGCAATTATGCGCGCTGCTGCAGATGGCGTTAAGTCTTTATCCTTTGAGTTAGGCGGTAAAAACGCTGCGCTTATTTTTGCTGACTCTGATTTTGATGCCGCCGTAGAGGGAACTTGTCGCTCAGTGTTTACCAACGGAGGACAAGTATGTTTATGCACCGAACGAGTCTATGTTGAGCGCAGTATTTATCCACAATTTGTCGCGGCCATGAAAGCGAAAGCAGAAGCTTTAAAAATTGGTTGGCCAACGGATCATGACACGGACATGGGCCCACTGATTTCTCATCAACATCGCAATAAAGTGTTGGCATTTTTTCATAGTGCCAAAGCAGATGGGGCCGAAGTGGTGTGTGGTGGTGGCGTGCCTAGTTTTGGTGATGAGCGCGATCAAGGTGCCTTTGTAGAGCCAAGTATTTTTACTGGTTTAAGCGAGTCCAGCCAATTACAACGTCAGGAAGTGTTTGGTCCGATTTGTCACATCAGTCCGTTTGACACTGAACAGCAGGCCATTGAGTTAGCGAATAACTCTGAATACGGTTTAGCTGCCACGGTATGGACTCAAAATTTATCGCGAGCTCATAGAGTAGCGCAACAAATGGATGTGGGTATTACGTGGGTAAATACTTGGTATTTAAGGGATTTAAGAACGCCCTTCGGCGGAGTCAAGCTATCTGGCTTAGGTCGAGAAGGGGGAGTGCATTCTTTGAGCTTTTACTCTGAACCAATGAACATCTGCATTAAATTATAAGGAACCCTCATGACAAGAGAACAACTGCAACAGGTGGCTGCTCGTTTACGTGAGGCTGAAGCCACAGGGATTGCTTGTGATCCCATCCGCGATTTAATTAGTGTTGGTGGCATCGATGCAGCCTATCAAGTACAGCAAATTAATCGACAATTCTGGGGTGATCAAGGGCGGCGTTCGGTTGGTTGTAAAATTGGTTTAACGTCACAATCGGTACAACAGCAGTTAGGGGTCAATCAGCCTGATTTTGGCGGATTATATGCTGATATGGCCATCGCCGATGGCGATGATATTGTGATAAATAAGGTGCTTCAGCCAAAAGTCGAAGCAGAAGTTGCCTTAGTGCTTGAACATGACCTAACCATGGAACAACCGACGATGACGGATCTCATCCGTGCCACAGCATTTGTGTTACCCGCCATCGAAATCGTCGGCAGTCGCATTGCCAACTGGAATATCAATATTCTGGATACGATTGCCGATAATGCGTCATCGGGAATGTATGTTCTTGGAAATCATCCTAAAAAATTAGACCAACTTGATTTACGTTTGTGTGGGATGGTGATGACTCGTAAGGGCGAGCCAGTATCTGTCGGCGCGGGTCAAGCTTGCCTGGGCCATCCACTAAATGCGGCCTTGTGGGTATCTCGCACGTTTGCCTCACGTGGACAAGGTTTAAAAGCGGGAGATACCATCTTGACAGGCGCCTTAGGTCCCATGGTGCCTGCGGTCGCTGGAGACCGATTTGAAGCCCGTATTAACGGTTTAGGCTCAGTTAGAATTGGTTTTGGCAAGGAGGCATAATTCATGGCAAATCATCCACAAAAGGTGAAAGTAGCCATCATAGGCTCAGGTAATATCGGTACCGATCTGATGATCAAAATTCTTACCACATCGCAGCATTTGGACATGGCAGTGATGGTAGGAATAGATCCCGCCTCGGACGGACTTGCTCGCGCTGAGCGAATGGGGGTGGCCATTACCAGCGACGGGATTGATGGCTTGGTCGCTATGGAGCAATTTTCTGAAATTAAGATAGTTTTTGACGCTACCTCAGCTCAAGCGCATATCAAGCATAACCAAGTGCTTCAGCAATACGGTAAGCAAGTTATCGATCTTACACCTGCCGCGATTGGTCCTTATACGGTACCTGTGGTCAATATTGATCAACACTTAGAGGCGACTAATGTCAACATGGTGACATGTGGTGGACAAGCGACTATTCCAATTGTTGCTGCCATTAGCCGTCTATTACCAGTGCATTATGCAGAAATTATTGCGTCAGTCTCGTCTCGTTCTGCAGGTCCTGGTACACGAGCCAATATTGATGAGTTTACTCAAACTACCGCGAAAGCGATTCAGACGGTCGGTGGTGCAACTGAAGGTAAGGCCATCATAGTGCTTAATCCTGCAGAGCCGCCAATGATCATGCGCGATACCGTATTTGCTTTTGCGGCCTTACCAGAAAAGCATCAAACCAGCATTGAGGAAATCGCTGCATCTATCGCAGAAATGGTCAGTGCAGTGCAAGCCTATGTTCCTGGTTATCGGTTAAAGCAACAGGTTCAATTTGAGCGTTACGATTCCCCAGCAGGACTGCACATGCCAGATATTGGCAGGATGCCTGGGATTAAGGTGTCAGTATTCCTTGAAGTTGAAGGTGCGGCTCACTACTTACCCGCCTATGCCGGCAACCTCGATATTATGACCTCTGCTGCACTCGGAACTGCCGAGCAGATTGTTCAACGTAAATTTATTTCCCAGTAGGAGAAAAATAATGGATAGAAAACTATATATCCAAGATGTCACCTTACGGGACGGGATGCATGCCATTCGTCATCAATATTCACTTGATCAAGTACAGCAAATTGCCAAGGCGCTGGATGCTGCAGGTGTTGATGCTATCGAGGTCGCGCACGGTGACGGCTTAGGTGGGTCGAGTATGAATTATGGCTTTGGAGCTCATACTGATAAAGCGTGGATTGAGGCGGCTGCCTCTGTCATTCATACCGCTAAGTTGACCACGCTGATCTTACCGGGAATTGCTATCAAACAAGACTTGAAGTGGGCTTGGGATGCCGGTGTACGTTCTGTGCGTGTGGCAACGCATTGTACCGAAGCCGATATATCTAAACAACATATTGAATATGCAAGAGAACTTGGTATGGATACCACTGGCTTTCTGATGATGTCGCATATGAGTAGCCCTGAGAAGTTAGCGAAACAGGCTAAATTAATGGAATCTTATGGTGCACAAACTGTGTATGTAGTGGATTCGGGCGGTGCGATGAATATGGATGATATCGCGGCACGAGTCACAGCATTTAAAGCGATACTCAACCCCTGTACCGAAATTGGCATCCACGCCCACCATAATTTGTCACTGGGAGTCGCCAACTCGATTGCGGCCGTTCAACATGGTGTGACGCGCGTCGATGCCTCGCTGTCTGGGATGGGAGCGGGTGCTGGCAATGCACCATTAGAAGTGTTCATTGCGGCCATCGATCGCATGGGGTGGCAGCATGGTTGTGATTTATTTGCGTTGATGGACGCCGCGGACGACTTAGTCAGACCGCTGCAAGACAGGCCAGTTCAAGTAGATAAAGAAACCTTATCTTTAGGCTATGCCGGCGTCTATTCAAGCTTTTTACGTCATGCTGAAACCGCCGCCAATTTATATAACCTTGATACTCGCTCAATTTTAGTGGAATTAGGCCGCAGGGCTATGGTTGGTGGGCAAGAAGACATGATTGTTGATGTCGCTTTAGATTTAGTGAATAGAGCAAATAAAAAAGCTGCTACAACAAAGAATTAGAGCTAAAGGAAGGCAAATGAATACAGAATTATGTAACGAATTGGCACAAATGGTTGATACCGCGGCTTATCAAAGGCAGCCGATACAGCAATTATCAAAGCAAGGTTTTAAATTAACTTTGGCGGAAGCGTATCAAGTTCAAGCTGCCTCTGTGGCTATGCGCCTAGAGAGAGGTGAACAAGTCATTGGTATAAAAATGGGGTTTACCAGTCGCGCTAAAATGCTACAGATGGGGGTTGATGACTTGATTTGGGGGCCGTTGACCGATGCCATGATGATCCCTGAAGGCGGTGAGATTGATTTATCCCGGTTTATACATCCGCGTATTGAGCCTGAGATAGCCTTTCGATTGAAAAAATCAATATCGGGTCAGATCAGCTTGCTAGAAGCGCAAGCTGCTGTGGACGCGGTCGCGCCTGCTTTAGAAATCATTGATTCTCGCTATTGTGATTTCTCTTTTTCTCTCGAAGATGTGGTGGCCGATAATTGCTCATCATCAGGGGTGATTTTAGGTTCTTGGCACAGTAATGAACGCTCTCTGTCTAATATTGGTATGGTGATGGAAATCGATGGAAAAGCCGTACAAATTGGTTCGAGTGCCGCCATATTAGGTAATCCTTGGCGATCGCTAGTCGCTGCTGCTCGCCTTGCCGGTGAGTCCGGCCAAACCTTAGCGGCTGGCAGTATTGTATTAGCCGGGGCTGCTACTGCGGCAGAACCGTTGCACCCAGGCCAATACATTCATTTAATCACCGAATCGTTAGGGAGCGTAAGCTTGACAACATCAGCATCCGAAATGGGAGGTGACGATGAAAAATAGTGAAGTGATTGCCACTAAAGCTAAACCGCGAGGAACGTTCCCTCATTACAAACGCGCCGGTGACTTTATCTTTGTCTCAGGCACCAGTAGCCGTCGACTTGATAATAGCTTCGATGGGGTGGATGTCGACGACCTCGGTACTACGCGATTGGATATAGCTGTGCAGACTAGGGCTGTGATCCACAATATTGCCGATATTCTTGAATGTGCTGGATCCAGTCTTGATGATGTGGTTGAAATTTCAACGTTTTTGGTCAACATGGATGATTTTTGTGGCTATAACCAAGTGTATAGTGAATTTTTTGATGAACATGGACCTAGTCGTACCACTGTGGCGGTGCATCAATTACCGCATCCACACTTATTGATAGAAATAAAAGCCATTGCTTATTGTCCAGTCGTCGAGCATACGCCAGTGAACAACAACTAAAAGGAATTAGGAACATGGCCACAGAACTGATTAGTAGTGCAAGTCGATTAATGGGATTCAATTTCCAACAATGGTTAGCCGAACATGAGCATCTACTGAAACCCCCGGTCAATAATGCTTTGATCTGGGAAAATGCTGATTTGATGGTCACTGTGGTTGGAGGCCCCAATGCCCGCTTCGATTATCACGATGATCCAGTTGAAGAATTCTTTTACCAGTTTAAAGGCAACGCCTATTTACGCATCATGACCAGTAACGGTCCTGAAGAGGTACATTTGAAAGAAGGCGATATTTTTCTATTGCCACCTCATGTTCGCCACTCCCCACAGCGGCCAGAACCAGGGAGCTTGTGCCTAGTGATTGAGCCCAAGCGTGCCACTGGCGCTAAGGATGGTTTTGAATGGTATTGCCAAGAATGTCATAGCTTGATCCATCGAACAGAAGTGTTACTGGAAAATATTGCGACTGATTTACCGCCCATATTTGCCATGTTTGCCAATGACCTGTCTCTTAGAACTTGTCCTCAATGTGGGGTAGTACACCCTGCGGGTCAATAACCGTTAAGTTAGAGGATATTTGTTATGACAGTCGTGGATATGCACACACATTTTATTCCAAAGCAATGGCCAGATCTCGCGGCAAAATTTGGTAGCCCGAATTGGCCATGGATGCGACATACTGAAGCAGGTAAAGCAATGATCATGCTAGGTGATACCGAGTTCAGACCTGTGTATCAAGCCTTGTGGGATCCCGCAATTCGTCTTGAAGAAATGGATCGTGATGGGGTCGATATTCAAGTAATGAGTGCGACTCCTGTGTTATTTAGTTATGACAGGCCTGCTTACCAAGCACAAGAGTGTGCGCAGATTTTTAACGATCTCGCGCTGGAGATTTGTCAGCATAATCCGCAGCGATTAAAGGCGTTAGCGCAAGTGCCTCTGCAAGACATTGATGCCTCTTGCCGCGAAGTATCACGGGCGATGGCGAATGGCCACATTGGGGTTCAAATTGGTAATCATGTGGGTAATAAAAATTTAGATGATGAAGGCTTAGTGACTTTTTTACAGCACTGTGCCGGTGAGAATATTCCGGTGTTGGTTCATCCTTGGGATATGCTGGGCACGGAGCGGATGAAAAAATACATGATGCAATGGTTAGTCGCTATGCCGGCAGAGACACATTTATCAATCATGTCGTTGATCTTATCGGGCGCATTCGAGCGGATTTCATCTAATTTACAGATTTGTTTTGCGCATGGTGGGGGCAGTTTTGCCTATTTAATGGGGCGGGTAGATAATGCTTGGCGCCATCGAGATATCGTTCGTGAAGATTGTCCGGAATTACCATCGTCTTACCTTAACCGCTTTTTTGTTGATTCAGCAGTGTTTGATCCCGATGCGTTAGCGTTACTGATTAAAGTGATGGGTGAAGAACGGGTCTTACTTGGTTCTGATTCGCCATTTCCTTTGGGTGAACAAACCGTAGGTAAGTTAGTGCGTGAGCAAGCATTATCAGAACAAGGTCGTGCAAGAATTTTAGGCGGTAATGCAATATCCTTCTTTAACTTGTAAATATTCCATAATGGCCATTTAAACAGCTAGCTCATTAACAACAATGAGCTAGCTGTTTCATTGTGTTTGGTTGTGAACCTGTATTAGCCCATTTCTTTATCCCAGTCATCAACGATGTCATTGGTAAAAAAATTGTCATCGATGTGCTCAGAAAAATCATCCTGGTGCTGCGAATGCTCTAACAGTTCAAAGAAGGCGACCATTTCGGTCATGTCTTGGGATAAGCCCCACATGCTCTCGCTGGCGGTGGTGGCTTCTTCGACTAATTCAGCATTTTGTTGTGTCATATCATCCATTTGTGAAATGGTCAGGTTGACTTGGCCAATACCAATACTTTGCTCTTGGGCGGCATCGCTAATGCCTTCCATTTTTTCGCCGACTTCTTCGACCATGGTGACAATTTCATTGAGGGTGAGTCCGGACTCGCTCACCAAGGCTTCGCCGACGGCCACTTTTTGATTACTGGCTTGGATCAATTGCTTAATTTCTTTCGCGGCACTGGCTGAACGCTGGGCAAGGTTTCTGACTTCGCCAGCGACGACCGCAAATCCCCGCCCTTGGTCGCCTGCCCGGGCGGCTTCTACGGCGGCATTTAGCGCTAATAAATTGGTTTGAAATGCAATTTCATCAATTACTCCGATAATCTCACCTATTTCGTTACTGGCATTGCTAATATCTTTCATGGCTAAAATCGTGCGTGAGATAGCCGCACCGCCTTCCCGTGCTTTGGTGCGAGCACTGACACTTAACGTTTTGGTTGCCAACGCATTTTCGGCACTCTGTTTGACGCTACGCGTCATATCTTCCATGCTGGCCGCGGCGGCCTGTAATGCTTGAGCTTGATCTTCAGTTCGTTTGCTTAAATCCTGGTTTCCTGACACTAACTCTCGGCACGACGTCGAAATAGTTGAGGCGGTTTCACGGATTTTTGAGATAACGTCTGTCAGGGTATCGATGGTGAGATTGGCATCCACTTTAAGTTGCGCTAGTCGGCCACCATAATTTTTTTCCATCCGTTGCTGTAAGTCACCTTGAGCCATGGCGGCGAGCAATCCTTGCATGTCAGAAATGGAATTTTCAATATTGTCACATAAGTTGTTTAAGCCTTTGGCTAAGGTTAAGAAGAAATCTTGTTTGCCTTGCGCGGTAATGCGTTGGCTAAAGTCTCCCCGAGAGGCGGCCGCGATGACGTTATCGATTTCGTGTTCGATGGCCACTTCCGCTGTGCGGTCTTGCCATTCGATCACTGTGCCTATTCGATTTTTGTGCTCGTCATACATGGGCACGGCATTGATGGCCATTACGCGTTTGCCCACCATAAATTCGCTGGTATAAGGCGCGGTAAGGTGATCGATAATGTGTGTTTGGTGCTGGGGATCGCGATGAAAACAATCAATCGATTTACCGACAATATTTTTGGGATCAAAGTCATCAATTTCTTCGGCAAAGTCAGTTTGCGCGTCAAGCAACATTTGCTTGGTGGCGTTATTGATGTAGGTGATCAGATTGTCGACATTGGCAATCATGATATTGTTGGAAACGCTATCTAGGGCTTGTCTGACTTGTGAGTTTTCCGCAGCTACTCGTTTGGCTTCTTGTTCAACTTGGCGTTTTTGCTGTTCAGCAATTTCTACGTTTTCGATGGATTCATTGGTGGCTTGTTTGATTGATAATAGATCACCGCGGTAGTCCCCTTCGATCCGGACACTGAGGTCACCACTGGCTAGGCGGGCCATGACATTATTTAGTTCCCGTAGGCCATTTTGGGTTTCGTTCATTAAGGTATTAAAGGCTTCGGCCGATTGACTAATTTCGTCATGATTTTTGACCTTAAGTCTGACGGAATAGTCGCCGCGCTGAGCAATATCTTCTAGGGTATGGGTCGTTTCTAGTAATGGTCCTGAGACGGAGCGGGTAATGATAAATGCGATAAGTGCCCCTAAGATCAAGCCCACATATCCAGATATTTTTAATAAGGTGATCACTGATGAACTCAGTTGCTTAAGCTGGGATACTTCGTTTTCTAATGCCTGTTTTTGCAGGTTGATAAGTTGGCTAACTAGGGCTAATGAACTGTCTGCCAGCGGGCTGGCTTTCTGGCCCAAAATATATTGCGACATGTTCCATTTATCGGATTCGCGGATAGAAAAGATACTGTCAACCATGGGGATAAACTGTTCACGATTGGTCGCGTATGCGTTAAATAGTGACAGTTGTTCTGGCGTCATCAGATATTGTTGTTGTTGAATTTGGGTGAAATCCATGGCGTTATTTTGCCAATGTTGATTAAAAGACTCTTTAAACATGGGCTTGCCACTGACTAGGTAGGAGCGAAGATCTGACAGTGCCAGTGAGAATGAGGCGCTCGACTGCGCAAACCGACCTAAAATAGCTTTTCTGGCAGGAGTCGCAGGTAACTCGCGCTCAATATTGGTCAATTGCGACATGGCAGAGATAATTTCTTTGGCCTGTGGTAACAATTGATTCTGGAAGATTTTCATTGCCGGTTGCTCATCTAGCGTATGGGCGATGGCTTCGGCTTGATCTTGCGTGGCTCGATATTGTGATAAATTAGCGGCGATAGACACCACGATTTGATCAAATTGGTCGATATCGTTGGTGATGGATATATCTTGTAATATCGCCAGTTGTTCATCAATATTGCGCCAAACTTGTTGTCGCTGTTGAATTAACGTTTCATCACCGAGAACCAAATATCCGCGTAAAACTGCAAACGATTTTGTGATATGACCTTTCAAGGTGATGCCAGCCGTGCTGGTTGGAAATGTGTCACTGATTAAGCGTTCTTGTACTTGTTGTAATTGACTCAATTTTGTATTTGAAAAGGTGATTGCCGCAAACATCAGGATAAGGACTAATCCAAAACCTATGGCTAACTTCTTACCTATGTTTAAGTTCAATCTGCTCATATTCATCATGTAGTTACTCATCATCGGCAGACATGACAGCGAGTAAAAGGGTCAATTTACGATTGACTAACTCTACTAACGCAAACACATCGGAAGGGGTTTTAGATAAACCATCAGTGGGCAAGTTATAAAAAGAGCCAAAGGCATTCATAGGTTCAATCTTGGCAAGATTGAGCACAAAGGCGTCTAAGCATATGCCGGCTTGTAAATACACTTCTGCGGGGATGGCAACGTCTTGTTGGCGCGCTACGCGGCGCATTGGCGCTAGATCATAGCGAATTGAGAATTGATCGAGTTGATCGCTGAGTTCACTGAGGGCCAAAAACACTTGTTCGGGTTGATAACCTGCGACGCTTATCATGTCATCGGGCATAGTCGCGGCAAGTTGCGGATGATGTTGTTCAGCAAAATAACTGACTAAAGCATTTAAATCATATACAACTTCATAGACTTGAGTTGGCGTGAGTTGGCCATAGTAATCAGAATAGCCAAAATCTTCGTTGGCTGCTGCACTGGTGCCTATCATTGATATGACCAGCAAACTTGCCATTAAACAAGCATGCCAAGCATTGACATTGAAGGGACTCGAATTACATAAGACTCCAAGCATAGGCATCCTTGCGCTAACAAATACTATTTTTTGCTTATCTATGACTAAGTCTAGACAGAATTTACTCGAATACTTGTGAGAGCATGCCATTTCAGCCTTTTGTGCTGTCAACGCCATGGCACAGGCATTGATATGAAGTCAGCAAGCGTGTTATCAATGAACAAATGGTTCACTGGGGAGTGGCGATGACGACAAGCAAATCAATGGGTGTTTGGCGGTCATTTAAAGGCAAAGGCAGACACTTTCCGAAAGGGCGTGTGCTGGATGAACAGGCCTATCAGCAGGTGTTAGCCCTCATCGGTCATCTGCCTAAACGAACCGATTTACTGATTGAATATCTGCATCTGTTACAAGACCATTTTCATGGAATATTTGCACGTCATATTAAGGCGTTAGCAGAATATTTAGGTCTTGCTGAAGTCGAGGTTTTTGAAGTTGCAAGCTTTTATGCTCACTTTGATGTACTGCGCGATGATGAGATACCTGCGCCATTGACTATTCGGGTATGTCATAGTCTGAGCTGTTTAATGGCGGGAGCCGATAGCCTCGCAGAGTCATTATCGGCGCAACTCGATTCAGCCGATGCTAAGGTGGTCCGCGCGCCTTGTTTGGGTCTTTGTGATAAAGCCCCGGCCTTGGCCTTAGGTCGCCATCATATGACGGGAAATAATGTAAAGATGGTCATGGATGCCATCGAGCAGCAAGCATTTGTGCCAGTGTTACCTGCCTACCAAACCTTAAGTGAGTATCTTGCCGGTGGAGGATACCAAGTCTTCAAGCGCTTGGAGGCTGGTAGCCTCGATCCCTTAGTGCTCGAAGCTGAATTATTGGCCGCTGGCCTTCGCGGCATGGGCGGGGCGGGATTTCCGGCAAATCGTAAATGGCAAGCAGTGCGTGAGCAACCGGGACCGAGATATGTTGCGGTCAATGGTGATGAGGGCGAGCCTGGCACCTTTAAAGATAGGCACTACCTTGAGACGGCACCTCATGTGATTTTAGAAGGCATGTTGATTGCTGCGTTAGCGGTAAATGCTGAGAAAATATATATCTATATCAGGGATGAGTATCCGGTCGCGTTAGCCTTATTGTCCATTGAAATTGCCGCCTTAATCGAAGCGGGGGTGATTGCGCAAGACTGGGTAGAGATTAGGCGTGGCGCAGGCGCTTACATTTGCGGCGAAGAAAGCGCCATGATTGAATCCATTGAAGGTAAACGTGGGATACCGCGTCATCGCCCCCCTTATGTGGCGCAGCAGGGGATTTTTGGTCAACCGACCTTAGTTCATAATATTGAAACCCTGTATTGGATCACGCGTATTAGCCGCGAAGGGGCGGCCATTATGTCTGCGGTGAAGAAAAATGAACGCAGCGGCCTGCGAACCTATTCGGTCTCGGGGCGGATCCGCACTCCTGGGGTGTATTTACTGCCCGCAGGCTCCTCGATTGACGACATTATTGCCGCAGCGGGTGGCATGAGTCCCGGTCACAGCTTATACGCGTTTCAACCGGGCGGACCATCATCTGGCTTGTTGCCGGCGAGTCTTCATCACATCCCCCTTGATTTTGACACATTACAAGCGTTTGGGTCGTTAATCGGTTCGGGGGCGGTGGTGGTGTTGTCACAGCAAGATAAGGCCCGCGATGCTGCATTAACTATGCTTAAATTTTTTGACCATGAGAACTGTGGCCAATGTACGCCGTGTCGGGTCGGCTGTGAAAAAGCAGTGGCTTTAATGCAGCAAGCGACTTGGGATAAAGCGCTGTTGCTTGAACTCGCTAACGTGATGAGTGATGCCTCTATTTGTGGTTTGGGTCAGGCCGCGGCGAATCCCTTTAAATTGGTGATTAAATATTTTGATGACGAGGTGTAACCATGGCATCAACCACCACAGATCTGATTATATTTACCCTGAATGGTGTGACCACACACGCAAAGGCCGGTGAGACCCTATGGCAAATCGCCAAGCGTCAAGGTGAGCTATTACCGCATTTGTGCTTTAGTGACCGTGCCGATTATCGCGCCGATGGTAATTGCCGTGCTTGTATGGTGGAAATTGAGGGGGAAAGAGTACTGGCAGCGTCTTGTTTACGACAGCCTACTGCAGGGATGGTGGTTCACACTCATAGTCAACGCGCGCGTCATGCCCGAGCCATGGTGATGGAATTATTGCTGAGCGATCAACCGCAGCAAAGCCATGATCGTGGGTCTCATTTCGAGCAGATGGCAAAGCTAAATCAGGTCAACAGCAGCCGTTTTGCCGGCCGCGAGGCGATCAAGACGCCCATGGCCGATAATAGCCATGTGGCCATTAGCGTAAATTTGGATGCGTGTATTCAATGTAACTTATGTGTTCGAGCCTGTCGGGAAGTGCAGGTGAATGGTGTCATTGGTATGGCGAATCGTGGCCATTTCAGTCAAATCGTGTTTGATCAAGGCGATAGGTTAGCCGACTCAAGTTGTGTCGCGTGCGGTGAGTGCGTGCAAGTGTGCCCTACGGGCGCATTGATGCCATCTTCCTTGATGGATAAACAGGGAGGTGGCAGTCGTCACGAGTGTGACACTCAAGTGTCATCGGTGTGCCCATATTGCGGGGTAGGCTGTCAGGTAACACTGCATGTCAACGATAAGCAGTTGGCGTATGTCGAAGGTCAGCAGGGGCCTGCTAATCGTGGCCGTTTATGTGTTAAAGGCCGCTTTGGTGCGGATTATATTCATCATCCCCATCGGCTGCGAGTGCCATTGATCCGGCGCGATGGCGCGCCCAAAGGGCTAAATGTTGATCCGGCAAACCCCATGACTCACTTTCGCGAAGCCAGTTGGGATGAAGCCATTGCTCTGGTGGCTGAACAAATGATCGCGCTAAGGCAAACGCATGGCGGCGCTAGCGTCGCCGGTTTGGGCTCGGCAAAATGTACCAATGAAGAGGCGTATTTATTTCAAAAGTTAATTCGCCAAGGGTTTGGCCATAATAATCTCGATCATTGCACTCGTCTTTGTCATTCATCATCGGTGGCTGCCTTGTTAGAAAATCTAGGCTCCGCTGCGGTGACCGCCAGTTTTAATGAAATAGAACATGCCGACGTAGCGATATTGATTGGTTGTAACCCTAGCGAAAATCATCCAGTAGCAGCGACCTTTTTTAAACAATTTACCCAAGCGGGCGGGCAACTCATTGTAATGGATCCCCGCGGAACCGCCATGAAACGCTTTGCGAGTCAAATGCTAGCCTTTCGTGCTGGTACCGATGTGGCGCTATTAAATGCCATCATGCATGTGATAGTCGCAGAGGGCCTGCAAGATCAAGCGTATATTGATAAGCACACCGAGAATTGGCTGGATCTCAAAGACCATTTGCGTCGCTTTAGTCCAGAGAAGATGGCACCGTTATGCGGTATTGATGCAGATCAAATCCGTGCCACGGCGCGGTTATTCGCGCGGGCGAAAGCGGGGATGATTTTCTGGGGCATGGGGGTGAGTCAACATATTCATGGCACGGATAACGCCCGCTGTTTAGTGTCGTTAGCCTTGATGTGTGGCTATGTGGGGCGACCGGGCACTGGGCTACATCCCTTACGTGGTCAGAATAATGTCCAAGGCGCCTCTGATGCTGGGCTTATCCCGATGTTTTTGCCCGACTATCAGTCTGTCACCGAGGCTGCTGTGCGCCAGCGATTTGACAAATTGTGGTCCCAAGGTTGGCCACCAAACAACAGCGATGATCCGCAGGTGAGGGCCGCTCCTCCATATCCGATTAATCCAAGTCCGGGGCTTACCGTGGTTGAAATGATGGATGCCATCAGCCAAGGACAGATACAGGGTATGTATATTGTTGGTGAAAATCCGGCAATGTCAGATCCGAATGTGGAGCATGCTAGAGACGCCTTAGCGAAATTATCTTTGCTGGTGGTGCAAGATATATTTTTAACTGAAACTGCCAGTTTTGCGGATGTTATCTTGCCTGCCGCCGCCTTTGCCGAGAAAACCGGTACGGTGACCAATACCAATCGGCAGGTACAAATGGGCCGTCGGGCGCTGATGGCACCTAGGACGGCCCGAGAAGACTGGCAAATTATGATGAGTATCGCTAAGGCACTTGGCTTACAGTGGAACTACACCTCAGCCGAGGCGGTATTTGATGAAATGACACTGGTAATGGATTCTTTAGCAAATATCAGTTGGCAGCGGTTAGAGCAAGAGCATTCCGTGACGTATCCGGTGGCCAGTCTGCATGAATCGGGGCAGTCATTGGTTTTTGGTGATGGGTTTCCACGGCCCTCGGGGCGGGCACGCTTTACTCCTGCCAATATGACGGCGCCTGCTGAACTGCCTGACACTCAGTATCCGTTAATTTTAACTACAGGCCGGCAGTTAGAGCATTGGCATACCGGGGCTATGACTCGGCGAAGTGCTGTGTTAAATGAACTCGAACCTGATGCCAATTGTTCATTACATCCCGCGACGTTACACGGGCTTGGCATCAACGCCGGGGAGCGCATTCGCTTAGTGTCACGTCGTGGGCAGATTGAGTTAATGGTTCGCGCCGATGCTAATGTGCCTGAGTCGATGGTGTTTGTGCCCTTTGCTTATGTTGAGGCGGCCGCCAACATATTGACCCATGCGGCATTGGATCCGATAGCTAAAATCCCTGAATATAAATTTGCCGCAGTACGTGCCGAAAGGCTTACCGTCAAACCATGAGCAATTCATGGCGGTTTTGTGCGCGCACTGCTTAAAAAAAAGCACGGTTGGTGTGAATTTGTTCGCTTGATGTCAATGATAACAATTAATGGTTTACAGGCTCATGGGGCCTAGGTATTATGCGCATCAACGGAGGGGTGGCAGAGTGGTTGAATGCACCGGTCTTGAAAACCGGCATAGGTTTATAGCCTATCCAGGGTTCAAATCCCTGCTCCTCCGCCAAATTTAGAAAAGCCCGTAGCGAAAGCTACGGGCTTTTTGCCGTCTGGCGAAAATTACCTATCGTTTTTAATTACTGTTTTTGCTGAATTAAGCACTATAGTTAAGCTAAATTTAATAATGAACTTCGCCAAAAAGTACACCTGTAAGTCTTTTGATTGATCCTTGGGCGAATAGGATATTTTTATCTAATTCATTAAGTTAAATCTGTTGAATTTACTTTTCATCGGTTGGACTATCAGCTAAATTAGCCATTATGCGGAACAACGATATATCTTATGGTGCACTCAATTGATCTCTGTATTCTTAGTCGATGATCATGACCTTGTTCGTACGGGGATTCGACGTATCCTTGAAGACGAAAAAGGTATCAAAGTAGTTGGCGAAGCCGGCACTGGCGAAGCTGCGGTACAGTGGTGTCGACAAAATGAAGCGGATGTCATTTTGATGGACATGAATATGCCGGGCATAGGTGGTTTAGAAGCCACAAGAAAAATCCTTCGTTACCAAAGCCATGCAAAAATTATCGTGTTAACGGTTCACACCGAAGATCCTTTCCCCACTAAAGTCATGCAAGCGGGAGCCAGTGGTTACCTGACTAAAGGCGCAAAGCCGCCTGAAGTGTTACAAGCCATTCGTCAAGTTGCCTTGGGGCAACGCTACTTATCACCAGAAATTGCCCAGCAGATGGCCTTAAGTCAGTTTGACCAGACTGAAGATAATCCGTTTAAAAGTCTGTCTGAGCGTGAGTTACAGATCATGATGATGATCACTAATGGTGATAAAGTCGGTGATATCTCCGAACAATTGAGCCTCAGTCCCAAAACGGTCAACAGTTACCGTTACCGTTTATTCAGTAAACTGGGGATTAACGGCGATGTTGAGCTGACGCGATTAGCAATCCGATATAAAATGCTCGATACAGGTCAGTTCTAACCTTAAGTCGAGGCGTGATGCCCAGTTCAGTGTTTGATGCTAAGCGTTTTTTAAGTGATGTGCCAAGCCAGCCTGGTGTGTATCGAATGTACGATCACCAAGGCACCGTGATTTATGTGGGTAAAGCAAAAGATCTTAAAAAGCGTTTAAGCTCGTATTTTCGCAAGCTCGTCGGTCATGTTAAAACTCAAGCATTGGTGAGTCACATTGCTCATATTGATGTTACGTTAACTCACAGCGAAACCGACGCGCTTATTTTAGAACATGACTACATCAAGCAATACATGCCGAAATATAATGTATTGTTGCGCGATGATAAGTCGTATCCCTATATTCTCCTCAGTGCGCATCGTCATCCGCGTTTAGCATACCACCGTGGTGCCAAGCGTGATAAAGGTGAATACTTTGGTCCTTATCCGAATGGCGGAGCGGTGCGCGAAAGCCTGCATTTACTGCAAAAACTATTTCCCATCCGCCAATGCACCGATGTGTTTTATCAAACTCGTTCACGTCCTTGTTTGCAATATCAGATAGGGCGTTGTAGTGCGCCGTGTGTCGGTAAGATTTCCGATGAGGATTATCAGGCGCAGGTCCAACTTGCGACCTTATTTTTGCGCGGCAAGAACGATCAGGTTATTGCCGATCTGGTGTCTAAAATGTCGGAGGCAGCGGAGTCATTGGCTTTTGAGAAAGCGGCACGCCTCAGGGATCAAATCCAAGCTTTAAGAGCGGTGTCAGAACAGCAGGAAGTCTCATCCACTCAAGGCGATTTGGATGTCATTGGTGTCCGTTATGAGTCGGGCATTGCTTGTTTTCATTTGTTATTTATTCGCGAGGGCAAGATCCTCGGCAGTCGAAGTTTTTTCCCCAAAGTGCCGGCGCAAACTGAACTGGATGAAGTATTAAGCGGATTTATGCTGCAGTTTTATTTAAATAGCGACGCGCAGCGCAGTTTCCCCGATGAAGTGATCATTAGCCATGAGTTTGAGGAGCTGCACCCACTGGAGCAGGCCATTGCTCAGGCACTCAATAAAAAAATCCTGATTAAGACCCGCGTACGTGCCGAACGAGCTCGCTATTTAAAGTTGGCCTTAACTAATGCAACCAATGCGGTGCACACTAAACTCGCGCAAAAAAATACCATAGAGCAGCGCTTTGTGGCGTTAGAGACTGCCTTAGATATCCATGAGCCATTAACTCGACTTGAATGTTATGACATCAGCCATACGATGGGAGAGAGTACCGTTGCCTCATGTGTGGTATTTAATCGTGAGGGCCCAGATACCTCGCAGTATCGGCGCTTTAATATTAAAGGAATCACCCCAGGTGATGATTATGCCGCGATGTCACAGGCGTTATCGCGGCGGTTTGATAAGATGAGCGCAGAGGCCGCGATGCCCGAGATTGTGTTTATTGATGGCGGCATTGGCCAGTTGCGTCAGGCCCAAGCCATCATTAATGAGAAATTCGCGCATTTATCCAAGCAGCCGTTAGCCATTGGCATCGCGAAGGGAGAAAGCCGTAAGCCTGGCCTAGAAACCTTGATTTGGGGTCACAATGAACAGGCTTTTTCATTAGATGGTGATGCGATTGCATTACACCTAATTCAGCACATCCGCGATGAATCGCATCGTTTTGCCATTACTGGTCATCGAAACAAGCGGCAAAAGACGCGTAACACTTCGACCTTGGAAAATATTCCTGGTGTAGGCCCGAAACGACGTAAGGCGTTATTACAATTTTTGGGTGGTTTACAAGAAGTTAAGAATGCAAGTGTTACTCAACTCGCGAAAGTTCCTGGTATTAGCATAGAAATGGCACAAACAATCTATGATTCATTGCGAGGGTAAGTTTTTTCAGGCAAGATTGGCGCTGCCTTGGACAAATTGGTTGAATGATGCCGTTTAATGTACCTATTGCCCTGACGTGGTTTAGGGTTTTTTTACTCCCGGTTTTTGTTGTATTTTTTTACTTACCCTATTCGTGGGCGGCCTTTGCGTCTGCATTTGTATTCTGGCTGGCGGCATTAACAGACGCGCTCGATGGATATGCGGCGCGCAGGCTTAAGCAATCAACGCGGTTTGGGGCATTTCTCGATCCCGTGGCTGATAAAGTCATGGTAGCCACGGCACTGGTATTGTTGGTGCAAGATTACAACAGTATTTGGCTAACGATTCCGGCCTTATTGATGATAGTCCGTGAAATTGTGATTTCGGCATTACGAGAGTGGATGGCTCAAATCGGTAAGCGCGGTTCTGTGGCCGTGTCTTGGATTGGTAAATACAAAACGGCAGCGCAAATGTTGTCAATCATTGGGCTGTTGTGGAAGCCCAATGAGTGGATCATCTATTTAAGTTATGGTTTGCTCTACATTGCCGCAGTACTGACATTTTGGTCGATGGTCAGTTACCTTCTGGCGGCATGGAAAGATTTAATCGCAGAATCATAATATCAAGCGGCTCAAGAGCCGCTTTTTTTATAGCTGCGTTATCGAGGGATGAGGTTAGGGCAAATTAATGGGGTTTTACCGGATTAACTTGCTGATAAATGTTGTATTTTTCAGCGTTATGGCCAAAGTTTTGGCAATGCGATCATTTAGTGCGCAAACGATTCAATTATCTAATATTCATCGTTGACTCTTGCGCTGAAAAAGGTAAAATTCATTTCGTAGTCAAGGGGGACTTAGCCGAAAAGATAATTAAGTCAAAAGCTTAGTAATCTGGCAAGTTGGCCCAAGACACAAAAAGCGGCATTAGCTCAGTTGGTAGAGCGATACCTTGCCAAGGTATAGGTCATCGGTTCGAACCCGATATGCCGCTCCAATCTTACTTAGGTTGGGCAACAAATTAAGGCGCGATGGCAGAATGGCTATGCTGCGGATTGCAAATCCGTCGATCTCGGTTCGACTCCGGGTCGCGCCTCCACAATATTTGAAAGTGGATGCCTTAAGGCGTGCATTTACAAATGCCCGAGTGGTGGAATCGGTAGACACAAGGGATTTAAAATCCCTCGCTGAATAAGCGTGCCAGTTCAAGTCTGGCCTCGGGTACCATATTAGAGCGAGTAGTTCGTGAATTAAACTGAAACGTTTAATAACAATAAAGTTCATACGCACTGTTTTAACATGCGTCTGACACTTTGCCCGAGTGGTGGAATCGGTAGACACAAGGGATTTAAAATCCCTCGCTGAATAAGCGTGCCAGTTCAAGTCTGGCCTCGGGTACCATCTTTAGATGAAACAAAAGCCTCAACAGCAATGTTGGGGCTTTTGTTTATCTGTCGTTTGATACATCACAACATAGGCGTCAATGTTGTGCGCGTTTACGCTGATAAGTCTCCCCAGCCTTTGGCCTAAGCTATGTTTGCTATATACCTGCCGCGATGCTTAGACCACACCTCAAGACCTCAAGACCTCAAGACCTCAAGACCTCAAGACCTATATTTATCATTGCTTAAGTATTGCTTAAGTGTTGATCTAGCGTGTCAGCAAGGAGTTCGCAAAGGAGGAAACGTCCTTAGTTACTTAAGAGGCCGCATACCAATGAGCAAGGGAGGCGTGTTTTGAAATTAAGCAGTATGGCTGAGTGAGCGGTATGCCGCTGATGATATCGTGCGAGCATCCCTGCTCCGACACAAAAAGAGGTAACGATTAGCTGTTGACCAACATCTTCAATGCGGGTGCGGGTTTAAAGCTTGGCTGATTGGCACCGGCAATCTCGATAATCGCGCCAGTTTGGGGATGTCGACCTTGTTTAGGCAAAAAGTAGCGTAATTCAAAGGTACCAAATGACGGAATGTAGACTTTTTCGCCTTCCATCAATGCTTGCTGAATAACGGCTAAAATGCTGGCAACTTGTGTTTTGGCTTGCGCTTGTGTGCAAGATTGAGCGGTGGCCATGATCTTACTGAGTTCAGTTTTATTCATTGTGATGAGCATAAGAAAATTTGTTATGTATATACCAGTGACTTAACTGACACTCCAGTGCTTCAGCTATTTCAAGTCAGTGTTTGCGGTTGTTTTCAGCACATGTTGCTCTAAGGCTGAGCGATAGTGAAAAGCATGTAGCGACCGCTTGGCACGACGGCATTTATGTCTGCGACTGCCTTTCACTCAAACTAATATTTGCCATACTTGATTAACCTGTTGTGGACAAGAGTGGTGGGTATTGCTTGTATGCTGGTAGTTATTGGTCGGACAAATCAAAACAAACGGTGGCGATCGCTATGGCTGATCGTACTTTTATTAGCGAGTTGGCTACCACAAGCTCACAGTACTGAGCCAGAGCAGATTATAACGGCTGATACTGGCCAAATTGCGCCAGTGGATTTATTACGCACTATCTTACTCAATCATGTCACCTTATTGGCGCTAGCCAACGATCCTAATGAGTGGCGATCGGAACTCTCGACTCTTAGCTCGAATATCGATCAACGTGTACTGGATGCCGCACCTGCATTATTACAACGCTTTGTGCAATTTTGGCAGCAAGGTGAGCCTCTGCCATCATCAGCCTCTTTGTTAGCCCAAGCTATTGCGCTAGAGCCTAGGGTTGAAGATTATTTATGGGTGATTAACCGTATTCGCCATTTACTTTGGCTCGATGCACAAGGTGATTGGGCTAATATTGAGTTTCAAGGACTGATTGAACCGGATGATCTGCATCAAAGTATCCCATTGATAGCAAAAAGATTAACTCTACTTGGGGACAGTAACAGCGGAGACGTAACCAGTTTGCACTATCGCCCTGAATTAGTGGATGACATCCGCCGTTTTCAGCGCCGCCATGGGCTGAAGGATGATGGCATTATTGGCCCCAATACTCTCATGTGGCTCAATAAAACCCCTTATCGTCGTGCGCGGTTATTGGCTTCTAACTTTGTGCTCAAAACACGTTACCAGCAACAATTACAAGCCACATATTTGCTGATTAATATCCCTGCCTTTGAATTAGTGCTCATTGAAGATGGCAAACCTAGGTTACAGTCTCGAGTCATTGTTGGGCGCAGCAGTCGGCAGACCCCAGAGCTCAGTAGTCAAGTTTCAAATATTGTGCTTAATCCAACGTGGCGGGTACCAAGAGGGATCTTACGTAAAGATTTATTACCCAAGATCCGTAAAGATGGCAGTTATTTAAAACGGCATCATTTTGATGTGTTTGATGTCGATGGCAGCCAATTGATCTTTGACGAGCAAGCTTGGCAAACACTAGCGAATGGGCGTTTTCCCTACTTATTGGTACAACGTGCCGGTGAGGGCAATGCGTTAGGTAAGTATAAGTTGTACTTTAATAATGGCTTTAATGTGTATTTACACGATACCCCAGATAAACACTTGTTTGACGAATCGATGCGAGCCTTATCTTCTGGTTGCATTCGGGTCGAGAAAATTGATGAATTGGCGCAATGGATGGCGAATCAATTTGTGATTGATAAGAAACAGTGGAACAGAATGAGCAGAACCTCGGCCCAAGAGACACAATGGTTTAGTTTTAATCAAACGGTGCCCGTACATCTAGTGTATTGGACTGCTTGGATGGACGGACCTTCATTGTCACAATTTCGTGGTGATATTTATCACAAACAAAATGATGACGTAGAACAAATTGTTGGCCGGTTAAAATTCAACCTAAACCGTTGATAGTGTTGTAAATGCCACTTTTATTGAAATTTTATTCTGCGTAAAACTTGATATTAGCCCAGATAATCGATACTTTCTTCGCCAATCTTGTGTTTTGGGGAGTTAAGAATTGACTGGTTTTTGCATTAAAAGAAGAAAGTTTTTACTCGGTATGGGTGGTGCAGCGTTGGCTTGCGCCATACCCTCTAAAGTGCTTGCAAGCCGTTCTACTACCGATGTGAGAACATTAAGTTTGATGAATTTACATACTGGGGAACATGATGTTGGTCACTATTGGGCCAATGGTGATTATCAGTCAAACGTCATTCAGCGATTTAATCACTTGTTACGTGATCATCGAACCAATGATGTGATGGCCATGGATCAGCGCTTATATGATCTATTGTTCCGCTTACGAATGACGTTGGAGACCGACCAACAAATCCAAATTATTTCGGGATATCGCTCGCTGAAAACCAATAATATGTTGGCTGCCAAAAGCAGTGGTGTTGCAAAGCATAGCTATCATACCAAAGGGATGGCCATCGATTTAGCAATACCGGGAACCCCATTAAGTGATATCCGCGATGCGGCTAAAGAATTACGCCTGGGTGGGGTCGGCTATTACCCCCGCTCGGGTTTTGTGCATGTTGATTGCGGTCCAGTTCGTTCTTGGTAACTGACGCCGTTTATTGCTTGTGCTTGGACTGAGTAACGTGATAATATCCGTGCGCTTTATTTGAGTCAGTATTGGTCGAAAATACTGACACGTTATCTATTTATTTTTTAAGTGAGAAACTTATGTCTTACACTATCCAAGCACAGACCCGTACTGAAATAGGGAAAGGTTCGAGCCGCCGCCTGCGTCACGCTGGTCAAGTTCCAGGCGTTATTTACGGTCCTGGTCGTGAAGCGATCGCTATCGTTTTCGCTCACAAAGATATCATCAACGCTCAAGCTGATGAAGGCTTCTACACTGAAGAACTGACTATCGTTCTGGAAGGTAAAGAAGTTCAAGTACGTGTACAAGACATGCAACGTCACGTATTCAAGCCAATGATCGAACACGTTGACTTCAAATTCGCTTAATTGCGACCTTGATTCAATATAAAAAAAGCGCCTATTGGCGCTTTTTTTATTGGCTAACATTGTCTCTAGAAGTCAAAACTGTAATAGATATCGAGTGACTGGCCTAAGGTTCCCGACACCGTTTCAAGGTAGAGTCTACTGAGCAAGTAGTAACGAACGGTCAGTTCATAGCCGGGATTAAATACCCCAATCCCATATTTGACCATCAGCCGTTCACCGATATAACCGCTAATCGCCACTTGGCCATCATCATTGGTATCGAGCTGGACATTATTAAAGCCAAACTTTTCAATTAAACTACTGGCAGTATTGCCAATTTCAGAGATTGCACCGCCACCTAATTGATTGCCTAAGGCTAACGCTGCGCCCATCATCAAGGCATCATTACCGCTATCCGTGGCAGAAAAACCGCTGCCTTTAATGATGTAAGACAGAATTTCAGCCTGTTCTTTGGGTGGATTGGAAAAGAGCGTCACCACAGGTTTTTTTGCGGTGCCGGTGATCCTCACCCCTGCGGTGACATCCTCCGCCTTAATCACTTTAACAGCTTCAATATTGAGGTTAGGAACGTCAGGTGGGCCGGCAAATTGTAAGTCCCCCACACTTATTTGCAGCGTTTGTCCTAAAAATCGATAGGTACCATTTAGTACTTTTACTTCGCCGAATAAAAATGGCGGGCGATTAATTTGTTGTTGTAAATTGAGGTTCCCGCTGAGGTTTCCTTTTAGACCTAAACCTTGAATACGCACGGCGGGATCCACTTGAATGATTAAGTCGGTACTGAATGGAAACGGCGTAGCCTGTTGTTGCAGTGCTGAGGTTGAGTCATAAAAGACCACATCACTGGATAATGGAATACCGCCGGCTGCCAATTGCACTATGGTGATCTCCCCTGTAGGAATGATCACCTTACCTTTGAGGTAAATATTGGTGGGATTCACTTCCAATGTTAGCTGCGGCGAGACTTGTAAAATAGCTAACGGCGGGGCGATAACATCGAGTTTTTCCCCAGTAATATTCACGAGCCCTAAAGGACTGCCACTGGACCAATCGACGGTTCCATCGAGCTTGCCAGCGCCTTTACCCATTTGCCAAGTGGCGCGGGTGTTGACCATTTGCCGCTCGAAATTGGCGTTAAAGTCGAGATTGTTAATTAAGGTCGGGTTGGCATTGCTGGCGATGGCACCATCAGTAATGGTTAAGTCACCTGTGATGAGCGGCTGTGGCAGACTGCCGCCAATCTCAATACTACTGGCCACTTTTCCACTTAACACGGCTAATTGTGGAATAAAGGGCAGCCAAGTCGACAAATTGCCATGGTTAATATCGATATGTCCCGTAAGGCTACGATCCGGTGTCACGGCTATTTTGATGGCACTGTCGACGGTCATTTGTTTGCCAGCCTTGGCACTAAGGGTGGCGCTTAAAAAATGCTCATTGAGTTGGCTGTAGAGCTCGACATTTTGATAAGGGACTTCAACATTGGGCTCATTTTGGCGGCTGATTATCAATTGCCCTTCGGGTAATTGCACCACGAGTTGCGCCGTCGGTTTGGTGGTGGCTGACCATTTAGCGTCAGCCGCCATTCTGGCTAAACCTTGCCAATGCAGACCTGGCGGTAAAAGCGGGGCGATGACTTGACCCGGTGTCCCACTAAAACTTAGCTGAGCATCGCCTTGGCGGCCGACCCCCGTCTCGGTACTCAAACAAAATTGATTATCAGCTTGTTTAAGGCACAAGGGACTGAATGTGCCGAACAGTTTTGTCTGCGACCAATGAACATTGACCGGGTTATCGAGCTGCCATTTGCCCAAGGGGGTGCTGGCATTCAGTTGGGTCATTTGCCCTGTGATGTCTTGAGTGGTTTTATCAAACTGGCTGCTGATTTCAGAGTCTATTTCTGCCGGCCCTCGTAGCAAAAAGCGAGTGGCTTGCTGTTGAATGTTGCCTTGACTGTGTAGTGAAACTTGGGTGACTTTTACGTTGGCGATGTTAGCCTGCTCAGCGTCTATGAATAGTGAGTATTGCTGTAATTGCTTAAGATCGGCGCTGAGGCTTAAGCTTAATTGCTTAAGTGTATCAGACAAATACTGGCCATCTTTGAGCGTCGCCGTTGCCGCCAGTGTTGGCTCCGCATCGCTACCTGCAAGGACAACATTAATGTGCAAATTCCCTTGAGCCTCCTTGGTCCAATTGGATATATCCGGAATATCCACCACGGCATTTAGGCGCCATTGCTCGGCTAACTTACCGTCCAGGGTTAACTCAGAATCTAAGGCTTTGAGTGAAAAGTTATCCGCAGTAACAAAGTAATTACTGTTAACCGCTAGATCACCGGCAGCACTGACAACTTCTTGGTTTAATGTGCCTTCTATCTTGGTATTGTTAAGGCTTACCTGCCACATATCCGCTGTGTATTTGCCTGTCGTGTCGACAGACAAGGAGAGGTTGCCTTGGGGTAAGGGGGTGTCTAGCGGTAAGGATAGGCGAGCGGGATCTAACTCATCAATTGCGAGGCTCGCATCCCAACGCACTGCGTCTTGGTAATCTAAGCGGCCACTGACATGCACACTGGTGTTGTCTTGTAACAGACTGAGTTGATTAACCTGTAGGCGTTGATCATGATGATTGACATTGGCAGCAAACGCCAGCTTTTGGCTATAAGGACTATCAATAAATCCAGAAACACTGGCCAATTGCTGCAACAGGGTGCCACTGGCTTGGATAGCGCCATCGGTGACTCGATACAAGGGAGCATCAAATGGCCAATAGAGGTTGATTCGTTGCCCATGGGCAGTAAAAGGCAGGCTGGGCTGTTGTAAATTAATCGTCCCAGTCAGTTCGGCCGCAAGTTTGCCAGCGACAGTCACCGCGGTATTCAGTTGACTAAAGTCTCCTTCGATACTCAAATCCGCTTGTAAGCTAGGCATTTCAGGCAACAGGGAATGTGGTTCTGTCGTTAGTGTCGCCTGATAATTAAGTGGCCAACGTCCAGAAAAGTCCATGTGGCCATTAAGGCTTGTGTGTCCATAGGTGTGGTGAACATCCAGTTTATCGACGTTTAAACGGCTGCCACGAAAACTACCAATCAACTCAATTTGACTAAACACGTCTTGCCTGTCACCCAGTTGTAGCTTGGCATTGTGGATGCTCAAATCATCTACGTTAACCGCGACCGGATTAAAAATCTTGGGTAAGTTGGCTAATGGCCAAGGTGAAGTCACTGCTGCGGCTTGGCTTGGTGAGCTGCTATTGGCGTCAGTGGCTGATGGGATGATCACTTCAAGGCCATCGGCGATTAGACGATTGACATTGAGTATATTACTTGGCCATAACGCTGATAACTCGAGGCGGTGAGTCGTAAAGTGCATGTCATTAACTCGCACCTTCACCTGATTAAGTGTGCTGGCGTTAAGATTGATACTCAAGGGTAAAATAAATAGGGCATCGGCGGGTGCCGGCGTGGGCGCTTGATAAGTGCTGTTACTGGGGATGTTATCGGTATCAATATCGACAGTGATAGCGCCAGCACTAAGGTTGTTAACGCACACCTGACGACTGAGCAAACACAAAGGATCCCAGTTAAGGCTAAGCATTTGCGTAGCGACTTGTATTCCTGACATTTGCCAGTTGGCATGGGTTAAGGTGAGCTCTTGATTGAGGTGGCCACTGTGATATTCAACCTCAAGATCTGGCACTAAGCTATTGGCTAACATGACGCTTATTCGGCTACCAAATGGCGTGCCGATTAATAATGCAATCAAGATAAGCAATAGTAAAGGTAAATAAATGACGACTCTGAGCGTATGGCGCAGCCAGCGCCATCCACGCCGCTTAGGTGGCGCAGGGGTGTCAGTTGGCGGCGTGTTGGGCGTATGGGTCATAGCACAGTTCCCATCGTCAAATGGATCCGCCAGGGTCTATCTTGAGTTTCACTAGCTTTGAGGCCAAAGCCGATATCGAGCTTAATCGGGCCGACAGGGGATATCCAATGAATCCCAGGTCCAACCGCAACGATGGGAGTAAACTGATCTTTGTCGAATGCATTTCCTGCATCCACAAAGGCGGCGACTCGCCATGTTGGGGTAAAATAGTATTGGTATTCTAGGCTGCCGACGATCAGATAACGGCCACCAAACACCTCGCGATTGAGTCGGCCTTCACTGTCTGTGTATTCAAGAAATGGCCCTAATTCTTGGTATCCGTAACCACGAATGCTTTGATCGCCGCCGGCAAAATAACGCAGCGAGGGCGGTACCAAAGCGAGTTCGTCATCTTTAGCCAAGTCGATACCAAGATTTAAGCGACTAACGAATCGATGTTTGCTAAAAAAAGTATGAACCCAAATGCCATCGGCTTGTAATCGAATCAGCCGAATCGCCGACCCTAATGATGGATCTGCGTATTGGATAGAATAGGTCTGAGAATATCCATTTTTGGGGTCGAGGGTATTATCGCTGCGAACGGTTTGCTGCGCGCCAATACCAAACAACACAAAGGTGGGGTCATAATCAACACTGGCTTGATTATAGAACTCTTTAATAGCCTCTACGGAATAACCCACTAACCAATTATTGGCGAGCTTTTGCTGACGGATCACACCGAATTGGCGCTTGGTGGATTCTAATTGGCCAGTGTTAACAAAGTCCGCCTTGGCCGAATCGAAGACTTGGGTAACACCATATTTATCGCGGGTTAGGCCAAACTTAATTTGAAGCTTATCATCCACTGGGTGACTGAGTGGAATACTGTAGGTCGTTAAAAATTTTGGCCGATCAGGCGACCATTCTAATGTGGTTGTTTGCGAATGACCTAAACGGTTAATTTGCGGTGTGTTCCAAGTGGCACTGACTCTCGGCGCAAATTTGTTATTGGCAGAATTACCAATATCCACACCGAAACCTAAATTTAAGGTGTTGTTAGGTTTCGGTGTTAGTTCAACCCTGACAGGGATAATGCCATCTTTGGTATTTTCTATTTCGGGCACGACTTGAATGCCTGAAAAATAATTACTGTCGAGCAAATCCCGGTTGATAGCCCCCATTCGCGCGGTGGAATAGGGCGCATTTTCATCAAAAGGCACCATTTGCTCCAACAATTTGGGCCGCAAATCACTGCCTGAAAAGGTCACGTTGCCGATATGAAACCTGTCACCAGAATCCAGAAATAAACTGATGGTGGCGATATTAAGATCGCGATTGACCGTGATCTGCGACAGCTGATATTTTGCATCGAAATATCCGCGAGATAGGGATAGGCCTAATAACTGAGATTTTAGCGCTTCATAACTGCCTTGGTTTAGGCGTTGACCTGGGCGGATGCTGATTTGATTGAGCCATTGATTAAAAGCCGAATCATCAAGCATTTCACCTTGAACCCTAATATCAACCCACAGGATCACTGTTGGCGCCCCCGGCGACACATCGAGGGTCAAGCGCCATGGTCCGTCAGACGGTTGCTGGAGGGTTTGTTTGATTTGACCATGATAAAAGCCCATGGATTCGAGAGCCGCATGGATATTGTCTTCTAGGTTGAATAAAAAGGCGCGGCGTTGTACTGCTGAGGTAGGTAAGGCACCAATATGCGCGGTGATATTTTGTTGAAGTGGTTTATCAACACCTTGGATCTCAATAACGAGCCATGGGTTTTGTTCAGTATCTTCAGCAGAGCTGATCGCACTTAAGCAACATAAAAGAAGAAACAAAATAAGTGCTAGGGATCTCATAAAGAATCGTTGTTACCAAATGCTGAAACCTGTGTTGTATTGTCGTCATAATAGCGAATTCAAGCAAGGTTAGCAGTTGGCTAAATAGCTAAAATATGTCATAAATCTTTGTTAATACAGTTCTAAGAGAATCAATAAATGAAGTTTGGTCATACTATGTTAGCCACATTCGCACTGATCTTGCCATTATCCACTTCAGCGGTGTGGGCTCAAGGTAAACCGTATGCGATTGCCATTCATGGCGGTGCTGGCACCATTGATAAGGCCGCCATGAGCCCTGAGCAACAGCAAGCCTATCGACAAACACTGACGCAAGCGGTGAATGCGGGTCATGAAATCCTAGCCAAAGGCGGCGATAGCTTAAGTGCCATCACCGCCGCGATTGTTATCCTTGAGAATAGTCCGTTATTCAATGCCGGTAAGGGCGCGGTTTACACCTATGATGGGGGACATGAGTTAGATGCGGCTATCATGGATGGTCACACCATGGCTGCGGGGGCGGTCGCCGGGGTTAAGCATATTGCCAACCCTATTGAGCTTGCCCGAGCAGTGATGCAATCCTCTCCCCATGTGCTGCTCTCGGGTGCCGGTGCTGAAGAGTTTGCCTTAGAGCAACAATTTTCATTGGTTCCCCAAAGCTATTTCGACACCGAGGCACGCTGGCAGCAATGGCAACAAGCCAAAACTAAAATGCAGCAAGATAAAGCGCAAGCTCGCGATTATCATGCCAGTATTAACCAAATGATCCTAAAAGATAAATTTGGTACCGTGGGCGCGGTTGCACTTGATAAACACGGCAATTTGGCTGCGGGTACTTCCACAGGCGGCATGACGGCTAAGCGTTTTGGTCGCGTCGGTGACTCTCCGATTATAGGTGCTGGCACCTATGCCGAGAATGGCGTATGCGCGGTGTCAGCCACTGGACATGGTGAGTATTTTATTCGTTATCAAGTGGCCGGTGATATTTGCGCCCGAGTCAAATATCAAGGCACTTCCATCATTCAAGCCAGTGATCAAGTGATTAATCAACGCCTGATCTCCGCCGGTGGAAGCGGTGGAGTGATAGCAATTGATCATCGCGGCAATATTGCCACCCCATTCAATACCGAAGGCATGTATCGAGCCACCCGCAAGAATGACGACGCTGTGCAAGTGATGATTTGGCGAGAACAGTAGACTTTTTAAGCACTTTTGTGCCATCAATAAGGTTATTTACTAGACTTAACATCAACGATGGTAAAAGGGGTAATGACATGGATTCGATTTTCATCAGTGAGTATATGGATAGACAACCGGTGTTATTGACGGCTGATATGCCAATTAATAATGCCGTCGATAAGTTACTCAAACATAATAAATTGGGGGCGGCTGTCGTTGATGAACATAAGCATCTTATTGGCTTTTTATCCCAGCAGGATTGTTTATCTGTGATGTTGAAAAGCAGTTATCACTGTGATCTCACATCAACTGTCTCCGATTGCATGCGCACCGATGTGTTATGGGTCAGGCCCAGTGACAGTATTTTACAATTAGCTGAGCAAATGTTGGGGCTTAAGCCTAAAGTGTATCCCGTGGTCGATGATGGCAAGGTCGTTGGCACCATCAATCGCACCGATGTACTGCGTGCTATGAGTCTATATTTACAGCAATGCTATGAATCCCAAACCTAATCACTGACCAGCGATACCAATTCACTGGATTCCCTGCTAGGATCAGCGGATTTGATTCTAGCAATGGAATTTGGTTTTCATGACCGTTAACTCCCCACTGTCCAACGCCTTTCTTAGCCAGTGCTTTCAAACCGATGTGGCCCGAATACGCCGTCGCTTAAGCCGCCTTAACAAACAGCGTCAAGATCCACACTATGACGACAATGTGGCGAGGTTAGCGCAAAACGCGCAAGCATCGTTTGACAAAGTACAACAGCGGATAGCGAATCGTCCCACTATCAAGTTTCCTGATAACCTGCCGGTTTCGCTCAAACGTGATGATATTGCCAGCGCCATCAGTGAACATCAGGTGGTGATTATTGCTGGTGAAACCGGCTCAGGCAAAACCACGCAGTTACCGAAAATTTGTTTAGAACTCGGTCGTGGGACGCGTGGATTAATTGGCCATACTCAGCCACGCCGGTTAGCGGCGCGTAGTGTCGCGACGCGGGTGGCAGAGGAACTCGATAGTCCGTTGGGGCAAGTGGTGGGATTTAAGGTCCGATTTGCCGATGCGATCCAATCGGATTCTTATATCAAATTGATGACAGATGGTATTTTACTGGCTGAGTTGACCAGTGATAAATACCTTAATCAATACGATACCCTGATCATTGATGAAGCCCATGAGCGCAGCCTTAATATTGACTTTATTTTGGGCTTATTAAAGAAAATATTACCTAAGCGCCCCGATCTCAAGGTCATTATTACCTCGGCAACCATTGATGTAGAGAGGTTTTCGGCTCATTTTAATCAGGCGCCTATTATTGAGGTGTCTGGCCGCACCTACCCGGTTGAAACTCGTTACCGCCCGCTAGTTCAAGATCAAGATGCCGATCTCGATTTGCTCGATGGTATTTTTGCGGCCGTCGATGAGTTGGTCACTGCAGGGCCTGGCGATATTTTGATCTTTATGAATGGTGAGCGAGAAATTCGTGATACCGCGGCTGAATTACAAAAGCGCCAATATCGAGATACCGAAGTATTACCTTTGTACGCACGATTGTCCTATGGCGAACAATCAAAAGTGTTTCAGTCTCATCGAGGTCGGCGTATCGTGCTGGCCACTAACGTTGCTGAAACCTCATTAACTGTGCCTGGGATCCGCTATGTTATCGATCCTGGTACGGCGCGCATTAGTCGCTACAGTTATCGCACCAAGGTACAGCGTTTACCGATAGAGCCCATCTCACAAGCCAGCGCCAATCAGCGTCAAGGTCGTTGTGGACGTGTCGGGCCGGGTATTTGTATTCGCTTATATGCTGAGCAAGACTTCCTTAGTCGTCCTGAATTTACCGATCCTGAGATCCTGCGTACCAATCTTGCCTCGGTGATTTTGCAAATGTTGGCGATTGGTTTAGGCGACATCAGCGGCTTCCCGTTTATTCAACCGCCGGATCAACGCTTTATTAAAGATGGCTTATTACTGCTGCAAGAGCTGCAGGCGGTAGATAATCGCCAAGGGCAATTGAGCTTAACCCCATTAGGGCGGCAGTTAGCGCATATCCCGCTGGATCCGCGCTTAGCGCGTATGGTGATTGCGGCCAATCAATTAGGCTGTCTCCATGAAGCGTTAGTGATCACCTCAGGCTTATCTATACAAGATCCACGTGAGCGGCCAATAGATAAGAAACAGGCCAGCGATGAGGCGCATAAACGCTTTGTTGACAAAGACTCTGATTTTGTCGCTTGGGTCAACATGTGGCAACACTTAAGCAAGCATCGTCATGAGTTATCGGCCAACCAATTTAGAAAACAATGTAAGCAAGAATACTTAGCCTATTTACGGGTGCGTGAATGGCAAGATCTGTATGCGCAACTTAAACAAAGTGTCCATGAACTTAAATGGCGGTTAAATACTGAACCTGCCAATTATGACAATTTACATCAGGCGATTCTGAGTGGTTTGTTGAGTCATATTGGTTTTAAAGATGATAACAACGAGTATCTCGGGGCGAGAAATCGACGATTCTTTGTGTTTCCTGGTTCACCGTTAGCCAAAAAAGGCCCTAAGTGGATCATGGCTGCCGAATTGACAGAAACCTCTCGTTTGTTTGCTCGGTATTGTGCAAAAATTGATCCGCAATGGCTCGAGTCTTTAGCGGGACACTTGATCAAAAAGAACCATCTAGAACCCCATTTTGAAGCGAAACAAGGCAGTGTGATTGCGCTAGAAAATCAAGTGTTATACGGGTTAACCATAGTCAATCGGCGCCGAGTACAATATGGGCCGATCTCTCCGGTGGAAGCGCGTGAGATATTTCTTCGCAGTGCTTTAGCCGAAGGCCAATTACACACCAAAGAAGCCTTCTTTGTTCATAACCGCTCCTTGGTTGAAGATATTGAAGATCTTGAGCATAAGTCTCGACGCCGCGATATCTTAGTGGATGAAGAGGTGTTAGTCGGCTTTTATGATGAACGCATTCCCCACGGGATTTACAATGCCCCCAAATTGTTTAGCTGGTGGAAAAAACACAAGCAAACCCAAGCTGATTATTTAAATTTTGACCCTAATATGCTGATGCAAAAGGGCGAACATCAGGTATCCGCCTTAGATTTTCCCGATCATTGGTATCAAGGCAATTTAACCTTGCCACTGAGTTATCAATTTGAACCAAGCGCTGAGGATGACGGGGTATCGGTGCATATTCCGGTAGCGTTATTGAATCAGGTGGAAGATAGCGGTTTTGATTGGTTAGTGCCTGGGCTACGACACGAAAAATGCATGGCATTGATTAAGTCATTGCCAAAAACACTGCGACGAAATTTTGTGCCAGCGCCCGATTATGCGCGCGCGGCCGTACAAGCCATGACGGAGACCCATCAGAGTTTACTCGATGCCCTATGTAAACAGCTATTACGCATGACTGGGGTCAAAGTCGTGGCCAGTGATTTTGATCTCAGCTCACTGCCCAAACATCTCTTAATGAATTTTGTCATCGAAGATGAACGGGCTAAACCTGTGGCACAAGGGCGTGAGTTCGATAGTTTAAAAGCCAATCTGCAAGGGGTGGTCGCCAAAGCGATTCGCGCGGTGGCAGATGTTGGTATCGAGCAAACAGAGTTAACCACGTGGAGTTTTGCGGATTTACCGCAGCAATATCAACGTCGCCGCGGCCAATATGAAGTCAAGGCATTTCCCGGCTTAGTGGACCAGGGCGCTAGCGTTGCTATCAAATTATTTGATGATGAACACGAGGCAATGCGTCAACATCGTCAAGGGCAGCGTCGTCTGTTGTTATTGAATATGCCATCACCAGTGAAGCACTTACAACAAGCTCTGCCAAATAAAGCAAAGTTAGCGATGTACTTCAATCCTTTTGGACAAGTACAGTTGTTAATTAACGATATTATTGATGCTGCAGTGCAACAGTTATTAGACGAACATCAGCTAAATATCCGGACCCAAGCGGAATTTGACCAAGCTCGCGAATTAGTACGGGCCGATTTAAACCCGACGGCTGAAGCGATTGCTTTGAAAGTTGAACAAGTTTTGACGGCTTTTAATGCCATTAAAAAACGTCTGAAGGGCAAAATTAGTTTAGATATTGCCTTTGCGATGAGTGATATTCAACAGCAACTCGACAGTCTCGTGTACCGAGGGTTTGTGGCCGATACTGGCTGGCAACGAATGGCCGATATTGTGCGTTATTTACAAGCCATCGATTATCGATTACAAAAATTGCCGGTCGATCCCAATCGCGATCGCTTGCATATGTTGACCATTAATCGGGTCAGTGACGCCTACCGGGCTACCTTAGCAAAATTACCCAAATCTCAACCCATTCCTCAGGCGATCTTGGATGTGCGCTGGATGATTGAAGAATTGCGCGTGTCATGTTTTGCTCAGGTCTTAGGGACCAGCATGCCGATTTCTGAAAAGCGTATTGTTAATCAATTGGCCTGTATTTAATCTCATCAACCACTCTTTGTGATGTTAATCAAGCGATAGTTTCTAGTCAGAAATTATCGCTTTTTTTTTTAAACGTCAAAATGACCGGGCTGAATCAAATTGATACGTCTGTTTTTTATTGGTTGCATTCTCGGTTGGATTTCAGGGCTTACGTTTGTTTTTAGCAAATTTTAGAAATTTTTAGGTCTGATAGTGTGATTTATGGACGTTTTTTCAGTGTTTTGTGCTTCTCATCAACCTCCGACATCAGTAAGATACTTGTTACTTAAAAACTGGTTGCAAGTAACAATCGGTGTTTTAAACATTACTCACTCGTATTGAAATGTAATCGCCTACAGTAGATGTTTTGGGCAAGTTAATTCAGTAGGAGTAGTATGAAGGGATAGGCAGAGCCGAGTTGGACTGATTATCAATTTTTTATCAGGCTTTTAAGGTGTCAATATGACGATCACCCGCAACATCCGCAAGATGTTTGCCGCAATAACCCTGTTATTGCTGTGCTCTAGTGCCAATGCACAAGTTGAAGACGCAAAGTATGCTCATCTGCTTAATATGTGCGTGGCATGTCATGGTATCGATGGGGAAAGTAAGTTCACTTCTATTCCCAATTTAAAATGGCAAAACAGCCAATATATCGTGGCACAACTGCAAGCATTCAAGTCGGGACAACGTAACGACATCACTATGTCAAAAGTGGCCAAGCTATTATCAGAACAAGACATGCAGAAAATGGCCAATTATTTTAATCAAGGTAAGGGACATTAATCATGGCAATCGATAGACGTACATTTATTAAAGGCGCTGTAGCCACTTCAGTGGGCGCCATGTTGCCGATTAATTGGGTGTTTGCCCAGAATCGTCCTTCAGGCATGACTCCCCTTGATGTGTCATCGTTAACTTGGTCGAGCGCTGCCGATTTACCGGATTATTTTAAGATTTTAAATACCAATCCAGTGAATGCTTATCCACCGGAGTTTATGCTTGACCCTATCAATACACCGGCCGATGTCGCTTTTATTCGCTGGAATGGCCAGTTACCTGATTTTGCGAATATTAACCCTAAGACTTGGACCTTCACCGTGGATGGTGAATCATGTGAAACGCCTAAGACTTACACCATTGATGAATTGAAATCTAAGTTTAAAACCCACACCTTAAAACTGACCATTGAATGTGGTGGTAATAGCCGCTCTGAATTCTTCCCGAATGCCAAAGGCAATCAGTGGAGTAATTCGGCAGTGTTCTGTTCTGAGTGGACCGGGGTACTGGTGCGTGACGTGCTTAATGACTGTGGCGTGAAAGCCGATGCGGTTTACACCGGCCATCACGGTGCGGATTTACATTTGAGCGGTAAAGGTGAGGCCATTTCCCGTGGGGTGCCGATTGCGGCGGCCCTCAACGATGACGCCCTGATTGCTTGGTCTATGAATGGCGCTGACATTCCTTATATGCATGGTTATCCATTGCGTATCGTTTTCGGTGGCCGCCCAGGCTCTGTGTCTCATAAAGCGGCGACGGGGATTAGCATCCGAAATAAGATCCATGATGGCAGTAAAATGGAGTCTCCAGCTTACAGTGTGCCGACTTATCCCGTCGCTCCTGGCGAAAAAGTAGATAATAAAGACTTTAAAATCATTGAAGAAATGATTGTTAAGTCGATTATTACTCACCCGCAAACTGGCACAGAAGCTAAGCTTGGCAAACCCCTTGAAGTGCGGGGACATGCGTGGGCAGGCTTACAAGATGTCGCCGAAATGCACGTCAGTTTTGACTATGGTGCGACATGGAAAAAGGCCAACTTATCTAAGCCGGCTAACCGTACCGCTTGGCAGCAATGGGATATCGAGTTAGATCTACCGCAAACGGGTTATTACGAAATTTGGGCTCGAGCCACCGATGCCCAAGGGGTGACTCAGCCTGTTATCCAGCCGCAGTGGAATCCAAAGGGCTATATGTTCAATGGTTGTCACCGTATTGCAGTAAGGGTGGTCTAATGACAAGTAAAGCATGTCGCCTTGCGACTGCCGTGGCTTGTTTAGCCTTAGCGCCAATGATGGCGCAGGCCGATAGCCAATACGGCGTAGATCCGGTGTCAGGACTCATCATGGCACCCGGCTGGGAAATGGTTAATTATCAGTGTAATGCCTGTCATACCACGTTAATTATCCCGCAAAATCCTGGCAACAAAGAGACTTGGCGCAAAACCATTCAGTGGATGGTGGATAGTCAAGGATTGTGGGATTTATCGGACACTTGGGAGCCCGTGTTGGATTATTTAGCCACTCACTATGGCGAAACCGAGATGGATATGTCTAAATTCCGTCGCTTGCCGTTGCCGGCCGATCAACAACCACCAATGGTGACTAAGGAGAGCAAATGAAGATGAAGATCTTAAGCCTCACCCTGTTGATGTTACCGCTGTCTGTGGCGGCTGACGGGGTAAGCGATCATGACCGTTATAATCAAGCGTTGGCTAAACTTAATGCCCAAATTCCACCCGCGTTAGTCGAGCATCAAGCGGATGCCGAGCGAGGCGGAACCCTGGCGATGCAACGTTGTATCGCTTGTCATGGTGAAGGCATGCTCAAGATGATGAAGACTTACCCCAGCCTGAATGGTCAGAAGTCGGCATTTATGGTGAAACAATTACTGGAGTTTAAGTCTGGTCAGCGGGTTAATCCGATCATGCAGGCCCAAGCTATGTCGTTAAGTGATGCGGACATCAAAGACATTGCGCTTTGGTATAGTCAGCAGCCGTTGATGAACTTGGCCCAATAATTAAGCTATCGTTTTCCCAATGAGACAATAAAGCCACTGATGTCAGTGGCTTTTTTTATCTTGCTTGATAATCAGCTAGCCCATGGATGCGCTTGTCGCTATCAGCTAAACGCAAGTCACAGGATACATTCGGTGCCAGCCAGTGCGGGGCAGACGTTTCACCAGCCCCGTGAGTAAACGGCTAAGCTACGGCATATCAAGCGCTTAGTGCCAACGAGCGACTTATCTGGCATTAAGCCAAAAAAAAGTGGTTAATAGCTTAACCACTTTTTTGTATTGAATTTTCTTAAACCATTCTTAGCGGTAAAATGCTTCGACGCTACCTTTGATGGTCATTAACAAAGGTTGGCCGCGGCGATCGAGTGCTTTGGCGCTAGGTACTTTTACCCAACCTTCGCTGATGCAGTACTCTTCGACATCAAAACGCTCTTTACCATTCAGACGGATCCCGATATCAAATTCAAAAATGGCTTCCACAAAGTGTGGGCTACGTGGGTTAACCGATAATCTATCTGGTAAGCTTGGGCGTGCAGTTGTGTCGTTCATAGTGGATTCTTGCTGAGAAAAAATTTGCGCTATTGTAGGCAAAGCTTGTCAGATGCTCAAGTGGCTCAGTCATAATTTGCGTTAAATAGTCTAGCGTAAGCCCATGTAGCGCTATGGTTAGGTTAATGGTTAGGGCAATACTTATCGCCCTAACGTTGGCGCTTCATTGGCGTGCTGCCAATGAGATTACACTTGACTGCGGATATTGGACTCCAACATGGCAGCAAAATCATGGCCATTATTGATGAGCATCTTCGGGAACATAGAAATCGGGGTCATACCGGGGAAAGTATTGATTTCATTTAGCAATATTTCATTGTCAGCGGTTAAGAAGAAATCGATACGCGATAAATGGCGCAACTTCATGCCGCTAAAGGCCTTAATGGCATAGCGACGTATGGTATCACTTAACTCGGTGGACAAATTGGGCGCTACCACATGGGTAATGGCTTGGCTGCTGCTGTTGTATTTTTCATCAAAGCTGTAAAAGGTATTGGAGGCACAGACAATCTCGCCGGGTAAGCTGGCAACTATTTCGCCTTGATACTCGTACACAGCCACTTCTAATTCACGGGCAATAATGGTTTTCTCAACAATCACATAAGGACTGTAGCGAAACGCGTCGCTCAGAATAGCCGGGATCTGCGCCGGATCATCGACTTTATAACACCCCACCGATGAACCTTGGCTTGCGGCTTTGACAAAGATTGACCCCCATTGTTGCAGGGCATCTTCGGTGCGGCGGATAGCGTCGGGGCTTAACTCGTCCAAAAACAAAGAGGGAGTATTGGGGATGCCTAGTGCCGAGAACCACATCTTGGCGGTGACCTTGTTGAAGCAATTAATACTGGCTTCCCCTTGGCAACCAAAGTAGGGCAAGTTAATCAAATCTAACCACGACTGAATATCGCCAGTTTCACCAGGATAACCGTGAATACAAGGCACTACATAGTCAACTTTCCAAGCCGCGATGGCGGGATCTTCGCTCACCAATTGATGATCGGCATTCAGTTGCACTAGCTTGCCATCGAGGGTTTGATACTGACCGCCGGCCAGCATTTCTACTTGCATCAAATTGACGCCAGCGATGGATTCTAAATTGGACTTTAGATAAGCCGCAGACATTAACGAGATGGCGTGTTCGCTACTGCCACCGCCACAGATTAATAACAGGTTAATTGGGGTCATTACTTCTCCACTGTGCCTAAATGCACACTTAGCGCCACAGTGTAATGCTAAGTGTGCGCTAGGCAAGATGTTTAGTGTTTATCTGCTGAAAAATTCGGCCAAATTCGCTCAGCTAAGCCTGAGGCTCGGGCGGTTCTTTGCAAGCTGGCTTGCTCAAATACTCGAGACACTCCAAGGCAAGTAAATGCCGCCTTAGCACGAGTAATGGCGGTATAAATTAGCTCTTTAGTTAATAATTGTTGCTGCGCCGGACTGGGACTAGGCGGTAACACCAACGCCACATGAGCAAACTCACTGCCTTGGCTTTTATGGACCGTCATGGCAAAGCAGGTTTGATGGCTAGGTAATCGTGCGGGTAAGACGGTTAATATGGTGCCGTCAGCCTGAATAAAATGCGCCATTAATCGAGGTTGCTCTTGGCTGTTATCTGGCAAAATCAAGCCAATATCGCCGTTAAATAAGCCTAAATTGTAATCATTGCTTTGAATGATGATGGGGCGCCCCGCATAAAACTCCTGCTCAGGTCGGATCAATCCCGCTTGTTTTAATGCTTGAGTGACATGAAGGTTAATGCCATCGACGCCGTACTCTCCGGCGCGGGTCGCACATAGAATTCGAAATTGGTTATAGCGTTCAATGATGATTTCCGCGCTAAAGTCGGCGCGGTAAATAATGGCGAGATAGTCGCGATATTGCTCGCAGGCTAACTGTTTTAACTGTTCAAGTCCGGATTGATGCGGGCCATCGTCAAACCACTGTAATTCTTGATATCCTTTTTGCCATGCTTGCCTAATGGCCATGCGTGAGCATTCATTGACTGCTTTAGCCAAAATACCAATGCCCGCATCCCCGACAAAGCGATGACTATGGCGTAACATGCACAGATTATCGCCAAGGCCTGGCTCATCACACACGAATTGAGACATAATGTGACCGGTCATCTCTGTTAGGCTTGCCGCAAATTCAGGGCTATAGCGCATACGCCAACCGTCGGCATCGTGTAAACCGGCGCAGATATCTGCCAGCACGGCGCCGGCTTCGACTGAGGCCAGTTGGTCTTGATCACCCAGTAAAATTAAGCGAGCATGTGCTGGCATGGCACTGAGCAAGCGCTGCATCATCGGCAAGTCCACCATCGAGGCTTCATCGACCACTAACAAATCCAGATGGAGCGGGTTATCACTATGGTGACGAAATTGATGTGAATGCGGTAACACCCCAAGTAAACGGTGCAAGGTCGAGGCTTCTTCGGGGATCTTGGCTAAGGCTATTAGGGCATCGTGGCGCGCAGCGTCTTGTAATTCGGCGCTTAAGCGGCGCTTAGAGGCTTTAATGGACTCACTTAAACGGGCGGCGGCCTTACCTGTGGGTGCCACTAACTTAATGTTGAGCTCGTTTTGTAAACAAAGTAACAGTAATAATTTGGTGACTGTGGTGGTTTTGCCTGTGCCAGGCCCGCCGGTAATAATGGCCAATTGCTGGCAGAACGCCGTGGCCGTGGCCACTTTTTGCCAATCGAGACTGTCTTGGGCAGGAAACAAGGTATTGAGGGCACTGATGCTGGCTTGTGTATGCGGGTAACCATGCTGTGATAAACGGGTCAAGGTCGTGGCGACTTGGCATTCAAAATCGTAATAGCGTTTTAAATACAGTTTGCTGCCATCTAAAATCAAGGGTTTATCATCACCAGGCTGGCCGATAGGGGCTATTTGCGCTAATGCTTGCAAACACTCAGGTAAGCTGGCGTTGATAACGCATTGCACCTGACGTTCGCCTAAGGGATTGCTAAAGTCTAATTCATCGAGTTTCAAGCAGGGGTGCTGGGCTGAGAGTTGCCGACTCAGTAGGGCGCAAAACAGTAACAATAGATCACTGTGGCTTTGATGGATCTGATCCATTTGGTTGGCAAAGTGCCTATCAAGCGGGGTCAATAGCCGCAGTTGTTGCCAGTGTTTAAGCAACAGTGGCATGGGCATAGTAACTTGGATCATAAGGCCGGCTCCATGGGGGTGTTGGCATCACGTGGCGGGGTTTGCAATAATTGGTCTAATGCTTCAATGAGTGCCAGTGGCGGTTTGTCAAAAAATACCCCGCGCTCAGGATGTTGCGGCGACATCCCCCGTAAAAATAGATAATAACAGCCGCCAAAATGGTGGTCGTAGTGGTAGTTACTTAGGCGTAAGCTTAAGTATCTGTGCAAGGCAAGCGTGTAGATCAGATACTGTAAATCATAGCGATGACTGCGGATGGCATTGGCCATCGGTATTTGTTGATAGTCGTTAAAGTCGCTGCCTAAATGATTAGATTTATAATCGGCGATATAATAGCGGCCTTGATATTCAAAGGTTAAATCGATAAAGCCTTTAAGCATGCCTTGAAAACCGTCAAAACGTAAATCGCCGCTATAGCCATAACGGGTAAGCAGGCTCGATAAGGCTCGGTCATCTAAAGAGGTCGTGGGTAGGTAAAATTCCATCTCCACCAGTTTTTTCTCGGCAGATAATTGGGCTAAACAAAAGTCGCTGCCATGGCTAGTTAATGGGCTGGCTAAAATAGCCTGATACCAATTGAGCAGCTCGGGATACCATTGCTCATCAATTTGATATTGCGCCATGGCTTTGGGCAAACACTCCGCTAAGCTTTGCTGCGCTTGGGTAAAGTCCACCATTTCTAATACAAGGTGCATGAACGAACCGGCATTGGCTCCACGCTCGAAAGTAAATCGGCTCAATGATTGCTCTTGATTGAGTTCTGGTTCCGGCGCCATGATGACGGCATCGCTGCCGCCCTCATCATCCACCCCAGGTTGTACTTTCTCATAGGCAAGATGTTTGACTAAACCAGAATAACTGCCGACCCGCCACGGAGTGTGATTGCGGGCAATGGGTTCTTTCGCGCTGAGTTGAGCTTGCTGATGGCTGTCAGCAACAAAGGTTTGCGCCGTAGCCAGCACATCCACGCTATTTGAGCTCATCACGGCAGCGTTGCTGTTAACGACTAAATGCTTTACAGCTGCTTCGATGTCAGCCGCCGCGGTATCCTTGCCTATGATCCCAAGGAGATATCCGATGGCGGTGTCTTTAAGAAAACTGGTGATATCGCCTTTTTTGGAGATACGGCAGTGATTGGCAATATACAAATAACAGCGATACACGGGGCGAGTCAGCGCCACATACAAGAGGCGTAAATCTTCGGCTAGGCTTTCAATTTTAGTTTGCTCCCAGCCATCGTCGCTACCATCAATATCCCAAATCAATTGTTCTTGTTGATGATACAGCATTGGGGTTGGCCGCCGTGTTTGATCCCGCGCCAGACTGACAAAGGGAATAAAACACACTGGGTATTCCAAGCCTTTACTTTTGTGGATAGTCACAATTTGCACTAGGTTTTGTTCGCTTTCCAAACGTAACTGTTGCTCTTCAGCGCCTTGATTAAATTCACGTTCTTGCTCAAACCAATTCAACAGCGCGGTCTGGCCATCGAGCTCTGCCGATTTTTGCTGCAGTAATTCTGCCAAATGGCGAAAATCGGTTAATTGACGATCGGCATCGGCATCTTGTTGTAGGCGTGCTAATAAATTGAGTGAGTCAGCTAAATTGAGTAGGGCGGGCATAATGCCGCGTCGCAACCACAATTGATGGAGTCTGAAAAATTGCTCCAATATTTGGGCGCGCATCTGTTCAGACTGATTAAACTGATGGATTTGTGATGCACTAAAGCCAATTAAGCGACAGGCTAACGCGGCTCGAATGGCACGCTCGTCTTTAGGATCAACTAACGCCCGCAGAATGAGCACCATTTGCCGAGCTTCATCGGTTTCTAACACACTGTCACGACTTAAAAATACCGCGCCAATTCCCCGTTGCGTTAACGCATCACGCATCACGTTGGCTTCATTGCGATCGCGTACTAGTACGGCAATGTCTTTGGCCCGTATGGGCTGAGGTTCGCTTTTACCTGAGGCGAACAGTGCTTGGTTGTTTTTAGCTAAATTGAGTAAACGTGCGATCTCGTTGCTGGCATCCGCGGCTAAATGCTTGCGAGCATTGGTTTTATTTAGACCTTTTTGTGGATCTTCGGCCAATAGTCGTAGCTGGAGTGCGGCGCTTGAGTTGGGCTCGATAATGGTCTTTTTGCCTTGATCGGCCGCCTTGACATCATCAAAGCTAATAGCCTCACTAATAAAGGGATCTTGGCTATTAGCAAACACTTGATTGACGGCATCGACCATGTGAGTGGCCGAACGATAGTTGGTATCGAGGTGGTAATGATGCTCGGTTTGTTTACGGGCCGCAATATAGGTGAAAATATCGGCCCCGCGAAAAGCATAAATAGCCTGCTTAGGATCGCCAATCATCAGCAAGGTATTGGCGGTAGGAGCCTGATTAACCGCGGGATAAATGCCCGAAAAAATAGCAAACTGGAGTGGATCTGTATCTTGGAACTCATCAATGAGCGCCACAGGAAAGCGTTTAGCAATGCTTTGCGTTAGTTGTTTACTAATGGCTAATTGAGCGTGAGTATTGACGTCGATGTCTGCCACATCGGCGGCGCTCAGTGCTGTGCTGGTGTCATTTTGAGGGCTAACTTGGCTGTGCAAGCCGCCAATCACGGTGGCGAGAGTAACCAGTAAGTCATCTGGACTAAGAAGATTACGCTCTTGCTTTAGTTGTGCTGTGCGAGCATTGACTTGCTGGCGAGCATCAAGCAAAAACGCGGGGATCAAACCTCGGATGGTGATGTTTAGTTCTTCAATTTGTGCCAATAAGGGCGCCTGCGCGGCCGTGGGAATGACGCCGCCTTTTTTAAGCTTAAGCTGAGATAAGGATAATTGGTCGAGTAATTTAGGGGCCGGTAGACCGTGATGAAACTGACACCAATTGTCCATTTGCGCCATCATGGCCGCGAGTTTCGGAAACTTATCGGCTTGCTTACCATAGCTGGTGCCATTGAGGGGTAATTGATGTAGCAATTCTTCAAGGCTATCTCGACTTCGAGGCCATTCAAGTTTGAGTCTCGCGACCTGTTGCAACAAGCGCTCACTTAGGTGAGAAAAACTCTCCACCTGGCGATTAACCTTAGCCTGACTTGCCCCCAGTAATGGCCGAATTTGTTTCAATAAATCCGTGGGTTGATTGAAGTTGTCAAACACCGCAGCAGCTAATACCTCGGGTAATTGATAACAGGCATGGCGCCAAAAATCGCGCACACTATGCTGTAAATATTGGCTGTCGTCTAAGGTAAATTCCGATTCAAATAACAATGCTGATTCAAAAGCCATATCTGATAAAATTCGCTGACAAAAGCCATGAATGGTGTAGATGGCCGCTTCATCTAAACTTTTCAGCGCGAGATCTAAACGCCGCAGCGCCATGTTGCGCGCGGATGCTGGGGTGCTGTCATATAACCGGTTGATAAAGTCGTCAGCCACGTCTAGCCCAATAAAACGCTGATAACACGCTTTAATTCGGTTGCGGATCCGATCGCGTAGCTCTGCAGTGGCGGCATTGGTAAAGGTCACCACTAAGATTTGTTCACAACTTAGCGGCTCCCGCGCGTCATCACCTAATAGTAAGCGTAAATACAGGCCGGAAATCGTGTAGGTTTTGCCGGTACCGGCGCTGGCTTCGATTAAGCGGCGATCGAGTAAAGGTAGCGTTAATGCATCGAGTGCGGTGGCTGTCATGTGTTGGCTCCCATCACAAAATCTTGAAGCTTGCTAAGGGGGTCTTTGTGATAAATGCTGAGCATAGGTTGATATATCCTGTGAGCCACTTGGGAGAAACACCAGATGTCATCTTGGTGGTCGCTAAAATCATCAGGGAAGCTGAACAGCCGGGCATTATGAGGATCTGCGCCATCGCCAAAGCCAGAGTCATTGAGCCAGATAGCTGCTATTTCTGCCAGTTTTTGCTGATGATCTAATTCGCTATCTGCCTCTTGATACGCCAATGAGGTCTGCGCCATAAACATTAACGGGCGTTGCAGCCCTGCAGTAAAACACGTTATTAATTCAATGAGTAGGTTTAAGGCTTGATCTTGGGCCACGGGGTGTAAACAATGAAAATGACCGGCGTCTAACAGGTAGGACGGCAGGGCTTTACCGCTAGCATTCAAACATAAATGACGTAAATATAAGCGCATTAAATCTTTCGGTTTGGTCGTGCCAGGACGAACGTTTATCAGGCCCTTGGGATAGACATCATCGATGCGGCCCACCAATGTGATGCCTTGGCAGTCTAACTCAATCTCCACCGGTGTCGGCGGCGCAACTTGACCCCGTAAGAACAGGCATCGTTCGATTAATGCCGCAATGTCACGCCGGTATTGGCTAAGGGTCAGTTCATCAAATGGGGCCATGGGCAGTTGACCTGCCGCTTTTAATTCGTCAATCAGTGCCATCTCAATCTGGCCGCGATCATTGCCAAGGGCATTATCGAGCAGTTGCTGTTGCACTTGATAGCGTTGCAAAGGATTAAGCTCAAAAGGCTCATCATTGCTCTGGCGGTCAATATCGACACGTAAGTCAACTTTGAGGCTATATTGAAAGAAATATTGCGCTGGATTTCTGAAGAAACGGATTAAGGTCGCCAGTTCAATGGTCGTGGTGACATCGACCTGCGCTTGAATGATGGGCTCTGAAACAAAGGCTGGGCTCACGGGCTCAAGCAGCGGCACCGGGCACCACTGCGCCGCATAACTTTGCTGATTATTTTTTTCAAAAAGCTTGGCATCAAAGGGTTGCAGCGGTTGCTCAATTAACAGTTGCTGCAACAATGCTTGCGCGGCCTGATGGCCTTCATGAGCTAAGATCGCCACATCGTCAGTTAAGCTTGGAGTCATGGCGGCCGGACGATAACACAGCTGACAATATTCGATTAATTCCGACACCAACATGGAACTAATTCGCTCGCTGTTATCGCGTTCACTGTGGCCGATAAAACAGATGTAAAGTTGCTGCCGTGCCGATAATAAAGCTTCAAGAAACAAGTATCTATCGTCAAGCCGGCGGGATCTGTCGCCACGTCTAGGGCCAAGATGTGCCATTAAATCAAAGCCGACAGGGTGTTGTATGCGCGGGTAAACACCGTCATTCATGCCTAATAAGCACACATGTTTAAACGGAATGGAACGCATTGGCATCAAGGTGCAAAAGTTAACACTACCTGCAAGGTATCTTTGACCCACGCGCGACTCGGTTAGCTGGCTGGTAAACCATTGGCAAATCACGGCTAACGGCATAGCGCCATCAAAGCCAGATTGACTTAACTGTTCATCAAAGGTGGTTAATGCCGTCTGAATAAGGTTGAGATCTTGGTTATCGTCATCGTCAGACAAATATATGGATTGTGGCAACTGATTGAGGATTTCAATGCGAGTATTGACGCTGGCCTCTTGACTCATTTGTTGCCTAAAACCATCTAAGACTTCGATAAAATCTAAGAGTTTTCCTAAGGATTGCGCATTTTGACCTTCAATGCCTGCGACCGGTAAATCGCCCAAATAGACACCGGCATCATCACCAAGCGCATAACCTAAGATCATGCGGCGGATCCCAAAGGCCCATGAATGTTTATCAAATGCCGGTAGCCCAAGTTGAGCACGGTTGTGCGCATCGCGGCCCCAGCGGACTCCGGCGTTTTGTAACCACAGTTTAAGCTGTTCTAATTCTTCTTCGTGAATATCAAAACGGCGCATGACGGCGGGAACTTCAAGCATACTTATGATATCTGTCAGGCCAAAGCGACTGTTATCAAGCTGCAGTAAATTAAGGAAGCTATTAATCAATGGTGACTCTTGCGCGGCGCCGCGATCAGCGATGGCGTAAGGAATATAATGATTGCCTTGTTTGGCACCAAAGACCGCATCGATATAGGGGGCATACGCCGCGACGTCGGGCAGCATCACCACAATATCTCGGGGGGATAACTTGGGATGTTTATCCAATTGCGCCAACAGGTGATCGTGGAGGGTTTCAATTTCACGCAATGGACTGTGACAACTGCGTAAACAAATGGAATCATCGTCTTGAGCTAACCCCCGACGTTGCTTGATATTAAGGTATTGTTCAAGCTCAGGGCCTAATGACACCCCAAGGGTCGACATATCTAAAATATCATTTTGAATACCCGACAATAAGGTATCGTCATTGGCGCAGGCAAAGGCTTCATGCCACTGGATATGCGTAGGCGGCAACTCAAGTAGCATGTCGAGCATTTCCCGGCCCATTTTACCGTTATTGGCCAGCAAAGGATTACCGACCTCAAGAGTCTCTTGCCATAGGGCCGGCAACTGTTTTTTATCACTATAGGTGAGCGCCATGCGTGCGCGGGCTTTGGGGTCAATAATATCGCCCCAATAATGCTGACAAGGGCTGAGATTCAGCATATAGACATCGATATTACTGGCTAAGGCGTAAATCACGTCCAAGGTTTGCGGGGCCATCGACGAGATACCAAATACAAACAAGCGGCTCGGCAGTTTATGTCGGCTTTTGCCTGCGCAGAGAGCGCCGATTAACGCTTGATGTAAGTTAGCTCTGTGATAGTCACTTTGATTGAGTACATCGCGATTGTAGGCCACCAGCGCACGCCATAACAGCGGTTGCCAGCGATGCTCAGCGCCAATGCTTGGTTGAGCCTCAAGCTCATGTTGTTCCCACGCTAAAATCCAATCGGGGCGATAGACCAAATATTGGTCAAAAATATCGGCGATTCGGCCACACAACTGATACAGCTTGAGCGGGTTATCTTCGCCGAGGTAATGGCGCAAGGGGGCAAAATCATGGTGGCTTAATAACTGGGGTAATAACGCCATTAACTTCCAGGTCATGGCCGCTTTAGTAAAAGGGTTTTCCTTGGGGACATCATCGAGCAGTAAATAACACAACTGCCAAATAAAACTTGAGGGTAGCGGAAACTCTTGCGCCGCGGCGATGCCATTTTGCTCGGCAATATTGAGTCGTAACCACGTCGACATCCCGGGACTTTGCACCAAAATTTGCTCTTGGCTAAGGGCCGAGTCACCCCGGTCGAGACTGAGAAGTTGTGCCAATTTCTGAGCGAGCAATTCCATTTGATTCGACTGGATCAGGTGTAGCATAGGGGACTCAATAATAGAATAAAAACTCATTCTATTCCTTTGATTACCCCCATTCAACTGCATGGCTTAAGCTTGTTGGCTTATTGAGCAAGTATCACTTTGATGGACCCAACAGATGCAAAAATTTCAGTCGCCAATGTAATTGCCATAATAACCGTCGGCAGATTTTCTCCCACTGGGAGCTTGCCTCGTTGTTGCTCGGTTGATAGCGCGCTTCAATAAATGAGTGATAGAGCGCGAGACTGGCGGCTTGCAGTTGCGGATAGTGCTCACCAATACACTGATGAACTTGGCTAGGGGTCGCAGTGGTTGATAATCCATGCCATTGAGTGAGTTGCTGCATTAATTTGCGGTAGCGGCGAGCCAAGGGATCATGACGACGATTGCGAAATGCGATATGGGGCAGAACGAAAATTAATACTGCCATGGTGGCAAAGCCGGTAAAGATCATTAAGGCCAATTTTAGCGGGGAAATATCGCCAAGCAATTGGGTTAATAGCTGTTGTTGCTTGTCAGTGTTGTAACCTAATACCCATTGACTCCAGTAATAATCGACCCGGCGCAACTCTTCTTGCAACCGGATAAACCACGCCTGTTGCTGCAGGCGTTGGGCCAACAGATGGCTGTCGGCTAAATAGGACTGTTGCGGTGAAAATACCGCATCAAAACCATCTTCCACCCGTTGAGGGGCGATCATGGCCGTAGGATCTGCACGTACCCAGCCTTGCTTCGCTATCCAGACTTCGGCCCAAGCATGTGCCATGTATTGGTAAACACTGACAAAGGAATTATCAGCGCTGATTTCACCGCCTTGATAGCCGCTTACGATCCGTGCCGGCATGCCTGAGGCGCGCGCTAAATACACCAATGCAGAGGCATAATGGCCGCAAAATCCCCGTTTATGGGTAAAGAGGAAATCATCAATTTGCGCCGGCCCTAACCTCGGCGGCGTTAACGTATAGTAATAGGGTTCAATTTGAAAGTGTTGCATTATGGCACTTAATCGCGCTTGCGGATCAGGATATTGTTGGCGGAATTTGTTGGCCAAGGCGAGGGTTTGAGGATTACGCTGCGCAGGTAAGGCTAAGTTACTGGTTAATTGCAACGGGGTTAATTGTTCGTCCATGACATATTGACTGACGCTCCTGACACGATAGGCTAATTTCTGCACGACTTTTTTTGAGGCTAATAGTCGGTATTGAAACGTATTATAGGCCTCATCAGATCGACTAAAGCCAGTGTCTAAACTGACTAACCAAGATTGATAACTCGGCTCCATGATCACTTGGTATTGTTTACCGCCACCGGGATAGACGCGTGGATCTGGCGGCGATAACAGCGATTGTTCAGCAGATTTGACATCGGGGCGCTGAGTCCAACGTTCACCATCGAATTGTTCTAATACAATGGCGCGCCAATACAGTTCGGCTGGTGGCGGAATCGCACCATCGAAGCTCACGTTAAAAGCTAAACTGTCGGATCGGGTCAGTTGATTGATATCGGCTAAGGCCATGCTATCGGACAAGCCCGTGGTTGCACCGCCCAATTGGGGGGTGAGCCATAAAGGCGGTAATCTTGGGATAATTAAAAAGAGGACCAAGGCTAATGGCGCACTGATCAACAGCCATTTACTGATAGCAAATAGCGCAATACTGGGATGAATTTGACTGATGTACAGACTCATCAAGGTGGTGATATTGAGCGTGACAATGATCAACATCATGACGCCCGCACCAATAGATTGATTGTCGATAAAGCTTAATGCCACTAAAAAGAAGCCCACTAACACAATGGCATGAATATCCCGCTGCCGCCTTATTTCAATAAATTTGAGTCCGTACCCCAAAATTAGTAGATTCATCAAGGCATTAAGTGCACCAATTTGCTTGGCTACTAAGGCGAGTGTTGCGGCGGCAGCTAACGCTAAGCCTGACACCAATAATCGCGGCGGTTTAGCCACTTTGCCGAAATAGATACCCATTCGCCACACCCAGCAAATGGCAAAAATGCCAAGACTCCAAGTGGTCGCGTGATGGCTTAAGGGCAGCAATACCGCCAGATTGACAATCAGTAACCATAATTGTGTGCGCCGCGGGATTAATTGATCATTCATCAATGTCTCTCCGACTCATGGGGACAGACGCGAGGGCTTGCAGGCAGCGGATACGATGTGACTCGCTATTATCTGGTTCAAGGCGGAGGTCATCAATGGCTAAGCCAACACAGATTTGCTGTTGAATAAGCTCGTTAATTTTATAGGTCAGTTGACTAATCGCCAGTTCTTTAGCCTGACCTGTCAATGGCGGTAAGGTCAGCCACTGCGGGATCCCTTGTGGTTGATGAAATTGCTTAACCTGCATGCCTTTGCCTTGAGCCCATTGTTTCCATGCCACCATATTGAGTGAGTCACCCCGTACATAATGACGTAATCCCATAAATTCATCTGCGCCAATCATCGGGGCACCCTTGCCCGATAAATGGTTATCGGTTACTAACGATTGTTGACGGGTTTTTGTGGCGATTGGGGTGGCGTAAACCCAAAAAGCATTAGCAAGATTGACATGGGTCCAAGCGCGGCATAGTCCCAACGGATACACACTGGCTAGAGTCAGCCGAGGTGGTTCAATATGACCACGGCGCACCGCAATGTAGGGAATTTGCGCCTCATGACCTTCGTTATCTAGAGTGGCGACGGTAACACTGAGCTTGGGGTCATAATAGAGCTGCAAATGGTGATTTTGGTGGCGACTGGTCAACCAAACTGGCACGCCTAAGGTGTTACCTTGATAGGTTTCGGGAATGGGCAGGGCGCTCAGTTCGATACCGGCTAAATTGCGATAACACACCAAAATGCTGGTAATAAATAAGCTCAGCATAAACAGGCCGAGGCCAATGATGAGGTTGTTTTGGTAGTTGGTTCCGAATAAATACAGCACCAACACCATCACCACCCAAGCCAGACCAAAACCTGTGGGTAATATAAAAATACTGCGGTGACCTAAGGTCACTTGCCGAGCTGCCGGTAAGCGCTTATTGAGCCATTGTTGCCAAAAATGATGGCCCCTTGTTGACTTAAGCCATTGTCTCATCAGCGGATGGGATTCACTTGCGTGAGAATATGCTGACACCAAGTGTCGCCTTGACCATCACTGTGACTGCGCAGTCGATGCTGACTCACAGCGACAAATACGGCTTGGAGATCTTCGGGCAAAATATAGTCGCGATTTTCGAGCACAGCCCAGGCTTTAGCGGCTTGCAACAAGGCTTTGCTGGCGCGGGGAGATAGTCCGGTGACTTGCGAATCTTGGCGACTGGCATGCACCAGCGCCAGTAAATAACGTAATAAGGCATCTGAGGCACTCACTTGTTCAACGCGTTGTTGTAACGCCACGAGTTCGGTTGGGCTTAAGCATTGCGCCAGCGTTGAGGGCGCAATGTGGCTGTTCATCGACTTAAGCATCAACATTTCCGAGTGATTGTCTGGGTAACCCAGAGAGATCCGCATCATGAAACGATCTAACTGGGATTCTGGCAACATAAAGGTGCCAGACTGTTCACTGGGGTTTTGGGTCGCAATCACAAAAAAAGGTGAGGGCAGTCGATGGGTTTTACCATCGAGAGTGACTTGTCGTTCAGCCATGGCTTCCAGCAAGGCACTTTGGGTTTTGGGACTGGCACGATTAATTTCATCGGCAAGTACCATTTGATGAAAGATAGGTCCTGGATGAAAGACAAACTGACTGTCTTGTTTATCAAACAGGGTGACCCCTAAGATGTCCGCCGGCAGCATGTCACTGGTAAATTGAATACGCTGATAACTGAGCCCAAGACTGGCAGCGATAGCATGGGCTAAGCTGGTCTTGCCCATGCCGGGTAAATCCTCTATCAATAAATTGCCCCGGGCCAGAATGCAGGCGAGAGCGAGTTTAATGGCTTGGGGCTTACCCAGTAGCACTTGCTGTAGCTGGTTGATAAGCCCATCAAGTTGGTTATTCACAGGTTGACTCCTTGTCTCATCGCTGCGTTATTTTAGTTTAGTTCTATTTAATCAGTAGTTAAACTCAAGTTCCTGCGGATTAAACAAGGGCGTTAATGCGTCGTTGCCGTGTAAGGCTTGATAAATGATCCGATAGGACACGACGGCCTGAACATATTCTCGGGTTTCTTTAAAAGGAATACTTTCGATAAAGGCCATGGTGTCCAGTTGACCATCGGCACGCTTGAGCCACGCATTAATACGACTCGGGCCGGCATTGTAGGCGGCAATAGCCAAGACGCGGTTGCCTTGATACTTATCAAGCAGATACTTGTAATAGCCGCTACCTATGTTGGCGTTGTAGTCGGGATCATAGAGCTGCTGGCTGTGACGGAACGGCATGTTGTAGCGCTTGGCGGTTTGTTTAGCCGTTGCCGGCATCACTTGCATTAGCCCTAAGGCGCCCACGCCACTGCGCGCTCTTGGGTAGAGTGCACTTTCGCGCCGAGCAATCGCCATGATTTCAAATAAATCGACTTGATGACGCTTGGCGGCAGGTTCCATACTGGATTGGTGAGCTAAGGGGAAGCGTAAGTCGAGGTGATCCCAATATTTGCCAGAGATACTGGCTTGGACGGCATAATCGTCCCAACCAGTTTGCAGTGCCAATTGTCCATAGGCCATTTTGTCTTGGCTGTGATTGAGTAAACTTAGCCATTCCGATCGCGCATCGCTGGTTTTATCGAGTGCTTTAAGCTCAATAATGCGTAGCCAGGCCGGTGCCGAGGTCAAGTTGGCTACCTGTTCTTTGGATAACTCTGGCAGGGCTTGATGAGTTAATTGATAGTCCTGGTGGAGCTGTTGCGCAGCAAAGAAACCGTAAAAATTACGTTGTTGACTTAATTGTTGCCACAACTGGCTATCGCTATTGGTGCGGGCTTGCCAATACAGCCAACGGCTTTTTTGGCGGCTGGTGGAGCTTAGCAGGGGTAAAAATTTGGCGATAGCCGGCTTATCATTGTCACGGATGGCCCAACGTAAGCGCATTTCAATTAAATCATCACTGCCAATGGCGGCCAAGCTGTCATCAACGCGGCCAAGGTGAGCCGCTTGTTGATGGATTAATACACGCCGACTGAGATAATGAGCCACTTGCTGGGTTTGTCGCTCGGATAACAGCCCTGAAGCTTGGTAAGTTTCAAATAAATCAAAAGCCTTATTTAAATCATTGCGAGCTAACTTGCGTAAACCTGTGGCGACGATATCGCCACTCATGGGGTTGTTGTGGCTAAATTGCTTGTTATTTCGTAATTGACGGGGATCACGATAGATTTTAATCAGCAACTGAGCCTGCGCTTTATGGGCGCCCATACTTCTAGCCAGATGATTGAGTAGTCCAGTTTGCCTCGCATCAAACGCGAGCATCATCCGCTGCCAGATCAGCGCTTCAGTCAATTTTCCGGCTTTTTTCCACGCGCTAAAGAGGGGGTCGCAGGCCTTAGGCTGCGAGTAACCATGGAGCCATAATGATTGTGCGCCTTGATAAGCATCAAGCTTATCCCCTTGAGCTAACTTGGCGCGGTAATAGTAACACTGGAGTTCAGTACTTCTTGGTCTACTTGGGCTTATGGCAAGAAAGCTCTGCCAGTCTTGTTGTTTGCCGTTGAGATCTAAAAATCGATGGCGCGCGCCAGCGTAAAGAGGAGACCCCTCAAATTGATTGACCCATGCTTTAAATTGCTCTGTGCTGAGGTTGTGCAGCGTGTCTATTTGCTCATGATAATTGAGGTAAAGGGTGAGAGGGTATTGCCCCAAACGCTGCCTAAGTTGTTGATATTGTGCTGTGTCACCCTGGATTTGAGCCTGGCGGGCATCTAAATATAATTGTTGTTGTGCGCTGGGCTCAGCGTGCAGAGAATGCGCCATAAAGGTCAGCATGCCCAGAGCAATTCGTGTCAGCCATATTCCGTTCATGATAATTCAACTCCTTGAATATGAATGCTATTGCTCATTCGCTTGATTTAATGCCTGTTCCAGCAGCTGGCGATCGAGTTGTTTGCTGGTATCGACACCTAGTTGCTGCATTTGATGGGCTTGACGGATAAGATTCCCTTTGCCAGTCGCCAACTTACTCATGGCATTTTGGTAGCTCTTTTGTGCCGTATCCAAGGTTCGACCTAATTTATCCATTTCTTCGACATACCCGCATAATTTATCGTGGATCCGTCCGGCTTGCTTGGCAATTTGCTGGGCGTGTTGATTTTGGTATTCATAGCGCCAAATGTTCTGGATAGTGCGTAACGCCACTAACAAGTTGGTTGGGCTCACTAGCATTATATTATGGTCTAAGGCGAAATTAATGATACTAGGTTCTTTATCCAGAGCTAACAAAAACGCCGGTTCAACCGGGATAAACATCAGCACATAATCGAGGGTTTTGATGCCGTGCAGTAGCTGGTAGTCTTTTTGGCTTAAGCCACGAATATGCTGACGCATCGATAAGAGGTGGTCTTTTAGGGCTTGTTGTTGCTCGGCGGCATCCTCACTATTGTAGTAACGCTCATAGGCGACCAAAGACATTTTGGCGTCAATAACAATATCCTTATCTTGCGGTAGATGGACGATAACATCGGGTTTAAACCGTTGCCCGTGCTCATTTTTAAGATCTGCCTGCGTATGATACTCATGGCCTTCGCGTAAGCCGCTTTCTGATAACACCCGCTCGAGAATGACTTCACCCCAGTTACCCTGTTGCTTATTATCTCCTTTAAGCGCTCGGGTAAGGTTGATAGCGTCTTGGCTCATTTTTACATTTAAACGTGCTAACTGATTCAATTCATGCTTGAGTGCGGAGCGCTCATTTTGTTCGTGTTGATATGACGCGTTAATTTGCTGACGAAATCCTTCAAGCTGCTGTTTTAACGGGGCTAATATATGGCCAATATGGGTGGTATTTTGCTCAGTTAATTTGTCGCTGCGCTCCTCAAAAATGCGATGTGCTAGTTGTTCAAATTGACCTTTTAGTCGCAATTCCGCATTTTCTAGTAGGGCGATTTTATCATTAAGCGCTTGTTGCTCTGCGTGGTGTTGCGCCGTTAATTTTTGATTTTCTGCATACTGTTTAGATAACGAAAGACGAATTTCATCTAGCTTATGTTCCTTTTCAACCAGGGTTTTTGCTAGATGTGACACCTGTTCGGCCTTCGCGGTTTGACTACCGAGTTCTGACAATAAGCTATCGAGTTGATATCGCTGTTGCTGACATTGTTGTTGAATCGTATCGAGTTGGCTATCGGCTTGCTCTAATTCCTGCTGTAACTGGCTTAGCTGTTGTTGATGTTCCCGCTGTGTGTGTTCGGTCATCGCCAGCCATCTGGCCCGAGTTTTCTTTTGATTAAATAGGGCACCTAACATAAGACAAAGAAGCGAAATGGCGGCGATGACAATCCATTGCGAAAGACTAAAAAATACCAAGAAATCCATGAAAACGACCAGTAACGATGACATTGCCCCTAGAGTGGCATTTCATGATGCTGGCAGCAAGAGGCGCTTGAACGGTTGCGATTTTTTTAAACAGGAAATTTTTTTGAGCTTGAGACTGTCTATTGCAGTATTGAACTTTCGTCAATGTGATTGGCGTAAAGGAATACTTGCAAACAACATCAATCTCAGTGATTTATTGGCAGATACCCTTCATGCAGTTCTGCGCAGTTTGTGAGGGTTTAGGTATAGTTAAATAGATTGCCACAAAGAAGGAAGTGATGATGAGCCACAACAAATTTAGGTCAGGGATCGTAACGCGAGCAACTTGGCAAGAAAAAGAGAGCAATGTCACGCCACAATCGGTCTTTAAGCAGCGTCGTCAAATTATTCAAGCCTTAGGGCTTGGGGCTATTGCCACCAGTATCCCTGGCGCTGTACATGCTGGCATCTTTGACGTGTTTGATAGCGCACCGCCAACACAGGCTTTACAGCCGCTACAATATGTAAAAAGCCCCAATGCTGAGGATCAAATCTTAACCCCTTTCGATAAAGTTACCAGCCATAACAATTTTTATGAATTTGGCACAGCCAAAAGCGATCCTGCTGAAAATAGTCAGCAATTTAACACCAAGCCATGGCAGTTGGTCATTGACGGTGAAGTCGATAAGCCCGTTACTATCGATATTGATGACCTGATGGCACGATTTCCGTTAGAAGAACGTATCTATCGATTACGTTGTGTTGAAGCTTGGTCGATGGTGATCCCATGGATAGGTATTCCGCTAGCCTCGATTTTACGCATGGTGGCACCTAACAGTCAGGCTAAGTATGTGGCTTTTGAAACCTTATTTGATCCAGAGCAAATGCCGGGACAAAAACATCGACTGATGGGCGGCGGCATTCAATACCCCTATGTGGAAGGCTTAACTATCGCCGAGGCGATGAACCCACTTACACTGCTGTCCGTCGGCCTCTATGGTAAAACCTTACCTCCACAAAATGGGGCACCCATTCGCTTGGTGGTACCTTGGAAATATGGTTTTAAGAGCATTAAATCGATTGTACGCATTCGCTTAACGTCAACCCAACCCCCGACCACATGGAGTCAGTTAGCCGCTAATGAATATGGGTTCTTTGCTAACGTGAACCCCATGGTCGATCATCCGCGGTGGTCGCAAGCCACTGAACGTCGAATCGATGCTGGTGGCTTATTTAGTGCGAGGAGAATAGAGACCCAAATGTTTAATGGTTATGGTGAACAGGTGGCCGACTTATATTCTAATATCGATTTAAAGAGGTTTTATTGATGCCAATTGTGTTGTCACCCAAAACGCTGCTCTGGATGAAAGCAGGGTTACATCTGATATGTATTATTCCTGTATTATTGTTAATTGTTGATGTTAGCACTGGTCGCGCGGGTGGCGATCCGGTGCAGTATATTATTCACTTTACCGGTATTGGGGCGCTGAATTGTTTATTGGCAACCTTGTTGGTTAGCCCCATGGCTAAAATACTAAAGTTTGCCGGCTTAATGAAGGTAAGACGATTATTGGGCCTCTATGTGTTTTTTTATGCATGCTTACACTTAGCGGCTTTCATTAGTTTTGATTTATTATTTGATTGGTCATTGTTTTTTGATGAAGTTGTTTCACGGCCCTATATATTAATTGGGATGATCAATTGGCTATTGTTGTTGGCATTATCTATCACCTCGTTGATGTCTATCCGAGCCAAAATGGGCAAACAGTGGCAACGATTGCATAATAGTATTTATCTAATTGCTTTGTTGACCTTGTGGCACTTTTATTGGTCTATCAAGTCTGGTGGGGCAGAAGTGGCTATGTATCTTGCGGTGATTTTGTTGTTATTTTTGCTCAGAGAAAAGAGCGTCCAGAAGAAACTAATCAAGGTGATGAACTGAATGTAAATATTGATAACACGCAGATAAGCCTGCGTGTTATCGTGATCTTATTATTTTGACATTAAGGCTAACACATCTTGGTAACTCATATTCCATTCGCGTGATAAGTTAATCAATTTAGTTCTATAGGTTTGCACCAATTCACTTTGCTTTTGTTGATTAATTTGGTTATCAACGGCTTCATTGACTACTTGTTGCAAGATTTGTAAGCGTTTCAGGCTAAAATCTAGCGAATGAATATATTTTTCCATCTGCACTTTTGTGCGTGCTTGCTCAAGATCTGTTGAGTGTTTTTTATCATATCCATATTCATCGAGAGCATCTAATGCACTCTGCAAATCAAATTCGTTAGACATAAAAATCCATAATGCGGTGCTATTGAAACAATGAGGGTTAATAGGATCTATTCAACTTTATATACGACAGATATTAATAAACGAAGAAAAAGATCAACTGCATGAAGCCTACTTATTATAAGCCTTATCCGTCAGGGCTCAAGAAGTTTATTACGAATAAATGTTTATAACTTGCTGCCAAGGTTCGCTGTTTGTTACATTAGGTCGTTAAATAGACGGATTTTTGTTTACTAGGGAGTTGTTATGCAAGATATTCTTCCTGATCTTTGTGATGAATACCCGGATCAGGTCAATGTATTTTCACCCATCTTTCAACATTATGGTGGGGTGACCCATTTCTCTGGCGAGTTAGTGACCGTCAAGTGTTTTGAAGATAACTCAATGGTCAAACAATTATTAGCCACACCCGGCCATGGGCGTGTGCTTGTGGTTGATGGCGGTGGTTCGGTGCGTCGCGCTTTGCTTGGCGATATGATAGCGACCGAAGCGGTTGCTCAGGGCTGGGCTGGTATTGTCATTTATGGGGCGGTGCGTGATGTGGTTACACTGGCAACGTTACCTTTGGGGGTATGTGCATTGGCAGCATGCCCGATTAAAACGGCCAAACTTGGCCAAGGTGAAATCGGGGTGCCCATTGTGATTGACGGCATCAATGTGTTACCAGGAATGCATATTTATGCCGATCCTAATGGGGTGTTAATTGCCAAAGGCGCCCTTGATACCAAAGATTTCAACTAAACTGAATGTTATTTTCTTATCAATGTGGGAGTCGTTTATGAAGCTGCTCAAGTGGTTCGTGATAATTGTTGCCATTATTATCTTGGTACCGATTATTTATCTTAGCTTTTTCTTTAATATCAATGAATACAAAGGGCAGCTAACGGCCGAGGTTGAGAAGGCCACCGGCAGACAATTGACCATCGCGGACGACTTGCGTTGGAGCTTTTACCCTGATCTTGGTATTCGATTAGGCGGAGTCACATTTGCTAATCCTAAAGGGTTATCGACTGAACCTATGCTGTCGATGGAAGCCGCGACTGTCGAAGTGGCATTGATGCCATTATTCAGTAAAAGCATCCAAATTGCTGAAATTCGAGTTGATGGTTTGACGGCCAATTTGGTTACTGGCAAAAATGGTGAAACGAGTTTCAGCGGTTTAGGCGATAAATCGACGCCAGCCAAACCCGCGACTGACACAACAGATGAACCTGCGAGCAATAGCCTGACTTTATCTAGTCTTGAGGTTGGCGGAATAAGTATCGCCAACACTAAGATAAATCTGATTGATAAAGCGACTAATACTAGTCAGCAATTTAGTTTAGACAAGTTCACCTTGGGCCATTTTGTACCAGAGGTGGCGACCCCGATGAGCATTGAATTCAGTGCCGATACTGGCGACATGCAACTGACCATGACCGCCGCGGGTCAAATTTGGGTTAATCAAGCATTTTCACGAGTAAAAGTAACCGAATTGGATGTGCAATCTGCGATGTCTGGGGCCGGATTACCCCAAGGAAAAGTGACCACTGAAGTATTGGCAAACCTCGATGTGGATCTCACTGACAAACAGTTGGCTGTCGACTTAACCAATATTAAGGCTAACAATATCACGGGTAAGGGCACGGTGGCGGTTAACTTCGGTCAGACGGTGCCACGGATCAACACCAGTTTAGATTTTGCAGCCATTGATTTAACGCCGTGGCTGCCGACATCGAGCGATGACAAAGCCAATAATACCACCGCGAGCGCTAGTGAAGCAGCCGCGACTGAGCCGGATTTGTCTGTGCTTAAGCAAATCAACTTGCAATCAAGCATCACAATTGCTGGCTTGACCATGGATAAGTTTACTACCGGTCCCTGGAAAATAGATGCCGCTATCAAAGACGGCATTGCTCACTTAACGTCGCTAACGGCGCAATTATATGACGGCGAACTTAAGCTGAGTGCTCAACTCGACGGTCGCCAACCGGTGGCCAGTTACTCCTTCAGCCAAAGCCTAAAAGGGGTACAAGTCCGCGAAATGTTAACTCAGCTGGCAGATATTGATTTCTTATCGGGCAATACTGCATTTAATGTGACTGGCACTGGCCGCAGTTTAATTCCGGCTAAGCTCAAACAAAATTTGAATGCTAAGGGTGGATTTGAGCTGACAAATGGCTCGATTTATGGGGTAAATATCCCGCAAATGATCCGTGAAGCGCAAGCTGCGCTTAAAGGTGACTTGCAAAAGGATGAGGCGGAAAAGAAAACCGATTTCTCGAGTTTAGCGGGCACCTTTACTGTGGCTAATGGTGTGGTCAACAACCCTGACTTATTACTACAATCCCCCTTGATTAGAGTGTCAGGCCAAGGCGACGCCAATATTGTCACTGAGTCACTCGATTATCAGTTAACCACTAAAGTGGTGGGCAGCTTACAAGGGCAAGGTGGGTCTGAGCAGGTGTCAGGCGTGAGTATCCCCTTGTTAATCAGCGGCAGTTTTAGTGAACCTAAGTTTGCATTGGATACTAAGGCACTGTTGAATAATAAAGTTAAAGACGAAGTGAAAAAGGTTGAAGACAATCTCAAGAATAAATTATTAGATAAGCTTGGAGGCTTCTAATGAAGTATTGGTTATCCATATTGCTAGCCTCAAGCATGGGCGCGTGTGCTGAGCCGCCAATGTCGAGTGTCGATGACGCGACGGCAATTGTGGGCTCGCAACTGCATCCTGCCAATCGAATGAAATCAGAGGCCACCATGACACAAGGGGTATTAACAGGCAGTCTTAGCCAACGAGAGCAATTCGTGACATTAACGGTTGAAAACCCGACTGATAAAGCCGTTTATTTGGTGTTTAACTCAGGACAAAATGGCGATCTCACCTTAATGACTGACAAGGGGCAAACCCTATGGCGTTGGTCCAGCGGTTTTATGTTTACTCAAGCCATTCGCGAGACCACCTTAGCCGCAGGTGCGTCCTTAGAGGTTAAATTTACTGTGCCTGCTGAGGTGATGGCCCAGCTCAAACCCGGGATGCAATGGCAAGCCAGTTACAGTGGGCGGATGGCCGGTAGCGGTCAAGCCGCGATGACCTTGGTGAGGCAGGCTATTAACTAGCCTGTTAGGGGGGCAATGTAAAAAAACGGGGTCAAAGCCCCGTTTTTTATTGGTTAGACACTGACTTTAGTCACGTCTACATGCATTTTTAGCATTTGTCCTGGTTGGAGGTAACGTTGATTTTGCAATTTATTCCAACGAATTAACTCATTAACAGTGACCTTAAACTTGCTGGCAATTTTAGCCAATGAATCCCCGCTTCTGACCTTGTAATTTACCGTGCGCATTACTGCCGTTTGGCTTTGCTGCGCACTGACTTTATTAGACCAAATGACGAGCTTTTGACCTGGACGTAACGTGTCCTTAGGTGCCATACCATTCCAACGTGCCAGTTTATCGACACTGGTATTGTGCTTATTGGCTATCTTCCAGAATGAATCACCCGCTTGTACGATATAGTCTTGCTTGTAATCGGCGCGCTTGGTGGACTGTTTACTCATCAAACGTTGATCCGCAGATAAGGTGTACAGTTCTGGAGACTTTGCGGCGACGGGCAATAATAAATGTTTACCAGCAACAATATTGTTGCCTTGGATGTTATTGACCGAGCGGATCACATCGACATTGGTGTGATATTTCTGGGCAATCACCCCAAGGCTATCACCTGACTTAATTTTATAACGCAGCCAATGTAAACGTTCTGATGACTCAGTGTCGTTTAAAGCGACCTTAAACCCTTCAGCTTTATCGATAGGGATGACTAAGGTGTGCGGGCCTTCTGGCGCCGTCGCCCAGCGATTGTAGCCGGGATTAAGCTTATGCAAATCGCTGATCGACATATCCGCCAAATCTGCCGCAAAAGCTAAGTCGATTTGGGAGCCGACATCGATGACTTCTACCACTGGCACGTTTTCGATGGGGTTAAGGGTGATGCCATATTTATCGGCATGTTTAATCACATCGGCTAAGGCTAATAATTGCGGCACATAGCGTTCGGTTTCTCGGGGTAAGTCGAGCGAGAAAAAGTCGGTGCCCTTGCCATTTCTTTTATTGCGTTTTACCGCGTTAAGTACCCGACCTTCACCGGTGTTGTATGCGGCAATGGCGTACAACCAATTTTGATTGGTTTTACCATACAGGTATTCCAACATATCTAACGCTGCCGTGGTCGCCGCTGGCACATCGCGACGGCCGTCATACCACCAATTCATTGATAAACCGAAGTGTTTGGCCATTGGCGAGGTAAACTGCCATAAACCGGAGGCGGCGCCATGTGAATAGGCGAAGGGATCGAAAGCGCTTTCGACTATCGGTAGCAAGGCCAATTCCATCGGCAAATCGCGTTGTTCTAATTGCTCGACAATCAGATACATAAACGGTGCGGCCCGTTCAGAGATCCGTGCTAAATGTTGTGGATGCTTGATATACCAATCGCGGTATTGATTGACCAGTTTTTTATCTGGAATTGGCATCTCAAGTTGCAGGCGTATGCGTTGCCAAACATCGGTAATAACGACGGGGGCAGGGGCAGGTTCTGGCAAGATTTCAGGTATTACTGGAGGTGTTAAAGTGACCTCGGTCTTTGGCGTCGTGGCCTCAGTGCTGTCTAACGTTTGACAGCCGGTAAGTAGGGCAATTCCCCCTACTAACACTAATTTTGATAGGCGCATGTGAAGGCACTTTCCTCTAAAAAATATATCTTTCAATAAGTTATGTTATTCTTCTGTGCTATCCCTATGAACGAAGAGCGTGCATTTTATAGTAATTATTAGAAGTTGTCTTTCCATTGGCGTAAAAGTGCAAAGCGCTCGACAATGTCTTGGGAAAGCTTGGGATCTCTTTGTTGCAAACTGCTGACAACATCGACACTATCACATCGCAAAAATGGGTTGATGGCTTTTTCTTTGGCCAAGGTACTCGGGAGTGTCGGTAACTGCCGCTGACGCTGCTGCTGACACCAAGCCTGATAGTTTTGCAGTGCGTGATTTTGCGGTTCCACCGTTAAGGCAAACGTTAAGTTAGATAAGGTGTATTCATGAGCACAACAGACATAGGTTTCATCGGGTAGTGCCATTAATTGTGCTAACGAATGGTACATTTGCGCCGGGGTGCCTTCAAACAAACGACCGCAACCGCCACTGAATAAGGTATCGCCGCAAAAAACATAAGGCGCTTGATAATAGGCGAGATGATCTAAGGTATGACCTGGAATGGCGAGCACTGTGATATCACCAAAACCGGCAATAGCGTGCGTACCGGCACACAGAGGGTGACTGACTTCTGCCACACTAGCGCCAGGTCCATACACTGGGATGGGGCCATAATGCTCCAGTAATTCACTGATCCCGCTAGTATGATCCCAATGATGGTGGGTAATGAGGATAGCATCTAAGTGCTGGCCGGCTTGCGTTAACGTCGCTATCACTTCAGGCGCTGTGCTTGGATCAACCACCAGATTTTTTTGGGTGCTCGGGTGGTGCAGCCACCAAATATAATTATCAGACAGTGCAGCAATCGGGGTAACGTTGGGCATAGTGATCCATACTAAATCGTCAATAGTTTCTGCAATATGCCATAGTTTGACGGTGATTTGCTACTAGTGACCGCTAGCACTTGCTGTTACCAACAAAAAAGGATATAGCTAACATTATGATTAATAATAGGTCTGCTGGTGTCTTCAGTGAATAGTCGTCCGTTCAGTTGGCAAGACTTGAGTCATGGTGATGCGTTATTAGCGCATATTGACCGTGCTCTATTACCTTGGTGGCCGAAAGTGTTTGGTTACCATTTATTAAAGTTGGGTCATCTTGCCCGTGATTTAGATACCTCTGCGTGCCGGATCAATCATCAAGTCTCCTTAGCCCAAGAGCCGGGGTGCGGCGTGTTGGCTAGCTGCAGTGACCTCCCTTTTGCTTATGGCGCCTTCGATGCCGCTGTGCTCCCCTGTTTATTAGAGTTTGAAGCCGATCCTTACCGTATATTACGCGAAGTGGATCGAGTGCTGATCAGTGGCGGCTACTTGCTTATTGTGGGTTTCAATCCCATGAGTCCTTTATTCATTGGTAAAATGCTGCCTAAGCATCAACGTCAGTATCCTTGGTGTGGCCATTTCTATTTACCTTCTAGGGTAAAAGATTGGTTGAACTTGCTGGGTTATCAATTAGTTGCTGATGAAAGAGTCTTGTATCACTCTTTGATAGGACAATTGAAGTCTCATTCGTTATGGCAAGAGGGGTTAAAATCATGGTTGCCCAGTGCCGGCAGTCTGTATGTATTGATTGCTCGCAAAATTGATTATCCTTTGACGCCCATTCGCCAAAAACAAGTGGTTAAGCGCCGCCAATGGGGGACGGTGACCAGCGCCGGACGTCTACCCCGTAAATAAGCATTTTCCCTGTTGTAGGAGCGTGTGTGAAAATCAGTTTAAAGCAGTTGGCCGTGTTTGTGGCTGTCGCTCGCAGTGGCCAAGTCGCGAAGGCAGCACTGCAGTTATCTTTGTCGCCTCCGGCGACGTCTATGTCGTTGCAAGAACTTGAACGTCAGTTAGCTTGTCAGTTATTTATCCGTAAAGGTAATCGCTTATTACTGAATGCCAGAGGTGAGCACCTCTTACCCTTAGCCATGGATATTCTAGACAGAGTCGAGGACGTCGAGCAAAGCTTTAATCCCAATAGTGGGGTATTTGCCGGCTCAATTCGGATCAGCGCAAGTTCCACCATTGGTAATTATTTACTGGCCGGTGCGAGTGTTAAATTTCAACTTGAGCACCCACAAAGCAATTGCGAATTACTGATAGGTAATACTCAGAAAGTCATTACGTCTATTTTAGAAGGGCACAGTGAAGTGGGTTATATCGAAGGTCATTGCCCCGATAGACGCTTAAATGTCAGCTTGTGGCATCAAGATAAACTGGTGGTATTTTGTGCGCCAGAACATCGCTTTGCCAATCAAACTGTCAGTGCTCAACACTTGATGGACGTGCCTTGGGTGCTACGAGAATCAGGTTCAGGTACGCGAGAGGTATTCGTTAATACCATGCTCGAACAAGGGGTGCAGCCGCAGCTAGCGTTTAGTTTTAATACGGCTGATGCGATTAAACAAGCGGTGAAACAGGGCGGAGGTCTCGGGGTATTGTCGGGGTTAATCGTCAATGAAGAGATAGCTAAAGGCTGGTTAGCCCCGGTAGTCATTGACAATGTCAACTTGGACCGTTCATTTTATCGCATCCACCATAAGAGCCGAACATTGTCAGCCTTGGCTAGCCATTTCGATCAATTTTGCGTCGAGCGCTGGTTAACTTAAGATAAACACGCAAAAGAAAAGGAGCCATGGGCTCCTTTGCTATTTCACCTAAGTCGTGCTTAGAAACTCGCGCTACGTGGTGCCCGTGGGAATGGGATCACATCACGAATGTTTGATACGCCAGTTACGTATGAAACTAAACGCTCGAAACCTAAACCAAAGCCTGCGTGTGGCACAGTGCCATAACGACGTAAGTCACGATACCACCAGTAATCTTCTTGTGATAAGTCCATTTCGGCTAAACGCATATCTAGCACATCCAGACGTTCTTCACGCTGTGAACCACCAATGATTTCACCGATCCCTGGAGCGAGAACGTCCATCGCGGCAACGGTCTTGCCATCATCATTAAGACGCATGTAGAAGGCTTTAATATCTTTCGGATAATTCTTAACCACTACAGGGGCTTTGAAATGTTCTTCAGCCAAATAACGTTCGTGCTCAGACTGTAAATCGATACCCCATTCAACAGGATAATCAAATTGCTTATCACAGTTCTGCAAAATGGTGACAGCATCGGTATAATCTACTTGAGCGAAGTCACTGTTAACAAAAGACTCTAAGCGCTCAATCACAGTCTTATCGATGCGTTGAGCAAAGAATTCTAAATCATCACGACGTTCCTGTAATACCGCATTAAAGGCATACTTGAGCATATGTTCTGCTAAATGGGCAACATCGTCTAGCGTGGCAAATGCCACTTCCGGTTCAACCATCCAAAACTCAGCCAAATGACGACTGGTATTAGAGTTCTCAGCACGGAAAGTTGGGCCGAAAGTGTACACTTTTGACAGTGCACAGGCATAAGTTTCAGCGTTTAACTGACCAGAAACGGTCAAGAAGGCTTCTTTACCGAAGAAATCCTCTTCATAGTTAACCTTGCCGGCATCAGTGCGAGGCAGGTTTTCCATGTCTAAAGTCGATACGCGGAACATTTCACCAGCGCCTTCACAATCTGAGGCTGTCACGATTGGGGTTGAAACCCAAATGAAACCCTGCTCATGATAAAAGCGGTGAATGGCTTGAGATAGGCAGTTACGGACGCGGGCAACGGCACCAATTAAATTGGTACGTGGGCGTAAGTGGGCTAATTCTCTCAGATATTCCACTGAATGACGCTTGGCCGCCATCGGATAAGTATCAGGATCATCAACCCAGCCAGCAACGTCAACTTGGCTTACTTGCAATTCATAGGCTTGGCCAGCGCCTGGAGATTCAACCACTTCACCAGTCATTACCACAGAACAGCCAGCGGTAAGCTTTAGCACTTCGTCTTGATAATTGGCTAAGCTATTGGGCACTACACCTTGAATGGCATCGAAACAGGAACCGTCATAGACGGCCAGAAAAGAAATTCCGGCTTTGGAATCACGACGAGTACGCACCCAGCCACGAACTGTGACTTGCGAACCGACAGCAAATTCCCCTTTAAATACAGAAGCGACAGATGCAATGCTCATTGTTGCTTAGTTCTCCAACCAATAGACGTTATTAACAAATTTGGATGCTTATATTACCTTGCTGGTGGGTTTTCTCAAGGTGAAAACGCTCTGCAGCACTGAATTATCTTGATATTGGTAAAAAAATAGACGGTTATCAAAATTCGGCAGGCGGATTGCGGTGATTGACCATGGCTCTATGGGATTAACCCAGCCGTCATTCAGTGCTCGGCCCGCCACCATAGGCAGAAAAGCTGGGACAGTGCCTGATGGCCACCCAGGCCGGACACAGCATGGGTAAACTGGTATGGCGCCATGACAGATTACTCACTGCCATAATCCCTCGCTGCGTTAACGGTTAGCGTTAGCGCCCCCAACGGCTGATGAACCTGAAACACTAGATAATTGCAGAGCTAATTGATCGATGATGGCGGCCGTGGCTCCCCAAATGAATTTATCTTGATAGGGGATAAAACCCACGTTCAAAGTATGACCTTGACGGCGAAACTGGGCTTGATGCCTATGTTCAGTTTGCATTAAATGCTGCCATGGCACCGAAAACCATTCAGCCACTTCATTACTATCAATTATTGGAGTAAAGGCGCCATGGATAATGCCGACCACTGGGGTAATGGTAAAGCCACTGATTGTCTGGTGAACATCTAAGGTACCGAGTACCTCAACCTGGTCATGAATTAAGCCAATTTCTTCATAAGATTCTCTTAATGCTGTGTCGATTAAGTCGCTATCTTGAGGTTCACGTTTTCCGCCTGGAAAACTGATTTGACCGGGATGCGCAGCAAGGTGCGCAGCCCGTCGTGTCAGTAATAATCGTGTGTCTTGTCCCGCTTGAAAAAAGGGCACCAATACCGCTGCCGAAACTAGGCTTGATGCCGAGCGATTTAGTGCCATTGCCGCTGGCGATTGGGCGGCATGGAGTAGAAATCGAGTTTTCAGTTCGTTTAGGTGCATGAATTGTCCTAAATTTATGAGGCTATGTCGCGTTCAATTGACTCAGCACGGGGAGGATTTTGCTTAGTTTATCAAAGCTTTCTTGGTATTCACTGGCGGCCGTGGAGTCTGCCACTATACCGCCACCCGCCCAGCAATAGAGGCGTTGATCTTCGGCGAGTAGGGTGCGAATACAAATGTTAGTGTCCATCTGATTATCTTGGCTAATGTAGCCAATGGAACCACAATAAATCGCCCGCCGCGACGGTTCTAATTGCTCAATGATCTCCATGGCGCGGATTTTTGGCGCCCCAGTAATCGAGCCTCCCGGAAAACATGCCTTTAATAAATCGGCAGCCTGATAGCGATCATCAAGGCGGGCACAGACGGTACTAACAAGGTGATGTACTGCAGGAAAACTTTCGATATCAAACAGTTTAGGCACATTTACACTACCAGCACTCGCCACTTTGCCAATATCGTTGCGCAGTAAATCGACAATCATCAAGTTTTCAGCCCGATCTTTCTCCGACGCCGCTAAACGCATGGCATTGGCTTGATCTTGGTGTGGATCGGCGTGTCTCGGTAGCGTCCCTTTAATGGGTTTAGTTTGGATGTTGCCTTGATTTAAACTAATAAATCGCTCAGGCGATATCGACAGAATGGCTTGCTCTGGCAAGCGAATAAAGGCCGAAAATGGCGCACTATTAGCTGCTCTCAAGGCTTGATAGGCTTGCCATTCGTCTCCGTGATAACTGGCACTAAAGCGTTGAGTTAAATTGATTTGATAACAATCACCACTGTGCAGATAAGCTTGAATTTGTTCAAATTTATCGTGATAGTCCGCTTGGCTAATTTGTGACTGCCAGTCTTGGGTTAGGCCAAAGTCGGGTAAGGGCGCAGGCTCAGTTGCCATCATGGCTAAGAGTTGCTGGTAGCAATGTTCAAGCGCCTGTTGACCTTGGCAGTGTATTAATTGCCAAGTTTGGTGGTGGTAATCATACACCAAGGCAAAATCATAGACGCCCATCGCCAAGGTCGGTAGCGAAATATCAGCAGATGCCGTGGCTGGAATCGATTCCACCTCCCGGCCTAAGTCGTAACTGAGATAACCCATCAGGCCGCCGCTAAAAGGTAATGCAGAAGGCTGCGGATTTGGAAAATAACGTGCCTGCACTTGAGCTAAGGCATCAAAAGGATCCTTGTCGATAAATTCTAATTGCGATGAATTATTTTCACTCAAAAAACAACCATTGGCGCGACATTGTAATGTGGCGATGGGCGCGAAACATAGGATGTCAAAACGGGCATCTACATGAGATGCGTGTGCGCTGTCTAATAACATGGCCCATGGCTGATGACTTAGGCGTGAAAATATTTCAGTCGTCGTCCATGGCCAGTCTAACGCCAATGTTGCCAGCGACACCTGACGGTTAGCAAACATGTAACACCTTCTCTATATTGTGATCTAGTCGTGAAACGTATCTGAGGGTATTATAAGCCTAGGAATAATTATAATGACACAGTTAACCGGCAACTGGTTGACGATAGATGGAGCGCACAGATGACCCAAATTAAACAAGCGGACTTTATCGAAAGCATCGCTGATGCCTTGCAATACATTTCTTATTACCATCCCAAAGATTTTATAGATGCCATGAATGACGCTTATGAGCGTGAACAAAGCACGGCGGCGAAAGATGCCATGGCACAGATTTTAATTAACTCGCGGATGTCGGCAGAAGGCAAGCGCCCCTTGTGTCAGGACACAGGTATTGTGACTACCTTTATCAAAATCGGTATGGACGTTCGCTTTGATCACACGGATATGACCCTGCAACAAATGGTCGATGAAGGCGTGCGCCGCGCTTATAACAATGTCGATAATCCGTTGCGAGCTTCGATTGTGGCCGATCCGGCCGGTGCTCGAGTCAACACCAAAGACAATACCCCCTCGGTGGTGCATGTGGAGTCAGTGCTTGGAAATCAAATTGAAGTCATGATTGCCGCTAAAGGCGGTGGCAGCGAAAATAAAGCTAAAATGGCGATGCTGAACCCATCCGATGATATTGCCGCTTGGGTTGAACAGACCTTGCCTACCATGGGCGCTGGTTGGTGTCCGCCGGGAATGTTGGGCATAGGCATTGGTGGCACCGCTGAAAAGGCGGCGGTACTAGCCAAAGAAGCCTTGATGGAAAGTGTCGATATCCATGAATTAAAAGCTCGGGGCGCCGTCACTAGCGAAGAGAAGCTGCGTTTAGATATTTTTGAGCGTGCTAATAACTTAGGCATCGGTGCTCAAGGACTTGGCGGCTTAACCACAGTGCTGGATGTCAAAATTAAATCAGCCCCCACTCACGCGGCATCCAAGCCAGTGGTGATGATCCCTAATTGTGCCGCGACTCGCCACGTGCATTTTCATTTAGATGGCAGTGGGCCAGCGCACTTAACCCCGCCTTCATTGTCCGACTGGCCAGAAATCACCTGGGAAGTGGGCGAAAGCGTCCGTCGCGTCAATTTAGATAATCTCAGTCAAGCCGATGTTGAACAATGGCGTAGCGGTGAAACCTTATTGCTCAGCGGCAAAATGCTGACCGGCCGCGACGCGGCTCACAAACGGATCCAAAGTTTAATTGAAGCGGGCCAACCGCTGCCTGATGGTGTCGATTTCAAAGGGAAATTTATTTATTACGTCGGCCCTGTCGATCCGGTGAGAGACGAAGTCGTGGGGCCTGCTGGCCCAACTACAGCTACGCGTATGGATAAGTTCACCGATTTGATGTTAGATAAAACCGGTCTTATGGGCATGATTGGTAAGGCCGAACGTGGTGCTGCTACCGTGGCATCCATTAAGGCGCATAAGGCGGTGTACTTAATGGCCGTCGGCGGCGCTGCCTATTTAGTCTCTAAAGCCATTAAGCATGCACGCGTGGTGGCGTTTGAAGATTTAGGTATGGAAGCCATCTATGAGTTTGATGTCAAAGATATGCCAGTGACCGTGGCGGTGGATTCATTGGGTGTCAATGCCCATGAGACTGGCCCGGCGATGTGGAAAATAACCTTACCTAGCACGAATAAATAACGTGCTCCCCCATGGTGCATTGACTTCATCATGGGGGTATTCATTAATCTATCACTAAAAATAAGAAGTAAAAGATGAAAAAGTCTAAATTATTCATGGCATTGGCTTTAGTTGGTGCCTCACAAGTTGCTTATGGCGCCCAGCCGAGCCCGTTCACGGTGCAAGATCTCGTTAAGTTAAATAAACAACACTCAGCCGCCGTCTCTTCTGATGGTCAAACCTTGGTTTATGGCTTAAATGTCATGGATGACCAAGGACAGCGTGAATCAGAATTATATTTGGTTAATTTAGCTAAGCCAGAGGCGAGTCCGCAGCAGTTGACTGCGGTCAAAGGGACCGAGCATTCCGTGACGTTTGCCCCTGATAATCAATCCATATATTTTCTGGCCAACCGTAATGGCACCACTCAGCTGTTTAACCTGTCGCTAAATGGCGGTGAAGCTAGAGCCATCTCTGATTTGCCATTAAACATTGACGGCTACCGCTTAGATAATGCGGGCCAACAAGTCGCAATGCAACTGCGGGTTTTTCCTGAGTGTGACACCTTAGTCTGCTCTGAGGAAAAATTTGCTGAGCAGGCGAAAACGCCCAATGCTGGCCGTGAGTATGATCAGCTCATGGTGCGTCATTGGGACACTTGGCACGATCATGCTCGTAATCATTTGTTTGTGGCGCCAATAACTGCGAAGGGGTTAGGAAAGCCTGTCGATGTGACCGCTGGGCTCGATACTGAAACACCGCCTAAGCCTTTTTCTGGCATGGAAGAGGTGACGTTTAGCCCTGACGGTAAAACCTTAGTCTATACCGCCAAAGCCCCGTCTGCCGATCAGGCATGGACGACGAATTATGACTTATGGCAGGTGCCAGTGACGGGAGGAGAAGCCACGAACCTCACCGCGAACAACCTCGCTTGGGATGCACATGCTACCTATTCGGCTGACGGCCGTTACTTGGCATATTTAGCCATGGCGCGCCCAGGCTTTGAGGCCGATCGCTACGCCATTATGTTGCGGGATACTGTCACCGGACAAGAAAAAGAAGTTGCACCGCTGTGGGATAGAAGCCCACATTCACTGCAGTTTTCAGCCGACGGCAAAACCTTGTATGTTAGTGCGCAAGATCTCGGTCAAGTGAGTCTGTTTGAAGTTAACACGCAATTTGGTGACGTTAAGCGGCTGTATAACGATGGCAGTAACTCGGTGATCGCCGTGACACCTGACGCCTTATTTTTTAGCCGTAAGAGTTTAATCGAGCCAGGTGATATTTACCGCTTAGATCTAGCTGACAACAAGGTCACTCGTCTCACCCAAACCAATAAAGATCGCTTGGCCAACATTCAGTTTGGTGAGTTTGACCAATTTAGCTTTAAAGGCTGGAACAATGAAACCGTGTATGGCTATTGGTTAAAGCCTGCTAATTATGAGAAGGGTAAGCAATACCCCATTGCTTATTTAGTTCACGGTGGACCTCAAGGCTCATTTGGTAACAATTTTAGCCATCGCTGGAATCCTCAGTTGTGGGCTGGCGCTGGCTATGGCGTGGTGATGGTCGATTTCCATGGGTCAACCGGCTATGGCCAAGCATTTACTGACTCTATCACCCAAGATTGGGGAGGGAAGCCACTCGAGGATTTACAAAAAGGGCTAGATGCCGTGGCGACACAACAGCCTTGGTTAGACAAAAATAATGCCTGTGCCTTGGGCGGCAGTTATGGTGGCTACATGATGAACTGGTTCCAAGGGAACTGGCCAGATGGCTTTAAATGTTTAGTCAACCATGCGGGTCTATTTGATATGCGCTCTATGTATTATGTCACCGAAGAATTATGGTTCCCAGAATTTGAATTCGGTGGTCAATACCAAGACAACAAAGCCTTGTATGAACAGTTTAATCCTGTTAACTATGTTGAGCACTGGAAAACGCCCATGCTGGTGATCCATGGAGAAAAAGACTTCAGAGTGCCCTATGGCCAAGGGTTAGCCGCATTCACCTATATGCAGCGCAATAATATTCCATCTAAGTTATTGATGTATCCAACAGAGAACCACTGGATCCTAACCCCAGATAATCTCGAACAATGGTACGACAATGTGCTGGGTTGGTTAGACACCTATACAGCTAAATAATCCATGGGCCTGCATCGCAGGCCTTTTTCATGACGGAATGAGACCAACAATAGTGAACGATAAACGAGTCGTCCTGGTTGAGGCGACAATAGAGCAGCACGGCCAAGCCATTTTAGTCCTGATGAATGATGCCATTCTCAATAGTAGCGCCTTGTACGACATTGAGCCTCGGCAACCGGCATTTTTGCAGCAATGGTTTGAACAAAAACGTCAGCACGGTTGGCCGATTATTGTGGCAATGCGAGGAGATGATGTGGCCGGCTTTGGTTCCTATGGTCAGTTTCGCCCCTTCGCGGCTAACCGTTTTACCGTTGAACACAGCTTGTATGTTTGCAAACAACATCAAGGGATTGGTGTGGGTAAACACTTGTTATCCGAATTAATTACCCGCGCAACCCACGCAGGAATGCGTACTATGGTAGCCGCTATCGATAGTGATAATCAGGCCAGCATCAGTTTACATTTGTCCCAGGGATTTGTTTATAAAGGAGAATTACAGCAAGTCGCCTATAAGTTCGACCGCTGGTTAACCACGCACTGGTATCAAAAACTGCTAAATCAAGACTAACCAGCCACAGTGGTAGTCAGTTCATCATGATGTTTATGGGGCGAAAGATGCTTAACTGGGGCGATTGGCTATACTCAGTTTAACAGCACTAAGGGAATAAATGCCTGTGATAAAACTAGCCACTGAACTTACAGAGTTATGTGTCGATGAAGCCTTACTCACTTTGATAGCGGATCATGCTGGAGTGATTATTTATGTTAAGGATAAAGCGCGCCGCTATAAGTTTATTAACCATCGTGGTCGCCAATACTTAGGATTAGCGAACGATGGCCAGTTAGACTTTTGCGATGAAGATATTTTTCACCCCTCCTGTTTAAAGACCTTGTCTTCCCATGACGAGAGGGTGCTTGAAGTGGGAGAGGTCATTGAGCAACTCGAAAGCCTGCAAAGTAAAGATGATCCTACGACCCATCATTTTTTAGTCACTAAAAAACCCATCTTCAATCAGAAAAATCAAATTATCGGGCTACTAGGTTTTGCCGTTGACGTCACTGAAATGCAGAATCGGCAGCTCGATTTACAACACATGGCGATCACCGATCCCTTGACTGGGCTGGCCAATCGCCGCTTTTTCATGAGCGAAGTTGAGCGGGAATGCGCTCGGGCTAAACGGCAGAACACCTCCTTTGTGTTGTGTGTGATTGATATTGATAATTTCAAAAAAATCAATGACAACTACGGCCACACCGCCGGTGACAAGGTGTTGATAGTGATCGCCGAATTACTTAAATCTTCATTGCGCCAAGAGGATGTTGTCGCTTTGCTCGGAGGCGAAGAGTTTGGATTGTTGCTGCCAACCACGAACGTGTTATTAGCCAGCCAGTTAATCAAACGTTTGCTGGTAGAACTGAGAAAGTTCCGCATTCAGATCAGTGACAAAGTTGAGATTGGCATTACGGTCAGTGTCGGGATTAGCGAATGGGAAGAGCAAGATAAGCACTTTGAATCGATTTACCATAAGGCCGATAAGTTGATGTATGAAGCGAAACAAAATGGCAAAAATCGCTTTAAGGCCTAAGTCACTTTGGCTAACCCTTAATTTCTGTCTACGCTTTATCAGCCATGAATAATCTTAGCAAGGGATGATTATGTTAGATCGAATGCATTTAAGCGGTAGCCTAGTATTGAGTTTAACGCTTGCCAGCGCGGTAGTGCTAGCCGACACCAATCCGGCGGACAACGCCAATTATCAAAAGAAATTTCCGAAACAATACCAATCTTGGTTAGCCACCCAAGAAAGTGACACCCTGACTGATGCATTAGGTGGCGATCCTAACTTAGTGATCCTATGGGCTGGCTACGGTTTTTCCAAAGATTATAATGCCCCTCGAGGCCATATGTATGCCATCAGTGATGTGCAAAAGACCTTACGCACGGGCGCACCTATGACGGCCGATGAAGGGCCGATGCCGATGGCATGTTGGAGTTGTAAAAGTCCGGACGTGCCGCGCCTGATTGAAGGCGAGGGTGAGGCCGATTACTTTACAGGCAAGTGGGCCAAAGGCGGCCCTCAAATCGTCAATAATATTGGCTGCGCCGATTGTCATGTGCCGGGCTCGCCAAAACTTAGGGTCGCCAGACCCTTTGCTGAACGCGCATTTGTTGCGTTAAATACCCCTTTTAATGAAGCGAGTCGTAAACAAAAACAAAATATGGTGTGTGGTCAGTGTCATGTTGAATATTACTTCGAAAAAACCGCAGCACAGCCCAATTGGGTAAAATTTCCATGGGACATGGGCACCGGTGTTGAACAAATCGAGTCTTATTATGACAGCATTGCTTTTAGCGATTGGCAGCATCAATTATCCAAAGCACCGATGTTAAAAGCCCAGCACCCAGGTTATGAGACCAGTTTAGTTGGCACTCATGGTCAAAACGGAGTGACTTGCACCGACTGCCATATGCCTAAAGTCACCAATGCCGAGGGGAAACGCTTTACTAGCCATAATATCGGTAATCCATTTGATCAATTTGAGGCGACCTGTGCGCAATGCCACAGTCAAGATAAAGCCTTCTTAATGGAGCAAATTGAGCAAAAGAAACAACGCGTTAACCAGTTAAAATTAGAAGCAGAGCGCCAACTTGTTCATGCCCATTTCGAAGCAGCAGCGGCTTGGAAAGCGGGCGCGACCCAAGCGCAAATGCAAGCCGCATTGCAGGATATACGACATGGTCAATGGCGTTGGGATTTTGCCATTGCTTCGCACGGGGTGGCGGCTCATGCTCCCGAAGAGGCCTTAAGGATCTTAGGAACGGCGATCAATAAGGCTGCCGATGCGCGGATTAAACTCGCTCATATCCTCGCTCAGCAAGGGGTGATGACCGTGGTTGAATTACCCGACCTTAGCTCGAAAGCCTCAGCGCAGGCCTACTTAGGGATGAATATGGAACAAATGGAGCAACAAAAGGCTGAGTTTCTGAAAAAAATAGTGCCGCTTTGGCAACAAGAATATCAACAAACCATGGACAGCAAATAACATTAAGCGTTCACCTTAGTCGGTGGTGACTAAGGTGAACAGATGAATTTTTTATAAAGTGTGAACTCCCGCTTTTTCTGGCTATTTTGCCAATCACTCCATTGATGTAGAGTAGCCGCCTTATTAGTACTTGCCAGTTGACGATCTTCTATCGTCAAAGGATACACCCGTGGATTTCACCCTTTACGTTAAGTTTTTTCTTGGATTAGTGGCCATCATTAATCCTGTCGGTTTGTTGCCTGTGTTCGTCAGCTTGACCAGCCACCAATCAGATGCCGACCGTAAGTCAACGGCAAAAGCAGCCAACTTTGCTGTGGTGGTGATTTTGTTAGTCACCATAGTCGCCGGCCAACATATATTAAATATGTTCAGTATTAGCTTGTCAGCCTTCCGTATTGCTGGGGGGACATTGATTGCCATCATTGCCATGTCGATGTTGCAGGGCAAATTGGGCGAAGTGAAACGCAATAAAGAAGAAGATCGTGAATCATCGGCGATGGAATCGGTGGCGGTTGTGCCATTGGCGCTGCCATTAATGGCAGGCCCCGGCGCGATTAGTTCGGTGATTGTTTTCGCGGCAGAACACAATACCTTAGTGAATATGCTCGGCATGTTTGTCACTGTGATCATTTTTGGATTATTGAGCTTTTTATTATTTAGCCTAGCCTCAGTAATTTACCGTATTTTGGGTAAAACAGGGATTAACGTGATCACCCGTTTAATGGGGCTATTAATGTTATCTATTGGTATCGAAGTGATTGCCGCCGGGTTTAAAGGCATGTTCCCAAGCTTAGTGGGTTAACCAAAATCCGCTTCACGCTTTAGCTAAAAAACGCGCCAATGGGTAATGCCGTTCACTTAGTGTGAACGGCATTTTTCTTAGACTTAATGGGATACTTGTTTTTACTCATTTTTAACGCACGTGGATAGGCCCTATCCCGTTTCCCATCAAGCTTGAACTGTCTCGCATT
>NZ_JAHUTT010000001.1 GCF_019209865.1 Shewanella sp. NIFS-20-20 | reverse complement strand
GCTTGGTTATATTGCTTCCAGTTGCTGATTTTGTACTTTGCCTTACCCATCATCGTCACCCATCTCAAAGTTCTAATGATCTGATCGTGGTTCTGATGATTAGTTCAATGATTTAGGAAACAACGCCGTCGAGATAGATAAAAAATAATTCTAAGTGCAAGTTAATAGCCTAGTTGTTTTTATTTTTAGGGTAAATGTAGACGTTCAACAAAAGAGAGTTGACTCACCTCGTCAGTTGTCGAGTACACCACCTTGACGAATAGGGGGGCGTTCGGCGCTATGACCTGACGAGCAAAACCGGAATAGGCGATTTGCGGCAAGACACTTGCCGCCAGATCTTCGCCCCATGCACTCATTTATCCGTGCAGGGCTAACCTTGCGATAATTTACTTTTGGCTCGCGCGATAATGATCAAAGTGCTCGATATAATCAGACATATTGGCTTCAAGCATTTCTTTGTAGCGCTCGATGTAGTAGTCCATCATCTCTTGCTTCTTCGATGCCATTTGCTCCTTAGTCTCGAAGCTGGTTGAGCCAAACCAAGCATTGTAACGAGCCAGGGCATACATAAATGACGCACTGACTTCACCGGTTTTAATCTCTGTATCTTGATTCTGCTGGTTGGCCAATTGGATCAATTCACTGGCACGGTTATAAAACGCTTTATCGAGTTCAGACATCATCAATTCCTATTCATATCCGTGAGATCGCCATGACCTCATTCATGCCCTTTACCCTACGCATTTTAAGGAATATAGACAGCAACCCGCTTCACATTATTGAACGCGCTCAAGTAAAAACAATGCGCTGAATCGCAAATTAACACAAAGATCAGTGGCTTCAGTACGGCAGCGTGATCCCATGGTCGCTAAGCGAACCGCCCGTCTTAACTCCTCGATGATGGCTCCGAGACTTAGGCTTCCTCCGTGGCTTTTTGGGTAACCGCTAGATTTAACGCTTTTTAATGCGATAAAACCATTGCGATCGATGGCAGTGCCGATATTTTTACTCATGATGGCTAACGCAGTATCGACCGAATTCGCCTCGCGATAGGGCCGTTTGGCGATAATCGTATCTTTTGCATCAACAATTTTGCCTAATACCACCACGATATGATCAAAATACTCTTCATCAAGCAACACTGTCGCTTGCGGTGGTGAGCGATAACAATAATTCAGCTAACGGGAGATTAGTGGGCTCAAAGGCAATATCTATCTGGGTGAGGCTCATGCTCCATCCTTGGTTCATACTGAAAGTAATCCAAGCTGCATCCCGCAAACTTGTCTTTATTATGATGTGACTAAATCCTAGGTTTTGCCGTCCCTAGCCATCGAAATACTCGCCGCAGTCATGGGTTGGTGCCAACGCCAGCCAGGACGGCTTAAATCATTTCGGCGATCCTACTAGCAGATAACTTCATTTAAGATAAACTTAATTAGTAGTGATAACAATTGATTAACTTGAGAGACGCTATGGATAAGCAAGTCAGCTCGCGCAGCACCAAAGATAAAGCCCTTCGACTCAACCTCGACGATAAAAAATACGGTACGATCGTTGAAATTGGTGCCGGCCAGGAGGTTGCCCGAAATTTTTTTGTTGCAGGCGCCGCCGCTGGCACCATAGCCAAAACCATGTCAGCCTATGATATGAAGTTCTCAGATGCCATTTATGGGGCGCAACCAGACGGCCGCTATGTGAGCAAGGCCAGAGTTCGCGCCATGATGGAGCAAGAGTTTGCGCTGGTTATCGAGCGGGTCGGTGACATCCGTTCTAAATCATCACGTTACTTTACCTACGCCGCCACCGTCGCAGCCAAAAGCTTTAATCGCAACAACGAATGTCATGCTTGGTGCGGGGTTCGGGTACAAATGTATCCTGGCGCTGAACCGTCCGATATTGTGGTGCATGTGCGTATGTTTGACGATAACGCCGAGGCGCAGCAACAAGCCTTAGGCATTCTTGGAGTCAATCTTATTTATGCCGCCTATTACTATTTTGAAGATCCCAAGCGCATTATAGATTCGTTAACCGATAACATGAAAGCCAACCGCATTGAAATTGACTCCATTGATTTTCGTGGCCCCTATTTTGATGACATTAATAATCAGGCTAAAAACATTCATCTTATTCGCAGCCATAAAACCCGCGCCGTCATGTTTAAAGCCGATGGCAGTGTGGCCGTACCGGCCGATATGCTCTATAAAAAAAATGTGCTGACCATTCGTGGCTCATTTAAACCTGTGACCAATCTGAATGTCGATATGATTGAACAAGGGCAAAAAGCCTTTGAATTACTAGATGATGTTAACACCGACAACACGGTTGTTATTGCCGAGATATCTTTAAACGATCGCCATGGTAAAGATGCCAATATTTCGGCTGAAGACATGATGGAGCGGGTAAAGTTGCTCAATTTATTGGGCTACAATGTGATGATTTCTGACTATACCCGCTATTTTTCGTTGCGCGCCTATTTTCGCCAATATACCAAGCTCCAAATTGGCATTGTGATTGGTATGGTCAACATTCAGCAGATTTTTGATGATAAATTTTATGAAGGACTCGAAGGCGGGATTTTAGAAGGCTTTGGTAAACTGTTTCCGGATCATACTCGCTTATTTGTTTATCCCGAGCTCAATGATCAAGGGCTGATGAACGATTTAACCCAAGTGTCGGTACCCAGCAACTTACGCTTCTTATATCAACACTTGCTAGATAACGGTTTCTTTACCGGCATTGAATCCAGTAATCCCGAACTATTTACCATTTACTCACGCGAAATCTTAAAGCAATTGTCTAAAGGCCGCGGAGACTGGCAGCACGCCTTGCCGCCGGTGGTGGCTGACGCCATCATAGAACACAAATTATTCGGCTTTCGTAGTTAGCTAAAAATCGGTCGCTGCCAGCATAAACAGCGACCACACTTAGCCCAAGCGCCTTATCAATACAACGAAGGCTCGCCTTCAGGGCGGGTCTTAAAGCGGCGATGCAGCCACATATATTGACTGGGCGCTGCCATAATCGCCTGCTCGACGAGACCATTGACAAAAGTCGCCGCGGCAACCTCATCCCCTTTGGGGTAGGCATCAATCAAGGGCTCATTAAAGGTCAGCACATAACGACCACTGTCGTGTTGGCGCACCATAGAAAATGACACAATCGCGCAATCAGTTTCCTCGACTAATATACTGGTACCCGTGGTGGTACATGCCTTGTCGACCGCAAACAAGGGAGCAAATGTCGAGCGCCGACGGCCATAATCATGATCCGGTGCATACCAGACCCGCGCACCTTGGCGCAAAGAATCCAGCATGCATTTAATATTCTTACGATCGATCAAGGTCCGATTCGACCGAGAACGGCCACGGTACTGAAAATAATCAAAACATGGATTATTATTAGGACGATACACGCCCATCCCCGACATCTGAATACCAAATGCCCGCGCGGCCAGCTCAAGATTGAGCGAATGTACCGCCAGTAACATCACCCCTTTACCTTCTGCGGCCAAGGCTTGCAAATGCCGAAGCCCAACGATATCGACATGACGTAATACCCGTTTATCCGACCAAAACCACGCCATGCCGGTTTCAAATAATGCCAAGCCGGTGTTATCGATATTGAGTTTAACTAAGGCCGCGCGCTCCTTATCACTCATATTGGGAAAGCATAAACTCAGATTACGTTCAATCGTGCGCTGACGTTTAGGCATCCAGCGGATGGCAAAACGGCCACACAACTGACCTAAACGAAACTGCCAGCTATAAGGTAACAGGCTCAAACTAAACATGATGCCAATGATTAACAGCGTGCCCCAGTAGCGAGGATGCAACAAGGACAGGGTGAATTGGGGTGCAGTATATTTACTCATAACGCCTAGTTCCAACAGCATAACGTGGCAATGACACGATAAATGGGGTGATAGCAACACAATGGAGCGGCATTCTATTCGCCTTCGCTAAAATAGAGAAGCGCTTATTTGCCACCGCGTCGGCAAACGGCCGCGAAGGTTGGTATGGTCATGATGACAGCAGTGACCGGCTCGTCGTCCTCGCCCGTCATAGCCAAGGCCCAAACCGAGAGAGTGAGCGAGAGACACTGTAATCTAGACGACAGGAGAGATCGTCAATGGCGGATTTTAAATCGTGATCACGTAAGGTGCCGGCCTGCTTCGCGGCAAAAATAACCCAGTTACTGCCCGACGTTAAGCAAGCATACACCTCAACAAAACTCGCCTGCAAACGCGCCAATAACTCGACATCGCGACTGTGTTCTTTCCAGCAATTCAGTACCAAGATGCCGTCCGCTTTTAATAAGTTGATGGCATGATCGATAAACTGCTGCGACAACTGCTGCTTATCGATACCGGCATCGGTATAAATATCGGCATAGATCACATCGCAGCGTTTATGATTCGCTTCAGCCAAAAACGCCATGGCATCCGCTTCAATAAGCTGCAACTTCTTGCTGGGTTGCACCCGAAAATAGCGTTTAGCCAGCTCAATGACTTGTGGTCTTAGTTCAACGGCAGTGAGCTTCATCGCCGGATCATAATGCTTAAGCGAATGCAATAAGGCGCCGCCACCTAGCCCCAGCACGATCGCGGACTTAGGCTTAATAAATAACAGACTCAATAACATGGCTTGAATATATGTATGTTGAGGAATATGCGGCGCGACTTTTAATTGCTTACTTTGCTCATCATTATCGCCAAAAGCCAACAGTCGATAGTCATTATCTTCAACCACACTGATGGGGCCGTATTGATCTTCCCCTTGCCACAGGCATTGGTACTCACTCATGAGTCTTGCTCGTTTGCTAAAAGGCCATTTTGCCACAGACCAGCCCCAAGCCAACACAGGTTTTTTAAGCTCCAAATGTTACCGCCTATCGAGGCGGTGATTAACATCCCACCACAGCCATCAGCACCAAGACAACTCGCCACCACAAAACACAACAGCCGCGCACCCTCAAAAACCTAAGCGCACACATGGCAACATCGGCTACACCGCGCTTACCTGAGGCTGGGAGTTATCTCACAGGAAAAAAAATGGGACTGGCTAAAATTCGCCCTCCAATTTTCTAACCATTGAGACTTCCAATGACATTAACAAAAAAACTGGCCATCGGCGCCTCGCTTCTGATTTGCACCCAACTGACCGGCTGCATGGGTTCAATGGGTCTGAGTGGTTTAGTGACTAAGGGCAACCTGAGCGTAGTCGATAACCGTTATGGCCGTGCTGGCTTATTCGTGTTATTAAGCCCTGTGTATGGATTTGCCGCAACGGGTGACTTATTTATCTTTAACACCATTGAGTTCTGGACTGGTACCAACCCAATTACCGGTAAATCACCTGCGTTAGTAGATATGCCTGTTGAAGCCATCTTTAAAGTGAACTCTCATTTAGATAAAGATTTAACTAAGGCCCCATTAACTGGTGTTAAATTAACCAAAGCCACTGTGACTCCAGTGAGTGACAACAAAATTGATATGCTGCTGACCTATGAAGACGGTAGTGAGCAAATCATGTCGGGCGAGAAGATAGGCGATAACGTTGACTTCTATCTGGATGGTGAGCACATTGCTACGGCCTCTGCCGCCGAGTTACAAGCCTATTACGCTAGCCGTCAGAGCTAAGCTGAACGGGCAACTAAGTTGCTTTTCATAAAAAATGGCTGCCATTGGCAGCCATTTTTTTTAACGATTAAAATAACTCGTGGCCACACTGATGGCCGGCCAGCACCTGCTTAATGTTAGTTAAGGTGGTGTTGGCAATCGAGTCTAACGCTTCTTCGGTTAAGAAAGCCTGATGGCCAGTAAACACCACATTGTGGCAGGCCGATAAGCGTCTAAAGACATCATCTTGGATGATTTCATTCGACTTATCTTCAAAAAATAAGTCCTTCTCATTTTCGTAAACATCCAAACCTAACGAGCCAATTTGCCCCAATTTAAGGGCTTCCATCGCATCCACGGCATTCAACAGCCCCCCGCGGCTCGTGTTGATGACCATCACCCCTGGCTTCATTTTTTCAAAACTGCTTTGGCACAATAAATGATGGTTTTCAGGGGTCAGCGGGCAATGCAAACTGATGATGTCACACACGGGGAATAGCTGATCTAAGCTGACGTATTCCACCCCGAGCGCTAACACGTCAGGATTGGGGTAGGGATCGAATGCCAATACCTTGCAGCCAAAGCCTTGGATCACCTTGATGGTGGCAAGCCCAATTTTACCTGTGCCAATAATCCCGACGGTTTTACCAAACATGTTAAAACCGACCAAGCCCTCAAGCGAGAAATTGGCATCGCGGGTGCGCTGATAAGCCTTGTGAATTTTGCGGTTGAGAGTCAAGATCAACGCCACGGTATGTTCAGCCACCGATTCGGGGGAATACGCCGGCACATTGACCACTTGCATTCCTAAGCGCTTGGCCGCGGCCAAATCGACATTATTAAAACCGGCACAGCGCATCGCAATAATTTTTGTCCCCTGCTCGGCCAACTGGGTTAGCACGTCCGCATTGAGCTCATCATTAACGAAGGCACAAATCACTTCAAATCCATGAGCTAGTGGTACGGTTTTAGTGCTTAATCGCAGATCAAAATATTCAATTTCGGCGCCAAACTGGGCGGCAATGGCATCAAAATGATGCATGTCATAATGTTTCGCACTAAAAAAACCAATTCGCATGCCCTACTCCTTAACGACTGATTGAGGTGGTAATCGCAGCTAAGTCTATACGAAATTGATGGTTACGATACCCTCTAGGATCAATATTCAGCAATTTTACAAAGCTAAAAAGTCAGCGGCAACAACATGCTAAATGACTAAAATTACACAACAAATGACTGTATTACCCCATATTTATTGACGAAGTGACGCTCTGAGGAGGCTATGATTCAAGCCAGCTGGCTCAGCCCAATTCACTCGCGCCAGATAGCAACACGGGCCCATCGGGCCCGTGTATCATCAACAACGCAATGACTTAGTGTTTCTCGGCATAAGCCGCAGCATCAGTACCGGCAATGCGACCAAAGGTCACAATATCAGAAATCGCATTACCGCCTAAACGGTTGGCACCATGGACGCCACCGGTGATTTCACCTGCAGCATATAATCCCTTAATGATTTGACCATTTTGACCTTGTACTTCACCCTTGGTATCGATCTTAACGCCGCCCATGGTGTGATGCACAGCAGGCTTGACCTCGATGGCATAGTAAGGACCATGGTTGAGCTCTCTTGGCATGTTAGGACGAGCAAAGGCGGCGTCTTTACCTGAGAGTACCGCTTTGTTATAGCTGGCAATACTCGCCTCTAAGTTCACCGGTGGCACCCCAATTTTATTGGCTAAGTCGGCCACGGTTTTACCCTCTTCCACAATGTGTAAATGAATATAACCTTCAATCTTGCTTAGCGACTTACGCACCGCATCATCAAAGACCAGATAAGCACTGGCACCTTTTTGCGCCAAAATTGCCGCAGAAGCCTTATCACGGGTGGTGATTTCGTTGACGAAGCGTTGACCTTCGCGGTTAATTAAAATGGCACCGTTACCGCGCACCGCTTCTGTCACCATCACGCCACCGACAGGAGAATAAGTTGGGTGGGCTTGAATATATTCGAGATCGCGAGTGGCAGCTCCCGCTTGCATTGCAACATCTAAACCATCACCCGTTGCACCAGGATGGTTAGTAGCCGCAAAGCCGGCTAATTTAGGATCGTATTGCGCTACACGCTCATTGTTGCGGGCGAAACCACCGGTCGCGAGTACCACGGCATCGGCTTTAATCACGTAGTAACCTGTGTGCTCACCTTTGACCAATACGCCGCTGACCTTACCGTCTGATTCTAAAATACGTACCACGCGGCTATTTAAACGAATGTCGGTGCCACGCTCGAGAGCTGCATCCCACAGGACCTGAGCCACCTCAGCGCCAACGCCGGCACCACCGGTTGGGCGATGCGAACGGTTAACACTCGCCCCTCCCATGCGGCCCACATCATTCATATCGGCGCCCATGGCCATCAACCAATCGATCGAATCTGACGACTCGTTGGCTAAGACTTTCACTAATTCGGGATCATTGAGATTACGCCCACCTTTCATGGTGTCTTCAATCATGATGGCTTTTTTATCGCTAATGCCAAGCTTGGCCTGTGGCTTAGTCTCAGCCGCGTTCATCCCCCCAGCGGCCAGCTTAGTGTTACCCCCAGCAATCGGTTCTTTTTCAAGGACGATGACCGCCGCCCCATGATTACGCGCAGCCACCGCCGCAGCTAAACCGGCGCCACCAGAGCCAATCACAACCACCTCGGTAGACTCGCTGGGGCCAGAGGCAATCGCTTTGTCTTGTGCCTTTTTATCGGCATCAACCGGCACGAACTCACGTTCCCACTTACCTTGATAAGGCATATCGTAATCAAAGCTATGGCAAGCATCACAGTAAGCAATGGATTTTTCATGACCTTTATGACATGCCGTACAAGCAATATCACCAATCAGGTGTGAACTATGGGGAGACACGATGTCTTTAGGATCATTTAAGGCGACTTCTTTGAGATCACCATGACAGCTAACACACTGACTATTTTCATGCTTAAGGTTGTCATCAGTTGGCCCGGTTTCCGCGGCATGGCATGTTTCGCAGCCGCCCATTTCGGTGTGAAAATCCGCCAAATAATCGGCTGCAGCCCACACATTGCCGGCCATCGCGCCCGATACCACCACGGCCAATGCCGTCTTACGCATGATACTCATCATCTTTCGCTCCCCATAAGGTAATAAACTGCATTTAGCGAATATATCGAAACAAATATTCCTATTTATTTGTTTAAGCAAGATATATCGCCACAAGCGCAAAGGTAACACTATCTAAAGAGGTAGATGTTTATGCGTATCACACATTATTTATTATTAATTTTAGGGTATTAAAAAACCAAGCCAGCTCACACACTGGCTGGCCGGTATTATTGCGAACGGCAGATGAGTCTGGCTGGCATTGACGGGTTCACATTTTCAGCCAAAATGGCGCCCATTTCCTTGCCTTCAGCCAAGCTTTCAACCCATGATAGCGGTGATATTTGCTCATTGTCCCCAGAGGCCCCCGTGACTGAGACCCATTTTTGGCTACAACGCCTTGCAAAAACCGGCCTGCGTGCCATTCACATTGTCGGCGTCTGCGGTGCCAGTGGCGGCATTTTGTTAGCCGTGCCCAAAGACACATGGCTGAGCTACTGGATCCTTGCCATGGTCACGGGCCTCTTACTGATGCTGTGGGAAGTGGTCCGCGACTGGCGTTGGCTTATCCAGCTTAAAGGCGTACTAACCCTGATAAAAGTGGGCTTGTTACTGCTATTTATTCCCTTTGCCAGCGCTAAGCCGGCTCTGATTATCGCCATTATCTTGCTGTCTGTCGTCGTCTCTCATGGCCCCTCGGGCCTGCGTCATTACTCCATCATTCATCGCCGCCGTATCGACAGTAAGAAAGAAATAAAAGGCTAGCGGCAGCGAGCCTTGGCCAATCATCACCCCTTTTCCAGCCCCACAAAAAAGCCCCCAACACTAAGTTGAGGGCTTTTGGGACTGTACTGACCTACCGTTAATTAATTTACTGAAGCAAACTCAGTTTTAGAAACGATACGTCACTTCAGCACGATAAGAAGCACCAATCGCAGCGCCTGGATAAGCGAAGCTATTGTAATAAGGCCAGCTGTCATGAGTCACATCGACTTGTGGACGCTCATTAAAGATGTTCTCACCGATTAACTGCAGTCTTAAGTTATCATTGAACTGATAACCCACGGTCATGTTCACCGTAAAGTATTGACGTAAGCGGTCAACTTTAATCACATCACCAGTTTCTGGATCATAGTTCTCTGAAGGCTGATTCCAAATTGGGATGCTACCCACACGATCACCACGGATAGCGGCTTGCCAGTCTTGATAATTCCAACTTACGGTCAAGTTGGTCTTAGAACGAGGCTCGCTATTGTCTTTATCATCACGTAGCTCTTGAACTTCAGCGTCAGCATTGGCTTGATACCGAGTGTTCAGAATGTGAGTCCAACCTAAATTGAAGCCCCAATCACCATATTCAGTATCGATGCTGTAGTTGATTTGAGCATCTAAACCACGCTGCTGATATAACGCTTTGTTTTCTGGCGTGACATTAATACTTTCAATATTGCCGGCACCGGGGTTACCTGCAGCAACACGCTGAATTTTAGCGGCATTAGCCACACATTCTGCACTGTCAGGTGACTTACCATTGAGGCTGTAGTTACAGTCATACTCTAAATCAAGCAGAGTTTGTGCACTTTCATCGCTGATCAAGTCTTCAAGCTTGATATCATAAAAGTCGAAGCTCATGTTGAGGTTTTCAGTCGGCTCAACAATCACACCAAGACCCCAGCTGGTGCCCTTCTCTTCTTTCAAGGTCAAGCTGCCTGAACGGCTACCTTGATAGTTGGTAGTATCACAGGCGCTTTCCGTTGGAAGAAAGCTTGGATCATCGCCATAATCATCACGGCGACAAGAAGTCCAGTCATAAGCATTAGAATAGAAGCCTGAGTTGCCAGCAAAGACATAATGCATATCAGGCGCGCGGAAGCTTTGACCCCAGTTACCACGGAACTTTAACTCATCAATCGGTTGATAAGTTAAGCTGACGGATGGCGATAAACGGCCACCGACGTCAGTGGTATCATCATCATATTTATCATAACGACCAGCCAAGCCGAGATCTAACCCTTCAAGAACAGGGACTAAGAATTCGACACCCACAGCGTAGCGACTACGGTCACCGCCACCTTCGGTACCAGTGAGTCCCTGCCAGCCCATACCATCTTGGTTTAAGGTACGTTCATCCTGGACTAAGCTATAACCTTGCTTGTTGTATTCAACTACGGCCGCAAAACCGACCATACCCGCAGGCAACTCAAATAAATCACCATTGATATCCGCAGAGAAAGTACGTGCGTATGAATCACCAGTAATGATTTGAGTACCAATTAACTGATCACGAACCTCAGGGGTAATGCTATCGTACAGACCGACTTTACCGGCACCGTTATACAGACCATAAGGATTATCAATTTCACCTAAGAACATCTCAGTGACTTTTTCTTCCTTCATCCAATCACGGCTACTCTTAAAGTCATAGCGACTTTCAGAGTAATAAGCCTGCCACTGGTAATCAGAGAACACACTGCCTTTTAAGCCGACGGTGAAGTTATAAACATCCTCGTTAAACTCAGTGGTACGCTGACCCATCTCATTAAAGTTAAAGATGCGCTGATTCAAGACATAATCGCGGGTACCGCCGGCAAAGTTGCCTGAGCCATCAGGGGTATTTAGTAATAAATACTCACTGTAGAAATGGCGTGAACCATACACGGCTGAATCAATAGTGGTATACATACCATCGGCAAATAATTGCAGATCGTCATTGATATCATAAGTACCAAATACATAACCTGTGGTATTTTTACGCTCGTTACGTATGGTTCTATCACCTGTGGTATCTACACCGCAATAATAGCCACGTGTGCCACGAGAAGCGTATTCATAACCTGAGCCTGAATCCGCACAAGCCTGCTCACCGGGATCACGATAAAGACCTGAGAACGCATCCAACTGTAAAATACCGCGGCTTAAATCTTCCGGGCCTGCTGGGTTATCTTCGACCGAATCCATAAAGTCACGATCACGTGAATAAATAGGGTCTTGCTTATAAAATTCTAACGTACCACCAATCGAGTAGTTAGCGCCTGTGGTACCAGAGGTAATAGAGAAGCGCTGTTGATCGCCACCACCATCTTTTGTGGTACCGAACATGGCACTGGCCGTAGTGCTATCGATATCTTTTTTCAGAATAATGTTAACAACACCCGCTACCGCGTCCGAACCATAAATAGCAGAAGCACCTGCGGTAACAATTTCAATGCGATCAATTGCCGCAAACGGGATACCGCTTAAGTTAACGAAGTTGCTTTGACCATTATATGGGGTTGGGTTTTCAGCAATACGACGACCATTAAGCAGCACCAAGGTGTAGCCAGGACCAAAACCGCGTAAGTCAATGACGTCAGCGTTAGGCGTAAAGCCGCCTTGCGCACCAAACTCATTGCCTTGAACAGTACCGGTGTTTTGCGACAATCCTTGCAGAGCATCGAAGGCTGTACTAAAACCTTCGTTTTTCATGTCTTCAGCAGTTAACACGACAATCGGTTGAGCGGTTTCCAAATCGGTACGGTTAATTCGGCTCCCCGTGACCTCGATGCGCTCGACTTTTTCTTCTTTGTTCTCTTCTTCTGCCGCAAAGGCAATCCCACCAAACGCTAAGCTTGATGACAAAATGCCTAAGTGAATTGCTTTCGCCATTCTTGTTACTTTGAACATACATCCTCCAGAATCTCGCTGACTTCCATGAAATCTCACAAGCAAGTTAACTGTCATTTATGATTGTTTTTAGAATGCATCCACGCATCCGTAACCAAGAAGTTAACTCATTGTTTAAATGATGTAAACAACGTATGATAATTGTGACTTGTTTTCTAAGGGATTAATGCTATGCGGAACACTTTACCAAAATGGCTATTGCCAATGATGTTATTGGGAGCAAATGTTAATGCTCAGGCAACCGCCAATACCGACGTCTCTGTCGATGATTTTGCTAAACACAGTATGTTTAATAACGTGATTATTTCTCCAACCGGAGAATACTTAGCGGCGACTTACCCTTATGAGGAACACAAACGCTTAGCGATTATTGATAACAAGACTCAAAAGATTATGTGTAATTTTGTCTTTAAGTCCGATGAGTCAGTGATGAATTTTTGGTGGGCAAACCCTGAGCGGGTATTGATGACTATCTCTAAACAATCCGGCCAATACGCCGCGCCATTTTGGACTGGAGAATTGTTTGCAGGTAATGCCGATTGTAGCGATCGCATTCAACTCTTTGGCTATCGTAATCAAGATAGCGCCGCCGCCAATATTGAAAGCCTGTTGTATGACGACCCTAACAATATATTAATTTCATCCAACCTAGAGAAAAAGCAATTCAGTAATCTCTATACCCTAGATGTCTATACGGGTAAGCGTAAATTAGTAGAAAAAGCTGACCATGAAAACGCCTCCATCATCTTAGATAACCAAGACGTGTGGCGCGCCGCTCAATCTTACAAAACCCAACGAGATGGTTTGTTGGCTGCCGAAGCGTCTGGTGAGATGGTCACCTACTTACGAGACGCGAAAGGCTCACCATGGAAAGCCTTATCTTTAGTCGATATGACCCGCCAAAGTGCCCAAGGCAGTAGCAGCATTATTGGTTTTAGCGCTGACAATCAATATATGTTTACCTCGGATAACACCGAAGCAAGCACTAACGGCATTTACCGGATTAAACTGGCCGATGGTAGTCGTGAATTAATGTATCGAAATGAGACTGTCGATGCCTTTCCATTTATTAACACTTATTATGGCAAGGATGGTAAGCGTATTCGTGAACCCATAGGTGCCACAGTGTATGACGGCATCCCCAAGGTGATATTCTTTGATGAAAACAGTGCATTTGCGAAAGACTATCGGGCGTTAGAGCAGGCGTTTCCCGGCAATATGATCCGCATTACCTCTCGCACAAAAGACAACAATCAATGGCTGATCTCCACCAGCTCAGACGTCAACCCGGGTAAGTTCTATCTGTTTGATAAAGAGAAAGGCAAAGTCTCCTTTTTATCCGCATCACGGCCTTGGATTGATGAAAGCAAGATGGCTAAGATGCAGCCCATTAGCTTTATCGCCCGTGACGGAGTGACAATGCATGGCTACCTGACACTCCCGCAAGGCTCTGATGGCAAGAATATTCCGCTGATCATTCATCCCCATGGCGGTCCTCATGGGCCAAGAGACTATTGGGGCTTTAACGATGAAGTGCAATTTTATGCCAACCAAGGCTATGGCGTATTACAAATTAACTTCCGCGGATCGGGAGGCTATGGCCGAGAGTTTGAAGACAGTGGTTACGGCCAGTGGGGCGGCGCCATGCAAGATGATCTAACCGATGGCACCTTATGGGCCATCGAACAAGGCTATGCAGATAAAGACAAAATTTGTATCTCCGGAGCGAGTTATGGCGGCTACGCTGCATTAATGGGGGTAGTCAAAGAACCTGATCTGTATCAATGCGCTATCGGTTATGTGGGCGTCTATGATTTACCCTTGATGTTTGATAAAGGCAACGTGGCAGAGCGTCTTGGCTGGGGTAAACGCTATATGGAGCAAGCGTTTGGTGGAACTGAGGCCGAAATGAAACGCCACTCTCCCGCCCATAATGCCGATAAAATCAAAGCCGGGGTGATGATAGTTCATGGTGGCCGCGATGAGCAGGCACATTATGAGAACGCCTATGTGATGCGTGACGCCCTCCAAAAAGTCGGCAAAGATCCTGTCTGGGTCTGGAAAGAAACCGAAGGTCACGGTTTCTACGATGAAGAAAATCGCAAAGATCTCTACATTCAAATGCAAAAATTTCTTGGCCAATATTTAAATTAACCATTAATAAACATATGGTTGGTAACACGTCAAAACCGCGACCCTAAGGTCGCGGTTTTTTTGGTTAGCAGCCCCAGACAATATCGCCTGCTAATGTAGCCGCCATACCAAAACAGCCACTCAGAAAAACTTAATCACTGCTATGCTAAACAAGTGCTGGTGTTTCATGCCAAAGGAAGGCAATTAATCTAGATCTCGACAGAGGATGTTATGAAATTAAGCTACTGGCTGATCGCGCTAATATTTGTAAGTGCTACCTCATCAGCAAAAGATACCTTTAACGTTTGTTGGAGTCATTATATTGGCTGGGAACCTTGGTATCACGCCGAAAAAAGTGGCATTTTAACGAAATGGGCCGAGCGATATCGTATCAAGATCAACCTCCAACGAATCGATGATTATCTCGATTCTGTCCAGCGTTTTAGTGCCGGTGAATTCGATGCCTGCACCATGACCCAAATCGATGCGTTAACCATCCCTGCCGCAAGCGGTATTGATACTACCGCAATCATTATTGGTGACTACAGCAATGGTAATGATGGTATTGCGACTCAAGCCGTCACTCAACTAAGTCAATTAAAAGGCCAAGACATTCGCTTGGTGTCCTATTCGGTATCCCACTATTTATTGGCCAGAGCCTTATCATCCGTTGGCTTAACTGAGGATGATGTCAATATAATCGATAGCGCAGAAGACAGCTTACTTGAGTATTGGCAGCAACATAATGATGCCACCATCGTTACCTGGACCCCCTTGTTGCAACAAGCGTTAAGCGTCAAGGGGCAACTCCTGTTTGATTCATCAAGTATGCACACTGAAATATTGGATTTGATGGTGGTCCACACCGATAGTGATGATCGCTTAAAGCACGCGCTGACCGGTGCTTGGTATGAAGTAATGGCTCAGCTTAAGCACAGAAATACTGATGTTTACAAAAACATAGCTCAAAGCGCCAACATCTCATTAGTCGAAGTGTATCGCTACTATGAAGGCACTAAAATGTTTTATTCTGCTGCCACTGCGGCCAGAGTAGCTAACAGTCGCGCCTTAAAAAAAACCATGAAACTCGTCAACCAATTTGGCTTGAAACACGGCTTACTCGATGCCAATGCGCCTATCGGCATTGCTTTTCCCCAAGGGCAGGTCGAGGGTGATGCCAGTAATATCAAGTTTCGCTTTGATAGCCGCTTTATGGAATGGTTCGCCGCCGAAGAAAATGCCGCGCCCGAGTAAAGCGATCACGATTGTCGCCATCGCACTGGCTCAAGGCCAATGAAAGCCACCAGATTGAGCAGCGTTTATTGACCCAGATGCCATCAAGCAGAGCGATAAGCGATTAAGTCGGTTTAACCGCTCGAATAATCGGGTTTTGCAGACTGATCAACGTTTCGGTCGACTGTATTTCATCAATAGATTGAATGCGATTGATCAACACATGCTGCAGGCCATCAATCGACTGACACATGACTTTGACAAAAATGCTGTAGTGCCCCGTGGTGTAATAGGCTTCAACCACTTCTTCCAAGGCATTAAGTTTGGCGATAGCCGCCGGATAATCACCCGCGCTCTTTAAATTAATCCCAATAAAACAACAGACATCGTAGCCCAGCGCTTTGGGATTCACTATGATTTGCGCCCCGGTAATAATGCCGGCTTGACGCATTTTCTCTACCCGAACATGAATGGTGCCGGCACTGACACCAAACCGCTTGGCTAATTCGGCAAAAGGGCTGCGAGCATCTTGCATCAAGGCTTCGAGGATCTGGTTATCAAGCTGGTCGCGCTGAAATGAGTGATCAATAGTATTCATAGGGATTTTTGATATTCTTCTAATACTTTTAGAGTGTTACTAAGGATTTAATAACACTATTATTGATCAGCTTCTGCTTCCATAAAAGGGGCCTCAGCCGCAAAAGTGAGGGATTCACCAGAATATGGGTGCTTAATTTGCAATTCTGCGGCATGCAGCAATAGCCTAGGTGCTAAACGTTTTGCCAAGGGATCGGCATAGAAATTATCCCCAAGAATAGGATGCCCCAACGCCATCATATGCACCCGCAACTGATGTGAGCGCCCAGTAATAGGGGTCAGCTTGACTAAGGTGGAGCGCTTGCCATAACTGATGACCTCATAATGGGTCAAACTCGGCTTACCCACCTGGTGATCCACTTTTTGTTTTGGACGATTTGGCCAATCACAAATCAGCGGTAAGTCGACACTGCCTTGAGCTTGCTGCACATGACCGGCGACTCGGGCATAGTAAATTTTATGGGTTTCGCGCTCGCGAAATTGGCGCTTAAGCTCTATCTCAGCGCTACGTCTTAACGCCAGGACTAAAATACCAGACGTGGCCATATCGAGACGGTGCACCACTTGCGCATTGGGGTATTCTGCCAGCACTCGGCTATAGACACTGTCTCTATGGGCAAGATCGCGCCCGGGCACTGACAGCAATCCCGAAGGCTTGTTGATGACTATGATGTCTTTGTCACAATGGACTTGTGCTAACCATGGTTGTGTTGGCGGACAATAGATAAAATCTGGCATAGATGGACTCTGGCTAATTAGGCGGCGCCAAGATACCCCCAGCCACCACGTCTCGCAAGTAAAAGCTGGAAATTATAGCCTAAGTCTCAAGTTACCAGCCTCGCCCTAACATTTGCATAATGGCAAAAATCCAAATCACAAAAGCCAAAGGTAAATGCACTAACGCATAAAATGCCTGATCTAACCGCTTTAAGCCTGGCGACAGCACGATTAAATAACCATGCCCCAGCACCGCAATCGCAAACGATGCGAACAATGGGTATAAAAACCAAGGGTAGTGTCCCGCCACGTCAGCGGGTGATAGCCATTGCCACAGGGGTGTCAGCAAAGCCCACACCACCATAAATAGACTGGTTAACGGCGGGATCGCCAGCCGATAGCTTTCGGGGTAGGGATTCATGAGGCTCTCAGTGCAATGGTGACTTACTAGCCGTCAGAGTGGATTAAGCTCAGCAAAAATGCAACACCATTAACATCTTAATTACTTTTTGTGTTAATTTTTATTCTCGCTAACATGTCTTGGCACCTACTATATAGTTAACAGAGGGTGTTGTATTTCTGCTGGAAAAGGAAAAACCATGAATAGATCGCTAGATCACTGGACACTCAGTGTGAGCTTGACGGCTTTGCTATTGGCTCCTGCCACCCAGCTCAATGCGCAACCGGCGCCACATCCCGCGGTCAACGCCCCTGAAATTTATCGTTTTTACCACCAGCCGCAAGCCCTATTGGCCAAACCCTCTTTGCCTGAGATAGCACAGCACAGTGCTGACACTGACGCCCCTCAGCGCGCCTACATTATTGAATTAACTGGCGCGCCGCTGGCAATGCAGTCAGGTTTTCAGCGAGCATCGCTGACGTCGCCTCAACGTCATAACGCAGCTAATATGGCGCAAGCACAGCAACACATTCTGCAGCAACAACACCAATTTATCGACACTGCGATCGCCAATAAGCAAGCCGTAGGCTACCGTTATCAGACCTTACTCAATGGCTTTAGTGCCCAACTTAGCGTAGCTGAAGCAGCCAAGTTGAAAAACCATCCAGAGGTCAAAGGGATCTATCCGGTTCGCTATTATCAACAACGCTTAGATGCCGCCAATCAACTGATGGGAACTAGTGCGCTATGGCAACAACTCGGCGGCCAAAGCCAAGCCGGCTCCGGCATCAAGATTGCCATCATTGATGGCGGCATTATCCCAGAACATCCAATGTTTGCTGGAGCAGGCTTTGATACTCCTGTTGGTGCCACTGATGACTATTGTGCCGCCAACCCCAATTTTTGTAATAACAAAATTAGCATCGCCCGCTGGTATCAACCGGATTTTGCCATTTGTGCCGATGAACATTTAAGCCCTAGAGATTACAACGGTCATGGCAGTCATGTGGCCGGCATTGCCGCAGGCAACAGCGTCAGTGCCGATCAAAGCGGACATACTATTCAATTATCAGGCGTTGCACCTGGTGCCAATCTACTGATCTACAAAGCACTATTTAGCGACAGCAGTTGCCAAGGCGGCGTGGGTTCAGACAGCATGTTATTGGCCGCATTAGAAGATGCCGTCAATGATGGCAGCGATGTGATAAATAACTCTTGGGGAGGCGGGCCAGGCGCGAGTCCTGATAACAGCCCTTATCAGAGCGTATTTCGCGCCGCAGAGGCCGCTGGCGTGCTCTTAGTGAGCGCCGCAGGCAACGATGGGGCCATGGGAGTGAGTTCTATTGGCTGCCCAGCGTGTATTGACGCCGGCTTAGCCGTGGCCAACACCAGTACCGGCAAAATTATCGCCAATTTGCTCACCGCCAATGATCAACAGATTGCGGCCGTGGCCGCAGATAGCGGGCAACCCCTGACTAATTCACTTAGCGCGCCATTAATTCATGCCGCGGTGCTGGATCCTAACAATCGCGATGCGTGCCAAGCTTTCGCCGCCGCCAGTCTCAATCAGGCGATGGTTTTAGTCGAACGCGGTACGTGTACGTTCGAACAAAAGGCGGCCAACGTCAGCCAAGCTGGCGGGCAGTTGTTATTAACCTATAACAATGTCAACGGCGCCCCATTTAGCATGTATATGCCGGCGGCTAATATCCCGGGATTTATGGTATCCGCAAGCGATGGCCAATGGCTGCTTAACCAACACAGTTCCGGCACTAACATCAGCATTGCCCTTGATGCCCAAACATTCATTCAGCCCGCACTCGCCGACGTAGTCAATGCCAGCAGCAGTCAGGGGCCCGTTCCAAATCTGGCGGCACTAAAGCCTGAAATCAGTGCGCCGGGCACCGATATATTATCCGCAAATGGCAGCAATGGGTTTATCCAGTTTTCAGGCACGAGTATGGCCAGCCCGCAAGTGGCAGGGGCTGGCGCCCTCTTAACGGCTTTGCATCCGCAATTAAGCGTTGCCGCCATCAAAAGCTTATTGGTCTCTAGTAGTCAATTTGATGGCTTGAGCACGGCGGACGGCAGCCCAGTAACGCCTTTTATCACGGGAGCTGGGCGGGCCGACCTTGGCCAAGCGGCCGCGGCCGAATTGAGCTTTGATAGCTTAGCTCTCGTCGACAACAATTGCGTGATCCACTGCGAGTTCACCCTTAATATTCACAATCATGGTCAACAAGCCCACGAACTTAGCGTCTCAACTCGCAGCGATGATTTACTGATCACCCCTGATCAAACCCTAATCAATATAGCCGCAAACAGTAGCGCGAGCTTAAGTGTCAGCGCCAGCCAAGCATCTTCCGCCGGCAGTGGCTGGCAATTTGGCCGGGTGCTATTCACGCCCACGTCAGGCCCGCGGCAACAGCTGCCATTATTGGCTCAATTTACCAATAACAGTCGCCCAGACATTCTCACATTTAGCAGCACGAAGAGCAGCATTGCCCCAGAGGCCAGCACCCAAATCGAGTGGCAAGTCACCAACCTACTGACCGCCAGTAGTGTCTCGTTAACGGCTGAGCTTAGTGATAATTTAGTGTTCGATACCGCCGCCACAGTCCAAGTGGAACAAGGCCAAACCAGAGAACTTAACGTGAGTGACCAGGTGCTTGCTTGGCAAGGACAATTACAAAGTGGCGGCTTAAACATCAGCCCTGCCGCGATCACTTTACCGAGGATCAGTGGCACAGTGGCGCCATTATCGTGCAGCGGCAATTGCGATGAAGTCAGCTTTACCCTCACCACGCCAAGCTTTTATTATCTCGGCACTGAATACCAAACCTTGTCTGTCTCTGATAATGGCATCGTTGCCCCTGGCAATCTCAACCTTGCCGGCAGTTTTACCAATCAAGCCATCCCAGCCAGCCAAACCCCTAACCGCGTCATTGCCCCCTTCTGGAGCGATTTAGATTTACAAGGACCCACAGAGCCGAGCGGCGGCAATATTTACAGTCGGCTGATGAGTCTCGATGGTAATGATTATATGGTGGTGGAATGGGACAATGCCGAACCTTACTTGGCCTCAGGTAATCAGGCCTATAGCTTTGCGGTGTGGATAGGGCTTGGTCAGCATCAGCAAATTTACTTTCATTATATTGCCGTTAACGATCCTCCTAGCGCGTTAACTATTGGCGCAGAAAATAATGATGGCTCTCAAGGCAGTCGCCAATACTATAACGGCGAAGGCACCTTACCCACTAACGGCGAAGTCTTTGGTTTAGCCACGACCTCCGCCGGCCAGTTGCAACTCAGCGTCAATGCGATAGCGGTAAATACTGCGCTGCCGGCGCCAGATAGCATTGCAGTCAATGAAGATACCTCGATCGAATTTAATGTGCTCAGCAATGATAATCGTCTCGAGCAAACACTCAGCACTGAGGTTGTTATCGGCGCAGAGAGTATTCGTGGCGTGCTCCCCATCAGCATAGCCCCCACCAGTGCTTACCAGAGCATTCGGGTTGATACCGCCCCCAGTCATGGCCAGTTGAGCCTCCTTGATGGCGGATTGGTGACTTATCAAGCGGACACTCACTATTTTGGTCAAGACAGCTTTAGTTATATTGCGACCAATGCGGCGCAGCAAGACAGTGCCCCAGTCACAGTCAGCTTAACCATCAATCCAGTCAATGATCTACCTATCATCAATCCGCAGCCATTAACTCAAACTGTGACTGGCGGATCTAACGTCACCATTGCCGCCAATGGCAGCGATGTTGATAACGACAGCCTCAGCTACCAATGGCAGCAATTATCAGGCCCGCAAGTGGCGACAACCATCGACGCCAGCGGCACCCTCAGCTTTGTGGCGCCAAGCAGCGGTGAATTACGCTTCAGTGTCAGTGCCTCGGATGGGCAATCGAGCTCAGCGCCCGTGACCGTCAGTGTCACCATCACCGCCGCGCCGACACCTCCGAGTGCAGTAGAAAGCAGCAGCGGTGGCGGAGCCATGGGCCTAAGTTTATGGTTAATGATCACCTTGATGCTTGCTAGAGCAGTGAATCTGGCTCGGCGACCAGTAAGGGCGGTGTCACACCATAAGTCCTAGCCATTAGGAGCGACTCAAGCCCCCCGATGTCTTAGGGCTAAGCTTTAGATTGAATGTCGGCCGCCCGCGCAGCGGTAAGCTCAAAAGTGTGGGTCATTAATTTATAAAGCTCAGTGCCTTGATACACAGATGCCGAGGCAAAATGCAAAATAGCAATAGCATCGTCAGGGCAGAGACATTCTGTCAGCGCTGCTGGGGAGCCAAATTTATCGACCTGCAATAGCCGGACCAGAGCCTCACCCGCGCCGATGATATCCCCCGGCTTGGCGAGATATTCCACCATCCCCGCTTGAGGCGCAAAGTATTGGCGATAATCGCGCAGCCAACAGCCATGACGCACCATGGGGGTGGGCGCAATCGCATTGGCAATCACACCGCGATAACTCAGATAGGCCAAGATCCCCTCGGCATCGACCTTGGCATCCGCCATATCGATCCGCTCTTGACTGCCAAGCTCCAAGGTAAAGGCATCGGCTCCAATATCTAGGGTTCGCCCTAATGCTGCGGCTTGCTGACGCAATTGCCACCAAGGGTAAAATACCGCTTCATCCATGGCACCACCGAAGGTATTGGGCATCAATAACACATGCTCAATCGCAAAGTAACAGGCCGCACTGGCCGCATAGGCTGGGCAGTATAAATGTTTCGCGGATTTAGGGCCGGTATGAAGATCCAGCACAATATCCGCCTGATGCGCCATTGACTGCAACAGCAAGGCTTGGCGCTTGCCAGTGGACAAGCCATAATCTTGATGCAAACGGGCCTCAATACTGGCCAACATTTGCTGACGAAAAGCGGCCGCTAATTGCTGATCATCCAGCGCCAGATGCGCAGGTAACCAATCTGGTGCGGGGGTTAAATTGGCATATTCCCGGTTCCAGTTAATGCCAGTGATAGGATCGAAACGCCCCAAGGTAAACTCGCCGCTTTTTTGATTGATGGCCAACGGATTGGCCAGCGGCACTAAGCAGATATCCCCAAGAATGGTGAGTTCAGCCAGACGCTCCATTAATTGGTAAATGACAGCATTGCCTTGCACTTCAGCGCCATGGACATTGGCCTGAATGTACACCGAGGGCGCCTGACTATCGCGCCCACTAAAGCGATAACAAGGAATGCTCAGCTCATGTCCTGTGGCTAACTGCCCTATTACCAGCGATTGTGATTGAGGCTGATTCATGCGCTTAGATCTTCGAACAAGCGACCATGCAATGCCGCCACCAAACTTGCCACCTCTTGCTCATTCACTAACACGCATAAATTGTGGGGGCTAGCGCCTTGGCAAATCATGCGAACATTCACCTGCTCAAGCACTTCAAACACCTGACGGCACACACCTGGGGTCGATGCGATGCGATTGCCAATGATCGCCACCAAGACTAAGTTTTGCTCCACCTGTACCCGGCAATGTTCCGCCAGCTCAGTTAAGAGTTGATCACTTAACAACCCTTCGCCACTGGAATCAGAGCCGGTTTTATCTAAGGTCAGGGCCACATTAACCTCGGAGGTTGTAATTAAATCAACACTGATTTTATGGCGCGCTAATGTCGCAAAGGTTTCGGCCAGAAAGCCGCGGGCGTGTAACATTTGCAGACTATGTAACGTGACTAAGGTTTGATCGCGGCGCACCGCGATGGCGCGGTACAAAGGCGGGTTATTGATGCGGTTACGGATCCAAGTGCCTCCGCGCTCCGGCTCGCGACTGGAGCCGACAAACACTTCAATGCCGCGGCGCACGGCAGGTAAAATCGTGGCAGGGTGCAACACCTTGGCCCCAAAAGTCGCCATTTCCGCCGCCTCATTAAAACTAATTTCGGCCAAGGGTTTCGCATTAGCCGCGAGGCGAGGATCGGTACTGTAAATACCCGCAACGTCGGTCCAAATTTCAACCGCAATCGCCCCTAAAGCCTCGGCTAATAATGCCGCCGAATAGTCACTGCCACCGCGACCTAAGGTGGTGGTCATTTGCTCACTATCGCGACCAATGAACCCCTGAGTCACCACCACCTGATCCTTTAAAAGCGGCGCTAAATGGAGCTGGGCCAAGTGCGCAATCATCTCGAGTTGAGGCTCGGCTCGGCCAAAGTAACTGTCGGTACGCATGACGGTTCTAACGTCAAAACTAATGGCATTTATCCCTTGTTGGCGAAGCGTCGCGGCAAATAATTGCGATGAGCATAACTCGCCACAAGCCAACAGCTCATCCTTAAGCGCCTTGCTTCTATCCTCGGCTAACCGCTCGCTTAATACCGCCATCCGGCTGAGTAAACCATCGATAATTGCGGCCACATCGGCGGGGCGACCTAAGGCATCCAACATTCGATATTGGATAGTGGCGATATCCTTTAGCAGCTGATAACGCAGCTCCGCTGAGATCACCGAGGTCAGTTCAACCAACAGATTAGTCACGCCGCCAGCGGCGCTAACGACCACTAAACGCCGCCGGGTGTCGGCACCGATAATGGCCGCGCTGAGCGCTAACGCCTCGCTGTTGGCCACTGAGGTGCCACCAAATTTAGCAACAACTAATGAATCACTTAACATGACACGCCCTCCCATAGAGTGACGCGCTGGCACAAGACATGAAAATATAAAGACATAAACCACTCCGAACTTAAACATCGTTCGAAGAGCCTGGGGCGAAATGAGATCAACCACCTACCATCAAGGCAGAAGAAGATAATTGCCACCAGAAGCTCTCCACCTAAACACAGGTGACAATCAGTAGGATTCAGCCCACTCGACCGCAATCATGACCCACATCAGTCATCATCACTCGGCGTTAATCCCCCTCGACGAGTATTAGCAGGGTATGTGCCCTTACGCTCGCTTACCTGGTTAACGCACCTCTTCTGAGTATTCATTGTCAAGCCAATGAACAGGTGAAAATTAACAAGCAATCAGCAACTTGGTCAACAAAAAAACATCAATAGCCAAAAATATTTCAAGTTAAGCCAAATGACGCTGCAATTAGTGCCAGCCAAGACCGCTGCGGCGTTAAAGATAAAACCAGTCATCTAGGTCACGGGGCAATTCACTGACGACAGTGGCCCTAGCACTAAACAAGCCCAAATCGACTTGGGGTCTGCGAGCGTCACAACTCACTAAACCTAAGCGGTCTGATTGCACATAATAAATGGCTAGCTGCCGCCAACGGGCTGCCAGTGCGATCGCCTCTGCCAGAGGCTGCATCACCGCCCAGCCAGGCTCACGATGTTTACCATCGGGACTGGCACCGATAATTCGCCGATAAGGCACCTGTAATTGTTGAATGTCATGTTGCATTTGTCGATCAAATAAGCGGTTTTGGCCAACATTATGGCTAACGCCAAGCGGATTAGCGGCAGTGACAATCGCAAAGTTGGTGTTCGCGCTCAGCGCTTGCGTTAACAAAAAAATGCTATTTTGATAGGCGTGCCAAAGCTCAAGTGTGATCTGTGTCATATGGACAACCCAGTTGCATGAACAAAAATCCATCCACAGTTTAGCTAGCTTTGCGGTCGTCGCCAGCATCTTGGCCAAAATGAGCCATATTCAACCGCCCTATATCGCTGCTTTAGCGAACAAATTCCGTAAAAATTGATTAAGATCACGCCACTTCATAGTTTTTTTAACAATTAATTTGTTAACAAATGCCCAAAACGAGTACACTAATAGGGTTGATTAGCTAACCACCATCCTAGAGCGTCAACACCGAAGCACACATTTCACGAATCGGTTTAAAAGGATGGCAACTCAGTTGCAATGAAACTCATTTTTGAATTGACGATTTAATATACTTCACAAAAAAACAACTGTGATTGAACTTATTTCGTCTATTGTTAATCGAAGTGTAAGCAACTGTCGTATTTCCCATGTGAGTTTTAAAAAAAACTCCACGGATATTGCAGATTTTACTAACCTTATTACACAGTGTTGTTTGTACCCGTCAAAAAATCTTATGACTGGGACTCGCTTGATTGTCTTTTGCAATTGAGCTCAGCTATTCATTAGCTCGTGACTGTGTATCGTTAGCGATAATTTGATTAAATTTTTTTAGGTAAATGACATGCAAAACCCGCACATTCTGATCGTTGAAGATGAAGCAGTTACCCGCAATACGCTGAGAAGTATTTTTGAAGCTGAAGGATATGTGGTAACTGAGGCCAATGATGGCGCAGAAATGCATAAAGCCCTGCAGGAAAATAAAATCAACCTGGTGGTGATGGATATTAACTTGCCTGGTAAAAATGGTTTGCTGTTAGCGCGCGAATTGCGTGAAATCAACAACATTGGCCTGATTTTCTTAACGGGTCGTGATAATGAAGTTGATAAGATCTTAGGTCTGGAAATTGGTGCTGATGACTATATCACCAAGCCATTTAACCCAAGAGAGCTGACTATTCGTGCCCGTAACTTGTTGACTCGTGTTAGCAGCACTGGCCATGACGTTGAAGAAAAGAGTTCAGTTGAATTCTATCGTTTCAACGGTTGGTCTCTGGAAATCAACAGCCGCTCATTGGTGAGCCCACAAGGTGAATCTTACAAGCTGCCACGCAGTGAGTTCCGCGCCATGCTGCACTTTGTTGAGAACCCAGGTAAGATTTTAAGCCGTGCTGACTTACTGATGAAGATGACTGGTCGTGAGCTGAAGCCACACGATCGTACTGTTGACGTGACGATTCGTCGTATCCGTAAGCACTTCGAAAGTCAGCCTGATACGCCAGAAATCATTGCCACCATTCATGGTGAAGGCTACCGTTTTTGCGGTAACTTAGAAGACTAATCACTCGGTGATGTTAAAAACCGCTATCTTGATAGCGGTTTTTTTATGGCTTTTTTCCGTCATCGGCGCAGCCAGTGACTCAAGGCACCGCAATCAATGCGGTGCACTAACGCCCGTTAAACTAGAGTTGACGGTCAAGAAAGTCAGCTATCGATAAATACAAGTGATTGCGGACAGCATTGCCCCGCATCGAATGCTTAGCACCGGGATAGTCGATCATCTGAAATAGCTTGCCTTGATCTTGTAAGGCCTTATAGACCCGGGTGCTATTTTCAAATAAGACGTTGTCATCGGCCATGCCATGATAAATCAGCAATCCCCCTTGGTAATTATCCACATATGGCAACACCGAGGCACGTTTATAGCCATCAGCATTCGTGACGGGATGGCCCATATAGCGTTCAGTGTAATGCGTGTCGTACAAGCCCCAATCCGTGACAGGTGCCCCTGAAATCGCGACCTTAAAGTCTTGTGGCGCTTTGAATTGACTCATCAAGGCCATATAGCCACCATAACTGTGACCAAAAATAGCTATCCGCTCATCGGCGACATACGGCAAATTGCGTAAATACTTCACCCCCACTTGCTGATCTTTGACTTCCAGATCACCCAGATTTTGGTAAATTACATGCTCAAAGCGCGTGCCACGGTTGGCGCTGCCGCGATTATCCAACTGAAAGACTAAATAGCCACGTTGCAGTAAATGCTGAGTAAAGTAATCATGGCTACTCCAACTATTGGTCACCAGTTGCGCATGGGGGCCGCCATACACACGAACCACCACCGGATATTGCTTAGTGGCATCAAAATCCGCCGGTTTAAATAATCGATAGACCAGAGACTGACCATCTTCAGCCGCCAATTGACCAAATTCAGGCAATTGCCATAAACCAAAATACGGAAATAAAGGGTGCTGCTTATCAACGACGTTTTGCTCAACCCAGCTAAGTAATTTGCCTTGGCTATCATGCAGACTCACCTGAGGTGGCTGGGCCAATGAATTAAAGTAATCGAGATAAATTGGGCTGTTTTTGGCGAATACCGGTGCATGCATGCCAGCGCGCTGGCTAACGGCTTCCACTTCGCCACCCTCGAGCGCGACTCGGTAAATCCGCCGCTCAATCACGGTATCTTTACGGCCAGTAAAATACACCCAGCCATTCGCCTCATCGACATATTCGATATTATCGACGGCCCAATCACCTGCGGTTAATTGCTGGAGGAGCTTACCCTGCGCGTCATAGCGGTATAAATGCTTAAAGCCGCTGCGCTCGGATGCCCAAATAAAGCCTGACGATTTAAGAAACGTTAAGTCATCGTGCAAATTAATCCAGGCATCACTGCGTTCAGTTAACAAGGTTTGCACCTGAGCGCTATCGGTTTGCGGCCAAGAGGCTAGGCGTAAGTCCAACTGTTGTTGGCTACGATTTTGCCATTGAAACGTGACCCCAGAGGTATCGGGTAACCACTTGACTCGCGCCAAATAGCCATCGGTTTCGCGGCCTAAATCCACCCAAGTCGTCAAGCCAGAATCAAGGGATAGCACCCCTAATTCAATCAAAACATTGGCCTTGCCAGCATAAGGGTATCGTTGTTCAGTTAGCTTAATGCCATCGGCATAAATTTCATTGCGCGTCACCAATTCCACCGGCGACTCATCAATGCGGGTATAAGCAATAGCACTCTCATCCGGTGCCCACCAATACCCTGTCATCCGTCCCATTTCTTCTTGGGCAACAAATTCAGCCATGCCATTTTTAATGGCATCACCGCCATCGAAGGTCAACTGGCGCTCTTTTGCTTTGGCGAGATCATAGATAAATAGATTTTGATCTTTAATATAAGAAACGTAATGACCTTGTGGCGACACTCTGGCGTCGGTAGCAAAGCCTGATATCGCTAACGGCAACAATTGCTGAGTTGCAACTTGGTACAGATAAAGATTACCGGCAGAAGGGATTAACACACTCTGACCATCACTGGACCAATCGTATTCCATGATGCCCTGACCATAAATACGTTGGCGCTCACGCCTGGCTTTTTCTTCATCGGATAATTCGCTGGCTTTGAGCAAGCTGGCATCGAGTAAGCGGGAATGCTTGCCAGATCCAATATCCATTTGCCATAAATCAAAGAAATGTTGATCATCACTGCGCGGCGCCAGATAGGTCACTCGCTGACCATCGGGTGACAGCTTCAGCCCCCTAGGGCTGTTACCTTCGAGTGCTGGAGAGTCATGCATTCTAGCAATGGCCAACGGCGTGCTGTCGCCAACGGGAGCAGGCAGTGCAGGCGTAAGGGCTTGAGCCGAGAGCGCAAAAGGCATGGCTAAGGCCGCCAGCGGGATCCATTTTCTAGTCATTATTATTCCCTAATGTGAGTAAACTGCCTTGATTCTGCCTGATTCTGAGCAAAAACCAAACTCTGTCGCTGAATTTCGCCCTCGTCTGCGTTATTATCCGCACTATCTCGCGTGAATGACCCTATTTTAAAAATGAAAATGAGGATTTCAGATGCAAACCTTGGCTCAAGTGCTATCGACCCAGCAACTCAGTGCTTCTTTGACGCAAGTCATACATACCTTAGCGAATAGTGCCAAAGACATCAGTCAAGCCGTAAGACACGGGGCCTTAGCTGGCGTGCTTGGAGCGACTGAGCAAGAAAATGTACAGGGAGAGACCCAGAAAAAGCTCGATATCATTACCAACGACATGCTCAAGCAAGCGCTGGCGATAGATAGCCAAGTGAAAGCATTGGCGTCAGAAGAAGAAGATGAGATCGTGGTATTAAATAGCGACGGCTCCTATTTGGTATGTTTCGACCCTCTCGATGGCTCATCAAACATCGATATCAATTCATTGGTTGGCACGATTTTCTCTGTGTTACCGGCCCCTGAAGGCAAGGCCGATCAGCAAAGCTTTTTGCAGCCAGGTCGCGATCAAGTTGCCGCAGGCTATGTGCTTTACGGTCCATCGACCATGCTCGCCTTAACCACAGGTCAGGGAGTGCAATTGTTTACTTTGGATCCTAACAGTCAAGAGTTCTTACTGACTAACCCCGCCATGAGCATCAGCCCAGACACCAGCGAATTTGCCATCAATATGTCAAACCAGCGTTTTTGGGAAGCGCCGATGCAAAGTTACATTAGTGACTTATTGCTAGGTACCTTAGGCCCACGTGCACGTAATTTTAATATGCGTTGGATTGCCGCCATGGTAGGTGATGTTCATCGGGTCTTGTGCCGCGGCGGTATTTTTACCTACCCAAGCGATCATAAAGATCCCAACAAGCCGTTTAAACTCCGCCTCATGTACGAAGCCAATCCAATGGCCTTATTAGTAGAGCAAGCTGGCGGAGTTGCCTCCACCGGTTATGAAGCCATTTTAGATATAGCACCCGAGCATATTCATCAACGCGTGGCCGTCATTTTAGGTTCAGCTAACGAAGTGAATGCCTGCCTTGAGTACCACGGTCAGCATTATGATGATCAAGAGCCTGAGTGCTAATCGCAGATAATTTGCCATAAAAAAATCCGGTAATGACCGGATTTTTTTATGGCAGAATCCCTTATGCAGCAGCCTGCGGCTCATGCTGTTTTTCGGTTTGATCGACGATGGTCAACACCGCCGTATCTCCCACCACATTGCATGAGGTTAAAATCATATCAATCAAACGGTCGAGTGCCGCCACCAAGGCAAAAGCCTCTATCGGCAACCCCATTTGATGAATCAGCACCCCAATCATCACCATACCACCGCCAGGTACGCCGCCGGCGCCAACGGATAATAGGAAGATACTAAACAGTACCGTCGGTACTTGCTCCCACGTAATGGGCATACCAAACGCATTGGCAATAAAGAAAATCGCCACTGTGATGTAAATCGATACCCCGCCCATATTCATGGTGGCACCCAGTGGCACCCCGAACCCTGCTACCGCACGGTTCACCCCAAGCTTTTCGGTTAAGGTGCGCATGGTCACTGGGATGGTGGCGTTAGAGCTAGCGGTCGATAATGAGAACAGCACTTGCTCTTGGGTTTGCTTTCTAAATTTTGCCGCGCTGATAGGCGTAAAGATACCCACGGCGGTTGGGTAAACCACAAACACCCACAACACCAATAGGCCGATGATCAATAACAAGTATTGCAACACGCTTAAAAACACTGCCGCCTCTAAGGTGGCGCCCAACTTAAACATTAAAGCAAAGACACCGATGGGGGCGAGCGACATCACCACCGAGATCAGCTTCATCATGATCTTGTTGGCCGCTTGAAAGCCAGTGACCGCTGACGCTACTGTCGCGCCCATCGACTTCATGACCCCACCCAGCAGCAGTGCCATAAAGATAATTTGGAGCATATTCGCCGAAGCAAAGGCTGCAACCGGATTGCGCGGCACAATGTCGACGAGTAGATTCATTAAGTTAGGCAGTTCAGTCGCGGCCAATGTCACCTCGGCACCACTGCGCATATCGACACCTGAACCTGGGTTGAGCAACAACACCACCGAAAAGGCCGCGGCAATTGATAACAAGGTATTGATAATATAGAAACCAAAGGTTTTAGTGCCTAAGCGACCAAAACTTTTAAGATCTTGCAGCTCGCACACGCCACACACAATACTGATAAACACGAGCGGCACGACCAACATCATGATCATATTCACGAACATGGTGCCAATACCACTGAAAAAGGCCAGCAAATTGTCGCCAAAGAAAGCAATATCACTCAAAAAATATTGCACTATCGAGCCTAAGATTAAGCCAACAACTAGGCCGATAAAAATGCGGACTGACAAGGAACGACTACCCATAAAACCTCTTCCCCACATACGTGAATGCGTATTTATAATTGTATTTTTATCCGTCATCACCCCTGAATAGGCGCCGTATAAACAGCGTCTTAACTCAGTTTGGCTGGATTACTGCTTGGGATAGTGAAACATGCTGGCATAAATATCAACTCGCAAATCCAATAACAAAGCATTTATCTCGGAAGCCATTTTCAGCGAAATGGCGCAAACCATTGTTTTTAAAAGACAATAATGTACACCAATAATTTTATAGATAATCTAAACTTTTACTTAAATAACATTAGTAAAACATAACAAGAACAACAGCTTAAACCAAATCAGTGACTTACTCTGCAATAAGCTGAGCCGACAGGATATAACACCAAATAATCAGCAAAAATAAGCGTGCGAGCAAAAGATTAGCTGAGCAGCAAGGGAGATCATCTAGACAAAAAATGCAGCCTAAGGCTGCATTATTGAGACAAATTACAGTACACGATGGCGTTTAGGCGAGCCATAGCTCGACATCACGAATAATAAAGTTACCGCTATAGACGGGATGATCCTCACCGATGGGCTCAAGCTCGAAAAATTGGCGATACTCTTCTACGAGCCCATCATAGCCACAGATCACCTGATATAACCAATTTTCGCTAGGCCAAGGGAGTTGCTGCTGCTCAAGATATTCAAGCGCCGATTGACGCGAGCCCGACTCAATCACCGCCATAAAATATTGTTCAACCGCTAACTTCAGCGGGTCATCCTCGATGGCAAAATCATCGTTGGCACTGAGCGACAGTAATTGTGGCTCGGCTAGTGGTTTATCGGCTGCAGTTAAATGACTAATGCTTTTAATCTTAGCCACTAACTCAAGCAATTCGGTTTCATGAAGACTGTTATGTACATCCACATGAGCCGGCGCCAGAATGGCATCGGCACGATTAAACAAACTGGATATTTGTTGATGAGCCACATGATTTTCGACCTGATAATCAGGATGCAAATCCGTGTGTAACAACCAGCCTTTTAATAACCGAGTACGGCCTTGAATTTGTCTAAATCGGCCCAGCAATTCGAGTAATCGCCCCTGGACTACCGACAACTCTTGAGCACAATAACTCATTTGATCTTGCAAGCTGGTAACCAGCAAACGTCTCAGCTCGCGAATATCTCCGGCAATATTGGCCAGCTCATCAAAATGGAACATAGCAAGGCCATTGAGCAATTCGGTCACCTGACTCTGGGCCAATTCATTCTCACGAATTTTGGCGCTAATCGAACCGACGTAACCAAACTCGTTATTGATCCGACTCCAGAGCACGCGAATCGCGTAACGCAAGCCTTCGGTAAAACTGAACACATGCTCATTTAAGTCATTAAGATAAGCTTCGGCGGCGCTAAAATCCAAATGGTGACGCGCTTCTTTATAATGCTCGGCTAAGGTCTTGATAGTCGCGAGCGCCGAGCCAACATTGGCGTCAATTTGGCGATTGCGCTCATCGCTGAGACCTTCCTCTAACAGGGCGCGCAAGGTGCGCTTTAAACGCAGCGGCTCTTGCGGCTCCGGTCGCCATAGGATCCCAGCCTTTTGCAACTTGTCGATGACCGTAGGATCATGTTGGCCATCGGTCAAGGAGCCCGCCAAATACACATCCATGATCACATCACTGTGGCGGCCAAGTTGCTTAAGCAACTTAACCCCGGCTTGATGTAAATTGGTGCTCATAGCAAACTCCTCTGAGGCGCAACATCAAGCCAGCTTATCTCCCCAAGCCGATGTAAACTCATGCTCATAGCAAATCCCTCTGGGTCGCGGTTTCAGCTTGCGCCTCCAATTGCAGCCCTTCGGTTTCGTCGATAAAGCGGATCACCTCATAGAGGTAGTCGACTTTACCTGTGGCGATGTAAATTTGCTTCTCTGGGTTTGGTTTAAGTAAATAGCCCAGTTCCACTAAGCGTTTAAACACTAACTTAATCTGTGCATCAACATTGGTCGAGGTCGAGCCAAACAAGCGATATTGGCTGACTTGAGTCAGCTGCTCACGCAGGGCCGGCGTATCTTCAATGCGTGTTTGCAATTCTGGTAAGCGCAGCGCCGAACCTTCAACGAGTGAGGCGTCTTGGCCAGAGGCCTCTTGCATTAACACTAACCATTCCACCATAGGGATAAGCGCTTGACAGATCTCTTTAAACTGCGCCGAAATCACTTTGCGCTCATTCTCACCTAATTGCAGGTAACCGCAAAAAAACACTTCCCCTTCAGAGGCACTACACAAGGTGCGATTTAACTGATTGAGATAGTGCTCTATCTGTTCGCGATTGGCGGCACTTTTCAATGCGCGCCATTGCTCTTCACCACTGGTACGGCAGATAAACTCACCTTGAAGTAACCGCTCAACTAACTCGCTTTGACTCGCCATCAATGTGACTTGATCCATTACACCACCTCTTTTGTGGCCAAGGCCTTCAGTTTCTCTGCCAAGGGATTAATCTTGGGTTTTACCACTTGCAGCTTTCGGGTTTGCTTATTGATGATATAACGATTCGCAAACAGGCTAAGCACCTCAGACTCAGGATTTGGGAAGGCTCCCAACACGCTAATATTATTGTTCTCACAAGCATCAAAGATCTTTTTGACATTGTTATGGTGCAAGGTGCCAAGTTCATCAATCGGCCAGTGCACAGTAACCTCGGCTGGACCACGCAACAGACGTGTAAAGGCCAGTAGAAACTTACATAAGATCAAATACGCCATGCCGTGACTCGAGGATTCATTGAGCTGTCGGTCGGTACGAATAATCAAATCCGAGTTACCTTCTTTGAGGCGTAATTCGATTTCCAGCAACTTGGCCACACCGCCCGTCAAGGCACTGCGACCAATAATGTCGAGCGCACGCCGCATGCTATTAACATAATCTTCATCCGGCAGCCCACTAAACCCTTCGGCTTGCCATTGATGGAATGCTTTAACAAATTGCTCAAGTTCAGGCCAGAACTCAAGTTCACTGATGCGCGAGCGAATACGAACGGCAGACTCAGAGACCCCATCGAGGAACAACTCTTCACCCACTTCACGGGTGATCCGCGCACTTTGACTGGCGATACGGCGATCAATATCGGCCAGAACGTCGTAATAGGCCGTTAAATCGACCCCAAAAATACGACCTTGCTCCCGCAGCGCCGTAATAGATTGCGGCACCATCACATTCAGTAACTGCGCTAAAGCCGGCACGAGTTTACGGTAGTCCAACAAGCGGATCCCCTTGTCGGTGACTAAGGTGGCATCGCTGCGGGCACGCTCCCATGTTTCGGCAAGGCTAGAGCCTGATTTACTAACAATCACGCTATCAAAATGATCGACATATTGTTTTACTGAGTTCAGCAAACTTTCCCGCTTTAGCAGCAACTCATCGCCTTGACGCAGGCGCTCAGAGATACTGCCCGCCGCCTCATCTTGATTGCTTGGCAACTTAATATCCGCCAGCTTACGCAACAATGACCGCAGCTTGGTCAAGTTTTCAGACGCTTCGACCTGAATATTGTCAGATTGGCGTTTATCGGCTTCGAGCTCGGCTCGATGATTTTTTACCGCCTGCATTTTGGTTTTTAATTGCTGCTCAAATGTGGCATAGCTGGCCTTAACTTCGGTCAGTTGCGCCTGCAATTTCGGCTTACGTTGACGCCAGCTGTGTTGATACCAATCATCGTAACGTAACACTTGGCTTCGGCCTTGCTCCGCCGCGACAATTTGCGTTTCAATCGCTTTGATTTGGCGCTTGAGATCTAAGATTTGATCTTCATCGATACCGCGCGATTTCAACTCATTCTTATACCAAGTTTCGCAGGCTTGTAGTTCACTCTTGGCGTGCTGACGACGATGACTGATCTGCTGTTGCTGCTGGGTTAAGGTTAACTCAATAGCACCGATGATCTCTTGCCAAAAAGCCGTCTTCTCCATGCGATTGTCCATCACATCGCTTTGGTGCTGTTGTTGCCACTCTTGCTTATCAGAAGCTAACTGCTTGATTTCAGCTTGCAAAATTACGAGTTGCTTACCCGCTTGCTGCTTGCGCTCTGCCAGCGCGGTATTCACTTGTGCCTGTAAGGTGCGTTTTTCATCAAGTAAACGGCGCAACTCTTCGCGACTGTGCTGATTATGAGCGCGCGCCTGAGTTAACTCTTTAGCCAAGTTATCTAGGGCAGCATTACTTGCCACCAGCAGATCTTCGGCTTGCTGCTGCACCGCTTGAGCGGCGCTGTGGGCATCTTGCCCTTGCTGTAATTGCAAGCGTAATTCTTGCTCTGATGCAGCATAAGCTGGGATATCTAAGCTTTTTAAATCGAGACTTAAGCCGAATAATTCTTGATTGTCTTCATGGCTGCGCACTGGGCGAAGATCGGTGCGGTGCAATAACTCAGGGGCTATCACCTTACCTAGACCGGACTCCCAGCCTGGCGCTTCACGGCGTAAATACTCCAGCAAGGTATGGGATTCAGGGAACAACACATGCTTAATGTCATCAAGGGCCGCGAGCTTTTCATTGACGCGCTTGCTGGCCAGTCGTAAGCCATCATCGGCGCGGTCACGCTCGCTGCGTAGCTTACGCTCCTGGGCACTCAGGCGCTCCAGTTTGGCGGCGCAAACCTCTTGCTCTTCATCGGCATGGCTAATCCGTTCATCAAGCACGGCCAGTGCCAGTTTTTCGGCTTCCGTGTAACTGACACTATCAATTTTTAATTGGTGCGCCGCCATGGCTAATTTGAGCTGGTATTCTTGCTCATGGAACCCAGCCAAGCCTTGTTGTTCAAGGTCGCGACCGGCTTGCGCTATCTGTTCAAGCTCGCTGCGTGCCAGTTCTTTTTGTGCATCCCGTTGCTCACGGCAGCTATCGACATCGGCATGGAGCTTTTCCAATTCACGATTAAGCTGCTCGCCAAGCTCACTGCGACGAGCATTGTAGGCCGCCTCGATATCTTGATGCTTTTCGGTTTGCAGCTTGTGACGATCATTGAGCGCTTGCAGATCCTGTCGCCATTGCGGAATGGTGGCCAATGCCGTTTTCGCAGCATCAATATCAGCGTCCATAAAGGCTTGATATTGATTTTCAATGGCATCGAGCTCGTCCTCGAATTTATTGATATCACCTTTAGCCGCCGATAATTCCAGGTTGAGTTCATCGCGGCTGTCTTTCCATTGCTCATCGAGCTGTTTTAATGCCAGATTCGTGGCCTTAGAATCCAACAAGGCTTGATCTTGGCGCTGCACTTCTAGGCCTTCATCGTGACGATAGCCTTTATGTAAGCTCGCCAGCCTTAACTCGGTGCCTTGTAACTGTTCAAATTCATCGGCTAACTTATCAAATTCGGGACGAATTTGTTCAAACCCTTGAATTAGCTGGCTCTCACGGATCCAAGCTTCGACTCGTTGCGGGTTTAAACGCGAACTCGGAGGATTGACCCCGTCTTCTTCTAAAATCGCCGCCACCATCGACTTAACCGTTTCCATTTTACCTTCTTTGGAATGCACGGCTTTAGCCAGTTTTTCAATGTGGCGCAGCGAAAATTCGGGATCACATAACGCAAACTGACGGGCGTAGGCACGTAATTCTTGGCGGTTTGAGCCAGTGCTTAACAGCGCGCGATCGTTTTGAATAATGGCTCGAAACTCACGGGTATTGAGCAAATTGCTAACCGCAATATTTTGGCGCTTAAACTGACGCCCAAGCTCAGAAGCCGGATAGCAGATAACGTGATCGCCTTGGCGCTGTTTGACATAGTCTTCAAAATTAAAGCCGGTGGCCACAAAGCGGTAATTCACCCCTTTGCCGTCGCCAGCCGAAGATAAAATGGCCTGATACAGCTGCTGATCGCTTTTGCGATACTCATAAATGATATAGCTAGCTTCGTTAGGTAAATACCAACGCTCAAAACTGTCGCGGGTCGAGGGCACCACTCGGCTAGGGTATTCACCATAAAACACCGGCACCAAACGTTGCAGCGTGGTTTTACCCGAAGCATTGGTACCACAAATATTGGTGTGGCCATCAAGGGCCAACTCAACGACACCCGGCAGATGAGTGTCAATTAAAATAATACGATTTAGGCTCGACATGGTATTCCTTGCATGGCCATCAAACTCTGGCACAAAACATAAAATGGCGATTAGGTTGCCAATTTATTCCGTTGCGGTTTATGACATTAACTGTCATCCAGATAGAAAGGTCAATAAGGTAATCCAAAGCCAGTTGCCAAGCAAATGAGGCGGTGGTAATTGCCGTATTTGGCAGCAATTATTGGCTTTTATTGACGATGGGCGGATGGCGAGTCAGACTCGCCATCCGCCCATGGGGTTAGCTAGGATTAAATTGATTGGCGCGACGGGCGTATTCATCACACATGGCCGCGACACTCTCTTCTTCAAAGGGTCTGAGGCCACTAAGTAATAATCGCTTATAGCCATTGCCCACGAGCTGACCTGCGGCATGTATGGCAAAATCTATGTCCACTTGCCCACGCTTACCTTCATGGGACAAACGCGCATCAACCAGCGATAACTCGACCTCATCAAATGCCAGCGTGCTTAAGCTAAACCCCATACGCTCGTAGATCACTAAAGGGCGAGCCGCATTGATCATCACTCCCTGCTCACGCATCAGTGGCATCATGATATGAACAAAGTTAAGCCCAGAAAACGCCACATAACGCCGAATAAACTGTTCGATTTGAGATGCGCTTTGGCTGAGTTCACCTCGCGCATCGGCCTGTAAAAATAACTTGTCATTGTCATCGACAATTTGCATGCAATCGCTCGCTGGCGGTAAGCGCAGCGCTTTGTTAGCCGCCACCATATCAGCAAAGCGAAAATCCATCTGAGAGCGCAGGCCGTTTTGCATCAATAACAGGGCAAACAACAAATCCCCAGGAACACAAAAACGTTTAGCATCAATATCATGAATAGGATTGAAGTCACCGGCAATCGCCTTAGCAAAGTAACTGGCTTGCTCGGCGTTGATTGAGATTAAGCCGTCGTTTTGATTAAAAAATTCATCTAAAAACATCATTATTCTCTTATGTATCCTTAGGGAACTTGCTCATTGACGACAGTGTAACTGCATATATCAAAAACACTCAGCCGATGTCTTAATGATTGCCAAAGCGCAGTGCTCATCTGATAGCATGTTAATGATTCATTGGTACCCCGCCAACAATTAAGTGCATTTTAACAAACAAACTATTTACACCAACCCAAATATAACTATAATGCGAATCATTATCATTTAGCTTAGCACTATTAATTGGAGATATTATGTTCGCAGCCAAACCCTTGCCCTTGTCACTATTAACCATGGCGCTAATGGCCAGTTATTCCTCCCACTTGATGGCCGATGACGCTAGTGTCTTAGAGCAAATCACCATTTTTGGTCAACAAAACCCACTCAATACCGCCCCTGCCAGCGCCCATGAAATTACCCAAGCCGAATTAGACACCTTTAAATACACAGATATCATGCGCACGTTAGCGACCATTCCTGGGATCTACATTCAAGAAGAAGATGGGTACGGCTTACGTCCTAATATCGGCATGCGCGGCACTGGCCAGAATCGCTCTGAAAAAATCACAGTCATGGAAGATGGCGTCTTGGCGGCCCCCGCCCCTTATGCCTCGCCAGCGGCCTATTATTTTCCAACCCCAGGCAGAATGGAGCGGATCGAAGCCATGAAAGGCGGTTCCACCATTCAATATGGCCCACGGACCACCGGCGGTGTCCTCAATTTAGTTTCTCGTAGTATCCCAACCGATGAACTCGCCGGTAACCTCGATGTTGCCCTTGGCCAAGACGGTTTTGCCAAAGCCCATGTATATGGCGGTGGCCAAGGAGAGCAAGTCGGCGCCGTGGCTGAAATTTTTAGATATCAAGCGGATGGATTTAGAGACATCAATCACGTCGGTGGCAATAGCGGCTTTGTACGCACCGATGCATTAGCCAAAGTCAGCCTGCATTCTGACGCGGACGCGACCTATGCCCAGCAATTGCAAATCAAACTGAAATACTCAGATGAAACCTCGAATGAAACCTATATGGGCCTCACCAGTGCCGACTATCATAGCGCGCCATGGAGTCGTTATAGCGCCTCTCAAAATGACCAAATGGTCACGGATCACCAACAACTGCAAGTGAACCATGTGATTGAGTTCAGCCCAGAGCTCAATCTTTCCAGCGTGGCTTATTACAACGCGTTTCATCGCAACTGGTATAAAGTTAATAAAATCAATGGCAAAAGTTTAGCAAGCGGCGGTATCGAGCTAGCTTCAGCGTTCGATGCTGGCACCTCAGGATTGGATAGCCTAGCCGTAGAAGTGAAAGCCAATAACCGTGATTACTTGTCCCAAGGCATACAAACTCAAGTGAACTGGGACGTAGCTCAGCATCAAGTCACAGTCGGGCTGCGCTATCACGAAGATCAAATGGATAGATTCCAATGGGTCGATAATTATCAATTAACCCAGCAGTACCACATGACATTAGCCCCCGAAGATGCCGGCATTCCAGGGACTGACTCGAATCGGATTGACAGCGCTAACGCTTGGGCCATGTTCGTCGAAGACAAGATGAGTTTTGATCAGTTAGCCATCACCTTGGGTATGCGTTACGAAGATATCGAAACTCGTCGCCAAGATTGGGGCAAAACTAATCCAGGCCGAGTGGGCGAGCCAAGCAAAGACATCCGTAATCATTTCGATGCTTTATTGCCCGCCGCGGCCGTGAGCTATGCCATCACAGATCAATGGTTAGTCTTTACTGGGGTGCAAAAAGGCTTTGCTCCCGCCGCGCCTGGCAATAGTGACGGTGACGTTGAGAAAAGCTGGAATTATGAATTAGGGGCGCGATTCAACCAAGATGACTTGCAAGCCGAAGCTGTCGCTTTTTATAGCGACTACAGCAATATGCACGGTAATTGCACCGCGGCTCAAGGGTGTGATGACGACAATATTGGCAATCAATACAATGCCGGTGCCGTCGATGTCAAAGGATTCGAGCTGAGTGGCGGTTATACCCTTAATGCTCAAGGCCAAGTTAGCTTCCCGATTAAGATGGCCTATACCTATACCCAAGCAGAGTTCAGCAATAGCTTCGACTCAGACTTTTGGGGGCAAGTGAATGCTGGCGACGAATTGCCTTACTTACCCAGCAATCAAATGTACCTAAGTATTGGCGCCGAAACAGCGCAGTGGCAGGTGACGGTGGCGGGACGTTACACCAGCGATATCCGCACGGATGCGGGCCATGGTGCCATCCCTAGCGATGAGCTAATCGAGTCAAAGACAGTGGTCGATTTAGCCGCGCGCTACTTTATATCTGAGCAGCAAGAAGTCTATCTGCAGGCCGAAAACCTGTTAGACGAAACGTATATGACAACTCGCATTCATGGCTCTATCTTCTCAGGAAAACCCAGAAGCCTGACCTTAGGATATAGCTACCAGTTCTAATCACCAGCATCAATCAGGCGACCTGGTCGCCTGATTGTTCGCGATAACAACCCCATTTATTCGATTAACTTTTGCCACCAGTTAAGTGGCTGACCACAGTTCTTGGCCGGATGGTAACTCGCGGCTAACGCAGGTTCGGCGACCACATTAGCGCAATCTGACGCCATGGCAACGCCAGAGGTCTTATCAAAATACCCTGTCACTACGCCTTGGGGTGGCAGCATTCTCAAGCTAATCGGTGCTCGCGCGCCTAAAAACGCTTGGTACACCGCCATCGCCCCACTGCTGCCATATAAATTGGTTTTGCCATTATTATCAAGCCCCACCCAAATGGCGGCGACATTGCGCTCATCAAACCCAGCAAACCATGCATCACGACCATCATTACTGGTGCCAGTCTTACCCGCGAGGGTCACGTTGGCAAACTGTTGCCCCAATCGTTTAGCCGTGCCCTTTTCAACCACTTGGGTCATGGCGTACTTCACCAAATAATCTGCCCCCGCAGGAATAGCGCTGCCGGCATCGACATCGCGCCCTATGATGGCCTGGTTATTGGTATCTAACACATGCGTGACCGCGTGCAATTGGCGATAACGGCCACCGTCCGCCAAGGTTTGATAGACCTGAGCCACCATCAGGGGCGAGCCGTCGATTGCGCCGAGAAAAATCGACGGATAGTCGCTGATGGCGCCATTCCATCCCGCGCGAGTTAAGGTGTCTTTGACAGCATCAATCCCCAATGCCATCCCTAAATTCACCGTTGGCACATTCATCGATTGACTCAGTGCCTGCAACAAGCTGACTTCGCCACTGAAGGTTTTAGTGACATTTTGCGGCGACCAAGTCGTGCCCTGACCATTATTCAAGGTGATGGGCTGATCGGTTAATGGCGTCATTAAGTTATAGCTGGCTTGCTCCAATGCCGTCACATACACGAAGGGCTTGACTAAAGATCCTATCGGTCGACGAATATCGGCGGCGCGATCAAAACCGGCAAATCCTGGGAGGCGATCACCGACCATGGCCGCAATGCCCGCACTATATTTATCGGTCACCACCATGCCAGCCTGAATATCCTGCGCGCGCTTATCTAATTGCTTCATGGTTTGTGATACCGCCTTTTGAGCCGCTTCCTGCGCCAGGGGATCTAGAGTGGTATACACCTTGATCCCCGACTGCGTTAATAAGGCATCGCCATAGCGACTGGCTAACTCTCGCTTTACCTGAGCAAAAAACGCCGGCAGCCGCGCCCTTACCGGCTTAGACTCTTTACGAATACTCAAGGGCGTATCCACCGCCGCGATATAGTCATTAACGCTAATTTTATTATTTTCCATCAGCAACTTAAGCACTAGATTGCGACGCTCTAACGCCCGTTCTGGATAGCGCCAAGGGTTGTAGTAAGAGGGGCCTTTAATGGAAGCAATTAAAAACGCCTGTTGCGCCAAGGTGAGTTCAGCCACTGGGCGGCCAAAATAAAATTGCGAAGCCAAGCCAATGCCATGAACCGCACGCGACTTATCTTGGCCCATATACACTTCGTTTAAATACGCTTCGAGGATTTCTTGCTTGCTGTATCTAAAATCAATGATCAGCGCCATTAAAGCTTCACGAATTTTACGTTCGAGCGAGCGCTCACTGCTTAAAAAGAAGTTTTTCGCTAGCTGCTGAGTAATGGTCGAGCCCCCTTGCACCGTGCGCCCAGCACTCATATTAACCATGGCGGCTCGGATGATCGCAATCGGGTTAATGCCGTGGTGCTCATAGAAACTTCGATCTTCCACCAGCAGTAATGACTCCACCAAATACTGCGGCATTTCGGCGGTAGGCACGAACAATCGATCCTCACCGTCGGTGGCAATGATCCGATCGAGTAGCACAGGCTCTAAATAAAACACCGCCAACTGGCGGTTATCGGACATCCGTGCCACCGAGGTTAATCCTTGACTATCGAAGCTCAGCATCACCTGTTGCTCAGGCTGTTTGCCATCGGGATGTAAAAAGGGACGACGCCATAATTGGATCCGCGTCGATGACGCCGAAAACTCCCCGACCTGTCGTGGGTTAGCCACCTTGCGATAACCAAGCAAGAGCAACTCTTCAATCACTTGTTGATGACTAATGGCGGCCCCTGGATATAAGGCCATCGGCCGACTAAACACTTGCGCAGGCAAATACCATTTTTGCCCTTCAAATTTACTGGCAATAATCTGATCTAAATAAATGCAGTAGCTCGCCACCAGCACCGTGACCACCAAGCCTAATTTCCAGCTGAAAGACAGCAAGCGTCGCAGCAAGCTAGGCGCCGGCGAACCTCGAGATTGGCTCCGTGATTTTTTCGCCTTAGGCGCCGCTTTCAATGTCGCCCCAGCCTTGGTCTTGGGCTTGGTTGCTGTGGTACTTTTTTTAACTGTCATAAATCCTGTCTATTCACACTAGGCCGGTAACTTTCTTGAACTTAACCAGTGGCTAAGCTCTGGTGGCAACGAATTACATTATCCCAGATCGCTCGGCAACTTGATACCAGCGCATGCCTGCGTCATGGTGCAACTTAATCCTTGGCAGCCAATTGCTGCGTGCGTTTTTTGGTGTGCTTGGTCGGGGCACAAGATTGCGGATCGTCAGGCCATAAATGCTTAGGATAACGCCCCTTCATCTCTTTTTTAACCTCGAGGTAGGGGCCGGCCCAGAAGCTGGCGAGATCTTGCGTCAAGGCCAAGGGTCGGCGCGCCGGAGACAATAACTCCATGGTCACCGCTAGCTGGCCATTAGCCACCGAGGGGCTTTGTGCCATGCCCAAAGCCTCTTGTAAGCGTACACTCAATAAGGCTCGGCCGGCTTCATCGTACCGGATCGGCGCCCGACTGCCGGTTGCCATCGGCCAAGATTCAGGTAAATAGTGCTGCAGCGTCTGCCGTAAGGGCCAAGGAATCGCGGCTTGCAAAATATCCAATATATTCAACTTGGCCAATTGTGCCAAGCTGTTGATATTAACTACATAAGGAGCCAGCCACTGATCCAGCGTCGCCAATAAGGCGCCATCACTCATGTCAGGCCATTGATGCTGGTTATCCCATTGATGGGCCAACGCGAGGCGCAGCTGTAACTGCTTAACCTCATCGGTCATGGCCAACAAGCCTAGCCCCTTGCGAGCCACTTGTTGTAATAAGGCTTGCTGGACCATCAATGAGTCAAATTGGGTCAAGACTTGCTCTCGCCAGACGACTTGGCCAATGCGCCATTCACGACGACCACACACGCGCTGACTTTGGTCATCAAACGCTAAGACTGACTGCGCACTGACGAGGTGAGCCAAGGTATCGCCAAAGCGCGCGGCATCCAGTGGACTGGCTAAATACACCCGGCCGGCACTCTGGCCTTGATGCTGCTGAAAATCCGCCACCACCAGCCATTGCTGCTGACTCAGCGCTGCCGACTCGAGCGTAACGCCGGTGCCATTGGCGAGAACAAAGCCGTCACTGGAGCGACGCTTGGCAATGCGATCAGGAAAGGCTAGCGCCAATAATAGCCCGATATCATGCGGGTGAGCGCGAGCGCTAGCCTCATTGAGGTTGCCATTGGCCCCCAACTTTTTTAACCATTGACGCGCCTGAGTGGCCAGTTGTCCGCTTTGCGCCACCGTTAAATAATCATAAATGTCGGCGCCTTTGGTCGGCAAACCGCGTGCCTCAATAATACTCGCCAGCAAGCAGGCTAATGCCGGGAAATGCCCTTGCTCGGGCTGCTTTGCTAATGTGACCGCGGCCAGCAACATATGGGCTAATCGCGGCGCGCAGCCAAGCCCATGGGCAAGGCGTCCGAGCTTGGTCTGCTTATGTTGCTCATCCACCAAGGTTAAATCTTGCAATAATTGCCAAGCTTGCTGCTCATGAATGGGCGGTGCTGCTGTCAATAAGGGCAATTCATTGAGCTGGCGCACGCCCCATTGACTGGCATCTAAGGCCATTTGACTCAGATCAGCATGTAAAATTTCGGCATCATCAACGATCGCCTGGCGATCAAACTCGGCGCTCGGCCATAAACGAATGCAAACCCCAGGCGCAGTTCGACCCGCACGCCCACTACGCTGAAGGGCGGATGCCTGACTGATACGCTTTAACCGCAGTAAACTTACGCCGGATCTCGGTTGGTAACTGGCTTGTTTTTGCCAACCACTATCCACCACCATGGTCACGCCGGCAATGGTTAAACTCGATTCAGCCACATTGGTGGCTAACACCACCTTAGTGCGGCCAAGGGCATCATCTGCCAAGGCGAGATCTTGCGCCGTTGACGACATGGCGCCATATAACGGCACCACTAAAAAACGCTGACTATCGAGACGCTCGCTCAACATGTGCTGCAACTTATTGATTTCAGCTTTGCCGGGTAAAAATGCCAATACATGACCGGCCAGTGGTGGTTGTGCGACTAGTGAGGTGATCACCCGCCCCATGTGAGGCAACCATTCGGCCGCCACTTTTGGCGCGTGATAATCAATGCTGACCGGATACATGCGGCCTTCCGAGCTGATATTGGCCGCATTGGGCATCAATTGCGCTAACGGTAAGCCTGATAAGGTGGCTGACATTGCCACTAAGATTAAGTCTTCACGAAAAGTCGACTGCACTTCCAGCGCCAGTGCTAGCGATAAATCCGTGGTGAGGTGACGCTCATGAATTTCATCAAAAATCACCAGCGCGACCCCGCTGAGTTCGGGATCGGCTTGGATCATCCGCGTAAGCACGCCTTCAGTCACAATTTCCAGACGCGTATGGCTGCTTATCCGCGTTTCGCCGCGCACCCGATACCCGACCTCATTCCCCACCGCCTGTTGACGTTGTTGTGCAATAAAATGGGCAATGGCTCGCGCCGCAACGCGTCTGGGCTCAAGCATGATGATGCGACCGTTAATTTCGGACCAATCTAACATGGCGAGCGGCAGCGCCGTCGATTTACCCGCCCCGGTGGGAGCTTCTAAAATGACTTGATTTGAGCGAGTGATGGCCGCACGGATCGTCGGCAATAAATCATGGATAGGTAGCTGGGACAAAATTGCGGCTTATTAACGATACAATCGCATCAGTGTACTCATTCTCAACCACAGATGCCACGACTGCTCTCTTAGCCTATCGCTTGCTGACTGTCCTTTAGCGAACTGAGCGCCATCGGCTTAGCAAAATGATAACCTTGGCCATAATCCACCCCAAGCCGCGCCAGCAGCAGAGCGATATCATTATCTTCAACAAATTCACCAATGGTGACAAAATGCATGTCTTGGCCTAGCTGACAAATGGCGCGCACAATCGCTTGATCATCTTTGCTGTGACAAAGGTTTTTCACAAATTGGCCATCAATCTTCACCACATCTAAATCCCACAGTTTCAGGTAAGAGAAGCTGGAAAAGCCCGCACCAAAATCATCTAACGCCAATTTGCAACCATATTGGCGCACCATCAGAATAAAGTCACTGGCCAGCTCTAACTGACTAAGGGCCGCGGTTTCGGTGATTTCAAAGCAGAGTTTACTGGCAAACTGTGGCGCTGACTGTAATTTCAACTCCAGCCATTGCAAAAAGGTTTTATCCCCTAACGAGGTGGCGGACAAGTTAACCGACACCATATTTAAGCTATTCCAAATAGGGGCATTCCTTTCAGCCCACTCCAAAAGATTATTCACCACCCTGCTATCGACTCGCGCCGCCAAATTATAACGCTCAGCCGCTGGTAAGAAGGTATCTGGCGATAACACCTTACCATCGGGCGCCACGAGCCGCAGTAAGATCTCCATATGCAAGCCAGATTCATGCCCTTGCAAGGGAACGATCGGCTGAAAATAGAGTGTAAAGTCGTCGCGATTTAATGCCGATAAAATGTCGGTACTGGCCAACATCTCATTTTGTAATTTATGCATTCTCGGATCGTTATTGTCATAGAAATGCCAGCCATTACGTCCCATTTCTTTGGCAAGACTACACGCGGCATCGGCATGACTCATCACATGATAGATATCGGCATCGGATCGATCGATTTTAGCCAAGCCCATGCTGACACTGACGCTGTGTTGACGGCCCTGCCAAATGAACTCATGATTGGCAATTTGCTGGCAGATCCGTCCGGCAATTAAGCTGGAAGACTCGACATTGGCTTGATGCATTAAGATCGCAAATTCATCGCCGCCGAGTCGAGCCACCACATCACCGCGACGCACCAATTGCTTTAAGCGCATGGCCACTTGACACAATAATTTATCCCCAGCCATATGGCCGCTAATGTTATTGACCACTTGAAACTGATCTAAATCGAGAAAAGCTACGCATGCTGGTGCGCTATTATCTTCACTTATCATTTGCGCTAGCAAGGCCTCGAAATGCCAACGATTGGCTAATCCGGTCAACGGATCGTAATTGGCTTGAAAGGATAATTCCGCTGCCAATCGGTGCTGTTCACTGATGTCTTCCGCTAAAAGGACAATCGAGTCGGGGGCATTTTGCATTTTGCTAAAGTTGAGCCGCTGCCAACTCTGCCGCGTAGAGGCAAGATTCGGTTTGTTGATTTTAAAGGCGACGTCACACCAGGATTGATGCAGAACACCATCACGCACCATTTTAATCGCATCGGTGAGCACCACCTTTTCGCTTTCTGGTAGCAAACTCGTCAAGTCCTGCCCCTCAAAGACCCCGAGACTATGACGTGCCACTTGATTGAGTAACGATAAACGATTTTGATTATCGATGACGGCGCATGCCAGAGGGAGTTGATTGAACAGTGATTGATATTTATGCTCACTTTCCAGTAACGCATTGGCGATGCGAGTGAGTTCAAGCGCGGAGGAAATCAGGGTTTGGGTATGGTTCAGCTCTTGAATAAAACTCTCAGACCAGTTTCGCGGTTGGCGGCTGACGGCCCCCAATGCCAGTTTAGTATCACCAAAACAAATGGGCGCCAACACCATGAGGCCTTGAACTTCCCACTGTTTCAATAGCATTTTTTCCTGCCTAGCCATACTGGGCAAGCTATTGACATCGTCAATAATGACTGGCTCACCTGCACGAATTAATTTTCTAAAATACTCTAAGCGCGCTAACGGCCAATCGCGGCTCTGCATGCCGGCAGCATGTTTGGTATACAGCTGGTGTGGACGTAAGCGATGCAAACCTGACTGATCAGGCAGCCCCAACACAAACACCCCATCACAATCCAGCTGCTCTGTGATTGCTTGCAGTGCTTTATCTACATTTTGGCTGAGCGTGGCGCTAGGTCCATGACTAAAAATGTCCTGCAGCATCCGTTGTAATAGCTGTCCTTGCATGCCATGTCGCTTTGTTAAGTCCTTTCAGCTAAGCATAGCGCTAAATATAACTACTGCACTCATTCATGCGAGAATTGTTCATCAATTTGAAAGCTAGCAGTTTTTTAGTGTAGCGGCCGTGCTCAAGGAAAAGTGTCACCGCTCGGGATGGCTGCTACTCAGGAAGAGTTGATTGCGATGACCGCTGAGCGCTCGGTCAGACGAGCGTCACCTAAAGGCTTATGCATCTCGATGCATGGCAAGTTGAAGCCTTTGGGGGAATGATAGACGCTGTTGCGCTCCAGCCCGCTTCCACCGAATCCTAGACTTCGGTAAAACGGCGCCGCATTAATTGTTGATTCTAAGCGAATTTCTTTAAGGCCATGACTAATGGCTAATGACTCTAAATACAAATACATAGCTTTGCCAACCCCGGTTCTCATCACCTCAGGATGAACAAACAGGGCTTCTAACTTCGCTAAATTTAAATCAATAAACCCCGTCGCCAAGATCCGGCCTGCAATTTCCAGAACATAAAACTCGGTGGCCACCACATGCAAAAACCAACTAGGGCACTCCCCTTCCGTCCACAGCTCGAGTAATTCATCCTCATAAAAACCCTTGCAACCCGTTAAAATGGCGGCATTTCTTAAGGCAAAACAAGCCAAGCCATCTTCGGCTCGAGCTTTTCTTATCAACATTCACGCTCCTTTGACGGGGCGAACCTCTCGCCCCGTGCTCTGATTACGCCTTCAATAGCTCTGCCACTGTGAGCACGCCGTGCGCCGTGGCCCCGGCAGCATGCAAAGACGAGGCTGAGTCTTCAAATGCCGCGGCTAAATCCATATGCAACCACTGACAGTTTGGGCTCACAAAGCGCCATAAGAAACCTGCCGCATTCGATGCGCCGCCGGCGCCGCCACCCTTCATCGGCCGACTATTGGCCGTGTCCGCATACGCCGAAGGACACATATCCTTATGCCATGGTGCTAATGGCAATGGCCACACTTGCTCATCCACTGCAGCCGCTTTTTGTTGAGTGGCCAGCAATAACGCCGGTTCAGGCGAAAAAATCGCATTGTAGCTGCGCCCTACCGCCATCACCGCAGCCCCCGTCAGAGTCGCCGCATCAATCACTAACTTGGCGCCAGACTCACAGGCCGCTTGCAGGCCATCGGCCAAGACCAGGCGCCCCTCTGCATCAGTATTGACCACTTCAACACTCACGCCATTTTTATAGGTTAAAATATCCCCAAGCTTATATGCTCGACCGCTGATCAAGTTTTCGGCGCAACATAGATACAGCTTTACTCGCTGCTGCAAGCCACGACTAATGGCTAATCCTAAGCCGGCGGTCACCGTCGCGGCACCGCCCATATCGCACTTCATGGTGAGCATCCCTTCTGATGGCTTGATACTGTAGCCACCGGAATCAAAGGTAATGCCTTTACCCACTAAGGCCACGGCCACTGGGGCATCGGCGCCCAACGGGTTGTAATCCAGCTCTAATAACGCCGGCGGCCTTTCACTCCCACGACCCACCGCATGTATGCCTATCCAGCCATGCGCTAAAAGCGCTTCACCTTCTATGACCCGATAACTCACCTGATCTGGGGCTAATTGCGCCAACCATTTTGCGGCGGAATGCGCTAGCACTAACGGCGATAGGTTTTCCGGCGTGTCATTGACCAGATCACGCGCAAAACCAGCGCAGGCGGCCCGCAGAGTTAACTCCCTGACATCGGCCTCATCGCCAGTCCATGCCAATTCAAAATCATTTTTGGCGCAATAAAACCCTTGGCCAAAGCGCCATTGCTGCTCAAGCGACCACGTCCCCGCTAGTGCGACCTGATGAATACCGAGACTGCGTAATTTTCTGGCGGCTTTTTGAATTTGGCGTAATTCATCACTGCCACTGATTAAATGAATGCTCGCTTCTGGACCTTGCCCCTTATCGTTAAAGATAACATCGGCCTGTCCCCAAGCTGCTGGAGCCGCTTCACGGCATAACTTGACCCGCATTGTCGTGCTTTGCATAAACCTATCCTTCGGTGTTGTTTTTGATTATAGCTGTACTCTAACTTGCCCAAGACTCTATTGCCACTTACCCTAGGGCACATCTTTTCATTATTGACTGTTGTCGCTATGCACTTTTCACCGCCACTGCAATCAGGTCGCCTCATTAAGCGCTATAAACGATTTTTGACTGACGTCAAACTGGATGACGGTTCGCAAATCACCATTCATTGTCCCAACACCGGCTCTATGAAGAATTGCTTGTTTGAAAACGAGCCGCTGTGGTATTCACTGTCCGACAATCAAAAACGAAAATATCCTGGGACCTTTGAAGTGATGACCACGCCTGCGGGGCATTTGATAGGGCTCAATACAGGCCGAGCAAACGCCCTTGCCGAAGAAGCGATTAAGGCGCAGCACATTAGCGAGCTCTGCGGTTATGACACCTGTCGCCGAGAAGTGAAATACGGTCAAGAAAATAGCCGCATCGATTTACTGCTAAGTGCCCCCGCTCAAGCCGATTGTTATATTGAAGTCAAAAGCTGCACCTTGCTCGAAGGTCAATGGGGATATTTCCCCGATGCCGTGACGACCCGAGGTCAAAAACATTTGCGAGAACTCATGGCCATGAAACAACGCGGCCATCGCAGTGTATTATTGTTTGTGGTCCAACACACCGGCATCCATCAAATGCGTCCCGCCGAGCATATTGACCCCGACTACTGCCGACTTCTACAGCAAGCCATCGACCTCGGGGTAGAAGTTTTGGCCTATGGTGTTGAAATCACTACAGACGAGATAAAAATCCATCAAAAATGCTTGTTTGAAAAATAATCCGCCACTTTTTCGGCCGAAAATTTGAATTTCTGTAAATTAAAGAACATAGTCAAATAAATCATACAAGGGAATGTAAAAAATTTGCCTCGGTGTATAGATTCTGATATAGATAGCGGCCGTTTGAATACAGACGCCCTACGACGCAAAAGATTACAGGAGATGCGTTATGCCTGAAGGCACCAAAAAACTCGGCGTTCTCGCTATCGCAGGTGTAGAACCCTACCAGGAAAAACCTGGTGAAGAGTATATGAATTCTGCTCAACTGGGCCATTTCAGAAAGATTCTGGATGCGTGGCGTAATCAATTGCGCGAAGAAGTCGATCGTACTCTGAACCATATGCAGGATGAAGCTGCAAACTTCCCCGATCCCGTTGACCGTGCTGCTCAAGAAGAAGAGTTCAGCTTAGAGTTACGAGCCCGCGATCGTGAGCGTAAACTGATCAAAAAAATCGAAAAAACGCTGCAAAAAATCGAAGAAGATGATTTTGGTTTCTGTGAAACCTGTGGTATCGAAATTGGGATTCGCCGTTTAGAAGCCCGTCCGACTGCCGATCAATGTATCGATTGTAAAACGTTGGCTGAAATCAAAGAAAAACAAATGGCCGGTTAATTCCGTCCTCGATTTACGGGAGCATTTGCTCCCGTAAAATATTGAACCGTGAAAAATATTCATTATCGTGGCCGTTTCGCGCCCTCTCCCTCTGGTGCCTTACACTTTGGATCATTAGTTGCCGCGCTCGGTAGCTTTTTGCGTGCCCGTCATTGCCAAGGACTATGGTTAGTTCGGATTGAAGATATCGACCCACCGCGCGAAGTGCATGGCGCTGCTGATGATATCTTGCGCACCTTAGAAGCCTTCGGCTTACACTGGGATCAACAGGTTATCTATCAAAGCCAACGACACCATGACTACCAGGACCAAATTGCAGATTGGTTAGCGCACCAGCAAGCCTATTATTGCCAATGTAGCCGCCAGCAAATTCGTAGCCGCGGCGGTATTTATAACGGTCACTGTCGCCAGCAACAGCTCGATTCTGGAGCCATACGCTGGGTCAACAATCAAGGCTGCGATCATTTTATCGATCAACTGCAAGGGCCTATTCACACTGACGCGGCATTTGCCAAAGAAGATTTTATCATCCGCCGCAGTGATGGCTTCTATGCCTATCAGCTGGCGGTGGTGATGGATGACATTGCTGCGGGGATCACTGAAGTCGTCAGAGGGGCCGATTTACTCGAGGCCACGGTGCGGCAAATCAGCTTATTTAATGCCCTTAACGCCGCCGTGCCAGATTGGTTACATTTACCCCTGGCTTGCCAAGGGCCAGGCAGTAAATTATCCAAACAAAATCATGCGACACCTGTGGATAAATCGCATCCCCAGCCAGCGCTCAACGCCGCACTCGCCTTTTTAGGCCAACCACAGGTAGAGCCCTGTGGTGAGGTGGCATTGATGATACATCAAGCCATCGCTCAATTTGATCTTGAGAGCATTCCCAAGCAAAAGGAAATCCTGCTGCCACAGTGAATGCGCGTGAATATACTCAAATCTTGTCAGATGTTATATCATAGCGCCTGATCTTACTTAATAACCCAGACAGTGACGAGGTGTCCCATTTTTCGCCGTATTAGTCAATTCTGTAAACAACTGTTTTCACCCACCAAGGTGACAGAGACAGAACACCCTCAGCCGACCGCGGATATCGCGCTAGCGTCATCGGGTCTGAGCAAGCAAATCGTGTCCCGAGATGGCCACACGATTTCTCGTAAGCAAATCAGCGAGAATGCACTTAAGGTACTGTATCGATTAAATAGATCGGGATACCAAGCCTACTTAGTCGGCGGCGGTGTTCGCGATATTCTATTGGGGTTAGCGCCAAAAGATTTTGACGTGGTCACCAATGCGACCCCAGAAGAAATTAAAAAACTATTCCGCAATTGCCGCTTAGTGGGTCGCAGATTCCGCCTTGCTCATATTGTGTTTGGCCGTGATGTTATCGAAGTAGCAACCTTTCGTGGTCATCACGAAGAGGCTAACGACAAGATTTCTAAAGCGAATGCAACCGGTCGGCTGCTCAGAGATAACGTCTATGGCAACATCGACGAAGATGCCGAGCGCCGCGACTTCACCGTCAACGCCCTCTATTACAACATTGCCGATTATTCTATCCATAGTTATGGCGGCGGGATTGACGATCTGGAACGTGGTCAGCTCAAACTGATTGGCGATCCTCAAAAACGTTACCGTGAAGATCCGGTGCGTATGCTCAGAGCCGTGCGTTTTGCCACCAAATTATCGATGACGATTGATAAGGCCGCCGCCGAGCCGATCCCCGCATTGGCGCATTTGCTCAGCGATATCCCGGCAGCACGCATGTATGAAGAAGTGCTTAAGCTGTTTTTCTCTGGCCAGGCGAAAGCCACTTACCAGATGATGCAAGAGTATGGCTTATTTACGCCGCTGTTCCCCTTGCTCGATAGCCAGCTTAAAGAATGTCCTAAAGGCGCGGCCAACAAGATGGTCCAGTTGGTCATGGCCAATACCGACACCCGCATTAGTGAAGAAAAGAGTGTCACTCCCGCCTTCTTCTATGCCGCGTTACTTTGGTATCCACTCGCCCAACGTGGAGATGATATTGCCCTAGAAAGCGGCTTGCCTAAATACGATGCATATTTTGCAGCCATGGGTGATGTCATTGAAGATCAGTGCCGCACTATCAGCATACCGCGTCGCTTTACCGCGCCAGCACGCGATATTTGGCAGATGCAATTACGCTTTGATCGCAGTCTAAATACCCGAGCCTTTAAACTGATGGAAAACCCTAAGTTTAGAGCCGCCTATGACTTACTGTTACTGCGCGGAGCCGCTGAAGGCGGTCAAGTGGCCAAGACGGCGACTTGGTGGCAACAATTTGTTGATAGCGATGAAGAACAACGCTTACAGCTAGCCAAAAGTGGTCAGCGCGAAGGCTCTGGTGGTGGTCGTAGTCGCAACCAACGCCGCCGTAAAAAGCCAAGAAAACCACAGGCAGAAGCCGAGTGAACTTAGTCTATATTGCCTTAGGGGCCAATCTTAATGACCCCAAACAGCAACTGCGCGATGCCTGCCAAGCCTTACAAGGCTTGGCTAGCGCAAGCGGCATTGAGGTGGCGAGCATTTATCGGTCCGTGCCCATGGGGGATGTCATTCAGCCCGACTATTTGAATACCGTCGCGCGTTTTACCACCTCCCTTTCACCTCTGGCCTTACTCGATGCACTCCAACAAATAGAACAACAACAAGGGCGACAACGATCTGTTCGCTGGGGACCTAGAACCTTAGATTTAGATATATTGCTTTACGGCAATCAAGAGCTTAATAGCGAACGCTTAACCATCCCTCATTACGGCATGAAACAACGCAGTTTTGTCCTGGTACCACTATTCGAACTCGCGCCAGAACTTATCCTGCCTTGTCAGACTCCGTTAACGTCACTATTAACGCCTCAGCATTGGTCAGCACTCGAGAAACTCGATTAACAAAGGATTGCCGAGTCAGCAACAATCCTTTATAACCAGCAAATTGAGTGAGTCAACACATAGGGAAATCGACAAATATGTCAAAAGTTACCACTTCGAGTCTGCAAAAATTCAAGCAAGAGGGCCGCAAGATCACTGCGCTCACCGCGTATGATGCCAGTTTTGCTGGCGCCTTTGACGCCGAAGGCATCGATGTCTTATTGGTGGGTGATTCCTTGGGCATGGTGCTGCAAGGTCATAACGATACCTTACCCGTCACCGTGGCAGATATTGCTTATCATACCCGCTGCGTTCACCGCGGCATCGAGCGCGCCTTACTGATCGCCGACATGCCATTTATGAGCTATGCCACACCAGAGCAAACCCTGCAAAATGCTGCCCTGTTGATGCAAGCTGGGGCGAACATGGTCAAGGTGGAAGGCGGAGAATGGTTATTACCCTCTGTCACTATGCTCACCGAACGTGGCATCCCGGTGTGCGGCCATTTAGGGCTGACGCCACAATCGGTGCACGTCTTTGGTGGCTTTAAAGTGCAGGGGCGCGATGAGGACAACAGTCAGCGTATTCTTAGAGAAGCCAAAGCCTTACAAGCCGCCGGGGCACAACTGCTCGTGCTTGAGTGCATCCCAGCCTCGTTGGCTAAACTCATTACCGACTGCCTAAGTATTCCGGTCATCGGCATTGGTGCGGGTAAAGACACTGACGGTCAAATCTTAGTCATGCATGATGTCCTCGGTATTTCCAGTGGCTATATTCCGCGTTTCTCCAAGAACTATTTACAACAAAGCGGAGACATTCGGGCAGCCATCCGTTGTTATATTGACGAAGTCACCCGCGGCAGTTTTCCCGCAGCCGAACACACTTTTAATTAAGGCATTAGCATGCTTAGCGTTGATAATATTCAGCAATTACGCCAACACATCCGCCATTGGCGTCAACAAGGATTAACCATCGCCTTTGTGCCGACGATGGGCAACCTCCACCAAGGCCACTTGGAGTTAGTGCGCGCAGCTCTTACCCATGCCGATAAGGTGGTGGTGTCGATTTTTGTTAATCCGATGCAATTTGGTGTGCATGAAGATCTGGACGCATACCCCAGAACCTTGGCCGCCGATTATCAAGCCCTCATCCAAGCGGGCACGGATTTACTGTTTACCCCACAGGTCGAGACCATGTACCCCAAGGGGCTCGCCAGCCAAACCTTTATTGAAGTGCCCCACCTTAGTGACACTTTATGTGGCGCCAGTCGTCCGGGCCATTTTCGTGGCGTGGCGACCATTGTTGCTAAGTTGTTTAACTTAGTGCAGCCCGATGTGGCCTTGTTTGGTAAAAAGGATTTTCAGCAGTTACAAGTGATCAAGACCCTAGTCACTGATCTTTGCCTGCCGATAGATATCATAGGTATCGACACCCAAAGAGCCGAATCTGGATTGGCCTTAAGCTCGCGCAATGGCTATCTTACCCCTGAGCAACTGGCGCTAGCCCCCACGCTTAAGCGCACCATTGATGAGCTCAAGTTAGCAATTTTACAAGGGGAAACCATTACACAGGCGACACAAGCTGCAACGGCTAAACTTGCGCGTGTCGGCTTTAGGCCAGATTACTTAGCCGTTTGTAATGCCAGCAATTTAACCCCGGCGCGTCCAGAAGATAACGCGCTGGTGATCTTAGCTGCCGCCTACCTTGGCCAGACGCGACTTATCGATAATATTGAATTTACGAGAAATTAATTCTCGTCATTATGCGCGTGTCAAAAAAACTCCAGTGCCAAAAAACTGGTATTCAGTTTACGCATCGCGCATAATGTTAACACTCGGTTAACCTTGTGTGTGTAGCAGACTCTATCAATGTCTGTGAAAACAATGCTGCTGCGAAAGGATTTTCAGCAAAATGATTGTGAATAGGCCATCACTCAACCTGTTTGTTGCCATTGCGCTCATGTCATTTTCGAGCCATGCCGCTATTTATAAGTGCATGAAAGAGGGGAAAGTGAGTTTTTCGCAAACCACTTGTCCTCAAGACTCACGCCAACACGAAATAGAGTTTCAACTGGGTTTTGCCAAGGTCATCGATACTGACAAACTCAATACTCCCAAAGATCCTTTATTGGATTTGCTTAATGAGCAAACCCTCACCAAAGAAAAGTTACTCCAACTGGTCGATGATGAAATCTTCAGGCTCAGACAAGAAAGTGCCTATTACAGCATCCTTAAAAGTAATGAATTGCAAAAACTGGAACGCCGACGTTTCTGGCAAAAACAAGAAAAGAATCACCCTGAGTATATAGAAGCTCAATCACAACTCGAGCAACACTACGGCGAATTAATAATTAAAAATCAATTAGTTATACGGCAACTATTACAGCGCCGCACCTTCATCGCCGATAACACTCCGCAGTCTTAACCACAATTATTTGCTCAACATACTATTTCATTCACTTTACTAATTTGTGTCTATACTTCAAATAGGTGACGAATTGAAATAGGGATATTTATGTCGATTGCAAACAGGATTATTCTAGCCTGCGTATTAATGTGCACGTTGGGCATTATTGCTTCGGGAGGCATCATTAGCTGGCGCACTTACGTCCAATCCGAACAAGCCATTAAAAACCGCGCCAGCGAACAGCTCATTTCAATTCGAGAAATCAAAAAAGAGCAGATTACGGCCTATTTTGAAACCATTGCCAGCCAATTGGAAACTCTCGCGTCGACGACCATGATCCAAGATGCCATGAAAGAGTTTGCTCGCAGCTTCCCAGTATTTGAGCAGCAATCCCAGGGCCAATACACCAATCAACGAGACCAGTTAGAGCGCTATTACAACCAAGAATTTGGTCAGCAATATCAAGCGTTGAATAACAAAAACGGTGATGCCTCGGCGAAACTTCAACAATTAGCCAGTAATGCAAAAACACTGCAAACTGCTTACATCAGCAGTAATAACAACCCATTAGGCGAAAAAAACAAACTCAATGCTAGCGCCGACAGCACCGATTACACTTGGCTACACAGCAAATACCATCCCAGCATTAATCATTTTCTAGAAGCCTTCGGTTTCTACGACATTTTCATGGTCGATACTCAAGGCAATGTGGTCTACTCGGTATTTAAAGAACTGGATTATGCCACCAATTTGTTAAATGGCCCTTACGCTAACACTGGGCTAGCATCAGCCTTTACTAAGGCGCTGCAACAACCCGGCGAGGTTATCCTCGAAGACTTTGATAAATATTATCCGTCGTATGAGAACGCGGCATCCTTTATCGCCACCAATATTCGTGATGCCAGCGGCGTCATTGGCGTGCTGATTTTTCAAATGCCGGTGGATAATATCAATGCCATTATGACCTTTAACCAAGCTTGGCAAGATGCGGGAATGGGTAGTAGTGGCGAAACCTACTTAGTGGGTTCTGACGGCTTATTACGCAGTCAAAGTCGATTTTTATTGGAAGATACCGCGAATTATTTGGCAGCATTAACAGCCAGCAACCTTGATGCCAACACCCTTGAGATGCTGAAAGCCAAAGGCACTGCCATTGGTATTCAACCTGTCGATACATTAACATCGCGCCAAGCCTTAGCTGGCGGCAACGGTGTGCAAGTGGTCAAAGACTACCGCGATGTCAGTGTCATCTCGGCCTTTACGGCCCTTGATGTACTTGGCCTGCAGTGGGGGATATTAAGTGAAATTGATGAAGCCGAAGCGATCATTGATCTTGAGCAGCTAAAAACCACCACCTATACCACCCTCGCCATCGTGTGTGTCGCGCTGTTGATCCTCGCCGCGATTATCGGTGCCTTTATTGGCCGCAGTATTGCTCGTCCTATGGTGGAGACCATAGATCAAATCCACCAGATCAGCGCCAACAAGGATCTGTCGACGAGGATCCATACCACGGCTAAAGGCGAACTGCTGACCTTAACTCAGAGTTTGAATCAGTTTTTCAGCGAGATCCAATCGCTATTCGGGCAATCTGCAGCAACCTCTAAAAATATATTTTCCCATAGTGCTCAGATTGTTGCCGATATGAAGCAAGCGCGTCAAACCACCAGCCAGCAATCCTCAATAGCCAACGCTGTGGTGGCGTCGATTGGGGACATGACTGCCGAAGTTGAGGGCGTTGCTTTATCCGCGGAGCAAGCGGCGCAAGAAGTTAATACCGCCAATGACAAATGCCAACAAACCGCCTCAGTCGCCAGTGAACTGGGCCAACAGATGGATGTCTTGGCGGCGCGCATGGATGAGGTCACCGTCTCAATCAGAAACCTTGAGCAAGAAAGTTTATCGATTGCCTCAGTGTTAGATGTCATTCAAAGTATTGCTGAGCAAACCAACCTGTTAGCGCTAAATGCCGCCATTGAAGCGGCAAGAGCCGGCGAACAAGGCCGTGGCTTTGCGGTGGTCGCGGATGAAGTCCGCACCTTGGCCAGTCGAACTCAAAGCTCGACGGGGGAGATTAGGCAAAAGATTGAGCGTCTTCAACAAGAAACGCAAAACGTGGTTAGCCAAGTCGGCACCATCAGTACCATGGCGACTCAGGGCAAAAGCGCCTGTGATACCAACGGCCAGATGCTTAATGACATCGTCACCATGATAGAAAAATTGAATACGATGAATTTACAGATTTCCGATTCCGCCAGACACCAATCTCAGCAAGCCGCAGAATTAGGTCGCCAGTGTGGTGATATCGCCCAGTCAGCCGGTGATATTGCCACTAATACCGAAACCTCGGAACACTTATCGGCAACACTGGAAAATGAAGCCAATCAATTAATTAAACAATTAGCCAATTTTAAATACTAATCAGTCGGGGGCACATGCCCCCCACTTATTGCCACTGCATAATCAAAGGCTTAACTTCTTAAGCCAATCCCGCGAGAGATTAGATAGTAAGCAATCCACCAAAATGCCAGACAAAAGCCGACCATGATAGCAACCGACAAGGGCACACTGATGTCGGCAATACCTAAAAAGCTATAGCGGAAGACGTTGATCATATAAACCACAGGGTTTAAAGTCGAGACTCCACGCCAAAACTCAGGCAATAACGACAGTGAATAAAACACCCCGCCTAAATAGGTTAATGGTGTCAGCACAAAGGTCGGAATAATGCTGATATCGTCGAAGCTTTTGGCAAACACCGCATTGATTAACCCCGCCAACGAAAAGAGTATCGAGGTCAATAACACAGTTAATAGCATCAGCCCCCAATGTTCAATCTGTAAGTCGACAAAAAACGTCGCCACTAAGGTCACAATAACCCCGACACATAACCCGCGAGTCACGCCGCCGCCCACATAGCCCGCAATCATCACATAATGCGGCACAGGCGCGACCATCAGCTCTTCTAAATTGCGTTGAAACTTGGCACTATAAAACGACGAAGCCACATTGGAATATGAGTTGGTAATCACTGACATCATGATTAAACCTGGCGCGATAAAGGCCATATATGATACGCCGCCCATCTCACCGATACGACTGCCCACTAGATTACCAAAAATCAAAAAATAGAGGGTCATGGTAATGGCTGGAGGCACTAACGTTTGCACCCAAATACGGGTAAAACGATTGATTTCTTTTATTAAAATGCTTTTAAATGCAATCAGATATAAGTGGTTCATTCGTTGGGCTCCTGCACACTATTTTGCACCAGTCGAACAAATAGCTCTTCTAAGCGATTGGCTTTATTTCGCATGGAGACAATATGAATGCCTTGCTCAGTTAACGCGGCAAAGACATGATTAAGGCTGTGGTGCTTCTCAACATCCACCTCCAGTGTGTGAGTATCCACTAACCTCCCTGTCACACCATTAAGATCCGGCATCTCAGTTAACGCCTGCCGACAGTCAAGAATGAAGGTTTCAACATTGAGCTGGCTCAGCAGTTGCTTCATGCTGGTGCATTCCACCAGCTGACCTCTATCGATAATACCGATATTACGACACAGCATTTCCGCTTCTTCGAGGTAATGAGTCGTCAAAATGATCGTCACACCTTGCTCATTAAGCCTCCGTAAAAACTCCCACATCGACCGCCGTAGTTCAATATCAACCCCAGCGGTGGGCTCATCTAAGATCAATAACTTGGGCTGATGCATTAATGCCCGCGCAATCATTAAGCGACGTTTCATGCCGCCGGACAGTTCACGCGACTGACTGTCGCGCTTTTCCCATAAATCCAACTGACTTAAATAAGTTTTAGCTCGGTCCATGGCAATATGACGAGGCACGCCATAATAACCGGCTTGGTTGACCACAATTTGCAACACGGTTTCAAACTGATTGAAATTAAATTCTTGTGGTACCAGACCAATGCATAATTTCGCCTGCTCTAACTGACTATCTAAGTCATAACCAAATACCTTGATCTGACCCGAGGTCTTTTGCACTAACGAGCTAATTATTCCAATGGTACTCGACTTACCCGCACCATTAGGGCCTAGCAAGGCAAAGAAATCTCCTTGAGGTACGCTAAGGCTAATACCTTTTACCGCATGTACACCGGTTTGATATGTTTTCTGAAGTCCATTAATTTCAAGCGCAAGCTGTGTCATATCAGGGTCCTATGATTCGATCTTTTGAGCAAAATGGCTAAAAAAACTCCCGCATTTGCGGGAGTTTTTAGGGTTATTCCAGTGGAATAACCTTGGCGATATAGGGAAGATTTCGATATTGCTCGGCGTAATCGATCCCATAACCGACGATAAACTCATCAGGAATAGTGAAACCAATGAAATCGACAGGCACATCCACTTCTCGACGCTCAGGCTTGTCGAGTAAGGTACATAAAGCGAGGCTCTTTGGGTCACGTAGCAATAACATCTCGCGGATTTTATTAAGGGTATTACCTGAATCAATCAAATCTTCAACGATGAGCACATCACGACCTTGAATGTCTGATTGCACATCTTTGAGGATCTTAACATCGCGAGAACTGGTCATGGCCGAGCCATAACTGGATACCGCCATAAAATCTATTTCAACATGTCCGTTAATGCGACGGCATAAATCTGCCATAAATACAGCCGAGCCTTTCAGTAAGCCCACCATTAATAAACGCTCACTGTTGACGTAGTGGGCATTAATCTTTTCAGCCAACTCGTCCAGTTTAATATTAATCTCGGCGGTCGAGATCATCTCTTCAATGGTGTGTTTCATAGCACTCTCAATTGTCGGTTTCAGCCTCAATGCCAGAGTCATAACCCCAGCGCTGGCTTAGTACATGGTCAACGCCTAAATGGTCTAAAATTCGGGCGACCACGAAGTTTACCAGATCTTGGATTGATTTGGGATCATGATAAAAACCTGGTGACGCCGGCATGATAACAGTCCCCATATTGGTGAGCTTAAGCATATGCTCTAAGTGAATGCTATTAAATGGCATTTCCCGCGGAACTAAGATTAATTGACCACGTTCTTTTAATATGACATCCGCCGCTCTTTCCAATAAATTGTTGCTCATACCACTAGCAATCGCAGCCAACGAGCCCGTCGAGCAAGGGCAGACAACCATTTGTTTCGGCGCCGCACTGCCTGACGCCGGCGGCGAGAACCACTGATCTTTACCTAGCACCACCAGTTCGCCACGCTCACAGCCAAGGTACGTCAGAATTTGCGAAGTGGCTTGCGCAGGATTGGCACTCAGCTTGAGTCCTTGTTCGGTCGCCAATACCACCCTTGCCGCCGAAGAAATCATTAAAAATACCCGATAATCCGCCTCAAGCAAGCACTTGAGCAGGGTCAAGCCATAGGGCGCACCCGATGCGCCAGTCCAGCCTAAACTTATGCTTTTCATCTGTTGTTTCATGACTCTACCTCAGCCAAGGCGCGTAGCAGCTTGGTATGAATGCCTTCAAACCCCCCATTACTCATGACTAAAATATGCTCGGCGCTTGCCGCTTGGCAAACATCGGCAACAATCGCATCGACACTGTTGAAGATTTGGGTATGAATCTTGGCATCTTGCATGGCGGCGGCAATATCCCAGGTGACGGCATCAGACTGATATAAATAGACAGAATCAGCCAATGCCAACGACGTCGCCAAGGTGTCTTTATGAACCCCACTTTTCATGGTGTTGGAGCGCGGCTCTAAAATCACACTAATGGAGGCCTCACCGACTTTAGCGCGCAGGGCCGCTAATGTGGTCGCGATGGCTGTCGGGTGATGGGCGAAATCATCATAGACACTCACGCCCTTAACCGATCCCAACAGCTCCATTCTCCGTTTAGGTGGTACAAACTCAGCCAAGGCCGCTATCGCATGGGCTGGCGCCACACCAACATGGCGGGCGGCGGCGATAGCCATCAAGGCATTTTCCATATTATGGCGCCCGATTAACGACCAATTGACCACGCCTTGCTGCTCGCCATCAAGGTATACCGCAAACTCATGACCATCATCGGCCAAGGCGTCTAAAAACCAACCTGGGGTAGTATTATCAAGGTTTAAGGTCTCTTGCTCACTCCAACAGCCTTGAGCTATCACATCTGCCACCGCCTGACTGGAACTCGGCCAAATGATTTTCCCTTGGGATGGCACGGTACGGATCACATGGTTGAATTGACGCTGAATTGCCGCCAGATCAGCAAAAATATCCGCGTGATCAAATTCTAAATTATTAATCACTAAGGTGTTTGGCTGGTAATGAACAAACTTAGATCGCTTATCAAAAAAAGCACTGTCATATTCATCGGCTTCGACCACAAAGAAGTCGGTTGCCCCTAAGCGCGCTGAAATGCCAAAATTTTGGGGAACGCCACCGATTAAGAATCCGGGCTGATAGCCGCATGCTTCTAAGATCCAAGCTAACATGCTGGCGGTCGACGTTTTTCCATGGGTGCCAGCAACCGCTAATACCCATTTACTCGGCAAGATATAATCGGCGAGAAACTGAGGGCCAGAGGTGTATTTCAAGCCTAGGTTGAGCACAGCTTCAACACACGGGTTGCCACGGCTCATGGCATTGCCTATCACCACCAGATCGGGGGCATGATCCAGTTGCGCAGGATCAAACCCTTGGATCAAGCTGATCCCTTGTTCTTCCAACTGAGTGCTCATGGGGGGATACACATTGGCATCACTACCGGTTACCTCATGCCCCATGGCTCTGGCCAATAAGGCAATGCCCCCCATAAACGTGCCGCAAATCCCAAGAATATGAATACGCATATCATGCTCAAATAATTAACTTATTGACTATTGTACGCACCATCGCTGACGACTCAAAATGCAAATTCTTGAAGAACGACTAAAATCAAGCTAAGGAAATAGGTTTTTTTATAAGGATGTGTAATGTTTCAACTAAGGTTTGGGTCTGTACTTTGGGAAACACTCAAACGCCACCGGTTATGGCTGGTGATGTTACTGGTAATTTCCGGTTGTAAAGACACCCACTATATTGAGATAAACACATCAGAACCCGCACCGACTCCCGCGCCGATTGAATCTCCTCAGGTGCCCAACCAAATTCAATTAAGTTTAACCAGCGACCAGACCCATATTATTGATCTTAATCGTTATTTATCACTAGATAATCAAGCTTGGTCGGTGACTTCTGTCGATAACCTCAACCAACCTCATAGTGTCTCGATACTGGCTGCACAACATCTCAAAATTGTCACCGCCGCACAAAATGGCCTGCAAACCACCCCGATTATTGTTCAAAGCCAAAGCGATCCTATGCTGAGCATACAATTGCTGCTGAGCATCAATCAACTGAGTACCAGCACATCACAGACAAAGTTACTGTTTGATCAACAATTGCAACCCAACGAAACTTGGCAGTTTAACTGGCAGCAAGCCATACTCGGGCGATTAAGCAACCAGCAGCCCATCGAATTACTCTGGCTAAGCACCAATGCCAGCATCCAAGACCAATACATTGAATACCAAGCGCCTTCCACGCCTGGCGTCGCTCAGATCCAATTTTCTTTTCGCCAAGGCGAACTCTACGGCCAAGGCACGATAGATATCGTGATAGGCGTCGATCAGGCCATATTAACCGCCGCCAATTGGCAGGGAGTGAGCCCGCCGAATCAATCATTAGTGATCGATTTAGACGCGCTGATGTTACTCAGCGGCACCGAGGCTAACAATGCTGAGATCATCCAGTTAAGCGGCCAAGTTGAGGTCTTTAGCCAAATTGCGCCCAAACAAATCCTTGTGACTCCCGACGATAGCCAAGGGCCATGGAGCATTAACTATAAAGTCTCAACCCCAAATGGCGTCATGAGCCTAGCCCAAATTCAGGTGAGCCTTAGCGATGCACAAGGACCCACAGCCCAAGCGATTACGGCATCGGTTCTGATGGAACAAGCACTCACTCTCGATATTAGCCCCTACATCAATCACCCGTTAGGCGATAATTTGCAATTGGTGAAAACCTTAGGTGGCCAAGGCCAAGTGGCGATTACCGCCGATACCAAACTGACCTACACCCCGCCCATAGGTTTCACTGGAACCGATGAGTTTGTGTATATTATTGAGGACTCGCGAAAGCAACAAATCCAGAATATCGTCAACATCAATGTTATCGACCCCTACGCTGCCAACCAGCCGCCACAAGTCAGTCCCATTGTCGCCGCCACGCAACATGATATTCCCCTCGCCCTTGATATCAGTCCGTTGGTGAGCGATCCCGAAAACGATCCGTTAAGCATCAGCGCTATCTATGGCGCTGCGGGGCTAGTCACGGTTGATGGGTTAGTGCTTAACTATGATCCCAGTGGCTTTGTTGGCACCGATCACTTTACCTTGGCGATCAGCGATGGTCGCTTAGTCCGCCTCGCTGAAGCTGTCATTAGTGTTTCCGATCCAAATTCGCCGCCCATCAGCATTGATGACAACATCACCATGACTCATGGCGATGTACTCACACTCGATGTCAGTTATTTAGTGCAAGATCAAGATGACGATCCTATAACCTTAACTCATGCGATTGCGCATCGCGGCCAGATCAGTATGCCCACGGCCATGAGTATTCGTTACACGGCACCAACCGCTGGTGACATCGACACCCTGTCACTGATATTCAGCGACGGCAAAGGTGGCTTTAGTTTGAGTCAACTCAAGGTGACGCTGCAAAGGGTAGCCAATACGCCCCCAACACTATCGTTAATTACCGCCACAACCGATAGTCAAACCGATATCACCATCGATATTGGCCCTCTCATTAACGACGCGGATAATGACGTGGTCTCGGTTGTTGCCGTCTATGGCGCTCAAGGCAACGTGATATTTGCCAATCAAATCCTTAATTATCAGCCGCAAGGATTCATTGGCGAGGATGTGTTTGATGTGGTGATTTCCGATGGTGTAAACACTGTTATCGGCAGTGCCCTGGTGTCAGTCTCCGATGCTAGCCCCAATCAAAGCCCAAACGCCAACACCCTGAATATTACGGCCCTAGAGGCCAATCGGTATACGCCACTGACCATCAATATTAGTTCTGCCATTAGCGATGCCGATGGTGATGCCTTAACGATCAGTCAGGTTTACCCGCCAAGCCAAGGCAGCGCGACTGCCACTGGCGAGCAGATCATCAGCTATCAGATGAATACCTTGGCTGCTGGCCAAGATCAAATCGCATACACCATCAGTGACGGTCAAGGAGGCTTAGCCACTGGCTTAATCAATATTCAACTGCCCGAGTTACCGCGCGCCGAGATCACTTCACTGACAATAAATGGCACCTTATTACCCGGCTATACCATCTCGGCTGAGATAAGCTGTGATCATTGCGAGGCCAGCTATCATAGCTATCGCTGGTTAATTGATGAACAAGTCGTTTCCACTGCGGCTAATTACACCCTCAGCCAACAAGACAAGTTTAAACATGTGCGTCTAGAGGCGCAAACCAGTAACAGCTTATCACTCGCGTCAACGACAGAGTATGTCACCTATGCGCGCCATCAAGTGAAAACCATTTATGCTAACTATTTTGCCTTCGCCGCCCTGATGACGGACGACACGGTCGTCACTTGGGGGCAACCAGATAATGGCGGCAATATCAGTGCTGTCGCCGATCAATTAGTCGATGTTGCCACGATTTTCGCGGGTTCAAGCACCTTCGCTGCCCTGAAACATGATGGTTCCGTGGTCACTTGGGGCAAAGCCGAGTTTGGTGGTGATAGCAGTACGGTACAAGCCGATTTACAAAATGTTTCTGCTATTTACGCTAACAACTATGCCATGGCAGCCGTCAAAAACGATGGCAGTGTCGTGACTTGGGGCACCAGTGACCGTGGCGGTGATAGTAGCAGCGTGGCAGGTCAATTAGTCAATGTCAGCACCATAGCTCATACAGAAAGTGCATTTGCCGCCCTAAAACAAGATGGTTCTGTGGTCACGTGGGGCAGAAGTAATAATGGCGGCGATATGGGCGGTCTCGTATTAAGTAATATTCAGCAAATTAAAGGCAGTGCTTACGCATTTTCGGCACTGGATCATTCCGGCGCGATTTATCAATGGGGCCTTGGCCGGCCGGGAACGCAACCGGGCGGCGCCCTGACCTACGCAGATAGTAATGTCACTCAAGTCGTCAGTAACAAATTAGCATTCGCCTATATTAGGGCGGATGCCATCGGCCTTGGCTGGGGAGATAAGACGGCGGGTGGCGATATGGAAAACACCCTAGATACCATGACGAATGTGGCTAGCATCACGGCCAGTGAAACCTCCTTTGCTTTTCTTGACTATGATGGGGCCGTCAAAGCGATTGGCACCCTAGATAGCATAGTTTACGGTTCAACTGAGGGAATTAGCGGATTTTTTATACCGACGACGGTAGATGTGCAGTCAATTTCCTCGACCTATAAAGCCTTCGCAGCCCTCGAAGCCGATGGCACTGTGGTCACTTGGGGCGATGGTATCGACGGTGGTGACAGCACGGCAGTGGCCAGTCAACTCACTCAAGTCAAACAAATTTACGGTAATCGATACGCCTTCGCCGCACTTAAACATGATGGTAGCATCGTCGCATGGGGCCGCAGTACCGATGGCGGCGATGCCAGTGCGGTTGCCGATAGGTTAACCAATATTCAAACTATTTATCATAGCGACAGAGGATTTTCGGCCATTGATAATCAGGGCAATATTATCTCTTGGGGCAATGCTGGCCATGCCAACTCTGATAATGTCAGTGCCCTGCTACCACACAATAAATTATTACAAAGTTCAATTGATTAATGCCGAACAATGCTAGAGCAGATTCGGCTTAGGTCACAAAACCATCATAGAAGTAAAAACATCTAGACGTCTAAATTGACAGGCGTCTAGCATTCACTTATTCTTGCCATAATTAAGGTCATAATGTGTGTTGACCTACCTCATTTGCCATTGCAGCCGTTCATGGATGTTCGCATGCCAGGCCTAAAAAAATAAGAGAGTGTTAAATTGAGCCATCCTGCTAACGACAATCAATCCTCGGGATCCATTATCGCCTTGCTGCCCTTAATGGTGTTTCTGGCCTTATTTATTGGGGCGGGCTTATATTTCCAGTCACAAGGGGTCGACTTCGCCTTTTATCAATTACCCAGTGTCATCGCCATTTTACCTGCCATTATTTTGGCCGTGATCTTATCTAAACAGAGCTTAAATCAAACCATTGAGACCTTTATTCGTGGCATCGGCCATAGCAATATTATTGCCATGTGTTTGATTTACCTGTTAGCCGGTGCGTTTGCCGCCGTGGCGAAAGCCACTGGCGGTGTCGATGCTACCGTGGCATTGGGCTTATCGTTAATTCCATCACAATTGCTCTTGCCGGGCTTCTTTGTGATCGCGGCATTTATTGCCACGGCCATGGGCACTTCCATGGGAACCATTGCCGCCGTCGCGCCCATTGCTCTTGGGGTCGCGACTCAGGCAGGGATCAGCCTGCCATTAATGGCTGGTGCCGTCATGTCTGGCGCCTTATTTGGTGATAACCTGTCGATCATTTCGGATACCACCATTGCCGCGACTCGAACTCAAGGCTGTGAAATGAAAGATAAATTCCGTGAGAATTTGATTTTCGCACTGCCAGCATCTCTCATTACCTTGGTGGTATTTACCGTGATTGGTCAGGGCCATGCAGAGCTCGCCAGCCAATCGATAGATTTTGTCAAAGTCATCCCCTATTTAACCATCTTAGTGTTAGCGGTCGCCGGCCTGAATGTGTTTGTGGTATTAACCATAGGCATTCTATTGGCAGGCGCGACGGGCTTCATGACAGGTCACTATGATGTCATCACGTTTGGCAAAGATATTTATGCCGGTTTTAGCAACATGCAAGAAATCTTTATCTTGTCGATGTTGGTGGGCGGATTGGCCGCACTGATGCAACAGCAAGGTGGCTTAGCGTTTGTCAGCGCACAAATTGAAAAGCTGATCTCTCGGTTTTCAAAGTCTAAGGGGGAAGCCTCTTGTCGCGCCGCGGAATTGGGCATGGCCGGTATTGTCGCCGCCACGAATGCTTGCGTAGCCAACAATACAGTATCAATTGTGGTCAGTGGTGATATTGCTAAAGATTTAGCCCAAAAGCACGGCGTATCTCCTAAGCGCGCTGCCAGTGTACTCGATATCTTTGCCTGTATTATCCAAGGCTTAATCCCGTACGGTGCGCAAGCGCTCTTAATCGCATCCATCTTTGGTATCAGCCCGCTGGCGGCGGTTTCATATACCTGGTATGGCATGATTTTAGCCGTCGTAGCCATCTTGATTGTGGTTTTCCGCTCGCGTCATTAAGTTATTCGATGGCGGTTGTCTATACTCAAAGAAAGCCAGATAAAGGACATCTTGAGTGCAACCGCCACCCTATCAACTCGATGAATACGATCCTTATCGCTTAATTATCCATATGACACTCGTTAGTGTCAGCATCTGCAGTATTGGCATTTTAGTGTCAGCCTTTGCCATGTATCAAAAAGTCGGCTTGTCCCTATTTAATACTCGGATTGATATCTTAGGTGATTATCTCCACTCCCCTTTAGCCATAGTGTATAACATCAGTTTATTACTCACTGGTTCCAGTTTTATTTTGGCCATGCTGAGCCTGATTTATCTGAATCTTCATCGATTCATTCAAACGATTGCTTACGCCGGTATTGCATCGGGAATTAGCATTATCCTGTTAGGGATATTTCCCCTCAATTTCTCACCAGCCCATGGTTGGGTGTCATTATTTTTTTATGGCATCACCGGCCTATTCTTTGGCTTGATTATCGGCTCTAAATGGCTCAATAAGCTTTGGTGTCATCCCATGATTTTTCACACCAGTGTATTAGGGGGTATTTGCGTGATGGGGATCCTTTGGCACTTTGACTTTCAACGTGTCGACTTAATGAGCGCTGCCCCATCAGCCAGCCATGATCTCGTCGCTAATCTGCTGTGGATCCATGCAACGATGATCCTGTTGTCTGGCTTAGGATTAGCGTTAACAGTGCATAGGTTAACGCTAGAGCGGTATCAGGCAACACATAATGTGATCTAGTTAACGGTTAGCGCTGACTAAAAATGGATAATTATCGCCCGGCCAACTACTGGTAAGCCTTACACCTTGCTTGATCGATATAGCGATTACCAATATTGTGATTTGCACCATTTAATCATCTTATTAATCTTAACCTGTGCGATTATTGCCACCTTAGGCATAGGCTTGATCACCTGGCATGAATTTCAGCAGGTGGGGCTTGAGATATTTAAGATCAGACCGAATCAATTAGGGGATTACCGCCACTTTGAATTGGCCTATATCTTTAATGGGGTCTTATTAATCACCAGCACTTGTATGTTTCTAGCGATGTTGGGGCTCGTCTTACTCCCGCTTGGCTGGCTCAGCAAATTATTGGCCATCGTCGGTATTTATACCTCGATCACCATTTTTTTGATGGGTGTATTCCCAATGAACCTCGGCAGAATACACTTATTGGCGAGTTTTCATTACTCTATCTCCATTACCTTTCTCAGCTGCATGAGTTTATTGGCTGGCGTGCTCTCCAAACCTTACTGCAGTAAATGGCTAATGATAAATAGTTTTCTATTGCTACTGGCGTGTATCGTCAATCTCAGCCACCTCGACGTGACTGAAGCCAGCTTGCTTTCAGAGCATGCCCGCCACTACCAAGACTGTATTGCTCCGTATTTTAGTTGGGGCATTGCTATCTTAAATATCAGCTGGGATGTGGCGCTAGCATTCACCATACGTCAGTTAATTATCAGCCATTTTGTTATCAGAGGTGATCAGCAGCTCGCCGGCATCGACCCTGTAGAGCGGAGAAACCCATGCGGATCAATCAATACTTAGCTTATTGTGGCGTTGCCTCTCGTCGCCAAGCCAGCCGGCTCATCGAGGCGGGTCGAGTCAGCATTAATGGCCAATTGGCCAAGCACATTGATACGCTCAAGTTAAGCCACAGGCATCCGCCAAAAAGCGAACAACAAGTACAGCTTGATGGCATCACTGTCACGCCACCCACCCACTACAATTATTGGATTTATCACAAACCTGTGGGGGTTGATTGTCGCTTATTGGCCGATGACCCTAGCAGCATTTACCATCGACTCCAATTACCCACCCGAGCCTATCCAGTCGGTAGATTAGATAAGGACTCCCGCGGCCTAGTATTGATCACTAACGATGGCTTACTGACTCAGCATTTATTACACCCTGAGTTTGCGCACCACAAAAGCTATTTGGTGACCGTCTCTGCCCCCCTCAATGCTGACTTTATTCAGCAGATGGCGAACGGAGTCAGTTATCAAGCGGTGACCACCCAACCTTGCCAATGCCAGCAAGTCAATCAACGCCAGTTTAGGATCCAACTCACCCAAGGCATGAATCGTCAGATTCGGCGTATGTGTCAAGCACTGGGATTTAAGGTAATTGATTTAAAAAGAGAAAGCATGATGACTCTCAGCCTTAATGGCTTAGCAGAAAATACTCTGCGGCCCCTAGAGGCCGCAGAGATTAGTGAGTTATATCAGGCATGTAGCCTAAAAATCACTTAACGATAACCATTTCATTCAATAAGTTATTGGCATTATCGACAGACTCCATCACCCAGAGCATATAACGGCTATCTACTTGGATAGAGCGATTAATATCGTCGTTATAATCCCAATCACCTATGATGCTTTCGTACACACCATCAAACAATAACCCGACTAATTCGGCGCGACCATTTAAGGTTGGCGATCCCGAATTACCCCCTGTGGTATCCAAGGTCGACAAGAAGTTAACTGGTACCGAATCAATGGCAGCCATGTAATAGTCACCATATTGCTTGTCATTGATTAATTGCAGTTGCTTGGCCGGTGAATCAAAAGGTTCAAGGCCAGTGTCTTTCTGTACTATCCCCTCAAGGCGAGTGAACGGCAGTGCCTGCATGCCATCTTTCGGGCTATAGCCTTTCACATGACCCACAGTCACACGTAAACTGGAGTTAGCATCAGCATATACTGGCTTACCTTGTTCACGGTTAAAGGCAATGATGGCATCCATATACTGAGGGCGAACCTTCATCAGATTACCGGCAAGTTCTTTGGCTTTGGCTTCTTCGGCCATATCAGATTCATATAGCGCCACGGCTAACTTAATAAAGCTATCATTCGATGCCTTAAAGTCAGCGACCGACTTATCCATCCAAGCTAAACGAGTCGCCTGATCATTCAGTTCAGTCCCAGCGTATAGCTTATCTAATAGTGTAGTGATTTGCTCAGGAGTGGTTTTCGCGGTGATCCCAAGCGCCTCATCAAATGCAGCCAGACGCTCTTTGGCTGGCAAGGATTGATAACGGTTAAGGATCTCTTGCATCAACGCCTGATCAACACTCGCGGCATAGCGACGATCGATACGCTCCATGCCCGACTTAAAGTGCACCATATCGCGCTCTTGGTAGCCAGGTTCACGCGCCATGTCAGCTAACTGCTTTTCATTTGCCAAGCGGTACAGCTTACGTGCTGTCGGTAGCATGGTGCTGTAACCTAAATACCCCATCAATAAATCGCGCGCTTGATCCGCTTGGCTTTGTGCCACTAATTGCTCAAGGGTTGATAAGGTATCACCGTATTGCTTAGTGCGGGCGGGTGACTCTTTGATCCATTGAGCTAGCGCCGCTTCTTGCGCTTGACGTTCGGCCAGCATGTCAGACTTGCCATAAAACTCGATCATTGAACCAAAGTTTTTAGCGTAGTTCGCCAGACCGGCTAGTGCGCTCTCATACTTAATGCGATCATCACTGCCCTCGGGCGCGGTGGTCTTGATAATGTCGATAAAGGTTTCCCGCAAGTCTTTGCCGTTGGGGTAAGCCCAGGTAAATTGATTTTCGACTTCATCGGCAGTGCGGTAGCGATTGGTGCGACCAGGATAACCGGCGACCATCACGAAATCACCGTCACTCACGCCTTTAGCCGACACTTTTAAGAAACTTTTAGGCTCATAGGGTACGTTATCTTTGCTAAAATCCGCAGGCTTACCATCTGGGCCGACATAGGCTCGATAAAATGAGAAATCTCCGGTGTGACGTGGCCACATCCAGTTATCAATATCTCCCCCATATTTACCAATGCTACCAGCGGGGTTATAGGTCAAGCGAACGTCACGAATTTCCAATTGCTTAACTAAATAATACTCAAGGCCATTATGGAAGCTATAGACCTGACAGCGATAACCGCCGCCTTGCTCACAGTCAGCAACCAATTGTTTTTCTTTGGCCTCAATGCCTTGATAATAGGCATCGCCTTGCTTATCTGCTAAGCCGGCAATCACATCTTGAGTCACATTGGTAATATCTTCAGTAACATAAATACGAGAACCTGGCGTTGCCGGTAATTCTTCAGCGTAAGTTTTCGCTAGAAAGCCATCTTTGAGCAAATTATTATCGGCGGTTGAATTGTATTGGATCGCACCATAGGCACAATGATGGTTGGTGACGACTAAGCCTTTCGGTGATACAAACGATGCCGTACAGCCACCGAGGCTAATCACAGCATTCATGGGGTATTCAGTCAGCTTGGCGATATTGTTAACATCGATTTCTAGGCCCTTGGCCTTAAGTTCATCAGCCATAGCCGGTAATTGGTGGGGCTGCCACATGCCTTCATCAGCGATGGCTGGCAAGGCAGTAGCGACCACTGCAGTTAGTAACCATTTTTTCATTATGTTATTCCATTGTGGCGAGTTATTGATTTCTTAAAACAAAAAAAAAGCCGAGTATCTACCCGACTTTATCATAGTAAAACCAATTGCTAACAGCCTTTGACAAATTCAGTTACAAAGCAACCCACAATTGCGCAGCAACAATGGCGATACCGGCGATACCCGCTAGACCTAACGCCCATTGACCACCGGCGACTTGATAGCCAGTTTGCATCAGGGCTCGCTGCCTTAAGGCCATCAAAATGGGCAGGAAGATAATCATAAATACCAAGGGAATAGCAGCAAATCCCAGTACAGCTACAAACCCTTCTGGCACATACAAGGCGCACAATAATGGCGGCACAAAGGTCATTAACCAAGTGCCAACTCGCCCCTTGACGCTGGCGCTTGAGCGCGTCAGTTCGGCAATAAAATCATACAAACTTAAGGTCACCCCCAAAAATGAAGTGATCAGAGCCAAATCAGCAAAAAACGAAATCCCCTTACTCACTATCGGGCTCGCCACCATTTGCTGCAAGGCGGTCACCAGTTGTGGTAATGAACCGGAAAAACCATAAATATTGTTTGCGCCGACAGTGCCTAAAGTGACTAATAACCACAGGATATAACAGATGAGGGGAATGGTTGAACCTATCAGCAATACTCGCCGCAAGTTGCCAGCATCACCGTCTAAATAGCGCACCAAGGTGGCAATACACACATGAAAACCAAACGAGGTGAATATCACCGGAATGGCGATCATCCAGCTATCTGTCAAGGATAACGATACCTCTTGTGCCAAGGACACTTGATTGACCTCTGGAAAAAGTGACAGCACCACCAGCACCAAGAGGGCAACCATCAAGGAAAATAAAATCCGTGAGACTTTATCAACCCAAGACACCCCAAGCGCGGCAAAGCCGCCTAGCGCCAGCGTGAAAATAACCACAGCCCATTGGTTATCGAGCGAGACTTGAAATAAATTCTCGACTTTAAGCACCAATAGCGAAGATCCACCGGTGAGATACGCTGCTGTCAGTGCAAACAACAAGCTTAAAAATGACGCCCCTTGTACAAATTGCCCCTTCTTTCCCAATATTTTACCGGTAATTACATGGACATTATCTCCGACACCGGAACGTAAATTAATTTCCAGCATGAGCAGCGAGGTATACGCCGATACAGCCCACACCACCAGTAACAAGCCTAACGCAGGAATAAGCCCCAACGCCGCTGTCGCTAAAGGCAAAGCCAACATCCCCGCACCAATGGCGGTACCAGCTACGATTGCAATCGAGCCTAATATCTTTAAATTCAAATTTAAAGTCCTATTCTATTTATTAGTTATTTTGAGTGAAGGACATCAGAACTGCACAAAAGCGTATAGAAAATACCGCATCGGAAGCACTTATCCCCAATTATAACCGCCTGAATGATCCATTCAGTGCGACAATTGGCCCCTAAAGTTAAGTGGATCTTAGTGTCATCTTGTCTAGCCGAAGCGACTGACTAAATGAAGTTCAAGTATTTAGTCAATATTAACTATTTACACACTTTTCATAAGACTGCAGCGACCATAGCAAAGCTATTTCGTCGGCACAAGTCCAATCAGCAGCAGGATCCTCTGCAATCGCCAAATCCCAGTATCGATATAAAAATATGTCTCCAAATGGAGGTCCCGCCGACAATATTAGCCACCCACTCACTTAGCCATGATAACCGTTGGCAAACTGAAGCGACTTGATTACAATGCACTCCGCTTCGGGGGAGTAGCTAACCTCACTATCACGATAGTCAGGGGTGAATATCAACATACTTGGCCGCACGCCATGGTATTCACAGCCAAGAACATCCACATAGGTGTTCTCGCCCAGCAAGACCTGAGCACAGTATCCGCACTATTGGGGTGGCGGGATGCTTGTGCTTACGTATTTGCTGCCTCGTCATGAGCGCCCCCCATCGGATAAATTATGGACACACTACTCACCGGTTGCTGTTGCTGAAATTGGTGATAAAACCCAGTTACTCGCCTTATTACTCGCCGCACGCTTTCGCAATAAAACCGCCATTGTTGCCGGCATATTGTTGGCGACCATTGTTAATCATGCCGCGGCAGCCAGTTTAGGCCATTGGGCCATGGGTTTTATTGCTCCGGATGTCGCACAATACTTATTAGCCGCATCATTCTTTGCCATTGCGTTATGGGTATTAGTGCCCGATAAGATGGATGAGGAACACACCAGTTTTTATCGTCACGGGGCATTTATTGCCACCTTCATTTTATTTTTCTTGGCGGAGATGGGCGATAAAACGCAAGTCGCTACTGTAGTCTTGGCTGGACGTTTTGATGATTTGTGGATGGTTATCGCCGGTACCACTATCGGAATGTTATTGGCGAATGTCCCGGTGATCCTCATCGCGGATTATAGTGCCGAAAAATTGCCATTGGTGCTGATCCGTCGCCTCTGTGCTGGGTTATTTGCCGGCATCGGCGTCATTACCTTATTCTGGCAATAATCCAATATAACAATGCCAGCAGGATGCTGGCATTGTTAATAAGGCAACCCCGTTGCTTATTTGGCTAAGGCTTGTTTAATTCGCATGCCATAGTCGCTATCGGCTTGACTGAAATGTTCAACCATACGTTGTTGTACGCTTAAGCTCGCCTGGCTTAATGTCGAACAAATGTTACTGACCAATCGCTGTTTTTCTGCCTCACTGAAGAGACGATATAAATTGCCCGCTTGGCGATAGTCGTCTTGGTTATAACGGCTGTAACGCGCCGCTTCACCGTCGAGGCGTAATGGTGGCTCAGCGAACTCAACGGCTTCAACCACATGATCTTGGCTATTAGGGCCGTAATTTGGGCTGCTTTCGCTGAGCGTTTGCTGGCCGTGATAAGGACACTGACTCGCTGCCATCGCTCCGCCACGCTGATAATGATTCGCTTTAGTAGCATGCGGGCAATTGACGGCCAACTGATTATAGTTAGCCCCAATACGATAACGTTGGGCATCAGCATAGGCAAACAAACGCGCTTGCAGCATTTTATCAGGCGAAGCCCCTACCCCTGGCACTAAATTACTTGGGGCTAATGCCGCTTGCTCAACTTCTGCAAAATAATTCTGCGGCAAGCGATTTAACTCCAACACCCCAATTTCCATTAATGGATAATCTTGATGCGGCCATACCTTGGTTAAATCAAACGGGTTGATGGCGTAATGATTCGCATCAGCCTCGGGCATGATCTGCATATTCACTGTCCAGCGCGGGAATTGCTTATCCGTAATCGCAACCACCATATCGCGCTGACTGGAATCGGGGTCAATGCCCTTAAGAATATCCGCCTGCTCCGCGGTTAAATTAGCAATCCCTTGTTGACTCTTGAAGTGGAACTTCACCCAGAAACGCTCGCCCTTAGCATTCCATAGAGAATAGGTATGAGAACCATAACCATGCATTTGGCGATAATTGGCAGGAATACCCCGGTCTGACATTAAAATCGTGACCTGATGCATGGCTTCTGGATTAAGAGACCAGAAATCCCACATGGCCTGTGGATCTTTCAAATTAGTGTGCGGATTGCGTTTCTGAGTATGAATAAAGTCAGGGAATTTAATACCATCACGCAAAAAAAACGTTGGGGTGTTATTGCCGACAATATCGTGATTTCCGCGTTCGGTGTAAAAACGCACCGCAAAACCACGGGGGTCGCGCTCGGCATCGGCAGATCCCATCTCACCACCGACGGTAGAAAAGCGCACAAAGGTTTCGGTTTGCTTACCGACGCCATTAAAGTGATCGGCAATGGTGTAATCACTCAAGTCTTTGGTTAAGGTAAATACCCCATAGACTCCCGTTCCCTTCGCATGCACAATCCGCTCGGGAATACGCTCGCGATTAAAGTGAGCCAGCTTTTCAATTAAATGCCAATCTTGCAGCAACAATGGCCCGCGCTGACCGGCGCTAAGTGAGTTTTGATCATCGCTAATCGGTGAGCCATTTTGAGCGGTGAGATACTGAGGTTGCTTATCCATATTACACTCCATTGCATCGCTATTGATGCTAAAAATTTGAATTCCCTGAGCCAAACTTCGACTCCAATCTGATGGCCATTAGAATAGCGACATCCTGACCAACACATAAAGCGATTAAAACAAATAACATTAATCGTAAATACAGATTGAAGTGGGTATTACAGAGAATAAGGTCAAATTTTTAGTAAAACCTTGATGTGCATCAAGGTTTAGCGGTTAACCACAGTGATCTCTTGCGAACGCTGGTTTATTCAGCGCGTTTAACCACTGCGGCAGTCATTCTTGAAATACAGGTTAACTCACCGGCCGCATTAGTAATTTTCACTTCCCACACCGAAGTGCGTTTACCCAAATGAATAGGTCTGGCCGTGGCAAAGAGTTTGCCTTTACGGGAGGCTTTAATATGATTGGCATTAATTTCTTGACCCACACAAAAGTAGCGAGTGAAGTCCACTGCAAAATTTGCGGCATAACTGGCCACCGTTTCGGCCAACACCACATTAGCGCCCCCATGAACAATCCCCAACGGATTATGGACAGCCGGTGTAGCGTCCATGGTCGCAGTCATGTAATCATCACCAATCTCGGTAATGCGGATCCCCAAGGTTTGCATCAAGGTTCCCTGACCATGCATTCCTTTATCTAACTGCTCACACTGCTCTAAAGTCACAGGCTGAAACCAAATACTCATCTTTGCATCCTTGTGGTTAGGCGAAGCGGCATCTTGTGGCGTCCAAGCTTACCGCGAATAAATGAACAGACAGTGTAATGGCAATAACCAAGCTGAGGCCACCTGATTTTGCCTCTTAGCAATGGCTGTCATCAATAAAAGGCACCATAAGGCGTGTAGTGGGGCTTAGATAGGGAAAAGGTGGTGCCAACGTCCCGTTATTATTAGTCTTGGGTACGTTGGCACCTGCAGGGTAAACCGCAATTACAAGGTATGGATCGCTGCCAAGGTCAATTTAATCATTTCATTGAGTGTATGTTGACGCTCTTCCGCAGTGAGGTGTTGACCTAAGCGAATATGATCAGTCACTGTCATCATCGCTAACGCTTTGGCCCCATATTCGGCAGCCACAGCATACAGGCCGGCGGCCTCCATCTCGACCCCAAGGATGCCGTACTTCTCCATCAAGTCATAGCGATTGTCATCGCTGCAGTAGAACAGATCCGACGAATAGAGATTACCCACGTGATAGTTAACACCTTGCTGATCGGCGGCATCCACTGCGCGGCGCAATAAGCCAAAGTCAGCAATCATGGCAAAATCTGTGTTGGCAAAGCGGGTACGATTCACTTGTGAATCGGTGCTCGCGCCCATCGCCATAACCACATCCATTAACTTGATATTGTCACTAATAGCGCCACATGATCCAATACGGATGATGTTCTCCACGCCGTACTCAGTGATTAACTCTTTGGCATAAATAGAGATTGAAGGAATGCCCATGCCTGAACCCATCACTGAGACAGGTTTCCCTTGGTACTCACCGGTGTAGCCAAGCATATTGCGAACATCAGTAATTAAGCGAGTGTTATCTAAAAAATTTTCAGCAATATATTTCGCACGCAAAGGATCGCCAGGCATCAGTAATGTTTTAGCAAAATCACCTGGTTGGGCATTAATATGGGGTGTCATGGTTACGCTCCTAAACTAAATAATAAGCCGGCAATGGTACCGCTCATCAAGTTGGCCAATGCGGCAGCAATCAAAGCTTTGGCGCCGATGGCGCTCAGATCTTTCCGGCGTTCTGGAGCCAAGGCTGCCAGTCCACCTATCACCATCGCCAACGAGCCTAAGTTGGCAAAGCCGCACAGGGCAAAACTAATAATAATTTGTGTTTTTTCAGAAAGTTGGTCTTTAACAGTCAAAAAATCCATGTAAGCGACAAATTCGTTAATCACCATTTTCTGGCCGATAAAAGATGCCGCGACAGTGGCCTCACTCCAAGGCACTCCCATTACCCAAGCCAATGGTGCCAACACAAAGCCTAAAAGGTACTGCATGGTGAGGTCTTCAAAGCCAAACCAACCACCAATCCCACCTATCATGCCGTTCACCATAGCGATTAAACCGACAAAGGCTAATAACAATGCCGATACCGCTAGCACTTGCTGCATTCCCATGGCTGCGCCATTGGCCGCAGCATCAAGCACATTGGCCGGTTTATCTTCCTGGGCATCAATAATTTTCTTGATGTCATTTTCAACCGGCTCAGTTTCTGGCCACATCAATTTGGCAAATAATAAACCCGCTGGCGCCGTCATAAAGGCGGCGGTCAACACGTATTTAACATCAACCCCCATTTGGATATATCCAATCATGGTGCCACCGGCCACCGAGGCCAAACCACCGGTCATGACCGCGAACAACTCTGATCGAGTCATGCGCTTAATAAAAGGACGCACCATCGAGGGGGCTTCGATTGGACCCACAAAAATATTGGCGGTCGCTGATAAGGATTCGGCGCGGCTGGTGCCCAAGATACGGGCCAAAGCACCGCCAATCACCCCAATCACTAATTGCATGATGCCAAGGTAATATAAGACGGCAATAAGCGAGCTAATAAACACCACAACGCACAAAACGTTAATCACAAAGATAAAGCCAACCCCAAAATTGGCGAGGTCACCAAATAGGAATGACAAACCTTGATTGCCAAAGCCTATCACTTGCATGACCGCCGATGAGACGCTGTCGAGTACCGCTTGGCCGGCAGGAACGTAGAGCACAAAGGCGCCGAATAAGATTTGAAAAGTGAGGGCGCCAAGCACTGTACGCAACTGGATGGCACGGCGATTCTCAGAAAAAATGACTGCTAATCCAATCAGGCACATCATGCCGACTAAACTGATGAAAACTTCCATACAAATGACACCCTAAATCGTTGTAATGGCAGCAGTGTAACCAGTGGTGCGAGAACGACAAGAGACACAGATCACTTACTTCAGCAGAATATTAGATTATTGAATATTGACGTCCCCTTTATCACTAAAACGCTAAAGTACGCCACAAGCCAGCAAAAAACCGGCAACCAACCAACAACAAGCGCGCTTATAATTCCACCGCAGCGAATAAAAATAATATAAGCCAATGGTTATGAGAGCGGCCATTCAGTCAGGGATGGAAGGTAATAAAATTACAGAAATGAAATAATAATAATATGAATTGAGAATAATTGACCATAAAAAAAGGCGCTAGAAACTAGCGCCTTAGACATATCACCTAGTATGGTTTAGAACTCAGCAACAAACTCGTCAGAACATAAGCTCGACGTTGCTTCACACACTTGATAAGTCACAGTAGTCGCCGCGGTAGAGAAACGATCTCGGTAGCGACCATCATTGTTGGTTTCAGCGACTTGCTGACCATCACGCATGATGATGACTGAATCACCTACCGCGCCGTCCCATGCGACATCCACTAACGCAGAACCGCGGCGTGATTTGTATGCACGAGTTGCACTTGCATCAATTGAGTGTTGGAACACCTCAATCTCACGAGTCACGGTATTTGACAGGTCCTCAGCATCAGTAGCGGTTAAGCTCACGGTATAAGTCCCAGCCGCAGCGAAGACATGGCTTGGATTAGCATCTGATGACATCATGCCATCGCCAAAGTCCCAGCTATAGCTCACGATATCATCGTTGATATCAGAACTGGTGTTGGTAAAGCTCACGCTCAGACCGTCAACCTCATAGTCAAAACCAGCCTCTGGCGCAGCAGGCGTACCATCACCCACCGCAGAGAACACTAAGCCCCAGCTGTTTAAGGTACCAAGATCCGCACCCGCATTATCACTAACGTTTAAGGTCCAAGTTCCCATGGCAGACTCGCCATTAAAGGCACTTAAATCCCAGCTTTCAACCAGATCATCGGCACTGCCACCAGCACGGTTATGCAGTACAGCTTCAGTACCCGTTGGCGAAGTCAAGGTAACAATCAAGTCACCAATCCAGGTATGGGTAATATCCACGCTCGCTTCGGTGCCAAAGATTAGTAAACCTTCAGCGACCTCAATCGTGCTGGTAATACCTTCACTGTTGTTATCTGGAATAGCGACAGGAGTGTCATTGCTGTACGGGTAGTCCGCTAAGCCTTGTGGAATAACCGTCAGATTAACCGTCTTAGACTTAACAATATCACCGTCAACACCGGTCACTTCAATGGCATAATCACCCCATGCCGTATCGCTCATGGTGGCAACATCTAAGGTGAAAGTATCCCCTGCCATTGCAGAGTCAGTCGATAAACTCACTCCAGCTAATGCAGGATCGACACTAAAGCTCAAGCTAACCGTGTTATCCCAACCAGCCACACTTCCTACGCTAAATTCATAGCTGGCGCTGGCACCAGCTTCGATGGTTTGCGTACCCGGAGTGACATTTAACTTAAAGGCAGGTGAAGGATCAGCCGCTTCCAACGCATTGTTGACGTTTAGACGCTTACCAGAAACAGTTTTGCCGTTAAGTGCAGCATTGTCATCACCGCTACTCAACAACAATTCTTTCATTTCAGCGACATCAAGATCTGGATTAACAGACCACGCAAGCGCTGCCGCACCGACGACATGCGGGGTAGCCATGGAGGTACCAGAGAAGCTAGAGTAACCACCACCAGGCACGGTCGATAAAATCGCAGAACCTGGTGCACCTAAGTCAACACTGGTTAAACCGTACTGAGAAAAACCAGACATGGCATCATTATGATCGGTACTGGCTACAGCCACGATGGCATCGGAGTCATAGCTCGCAGGATAGCTGGGTGAAGCATCATTGTCATACGCACCATTACCCGCGGCAGCGACAAACATAATGCCCGCATCGCCACCGGCATCAATAGCATCTTTTAATGCTTGGCTAAAACCACCGCCACCCCAAGAGTTGTTGGTGATTTTGACATCAACACCGCGGTTAACTTTCAGATCGGTGACGTAGTTAACACAAGCAATCGCGCCGGCTGTGCTACCTGAACCGGACGAATCAAGGAATTTACAACCAATGATGCTGACATCCCAGTTGACACCCACAACACCATTGGCGTTATTACCTTTAGCACCGATAGTGCCCGATACGTGAGTACCATGGGCATTATCGTCAAATGGGTCACCGCTATTGTTTATCGCGTTGAAACCATGAACATCATCGACGACACCGTTGCCGTCATCATCGATGCCGTTACCAGCAATCTCACCTGGGTTGGTCCAAATATTGCCTGCCAGATCTGAGTGGTTATAGTCAACACCGGTATCGATCACCGCGACGACAACGTCGCTTGAACCTGTGCTGATATCCCACGCTTCGGCTGCATCGATATCAGCGTCCGCTGTGCCAGATGTTTGACCGGTATTATTTAATCCCCACAGCTCACCATAACGCGTGTCATCCGGGGTCGCTAAAGTATGTAAACGGTAATTTGGCTCTGCATATTTAACTGCAGGGTGAGCACTCATCATTTTTATGGCTTGTTTTACATCGCCGCCACGACCCAAAGATATTTGAGCCAAGCGCCCGTTCATCAGGGCTGAAAACTTATCATCGATTCCGTCGCTATTTTTATCTTGCATATAACCACGGACAAGGCGTTGTGCCGCCAATCTTTCACTCTTAGAAGTATTGTCATGATAGACAACTAAAATTGAATCTTTATCGTAACTAATGGCTTCATTTTGTTTAGCCATTTTTGAATCAGCCGCGAGGGCGCTAGTGCTTGCGAGAGCCAGCATACCCGATACAGCCAATGCTAATGGCGAGAGTTTAGTTATCATTGTTCATCCTTATTTTCATGTCATATCTACCACATGGGAAAACGTTCACTGGGTGTTAACACCACCACAGCGAACGCCTTTAATTTCCTAACCAACATGATTGTTGCCACAATTATCGGCCCCCGCCAAGGTGCTAACAAAAAATTAACACCTTTATACTAATACCCATGAACTAGCCAAATCAGCATAGCTGCGCAGATTAAAATCCTACACTACTGTAAATATTAGCCTTTTTGACTACCAATCGATAAATAAAAACTTTTAAAGCAAAAAAAAAAATAGCCTTTAGTTCAATTGTTATCGATTAGTTAACACCCTAGTTTGAATACGTCAGTTTGGAAATGTTTTCGATTTAGTAAGAAGGCGACAAACCACTAGAGGAGCAAAAAGTGCCACATGTGAAATACGGCATCGTCATGGTATTGCTGTTGTTGGCAGCTAAAGCCAATGCAGAACCAAGCGCTCAGTTAATGGAGCAAGCTGGGATATCACTAACTCTGCAAGCTGTCCTAGAAAATAGTGGCAGAGACAATGCGATACGCCTCATTCAATCGGGTGAACTTAACCAAGCAACTATGGTTCAACTGGGGGTAAGTAATGAGAGCGACATACTGCAGTCTGGTAACAATAATCAGGCGAACAGTACCCAAGTAGGCTCAGGTAATTTGATTAAGATCAGCCAACGCGGGGATGACAATCTAGCCAACATCAGTCAAATCGGACAAAACAACCTAGTTCAACTCAATCAGAGCAATGGCACTAGTTTTGCCATACAACAAATCGGGGATGGCGCCGCCATCTCAATCACACAATATAAGTGAAGGGATTGATATATGACTTCAGTGACAAAAAAATCCATTATTGCCATCGCTATTGCTGCAGCCTTTAGCGTGGGGGTTAATGCACAAGACTACCCTAATGAAAGTACCGTGACCCAAACCGGCAATAATAACGAAGCGACCACAGTTCAGACCGGAGAGCGCAACACGATAATCTCTTCACAAGTCGGCGATGACAACGTGACTGACATCAGTCAAGACGGTTACTGGCATGAAGGTTACTCAGATGTGACGGGCAATGGTAACGATGTCACTTTCACTCAAACGCTTGATTGGCAAGTTGCTAGCAGTGAAATCACCGGTGATAGCAACGTGGTTGATGTGACCCAGAATGATTATTGGAATACCACTGAAATGGTTATTACCGGCGCCAGCAATGATGTCGTCCTTAACCAAGATGGTTCCCGCAACGATACCAACGTAGAGTTGATTGGTGATAATAATACCGGTGACATTTACCAACTTGGCGATAGTAACTTTACTGTCTATCGCGCCGAAGGTAATGATAATGACTTCATTGCCACCCAAGAAGGTAATAGTAACCAGGCCGGTATGATTGGTGTCAATCTTGACCGCAATATTGGCAACAACAATGATTTAGATGCTAGCCAATTTGGTGACAGTAATTTAGCCGGTGTTCGCGGTGTCTTTGGTAATGACAATAATTTTGTGATGACTCAAGATGGCAATAACAACGTTGGCTTTGTGTATAGCATGACGGGTTCATCAAATGAAGTTGAGATTGATCAAACCGGTGACTCGAACTCAGCGGTGCTCGAATTTGCTAATGGTGACGACAATGATATCGAAATTGTTCAAGACGGCACCTCAAACCTGATTGGCGACCCTGAAGTGGCAATTATCGATGGGAATGATAACCGCATTGATATTGAACAAACCGGTAATAGCAATGCCGCTGAATTCGCTGTGATAGGCGATGATAACTTTGCCATGCTAGACCAAGAAGGCGATAGCAACTATGCCACCTTTGGTTTAGAGGGGAATGATAACGATGTATTAATGACTTCCGACGGTAACAGCAATCAAATTGCCGTGTTTGTAACAGGTGATGATAACTCTGCAGAAGTCACTCAAGAAGGCGACACTAACTTTGGTTATGTCGAAATTTCAGGCAATGATAACGACGTTAATGTTGAACAAGATGGTAACGATAACGAAGCTTTAGCGTCAGTAATTGGTGACAACAACACCGATGTAGAACTCACGCAGAATGGCGATCTCAACCTGATTGATTTAATTATCCTCGGCGATGAAAACTCAGCCATGATTAGCCAGACAGGTAATGGTAACTGGGTATCTGGTGAAGGTACTGCCTCAGGCAGCTTTGAAATCACAGGTGACAGCAACTCACTGTCGATTAGCCAAGTAGGTAATGACAACATAGTGACAGGTCTACAATCTGGTATCGGTAATGTGATTGATGTGACTCAAACCGGTGACAACAACAGCGCGATTGTCATCCAAAACTAAGCGGAAAACGTCAGCGACGTTTAAGCCAATAAAAAACTCCGGATTCATCCGGAGTTTTTTTATGCGGCAAAGTAACGTGTCACTTAACCCTTTACCCCATCAGTTCAAACTGGCCCTGATGTGTTTGCGCCCAACGCAATAACTCCACTCGATTACGAGATTGGGTTTTTCTGAAGATAGAGGAAATGTGAGCCTTGACGGTATGCTCACTAATACATAAGCGCTGCGCGATCTCTTTATTGCGTGCACCACTGCCTACCAGCTTGATGATGGTGCGTTCTCGACCAGTTAATGCTTGTAACATCATCATGGCTTCTTTCGACATTGGTGACGAATTATCAACTTTTAAAATCAATGACCGAAACACCTTACTCAAGATAGGCCGCTCATACCACAACTCCCCTTGTAACATTTTTTTTAAGCCCATCATCAGATCCATTCGCTGCTCATTGTACAATAAGCCCCGGATCCCCATGAGCAATGCTGTTTCTGCATCGATGGCATTTTGATCGACTTGATATAAGGCAACGGGAACCTGACTAATCAAGCGTGAAACCAGTAGGGGGACCCCCTTACTGTCTAATGAGGCCCCTTGATGACTGATAAAACAAAAGGCCTCAGTATTGGAATAATCAATATCATCAGCATTCTTATATACTCTTGCGTTATAGCCACTGGCCTTAGCCAACATGGCTAAATTACAAGGTGAGGCAATTTGATGTAAAAAAACAATGTCCCTGATCGTAGTCATTGACAATCCTCCTTGGACGCCAGAGTTAACAATTTGAGCATGAACCCTCCAATTGTTGTTTCATGTTAGCCATAAACATGCCAACTGAACTGAATTGTGTCTTTTTGTATCAGTCACTGCATCAGACTAAAGACTGATTTAAGTAACTCAATATAGCTTGATAGTTTGATAAATTCCCTTTTTCCAAACATTTTGCACACATTATTACAACAATTGTCACTAGATAGCGAATTGTTCTCAATGGCAAACATACACTTTAGCCATCTAGACCTCTACAAATAACCTAAAAGATGATAGCTTGAGTATTAAGCTTCGCACTTATCAAAAATGACCTATAAGGATTGAGCTGGCATTGCAATTGATTTAAAAAGACAAAACTTATTCCACTCGACAATTGCGGTGGTAATGAGTGAATACCCTATAAATATTCCAGTGAAGGTGCCCTATGGCGAAATACTCGCTCAATAAAGATAAAATAAAAATTCTATTACTCGAGGGGCTTCACCCTTCTGCCATCGAAGTTCTCACTCGGGCAGGCTATAGCAATATCGAAAGCCATAAAGGATCGCTATCCGGTGATGAACTCAATCAAGCGATTAGCGATGCACACTTTATCGGCATTCGTTCTCGTACTCAGTTAACTGCCGAGGTTCTAGCGCAAGCGAATAAATTAGTCGCGATTGGTTGCTTCTGTATCGGCACCAACCAAGTTGACATTGGTGCGGCCGAAACGCTGGGGATCCCTGTATTTAACGCGCCCTTTTCTAATACCCGCAGTGTGGCTGAATTAGTACTCGGCGAAATCATCATGTTGCTTAGAGGCATCCCTGAACGCAACGCTAAGGCCCATGTTGGCGGCTGGCTTAAAAGTGCCTCAGGAAGTTATGAAGTCCGCGGCAAGACCCTTGGAGTCATCGGCTATGGTCATATTGGGACGCAACTGGGTATTTTGGCTGAGACCTTAGGCATGCGCGTTATTTTTTATGATATCGAAGATAAGTTGCCACTGGGTAATGCCCAGCAAATACACAGTCTTACTCAATTATTGGCGAATGCCGATGTGGTCAGTTTGCATGTCCCTGAAACCGAAGCCACCCGCAATATGATAGCGGCAGAACAACTCGCCTGCATGCGCAAAGGCAGTATCCTGATTAATGCATCGCGCGGGACTGTGGTCGATATCGACGCCCTGACTATCGCATTAAAAGAGCAATGGCTTAGCGGAGCCGCCATCGATGTGTTTCCCGTTGAACCCAAATCCAATGACGAGCAATTTAGCTCGCCATTGCAGGGACTAGATAATGTCATTCTCACCCCACACGTGGGGGGTAGTACGGCTGAGGCACAAGAAAATATTGGCATTGAAGTCGCGGGCAAATTAGCTAAGTACTCTGACAACGGCTCAACGGTCTCGGCGGTCAATTTTCCCGAAGTCTCGTTACCACAGCATTCGGCTACATCACGGTTATTACATATTCACCGCAATCGCCCTGGGGTGTTAATTCAAATCAACCAAGCGTTTGCCGAAAAAGGCATCAATATCGCGGCGCAATATCTGCAAACCACCGCTGAAATTGGCTACGTGGTGATGGAAGTGGATACTAGCCATGCTGAAGAAGCCCTTATTCAGCTTCAAGCGATTGAAGGGACTATTCGTACTCGCCTGCTACATTGATAAATCGCCACCGACCTCAGTCCGCGCGGTCGGTGGCGATTTTATGCGTTAGCACACGCGGGCGACTAAGCCCTTTAAGTAAAAGCCTTCAGGGAAAGCCCCACCAATCGGGTGATCAGACGCCTGACTTAACCGCTCAATAAACTGAATATCACGCTTTGCATCGAGCGCGGCATCGGCAACGATCTTTTGGAATAAATCCGCAGGCATTAATCCCGAGCAAGAGAAAGTCAGCAAAATACCATTAGGATTCAATAGTTGCATTGCAATCATATTGATATCTTTATAACCACGGCAGGCGCCATTTAGTTGCGCTTTGTTATCGGCAAACTTGGGCGGATCAAGCACGATCACATCAAAGGTTTTGCCTTGATCGCGATAATCACGCAACAACTTAAACACGTCGGCTTCGTTGTAATGTACGTGACTGTCATCGATGCCGTTAATCGCCATATTGTGACGAGCGGTGGCTAAGGCCAAGGAAGATACGTCCACGTTTTCGATACTGCTAGCACCCGCATTGGCCGCATATAAGCCAAAGGTGCCGGTATAACAAAAACAGTTGAGCACCGACTTACCTTTCACGAAACGCCCGGCAATCGCACGGTTATCTCGTTGATCTAAATAGAATCCTGTCTTATGCCCTTTGATCACATCCACGGCAATTTTAATGCCATTTTCTTCAATCACTACTGGCATTTCAGGTAATTCGCCATGTAACAGGCCAGTCACCAGTGGCAGTCCTTCTTTTTTACGAGACTCCACATCGGAGCGCTCATAAATGGCGCAGCCTGGGTATAACTCCGCCAAGACTTCCACCAAGGTGTCACGCCAATAATCTGCGCCCGCACTTAATAACTGACACACCAACACCTGCTCATATTTATCGATAGTTATGCCGGGGAGGCCATCCGACTCAGCGGCAACCAAGCGATATCCGGTAAGCCCTTGTTCGTTAATCACATGTTCACGGCCAGCTTGAGCGCGCAAAATTCTACGAGTAAAGAAATCTTTATCGATGACTTCTTCCTTATCGAAACTCCACACTCGCACTTGAATTTGGGAGGATTCTGACCACGCGCCTCGCGCTAACCATTTGCCATCATGAGCCACCACATCGACCGTTTCGCCGTTAACCGGCTTCCCTTTCACGTTATGTATGCCACTGGCAAACACCCACGGATGATGACGTTCAAGGGATTTTTCCCGTTTAGGGTGCAGCTTAATACGAATGGCCATAGTTAATCCTAATCATTGCGACGCACAGAAATACTCATCTGCACTAAAATTGGCGAACATTCTACAAGGTTAAACCGATAAAATCAGAATAATCCGCAGCTCAAGCTGAGTAACCGTCATTGCCCAGTGTGGTTTAGCCCTCTTGAGCTACAAACACCGACAGCATACAATCGGTAACACACTATTGTTTGTAGGAACTTGTCATGAAATCCGCCGCTGCTATTTGGCCTGTATCAATTTCACAACCGTCTCTGGCGCTGTGTCAGTTATCCCATTTTGGTTTGTTGCAACTCAAAGGTGAGCAAGCACGGGTATTCCTCAATGGCCAAGTCACTGCCGACATCAGTCAATTAGCAGATAATCAATGGCGCTTTGGGGCCCACTGCGATCCCAAGGGGAAAGCCTTGGCTACATTCCGAGTCTTTGGTCGCGGCGATTGCCTAACATTGCTAATGCCAACAGATACCTTAGCGATTGATTTAGTGCAGATGCAAAAGTACGCGGTGTTTAGCAAGGTCGAACTGAGTGATGTCAGCGCGCACTGGCAAATTTTCGGACTACTGGGTAGCGATGCTGAGCAATTTATCACCGCGCAATTTGGCGATATGGCAGGCACTGCCTTAGTGCTTGACGACGGCAGCAGCATTTTACAATGCGATTATGGCTATATTTTAGTGCTGAGTCAGCAACATGCCCAAGCCGTGACTCACCAGCACGCTCCAGTCAGTGCCCACTTGTGGCAAGCCGTGGAGATTGCTGCTGGGGTGGCCAATATTGGCGCCGAGAACTCTGGCCAATTTGTGCCTCAAATGTTCAACTGGCAAGCCATCGATGGGATCAGTTTTACCAAGGGCTGTTATATGGGCCAAGAAACCATCGCACGGATGAAATATCGCGGTGGCAATAAACGGGCGCTTTACGTTGTCCAAGGCGAAATCTCGGCACCAATCGAGTCTGATACCCAGCTAGAAATGAACCTAGGCGATAACTGGCGCAAAGCTGGCACCATCATAGAGTCAACCATGCTTGATGGCCGCTTTTGGTGTAGTGCCGTGCTCGCCAATGACACGGCTATGGACACCCAGTTCCGGCTGAGCACTCAACCGGAACTGCGCTTAAGCTTAATGGCGCTACCATATACGTTAGACAGCGAATAACCTCACTATGGCGCTGGCCAGCCAGCGCCAATTTGCTAGGCGTCAGCTAGTAATTTCTGCAAGGCAACCTCTGCTTGATCAAAGGCAAAATTACCCGTTAATTCAAACACGATCTCAAAATCAGTCAAGCGCGCATGGGTACAATTTTGTAATTGCGCCACCAATGACACCGCAGCCGCATCCGATTGCTGCAATAATTCCCGCAACTTATGTAACAGTTGCTCGAGTTGGGCATCACTGATGGTTTCACCTAACTCGTTTAAGGTTTGTAATTCACGCCAAGAGTTAATGGCATTAATAATATCCATCAACAAACTCAGTAAGGCATCGCTCGACCAATCTTTGCCTAAACTAATCGCCTGCCCTGCTTCTGCGGCCAAATGCGATAAGCGATCACTGCCCAAGCTGGCCGCGACCCCTTTTAAGGTGTGGAGTAAACGTGTTAACGTCTGCCAATCTGACGCGGCATACGCCTCAGGAATTTGCGTTAAGAGTTGCGGTTGACCATTAGCAAACCGCACTAACAAGTCACCATAGAGATCATCATCAAGGTTTAATCGCGATAACGCCTTATTGCAATCGAGGGCGGCATGGGCTGGCCAGATCCCTTCAGGGATATCCTCTGGCGCCACGGCTTCTTCGCATTCAATCCCAAACTGTTGCAGCGTGTCTTTAAGCTTGCCAAACTCAAACGGCTTGGGCAACACCGCATTAAAGCCGACATTGAGGTACTCTTTAACATCGGCCTCAGTATGATTGGCCGATAACGCGACCACCACCAAATTCTTCCACCTCGGCTGAGCGCGCAAGCGTTTGATGGCGGTCACCCCATCCATGACCGGCATTTGGATATCCATTAAGACTAATTTTGCTCGGCTTTGGTCGAGAAACTCGAGGGCTTCCATGCCATGTTCAGCAATCGCAGGTAACGGTAATTGTAAGCGTTCAAATAACGCCATCACCAACTGACGGTTAAGCCCATGATCATCCACCAACAACACGGGTAAGTCTTGATCTTCTTGAGGAATAAAACCGGTGCCACCGGACATTCGCGGCCGCTCACAATCGAGGGTTAACAGAAAGCCAAACTCCCCCTCATAAGACACCAGTTCTAACTTACCCGCCATCATGGTCACTAATTGTTTGGCCAGCGCCAACCCCGGCGACATCTCGAAAATTTTGAGCAGTTGGCTTGGGTTGTACTGCCCCTGCCAACTGGCAGGCATCACTTCACATTGAAAACTGACGGTGCTGATATCCGCCATGGATTTAGCTCGGCAAGCCACGTCGCCGCCTTGCTTACTAACGAAGGCGATCAGGCAGCCCAGCACCCGCTTGAGTTTCTGGCTATCAACGATGATTTTACTGCTTTGTGGCCATTCAAATTGTAATTGCTGTGAACCGTTAGTCCATAAAGGCCATTGGGCTTGGATCTCTTGCCCCAGCCCCAACAAACTCACCGACTGACTGTCTAAGGTGAGCTTTTTAGTATCAATTTCGGCGAGCAGCAGCAGGTTACTCACCTGCCACTCGAGTTGGCGATTGGCCAGATTGATGGCTTCCATTTCATCGCGATTCACAGGCTCAAGCGAGCTTTGCAAACACAATTCTGTCATGCCATGAATCGTATGCAGCGGCGTTTGCAGCTCATCACGTAGCGAAGACAACCATAAACGCATCTGACCTAGGGTTGGCGTTTCAGCATGGGCCGGCGCAGTCACCGGCACTTTGGGAGTTGTAGGGCGCAATCTTGTCCTCCATTACAACATTGTCGCCACGGGAAGCTTAACGAGTAGGCAATCCTGTAGCCTGTTTAAGTCGACTGAAATAGTGATAAGTTTCCGCCATTATCACCTGCCTCAAGCCTATAATGGCAATCAAATTTGGAATTGCCATTAAACCGTTGACGGTATCAGCCAGTAGCCAAATGAGGTCTAACTTAATGAAGGCACCTACGGCAATCAACACCAAAAAGATCCCTTGGTATAAATGGCTTGCACGGCCTTTCGTTAAATAACCCCAACAACGTTCACCATAATAATTCCAACCTAAAATAGTGGTAAACGCAAAACACACTAATGCTATTGTTACTAAGTATTGACCAAGAATTGCATTTCCGCCTGTTGCAAATGCGGCGCTGGTCATTGCCGCCCCTGAAGCATCACCACTCCACACCCCAGTAATGATTAATACCAGCCCTGTCATGGTGCAAATAATAATGGTATCAAAGAAGGTTCCCGTCATGCTGACCAAGCCTTGCTCTGCGGGCGAATTAGTTTTAGCCGCTGCCGCCGCAATGGGGGCACTGCCCAGACCGGACTCGTTAGAGAACACTCCGCGGGCGATACCAATTTGAATCGCCTGCGCCACCCCAGCCCCTAAAAATCCGCCGGCCGCCGACATCGGCGTAAATGCCGCATGAAGCACCAATTGCAATGCCGGAATAATTTGATCGTAGAAACTTATTAATATCCAGCCACAGGCCAGTAAATAACCCATGGCCATGGCGGGCACTAAGCGTTGCGCAACCGCGGCAATCCGGCCAACGCCCCCCAGCACCACCAGCGCCACTAACGTCGTTAATACTAGCGCTGTCAGCCAATGTGGCACCTGAAAGGCGATACTCATGGCATCACTGATGGCATTGACCTGGGCAAACGTACCGATCCCAAAAAAGGCGACCCCGACACCAAACACCGCAAACGTCTTGGCCAACCAATGGAGACCCAAGCCTTTTTCGATGTAATACATAGGGCCACCTGCGATATGGCCATGGGCATCGACCGTACGATATTTTACCGCCAACAAACATTCAGCGTATTTGGTTGCCATGCCAAAGAAAGCGGCAAGCCACATCCAAAACAAGGCGCCAGGCCCGCCGACTTTGATGGCGGTGGCCACGCCGACAATATTGCCGGTACCAATGGTGGCCGATAACGCAGTACAAAGCGCCGCAAACGGGGTGAGATCGCCCTTGCCCAAGGCCGGCTTAAACAATAATCCTAAAGCCATCGGTAGACGCAATATTTGAATAAAGCCTAAACGAAAGGTGAGATACACCCCAGTACCAACCAAGAGAATTAAGGTCGCTGGTCCCCAAACAATGGCATTAAGTTGGGTAATTAAATCTTGCAAAATCATACAAATCCTCAGTTTACAAAACAACTAAATGAATAAACGGAGGAGGAAAAGAAATGGCTGGTTAGTCCGCCTAAGATCTCGGCAGAATCAGTTTGAAGCGAGCGGTAAATGATGACATTGACACTTCTCGGCAAACAGGCAAAGCAGTCACCCTCTCCTCTGTCCTTTTGCCTGAGCGTTTCACTGACATAAGCTTACGTCATCTCAGTCATGGACCAAGATAAGTTAACCCTATATCAGCTTGCGCCTTCGGCGCTGGCGAAAAAAACAGCCAGTCTCTCCAGAGGCTCGTCCAGTAACAGTCCACGCCTAACGGCACCTGAAAGAGTGCTTTATTAGTGAACGATTAACTCGCCAAACACTAATAAAGTTGCCTCGTCGGTGTGAGGTTAATTCCCCACTCTCCTGCTACCTTCATCCGAACGGATAGTCGCCTTAGCGACAGGATGAAAATAGTGCCGCGTTTGTGACTCGCTGACAAGCGCGATCATGCCAATGACACTATGGCTGCGCATAAATCAAACAAACATCACATAATCTTTAGTTGGCGCTTAAAAGTCATTCAGTTATCTTAAGGGGAGTGGCCTCAATAAAGGGAGATATCGTGGCTGAATTGGTGATGTTAGACGGTGTCAGCAAAGGCTTTACCGATGGCTCCGATTACCACGGCGTGCTCGAACAGGTGGATCTCACCCTAACTCAAGGTGACACATTGGCACTGACAGGTCCCAGCGGCAGTGGCAAGAGTACGATACTCAATTTAATGGCAGGCTTTGAGTTCCCAGACAGTGGCGACATCTTGCTTGCTGGCCGCTCAACCCGTCAGTGGCGTGATCGCCAATGGAGCGATTTTCGTCGCCGCCATTTAGGGGTTGTCTTTCAACAATTCAATCTGCTGACGCCTCTCAATGTCAGAGACAACATCGCGTTTCCCCTCCACCTCCTCGGTCAAGATTGGAATCCTTGGTGCGATTATCTACTCAAAACGCTGGAACTCACCCAGCTTAGTCACCGCAGCGTTGAACAACTTTCTGGCGGCCAACAACAGCGCGTCGCCGTCGCCCGTGCGCTAGCACATCAACCGCAGTTACTGTTGGCCGATGAACCCACAGGTAACCTCGATAATCAAGTGGGCCTGCAGGTCATTAGCTTACTCTGCGAACTGGCCAACGAAGTAGGCAGCTCAGTGCTGATGGTGACTCATTCCATGGAGTGTGCTGCCTTTATGGGCCGTCATTGGCAACTCAAGCAGGGACGATTAGTTGAGCAAACTCCCCCCTGCTCGCGGGGACATAAATGACGGCACGCAACTGGCACACCAGCCTCCTCAGCCTTAAGGTCTTTGCCGCCCATTATCGGCACAAACCTTTGCAAGCCGGCGCCATTTTGCTAGGAATTATCTTAGCTGTCACCCTGCTGACTGGCGTAAAGTCGACCAATGAAAATGCTGTTCGTAGCTACAGCGACGCCACCGAACTGCTGAGTCGTCAAGCCACGGCCTACATACTCCCGCCAAGTGGCACCGGCAGCTTAGATCAGGCTCAGTATTTTGCCTTAAGACAAGCGGGCTTACCGGTATTAGCTGTATTGGAAGGTCACATACTCGACCAGCAAGGGCGGCGCTGGCACATCCAAGGCAGCGATCTTATTGCCGCGACCGCGCTGGCGGCACCGTCAACTCCAGGGCAGCAAGGAGATCACTTTTCTACCCTTCCGCTCGCCAAGTTACTGCAAGGCGAACCTGTGGCCATTGTCAGCCAAGCATTCGCCGCCAGGTTAGCAGAACTGCCTCAGGATAGCGCCGTCATTGAGGTGGCCGGCGTCAGTCTCAGCTTATTTGCGCTCGGTAATGATGCCGGCCTTGGCGATAATATCTTGCTGGATATTAGTTTGGCGCAACAACTATTAGCGCAACAGCGGCGTTTATCTTATATCGCCATCATGACCGATGATGCCAAGCAACTGGCGCAAGCTGAGGCGTTACTTCAAGAGAATAACATCTTACGCCTCGGTGATAGCGGCGCGGCACTGACAGAGCTGACAGCAAGCTTCCATTTAAACTTACAAGCCATGGCCATGTTGGCGTTTGTGGTGGGCTTATTTATCGCCTATAACGGTATTCGCTACAGCCTAATGAAACGCCAGCGGCTGATGCTCAAATTACTGCAAGCTGGGGTCACGCGCCAGGCGTTAATGCTAGCTCTGCTGTTAGAATTGATCGTGCTAGTGCTGATTGGCTCAATCTTGGGATTTATACTGGGATTACAGCTAAGTCAATGGCTACAACCTATGGTGGCCATGACTTTAGAGCAATTGTATGGCGCACGTTTGCTCCCTGGGTATTGGCAGCTTTCTTGGTTACTAGAGGCCATCGGCCTCACATTAACGGCCTCGCTACTGGCATGTGTCCCGCTCTATCGCACCTTAACCCAGCAATCTCTGGCGCGGGCGGGTACCAATCACAGCCAAGGGCTACTGCAATTTCGCAGCCACCGCCGTCAATTTATCATAGCCTGCGCCCTGTTGATCTTAGTGGCCGTCTTGATGCCCTTCAGCGATAACTACCATCAGAGCTTAGCGTTACTCGGCATCTTAACCTTAGCTTTACCCCTGTTGCTACCACAATTAATCTTGTGGTCATTGGTGTTATTGGCACGCATAACCCCTAAAGGCCTATGGCACTATATGGTAGCCGAAACCCGCGAGTTAACCGCGCCATTGGCGCTGGCCATGATGGCTCTGCTACTAGCGCTTAGCGCCAATATCTCGATGAACACCTTGGTGGGCAGTTTTGAGCAAACCTTAAAAACATGGATGGATAACCGCTTACATGCCGACCTGTATGTGCGCCCCAATCCCGAGGATGCCGAACGTATCGAACACTGGCTGCGAAATACCCAAGGCATCCATTCTGTCTCGATCCAATGGGAGGCTTACAGCGCTATTCGGCGCAATGACGATCAACGCACCCATCCTCATCGCGTCATGCTATTGGCGCGGGATGATGATGCCATGACCGCCACCGTATCTATCAAAGCGGCTAGCCGCGAACATTGGGCCGCGTTCCTTGCCGGACATAGCCTGATGATCAGCGAACCTCTTGCCTTACGCCATCGTCTGCATGTCGGTGACTCATTGCAACTTGCCGCCACGGCGCAGCTATACCCGCAAGGATTACCGATAGGAGCAATTTATTATGACTATGGTAAACCGCTAGGCGAAGTCATGGTCAGCGAACGCTTATGGCACCAAGCCGGCTTACCCAGTTCGCAGCGCAATTTTGCGGTGGGCTGGTCACAAGATCCCGAGATATTAAGCCTCCAATTACAACAACAAGGTGTATCGCCCGCCATGATCTATAGCCAGACGGCAATCAAATCAGAGGCGATTAACATGTTTAAGCGCACCTTTTCCATCACTGTGGTACTCAATAGTCTGACCTTGATGGTCGCTGCTATCGGCCTGTTCAGTGCCAGCATGATGTTAATGTACAACCGCCAAGCGCCGCTGGCACGGCTCTATGCGCTCGGCGTATCACGGCCGCGTTTATTTGCCATGGTCACTGGCCAAATGCTGTTACTGGTGTTGATGACAGCCGCCTTAGCTCTCCCGGCCGGCGCGCTTCTGGGGTGGCTGCTCATCCATAAAGTCACATTACAAGCCTTTGGCTGGAGCATTGCTATGATCTGGGACTGGTGGGCCTATGTACAAGTTAGCGCATTGGCCTTGCTGGCCTGCGCCTTGGCGGTATTGATCCCTCTGCTCCGCCAAACCCGTCGACCGCTGATCACTAGCCTCCAACAGGAGGTGCTCTAATGCTTAAGCTTAACCTGGTATTACTCGCGACACTGTTTCTTAGCGCCTGCAGCCCGCCAACGCCGGCGCCAACTAGCCAAGGTATGGGCAAGTTGATGATCAGTAACGCTCAAGACGGCTCGCTTTTCGCCATAGTGGTACCCCAGACCCTGCTGGAATTTCCACTAGATCACCAAGCCCATGATGATTATCGCATCGAATGGTGGTACCTCACCGCCAACCTAGAGACACAACAAGGTGAACCCTTAGGTCTACAATGGACCCAATTTAGAGTCGCGTTAGCCCCGCCAGACACCGCGGCAGACCAAAGTCCTGCCGCCAATGATTGGGCCACACGTCAGTTGTATTTAGCTCACAGCGCCGTTACCACCAAGCAGCAGCACTTTGCCGCCGAACGTTGGTCGCGGGGGCAAGCACACCTGGCCGGAGTCGAGACCAACCCCTTGGCCATTTATCTCGATGACTGGCGCTGGCAAAGCCGCACGCAAGACCTATTTCCCGCCGTACTTAGTGGGGGTGATGAAGCATTTAGTTATCGCTTAAAACTCGGCAGTCGCGCTCCTTATCAGCGTCAAGGTGAGCAAGGGTTTAGCATTAAAAGCGCCGATGGCAGTGTCGCCTCACATTATTACAGCCAGCCATTTATCCATATCAAGGGTGAAGTCAGAATCGGCACACAAATCATCCCCGTGGTTGGCCAAGGCTGGTTGGATAGGGAGTGGAGTTCGCAGTTTCTCACGACCCACCAGCAAGGCTGGGATTGGTTTGCCTTACGCCTAGATCACGACACGGCACTGATGCTATTTCAATTAAGATCTGACGCTGACAGCGAACCGCATTTTTATGCGGGCCGGCTCATGCACAGGGATGGCAGTGGTCGCAGCCTCAGTGCCGACGACATCATTATGCAAGCCATTACCAGCCACGATATCCAAGGCAAAAGACTACCGACACAATGGCAAATTTCAGTCCCTACTGAACAGATAGAGATTCAAGTGACCGCCCTCAATCCCGAGGCACTTATGCCATTATCTATCCCATACTGGGAGGGACCTGTGACTATCGAAGGCAGTCACCAAGGGGTTGGATATATGGAATTAACAGGCTATTAAACTGCCCTTAGCCTTTTTTGGATTTCACCTGAGGCGATGACGACGGTACCTTAAGAATATGCCCGTGTTTAAGGCCTTTAAGCGTGCCGATGGCGGCAATTAACCACGCGGCTAATAAACCACAAAACAAGGCAACAGCCCCCCAAGCCACAATCGCAAGCTCGGTATAATGCGCCAATTGCGTAGTGCCGGTGACACAGGTGCCAACCGGAAAGGTAAATGCCCACCAAGTTAACGCAAAAGGCATTTTGCGGCGCATGGCCCGCAAGGTGAGTAACGCGGCGATAATTGACCAATAAAAAGCAAACCCCCACACTGGCACGCCATAGAGGAGCGCCATCGTATGAAAACTGGCGGCGAATGGCGCAGGCAATATCGTGAGTGCGACCCCCCCTAAACTACCGATGGCAGTCACCGATTGCCCCAACGGGCCAAGCACTATCCACAAGGTCGGCACTCGAGCACCACCCGAGGTTCCCGCGTGGGCCAAGCGACTCCAAATCAGGGTGATAATAACTAATGATGTTACCAGACTGAGACCAAACATGGCATAACAGGCATACAGCAAGGTTTGCTGCACCACTAGGCTCGTGGCATGAGGGATCAACAAGGCTCCAATGGTTGCCGATACCATCGGCGGTACCACGGGCATTAACCAGCCGCCAAAGGCCGCATCGTCAGGCATTTCGTAGCGAGTAAAATGCAAATAAGGGATCACTATCGCGGTCAGTAACCCTGTGATAGTGCCAGCAATCCATAAGCCCCAACCGAGATTAATAGCCCACACTTCAGGGATCACATGATGCCCGACCAACACCGCGCCACCGGCCACGGTTAGCATCGCCATCGGCGGCGCCCCAAAAAACTGCGCCATCACGCCATCATTCAACTGACGTTTGATCAAGTGGGGCCGCATTAGGGTTTGCCATACCTTCACCACGAGTAGTACCAACAACATCAGCGCCGCAATCACCCACACCAGAATGGCAAACCCAGTGAGCTTATCGGCGAATATAGGCAGACCAGCGGCCGCATTCGCAATAATGCCGGTGCCCATCACCGACGCAAACCAATTGGGGCCAATTTCATTGTTATATTGCACGGATTCGTTAGTGGACATGGGGATTGGTATCCTGACAGTTAACCGCGACAGACTAGTCAACTGTAGACGGTGAAGCGCAAAACGTCAGGCGTAAAACGTCGACATTTGCCGTCACGGATAACACGCCTAAGTCAAAATGCTCGCGGTAAATTTGGTTAATTAACTGCTGATATTAATAATTTTGATGGCGATCACACCCAAAAACATGATCACAATCAATAAACATTTCTATTACCTCTTGTTAGGTATATCGCTGACTATCAATGTGAATACACTGAAGCCATAACGTCAAAGTTGTTGATAATTCATACAATGACGATTTCCACTTTTCGAGGACGCTAGATGTCAGACGAATACCATATTACTAGCCTAGTGGTACATGCTAGTGCCAGCGAACTGGCAAATTTACAAACTCAAATCTGCGCACTCCAAGGTGCTGAGCTCCATGCCACTTCGCCAGAAGGTAAGTTAATTGTGACGCTGGAAGCCAGTCGACAACAGCCGATTTTAGACAATGTGGAAATCATCAACTCCCTGCCCGGCGTTTTGTCTAGCAGTTTGATATATCACCAGGTCGATAACCTAGAACAACAAAGTGAGATCACACCATGAGCATCAGTCGTCGCGAGTTTATCAAAGCCAATGCCGCCGTTGCCGCGGCCACCGCTGTCGGAGTGTGTCTGCCAATCCGTATGGTTGAGGCAGCCGAGCAAAACAATGACATCCGTTGGGATAAAGCCCCATGTCGCTTCTGTGGCGTAGGTTGCAGCGTATTAGTGGGCACCCGTGGTGGCAAAGTTGTCGCCACCAAAGGTGATCCAGAAAGCCCAGTAAACCGCGGACTTAACTGCATTAAGGGCTACTTCTTATCAAAAATCATGTATGGCAAAGACCGTTTAACCTCGCCATTGCTACGCATGAAAGATGGCCACTATGATAAAGAAGGGGATTTCACCCCGGTAAGCTGGGATACCGCCTTTGATGTCATGGCTGAAAAATGGAAACACACATTAGCCACCAAAGGACCGAGCGCCATTGGCATGTTTGGTTCAGGCCAGTGGACCATTTGGGAAGGTTATGCCGCGGCCAAACTGCATAAGGCTGGTTTCCGCACCAATAACATTGACCCGAACGCTCGTCATTGCATGGCCTCTGCCGTGGTTGGTTTTATGCGTACATTTGGTATGGATGAACCCATGGGTTGTTATGACGACTTAGAAGCCGCCGACCACTTTGTCCTGTGGGGCGCCAATATGGCCGAGATGCATCCGGTATTGTGGGCACGATTATCAGACCGTCGCCTCAGCAACCCCGATGGCAAAGTGCACGTGCTTTCAACCTTCACCAACCGCAGTTTCGATTTGGCCGACAACGCTATGGTGTTTAAGCCGCAGTCAGATTTGGTGATCCTCAACTACATTGCCAACTACATCATAGTTAATGGCGCGGTCAATAAAGACTTCGTCAACAAGCACACCAAGTTTGCCTTAGGGGTCGATGATATTGGCTATGGCCTGCGACCCGATCACCCATTAGAACTGAAAGCCAAAAACCCAGGCAATGGTGGCGCTAGTGCCATTAGCTTTGCTGAGTATGCGGAGTTCTTAAAGCCTTACACTGCCGATTACGCCAGCAAAATGAGTGGCGTACCGATAGAGCAATTGGAGCAATTAGCCCAGGCCTATGCCGACCCAAGCATTAAGATTATGAGCTTGTGGACCATGGGTATTAACCAGCACACCCGCGGCGTGTGGGCTAACAACATGCTGTATAATCTGCATTTATTGACAGGAAAAATTGCAACCCCAGGCAATAGCCCATTCTCGTTAACCGGCCAACCATCGGCCTGTGGTACGGCCCGTGAAGTCGGTACCTTTGCTCACCGCTTGCCGGCCGACATGGTCGTGACCAACGACAAGCACAGAGAGATCTGTGAAAAAGCATGGCAAGTGCCTAGCGGCACTATCCCAGCTAAGCCTGGCTATCATGCGGTCTTACAAAGCCGAATGCTCAAAGATGGCAAGCTCAATTGTTATTGGACCATGTGTACCAACAACATGCAGGCAGGCCCAAACATTAACGATGAAATTTATCCAGGTTTCCGTAACCCGGACAACTTTATCGTGGTGTCCGATCCTTACCCAACCATTACCGCCATGAGTGCTGATTTAATTCTGCCAACGGCCATGTGGGTTGAAAAAGAAGGCGCTTATGGGAATGCGGAACGCCGTACTCATATGTGGCATCAGCAAGTCAATGCACCTAAGGGCGCCCAATCAGATTTGTGGCAGCTGATGGAGTTCGCTAAGCGCTTTACCGTGTCAGAAGTATGGCCGGCGGAATTGATTGCTAAGCAACCTGAATTAGCTGATAAAACCTTGTATGAAGTGATCTTCAAAAATGGCGTTATCGATAAGTTCCCCGTCTCAGATTGCCAGGCAGAACTCAACGATGAGAGCCAGCATTTTGGATATTACGTTCAGAAAGGGTTATTTGAAGAATACGCCGGCTTTGGCCGCGGTCATGCCCACGATTTAGCGGCGTTTGACACTTACCACAATAGCCGCGGTTTACGCTGGCCCGTGGTCGATGGCAAAGAAACCTTGCGTCGCTATGTCGAAGGTTCAGATCCTTATGTTAAGGCAGGTGAAGGCTTTAACTTCTACGGCAAACCTGACGGTAAAGCGGTTATTTTTGCCCTGCCATATGAGCCTGCAGCCGAAGAGCCGAACAGTGAATACGATTTATGGATGAGCACCGGCCGCGTACTTGAGCATTGGCACACCGGCTCAATGACCGCGCGCGTTCCTGAGCTGCATCGTGCCTACCCTGATGCGCAAATCTTTATGCATCCACAAGATGCTAAAGACCGCGGCTTGAAACGTGGCGATGAAGTCATGGTGGCATCGCCACGGGGTGAAGTGCGGACTCGGGTCGAGACCAAGGGCCGCAACAAGCCGCCACAAGGGGTCGTATTTATGCCTTTCTTCGATGCTCGCCAGCTGGTTAACAAGTTAATCTTGGATGCCACTGACCCGATATCGAAAGAAACCGATTTTAAAAAGTGTCCGGTCAAGGTCACTAAAATCGTTGCATAAACTCAGTGCTCATTGAGGCCGACATGGGTCGGCCTCAATGCGACAATTAGTCGAGAGTTATCATGGCCAAAGTCAAACTCACACCCGTCCAAGTTAACCGGCGCCAATTTTTGGCGACGGCGGCGAAGGCTGGCTGCGCTGTGACCTTGGCGGGTAGTGGCTTGACGAGTCTAGCCTTGTCATCGAGTGAACTGGCACCGCAAGCGTTGCGACCACCAGGCGCGAGCACGGAAGCCGAGTTCTTATCGGCGTGTGTCCGCTGCGGGCTATGCGTTGAAGCTTGCCCATATGACACCTTACGTCTAGCCAGATGGTTTGAAGGCGCAGCCACCGGCACTCCTTGGTTTAATGCCCGCCAAGTTCCCTGCGAAATGTGTGAAGATATTCCGTGTATTAAGGCCTGCCCATCGACAGCCCTCGATCACAATCTGTTAGACATTACTGCCGCCAACATGGGGGTGGCGGTGTTAATCGATCAAGTCAATTGCCTCAATTTTAGAGGGTTAAGATGTGATGTGTGTTATCGCGTCTGTCCCTTGATTGATGAAGCCATCGTGCTCACCAAGCAACACAACGCCCGTAGTGGTCATCATGCCGAATTTATTCCGACGGTAGATCCTGACTACTGCACCGGTTGCGGTAAATGTGAACATGCCTGCGTGCTCGCCACCCCGGCGATTAAGGTGCTACCAAGCTCCTTAGCCATGGGTAAAGCGGGTGAGCATGATAGCTATCAAGACACCGAAAGTACGACCTTAGATATGTTAAATCAGGGGTTCAGACCATGAGGCAACAACCACATACCCGCAGGCAACTTTGGCCAAAGTGGTTACTACTGCGCCGCCTCAACCAATTGATGGTGTTTATCACCTTCGCTATTGGTCCCTGGTGCGGTTGGTGGTTAATCAAAGGCAACTTATCCGCTAGCTTGGTGCTAGATCTGGTGCCCTTAAGTGATCCGCTGGTCAGTTTACAAACCTTAATGGCGGGACACTGGGCACCGACCTTGATGCTTGGCGGCGGCATCATCGCGGTAATGTATGGGGTGCTTGGCGGCCGCAGCTTTTGTAGTTGGGTGTGCCCAGTCAATGTGATCACGGATGCGGCGGCTTACTTACGCCGGAAACTACAACTGCCAAAAACCACGACATTAGCACCCCACTTACGCTATTTCGTGTTGGCTATGGTGCTCGCCCTTCCGTTACTCACTGGGGTGTTAGCGTGGGAATGGATCAATCCGGTTCCTGTGGTATATCGAGCCATATTATTCACAAGCATCAGTAGCTTATGGGTATTGGTCTTGATATTTTTGCTTGACCTGTTTATCAGTGAGCGAGCTTGGTGTGGTCACCTATGTCCTAGCGGCGCTATGTATAGCCTGCTTGGCAAGTTGAGCCCCATTAGAATGAGCGTCCAGCCTAAATCTTGCGATAGGTGTATGGATTGCTTTGATATTTGCCCGGAACCCCAAGTACTAAAAGCTGCACTTAAAGGGGATCAACCACAACTCACGGCCAGCGATTGTAGCCTATGTGGCCGCTGCATTGATGTGTGCCATCAAGATGTTTTTCATTATCAAACTAAGCTGTTGGTCACGACTAAGGTCACGCCTCAGCATTCAAATAACAGTCCTAGAACAGCCGATAAGGCGGAGATCAACCCATGAAAAAATTAATGACTATGGCCTTATTCGCCTTAAGCCTCACCGCCTGCTCGGGTCAACAACCGCCCGCCGCAGCCCCAGTCAATGTAAAATCATTAGCCGGTGATAGCCGCATTGAAGATATTCGTCCAGCCGATGCAATGCCGCAATATCCAAGCCGTGGTAAAGCCATTGTTCGTGACTTTCAAGAGCAACCGCCCTTGATCCCTCACAAAGCGGATTACGCCATTAATGCGGATAAAAATACCTGTATGAATTGCCACAGCTGGGACAAAGCTAGCCGCATGAAAGCCACGCCAGTTGCCAAGTCTCATGTTATTGATGATAAAGGGACATTAAACGGAGCCAATTATTTCTGCAGCCTGTGCCATGTGCCTCAAGCAGACAACAAACAAGCCATTGTTGAAAATGAGTTTAGCCATTAATTGATCTTTTTCGTGACTCACTAGCCAACAACCACCTTAGGGTGGTTGTTTTGTTTGTTGCCAAAAAAAAGGTAAAAAAAAGCCTCAGCACAAGTCTGAGGCAAAAAAGGCTTTTATACCAAATATGCAATGTAACCAAATAAACGACGATCAAGAATGAGCTATTCACTCTCTGCAGCAAGCGTATCAGCGTCCTCAACAGGATCCTCTGACACTTGAGCCGAGGGTAAGGAAACCGCACTGATATCCACCACTGATGACCATAGAGCGCTAACCCATAAACCTTCATATGCTGGCATTGCCATTTCCTCGTTCAATCAAGATGGCGCTAGAATACCCCTCCGTTAGCTATAGGTAAAATGAATATATGCTATACCTATGATAACCATTTGGCATACAGACGTGTGGCGTTAAGCTGGCTTTCTCTGGCCAATGCTTACGGTTGAGCGTATGGTGTCAAAAAGTCCTAAGGTGTTCAGCCATGAAGAAAAATAAACACGATGCGCAATTATTCAAAACCGCCATTAAGATAGGTCTCGCCTATGCAGTAAAACGCGGCTATTCCTTACCTGATAGCCCACTGAGCGATCCGCAAAAAGCTGAAATTATCTATCGACTGTTAGTTCAAGATAAACTGATCACCCCGCTGCCGCAGGACAAAGAAGACGGCCCCCAAATCAAGCACAGATTGATCGTGTGGATCAGTAAACAATTGCCCGCTGAACACCCCTTATTGAATTGAGCCAAATCACAGTTTCGATGTTCAGTTCAGAATTCAACCACACATCAGCGTAAACTGCATGTCAAACCACCCCTTGATTCCATTTTGGCATGAATGTTCCACTGAAAAGTTTACGCTGTTTTTTAACCTTAGCCGAGATGGGTAACTATACCCGTGCTGCCGAGAAGCTATACCTGACCCAACCGACACTCACTAAGCTTATTCAGCGCCTCGAAGAAAGCTTAGGTGAGCCGTTATTAGTCAGAAACAACCAACGGGTAGCCTTAACGCCCGCCGGCGTCCTATTGGCTGATAGCGCCACCCAAATGCTCGGCCAATGGCATCGACTACAAGAGGAATTGAGTAACCGTCGCGGCCTAAAATCAGGGCAGTTGCGCTTGGGTATTTGCCCAATGATGAGCTCACTCACCATCGATTTGTTGACCGAATTTAGACGCAGATATCCCGATATTCAGCTAGAAATGTCTGAGTATGGCGGCTATGGTTGTGAGCAGGCGTTGCTCAAAGATACCTTAGATATTGCCTTTACTGCGCTTCCCACCAGCCATGACGAGTTCTTAAGCCAACCATTAAAAGAGTATCCACTGTTAGCCTGCATTCCGACGGATCATGCACTGAACACTAAAACCAGCCTCTGTTGGCAGGACTTCGCAGACTACCCCTTTATTATGTACAACGAAGACTTTTCACTTGCGAAGTTACTGACGCGACTGAGCCTACAGTCAGGGGTCAATCTACAGGTCGCCTTTCGCAGCGGTCAATGGGACTTTATCGCCTCGATGGTAGAGTCCAATATGGGATTGGCCATTCTACCAGAGCCGATTTGTCAGCAATTGCCCGGACGCCAACTGGCGTTCAAACCCATTAGCGGCGACACCAGTTGGAACCTAGCGTTAATCTGGCGCGAGCAGTTAGCGCTAACGCCCGCGGCCAAGGCCTTTTTAGCGCTTGCCCAAGAGATGTACTAACTCTCGCAGCGCATTTCCCGCCAACAATCTGCCATAAAAAAACCCGCCATCGGCGGGTTTTTATCAGAAACAGTTAAGAGTAATGATTACTTCTTAGCAGCTTCTTTAGCTTTGGTTTCAGCAATAACAACTTCAGCTACGTTGTTTGGACATGGTGCGTAGTGTGAGAACTCCATAGAGAACTGACCGCGACCAGAAGTCATAGTACGTAATTGACCGATATAACCGAACATTTCTGCCAATGGCACGTCAGCTTTAACGCGAACACCAGTCAGACCAGCTTCTTGGTCTTTGATCATGCCGCGACGACGGTTCAAGTCACCGATAACGTCACCTACGTGGTCATCTGGAGTGAACACGTCAACCTTCATGATAGGCTCAAGCAACTGTGGCTTAGCCTTAGGCATAGATTGACGGAAAGCGCCTTTTGCAGCGATTTCGAACGCGATGGCTGATGAGTCAACTGCGTGGTATGCACCGTCAACCAGTTCAACTTCAACGTCCAGTACTGGGAAGCCAGCCAGAGGGCCGTTATCCATCATGAACTCAAAGCCTTTTTCAACAGCAGGCCAGAATTCTTTAGGTACGTTACCACCAACCACTTTAGAGGTGAACTTGAAGCCAGAACCTTGCTCGCCAGGAATGATGCGGTAATCGATCTTACCGAATTGACCTGAACCACCAGACTGCTTCTTATGAGTGTAGCTGTCTTCGATAGCTTGAGTGATAGTTTCACGGTAAGCCACCTGTGGAGCACCTACAGTCAGTTCAACACCGTGAGTACGCTTCAGGATGTCTACTTTGATGTCTAAGTGCAGTTCACCCATACCTTTAAGGATGGTGTCACCAGTTTCTTGGTCGGTTTCAACCAGGAATGATGGATCTTCTGCAACCATTTTACCCAGTGCAATACCTAATTTCTCAGAAGCGCCTTTGTCCTTAGGAGTGACAGCGATAGAGATAACTGGTACTGGGAATACCATTGGCTCAAGAGTACAAGGGTGCTTAGGATCACACAGAGTGTGACCAGTTTGTACGTTCTTCATACCAACGATAGCGATAATGTCACCCGCTTGGGCTTTATCGATTTCGTTACGGTCATCAGCGTGCATTTCAACCATACGGCCGATACGCTCAGTCTTACCGGTGAAAGAGTTCATGATAGTCATGCCCTTTTCCAGCTTACCTGAGTAGATACGTACGAAGGTCAGGGCGCCGAAACGGTCATCCATGATCTTGAACGCTAATGCGCGCAGTGGCTCGTCAACAGATACAGTAGCCACTTCGCCAGTCTCGTTGCCTTCGGCATCGGTCAGAGGCTGTGGTTCAACTTCAGTTGGTGAAGGCAGGTAATCAACCACACCGTCCAGAACCAGTTGCATACCTTTGTTCTTGAACGCACTACCACAGAAGGTAGGGAAGAACGACAGGTTGATGGTACCCTTACGAATACAACGCTTCAGCTCTTCGATGGTTGGCTCTGTGCCGTCCATGTAAGCTTCCAACAGGTCATCATCCTGCTCAACAGCAGTTTCAACCAGTTGTTCACGGTATTCTTCAACCAAATCAACCATGTCTTCTGGAATGTCTTTGATTTCGAAGTTTTCTGGCAGACCTGAGTCATCCCATACGAAGGCTTGACGAGTCAGCACGTCAACAACACCGACGAACTCATCTTCACGGCCGATTGGCAGAGTCATAACCATTGGGTTTGCACCCAATACTTTCTTGATCTGGCCAACAACGCGCAAGAAGTCAGCACCCATACGGTCTAACTTGTTAACGAAGATAATACGAGCAACTTCAGATTCGTTAGCATAACGCCAGTTAGTTTCTGATTGTGGTTCTACACCACCGCTACCACAGAATACACCAACGCCGCCATCCAGTACTTTCAGAGAACGATAAACTTCAACGGTGAAGTCCACGTGACCAGGGGTGTCGATAACGTTAAAACGGTGATCTTTCCAGAAACAGGTAGTCGCAGCCGACTGAATGGTAATACCACGTTCAGCTTCTTGATCCATGAAGTCCATGGTAGAAGCGCCATCGTGCACTTCACCCAGACGGTGGATTTTACCTGTGAGCTTGAGGATACGCTCGGTGGTCGTGGTTTTACCCGCGTCAACGTGAGCGAAAATACCAATATTTCTGTATTTTGATAAGTCGGTCATGATTCAACTTTTATGCTTAGTTTAGAAAGTAGACGGGAGTATGCCACAAATCGTAGCAAACCACACATCAGATTTAGGGGCATATTGTAAATGGGAACCTGAGCTTGCGCAAATAACCCTTGCACTTTTTCACCACCAAACACTAAAAAAACCATCTTAACCACAATAGTCACAAATAGATGACCCGTAATTCATGAATTGAGCGAAATTGCATCGCGATGAGTTTAAAGAAAATCTTTGACGATAAAGGGAGGTGTCTCGCTAGGATTTACTCACAAATGCATAATTTTGTTTGCCCGAGCCTTTCACTTGATACATGGCCATATCGGCAGCATCCAATAACCGAGGAAGTTCAAGGCCATTATAGGGGTACATCGCCATACCAATACTGGCGCCAACCTGACACTTATCACCATTATCTAAATGGATGGGTAAAGCGATCACCGCCAGCAGCTCTTTGGCTAAGGCTGAGGCTAAAATATGAGGGTTGATGTCTTCAAGCTCATATGCTAAAACAAACTCATCGCCGCCCCAACGGATACATAGCGCATCAGGGCCCGCGATCATGGCCATACGTTGACTGACTTCCACCAAGACGATGTCGCCAGCATCGTGACCAAACTTGTCATTGACCGGTTTAAACTCATCTAAGTCGATTAACATTAAGACCATGACTTGCCGCCGGCTTTGCACTGCCACCAACATTTCTTGTAATAGTCGCTCACCGCTGCGGCGGTTTTTTAAATGAGTTAACGCATCGTGGTCGGCTTCAAATCGGGTCATCGACTCTTCTCGAGTTCGCTCGGTAACGTCATACATTAATACTTCGATCATCATTTGCTCTTGACCGATGCTGCCACTTAATTTTGAAAACAAGCAATGTACCCAACGAGAACTTCCCGCTTCATGACGTTTCAATTTAAGATCCATCGCGACAGTGTCGAGTTCATTCTCACGTAATTGCTCTAAAAAAATAGCGATCTCATGTTGATCCTCAAACGCCTTAGTCAGATCATCTTGCTCTTTGACCTCATCTTCAGCCGACACCAAAGCCGCAAATGCCGGATTGAAGACCAATAACAGATTTTTTTCATCGATAAGACAGATACCAGCACTTGCCGCTTCGAAAATTAAGCGGAATTTCTGCTCCAGTAACTCCGTTTTTTGGCGCAAGCGCCGCTCTTCGACAATGGAGGTATTTAGCGAGTCTAACAGTTGATTGATGCCTGCCACTAACGAGCCAATCTCATCTTGATGATGGTGTTTTAGCGCCGTGATGTGTTGATTTTGCCCAGGGGTAATTCGTCCAAACTCTTGCGTCAACAAGGCCAGCGGTGCGGTCAGCATGCGATGCACTAAGTAAGACACAGCCAATACGACTAACCCAGTGTAAAGCAACAACAAGATGGCCTGACGCATCGCCACCGCTTCGGCCTTATCTTTGATAAAACCATTATCGGGAATGATGTCTAAATGGCCGAGCTGCTCATCATCAAAAAACGGATTGAACAAGGCAAACCTAGCCACTTTAATGCCATTGAGCGCGTCGTGATCCATTCCTTGGCTTGCCAAAGCTTCGCCTTTAACATTTCTAATCGCCGCCGCCGCGACGAGATCGTTGGCGATCAGACCGTCAACAATCTCATTGGCCAATTCGGTATTGTTAACGTAACTGGCTACCTCGGCCGTTTTCTTTACCGTTAATGCCAGTTGAGCAATCAGGTTGTTCGCGCTCTGTTTTTCTCTTGCGGCGACATCCAAATAAAAATAACTCGATGCTATGATCGCAAAAAAAGTCGCCACCAAGGCGATTGCTAGAGCGACCACAACATAAAGTTTATTACTTGGTGTTCGAAAATTCATACACCACCTTAAGTTCGTCAACCAAGTCTTGACGGGCTATATAGGCGATCCCCCCCGGTGTTCGTAAGACTTGCTCAACTAAGTCATCGGTGACATCAATTTTAACCGGTGGTGTCGTCCGGCCAGAGAACAATAATCTCGCCCAATACGCATCGATTTGAGTCAGGCTGCGATTCACCAATTGGCGATAAAATTGTTGGCGTAAATCCGACATATTGGCTTGATCAAATACCTTAAACTTCACCCCAGAATCGAGCATGCTATTTCTGCCCATAAAAATATCGACGACTTGATGACGATCAAGCTGTTCTATCGGCGCATCCTTTTGCATCACGACTAACAACTCAGCCTCAGCCCGTGCGACAGCAAGAAGCAACATCTGGATGAGGATAAACATCAATATATGCTTCATCAAAATACCAGGTTCCAATTTAACGACACCAAATTCACCTGTTGAGCATCGACGATAGGCCGACCTCTTTGCCATAAGCTCGAACCATAATCGCCAATTTCAAAATGATCCCACTGCAATTTAAGCGCCATCATCGGATAAAAATCCCAACGTACACCGAGGCTATAACCGGTTTGTTCGGCGATGGCTGAGTTGAGCGCGTCAGAGGTGCCTTGATACAGGTCATCGATTTGCGTTTGAATCGTCTCGGGTAAGTACTTCACTAAAGATGATGGCGGCGGCACCTCGATCCTATCTTCTGTCAGGCTAATGTGAGAAATACCGCCATACCACGTCAGATCTTGATGACGATACGCCAAAGCCACATAGCCGCTCCAGCTCGATTGAAAAAATGCCCAACTCGACTGGGTATAGCCGAGCTCAGATTGCAGCAACCACTGCCCCCAATCATACTGAGCCCCAAGGGCATAGTAATTAACACGGCGATTATCCAACACAAATTCATCGGCAATGGCACTGGCCTCAGGCCAAAATGGTGCAGGAATTTGGTTAAGCCCGGCAATCACTTGATCTCCGAGTTCGGAGTTGCCAGACAAAGAGGTTTGGGCCACAGCAAACCGCAACAATAAGGCGTCACTACGCGCCGATGCAGTAAATGCAAGATTGCCATTCAGTGACAAATTGACGACCTGATCAGCCCCTTGCAGCATGAAGTCATTACTGCCATAGGCGAGTTTAAACTCTAAGCCAAAGTGACCGAGACTGGTAAAATAGCTGACATCCGCGCCATCAATGCGAGAAATCGATGAGGTTAAGCCATAAAATTCAGTGAAGGGACGCGACCAAGGATAGGCATAATCGACATTGCGATATTCCGTCATCATGTACAGATCCAGCCCAAGCCGACCAACTCTGATGGCCCAGTTATTATTGGGTCGATATCGAATAAACAGCCACTGCAATGCATTCTCAACCGAACTGTCATACTGATCTTGCAGTACCACTTGTCCCATGGCATCCCAGTGATCACTGAGCATGACGTTGCCCTGCACCCCCAATAAACTATCGGTTTTCATCGTGATATGTTGCTCGGCAGCATTTAAGCCATAATCGCGATGAAAATAGAGGTCATGATGATCACGGTAGGTGATACCTAGAGTCGCAAAGCCACTCCAGTCAAATTCTGGGGAAAATTCGGCAACAGCAATGGGAGAGCTAACGCTGCAATAGAGCAACGCGACAGTCGACAACCTTCGCTGACGGTTCGTCCCTGAGCATTTCAAAATAGTGTCCCTAAATTATTCTTTTTATAAAGATAGATGACAGGGTGACTTTTGTTGAATTTAAACCAAAAAAAAACCGCCAGCTGGCGGTTTTTTCGTCAGTAGAATAATTAATCTTCCACTGGGGACACAACAAACAACAAGTCACCTTGCGAAATTTGTTGACCATTACTATTCAGAATTCGTTCAATGCGATAGCGTTGATCTTCTGGATACAAAATAGCGCCCTTGCGGTTAAAGCCGGCCAACGTCACTTGCGAGAACATTTTCATCGCTTCGGTTAATGCTAAGGTCTGATCGACCGTAACAATGTCACCTTCGCTCACAAAATCTGCTTCGCCCGGTGCTGGAGACGCGTAGAAAATACCCGCACCTTGAGCCAAGACTTTTAACTCATTACTTTCACCAACCCGTAAAGACTCAGTGCTAATGCCACCGGTTTCTGCGGCCGCTTCCATTTCAGCGATGAGCTCAGCGACATCTAACTCAGCCAGTAAACGCGGTAAATAGTTTGTGTCATAGACACCTTCACGGAAGGTGCCATCTTTAAGAATGCGTTTAAGTAATGGAATATTGGTGGCGATGCCTTTAATCGACACCGAATCCAAATATTCACACATCTTCTCGATGGTATCTTCACGCTTATCACCACGAATAATAATTTGCGCAATTAAGCTGTCATAGTATGGAGAGACTTCTTTATCTTTACCCACCATGGCAATGATTTCGACATCATCACGTTCAGGTAAAATACACTCGGTCACCATGCCAGGGTTAGGCACTAACTGCAGTACGCCTTGGCTATCAAGTGCCGCTTTTTCAGCAGTGACACGCACTTCGATGGCATAGCCTTTATCTTGCGGCTCAAGCGCCGCGATCGAACGACCGGCGGCAATATCAAATTGCGCGCTAACGATATCGATACAAGAGGTAGCTTCAGTCACAGGGTGTTCAACCTGCAGACGTGTATTCATTTCCATGAAGTACACTTCGTTAGCATCGAGGTTGTAGATAAACTCCACCGTACCCGCGCCCATATAATCGGTGGCATCACCAAGTGCACGAGTATATTCCAATACCTGCTGTTTGAGCTCATCAGGTAACATGGTAGAACCCGACTCTTCGATCACCTTCTGGTTATTGCGCTGCACTGAACAGTCACGAATACCCAACACCTTAGTATTACCAAATTGGTCACGCAGTAACTGCACTTCGATATGACGCAGTGAGGTCACATATTTTTCTAAGTACAAATCACCATTACCAAAGGCGGCGGCGGCCTCGGTGGCAGTCTTTTGGAATAAACCTATCATGTCTTCGGCGCGTTGGACCACTTGGATACCTTTACCGCCACCACCTTGTACCGCTTTTAACAGCACAGGATATCCAATTTCATTGGCCACATTCACGGCTTGCTCGGCATTATTCAAAATACCGTGAGAACCGGGTACCACCGGCACTTTTTGTGACTGCGAGGTTTTAATCGCGTTCGACTTATTCCCCATGGTGGTCATAGAGTTAACGCTTGGACCGACAAAATTGACCCCATTGTTAACACACAGCGCCGCAAATTGAGGGCTTTCAGATAAGAAACCAATCCCAGGATGCAGGGCATCAACCTGCTCGTACTCGGCCACTTTCAATACCGAGTAAGCATTGAGGTAAGATTCATCCGAGGTGTTGCCGCCAATACAGACCAGCTTATCATTGGCTTTAAGCATTTCTGCTGGCACCGAGGTCATGTCCGGATCTGAGGCGACCAAGACCACATTAATGCCATTATCGTGGGCCTTACGGATCAGTTTGACCGCCGTACAGCCACGGGCATGGATTAAGACTTTTTCAATGGGTTTCATCAAGGTGCGAGGATCATCTTGAACGATGACTTCATCTTCGACTTCAACCGCAGGAACCAAGGTTGATAAGGCATTGGCAATCACGTTTTGAATATCATGCTGCGGCATCGGCATTAAAGGATCGATACCCGACAACTTGCTATTGAGCTCGTCATTAAATGGATTATTCACTAAGCCATTCATCGCGCCCGGCACCTTAGACAAGTAGTTGGATAAGGTCGAGGTCGATGGCAAGTAAGCTGGCACGACCATTTGTCCAGCAAACGGCATGTTGGTCCCAGATAAGTAATACGTCTGCACTAACGGGTGAGTCACAAACGACGCTTGGGCGCCACCGGTACAATCACCATAACCAAACATCAATACCGGCAATTCATTATCACGAATAAAACGAGTGATACGATCGTTGACCACCGCCATCGAAAATAGTGCCGCCGCCCCTTCTTTAGTCTGCATACCACCCGATGAAATAAAGCAAATCACCGGCAGTTTACGCTTAGCACATTCAATTAACAGTGAGGAGAACTTCTCGGCGCTGGCCATATCGAATGCACCCGCTTGGAATGCTGTGTTAGACACGGCAATACCGGCACGGATTTTCTTACCTTGATTTTCAAATTCGCCAAGACCGGTGATCAAGCCGCAAGGACGAATACCTTTATCCAATGCATCTTCGATCGAGAGACGGAAACCGGGGAAGTTAAGCTGGTTAGCAGACATTTTATCGGCATCGATTTCTTCAAAATTCTTGAAGAATTTGTCGATAATATTTTGCCACGTCATCTTGCCCGCACGCTTATCTTCACGCAGTACCTTTTGGATTAATAAATCCTGATACCCCATGGTTAAGCGGTTCCAGAAATCTTTACGACGTCCAATACGCACAGGGTTAATGGTGCCTGTGTACTTACCGCTTTCTTCTTCACTGTCGAAATATTCCGGCAACAGACGCTCGAAGAAATAGGTCAAGATAACAAATAATGAGTTGTTTAACTGCGGGAAGCCGACACTCTTCCATTGCTCGACTCGTACCAACAAGTCGGCACGGTTTGATTGCGACATGAAGTACTTCAGCCACTTATAGAATTTACTCTTATCGTTAGCCACATTCTCATTCGATAATGCCTTATCGATTGAGGTATGTAATAGGCTATCAACCGAATCACGAGATAAACTCTTAGTCATCATGGCTTCTTTGGCAATCGAGGCTAAGTTAACCACAACATTGTCATATAACTCATTGAAAATCATGATGTTATGGCATTGCCAAATGAAATCTGCCCGCAGTTCTTCATTGACAACGACATCCAACACGGTCAGCTGTTTCAAGTCTGGCCAAGGGCGTTTCGAGACCGCTGGCGGGATATTTTCCAGATATTCGATCAGCCCAATAAAGTTATTGGCCGCATTATTCTTCCAGCGATGATACAAAGACCAACCCAAGTTAAATAACAACGCCTTACGCGCTTTTTTATAGTTTTCTTTGGGTTCACCTAAGATCAAACGAGTCAGCACGTTACGCTCTGTGCTCACTTCATCACGTTTAGCGACAAAGTGGGTCCATAACTTGTTGAGTTCTTCATCGTAAACCAGCTTGTCAGGATTGGCTAACCAGCTCTTAAAGACTTTTTCTTGCTCTTGGCTAATGCGCGCTCGTAAGTCACCCTCAGGCACGCTGACCTTAGATAACCGGCCATATTGATCTTGAGAAATAGAATGGATACGACTACGCAGCGTTAAATAACGCAAATAGCGATAAGCGCTACCGAACAAGTTCAAATGCATGGTCGGGTTTTGGGCCACCGCCATTTCAGCATTGCTTTCAAGCGCCGCCAAATTAGTGGATGGATTCAAAAAGCGATCGAGAGAGCGGTCATAATGCTCACGCAAATCTCGCGATTCTTTTACAAACGAGACCGCCGCGCGCTCCACTGCGGTAATAGAGGAAATAATGGCGCGACGTAAGTTATGCTGGCGCTCATCGCGGTCACTGGGCGTGAAATCAACAATACCGTCGATACAACCTAAGGTGTACAGCTCTTCAGGAGCCACACCCACTGACTTAGCACATTCTTGCCACGACAAATTATATTTGCGAGCAATGCTTTGTAAGCCTTGCGGCTGAATGGTGTTAAAAATGCCATCACGCAATGACAGCAAGATGTTGGCCGAGGCTAATGGGATAGCCCCACCCGAGTAACCCGCCCCAATAACGATACCCACAGTTGGTACGTCAACATTGGCACTTTCAGCAATGGCTTTGGAAATGGAGTGCGCTTGGTTATGACTGTTGGCTAGTTCCCCCGCATCCGCGCCAGGAGTGTCAATTAAATAGACGATCGGCATGGATAATTCAGCGAAATGGCGAATCGCATGACAACAAGCGAGGTGATGTTCAGGTAACCAAGCACCATTTGCCGTCGAACGTTCCTGGGCAATAAAGCCGATTCGACGATTGCGGCCGCTAAAACTTAATTCAATCTCAGCACTATAGAAAGGGCCCATATGGGTGTCGGTAATCAACTTACCTTTTAAATCCGCGATCATGCGCTTAGCGCCTGGGCGATTCTTATCTAAGGTAGGTTGAATGACCTTGGTCACGTAACCATCCACATCAAGCTGTGAAAGGTTTTTTAAATTAGCCTGAATAGCATCATCGTCTAACAGGCCTTCTACTTCCAGCGACAGACTGCGTTTACTGTGCTCTGGAAATAGTGAAAAGTCTTTTGCCAAATGCTCCGCTTGAATAAATAACGGATCGGCGCTGGTGTTCACTTGAGTCATGTGTGTGGGCTGATTTTTGCTCGTCATCTAAAGATCCTCGGCGATAGCCTCTTTATGTCTTACATTTCTATGTCTTACATTTTTAGCCAGTAATTAAACTTTAATAACGACGCAATTGCCATTAAACTGCCATGGACGCTTTGTTCCAAAAATGAGACAGTGGAGAAAACATGCCAGATTTAAACGGTATGATGCTGTTTGCAGCCGTAGTGCGTGCTAAAGGTTTTTCACAAGCTGCCAGAGAAACTGGCCTGCCAAAATCTACCATTAGTCGCAAAGTTGCACAACTTGAAGAACGCCTGGGAGTTCGTTTATTACAGCGTGATACCAGAAATTTGAGTCTAACCCAGGTTGGCGCATTGTTTTATCAACACTGCGAAAGTATTAATAATGAAGTCGAAGCGGCGAAAGCCACCATCGAGAATACTCACTCGGATGTGTCGGGCTCGCTTCGCGTCGCCATTCCAGTGTCGTTTAGCCAAGAATTGATCAGCAACTTATGCAGCGGTTTTATGCGCTTGCATCCGGGCATAGAGCTCGATGTGCAATTTACCGATAATGATGTGGGCTTAGTTGGCGAAGGCTATGACATTGCCATTAAGTATGGGCCGCTGCAATCATCCGACTTAGTGGCTCGACTCTTATTTGAGCGTCAGCCGATTTTAGTCGCCAGCCCCAGTTATTTAAAGCATCAAGGCACACCGGCCACCCCGAAGGATCTGAGTCAACATGATGGCATATTAATGGGGACGTCACGTTCGGCGCCGATTTGGCCTCTGGGTAAAGGCAATCGCAAAACCATGGCGAGTTTTAAACGTAAAGCGCGGGCAAATAGTACGGTCATGATCAAGCAGTTGGCCATTGATGATTTTGGCATTGCGATGCTGTCGTATTCCAGCTGCAAAAATGAATTAGCCAGTGGCGCACTCGTGCCGTTATTGCAAGAGTGGCCAATTGAACCCTTTAAAGTCTATGGCGTCTACTCCAGCCGGCGCCAACTGGCGAATAACATTAGTGTGTTTCTCGATTTCCTGAGTAAACGCTTTAATGCCCAAGAATCTCTACAGTCGCTCATGGGCTAATGCTGCTAAAAGCGGTAGGGGAAACGTAAACTAATTTGGTAATCCGGCGTGTCCTCGGTGAGTCCCGCACCTATGCTGGTTACCATAGATAAATTGTCAGACAAGGCTAAGGTCGCGCCAATGCCTAGCGTCGCGGTGTTAGTGTCAGAGCGGGGAATTTTTTCCCAGCCTTGACCATCGAGACGCTGACGAGTGCGGCCATAAAAGCGCTGATTAAAACTCATGCCCAAGCTCATGCGCTCGGACACGGCGAATGCTAATCCCAGGCTATAATCCACATAATCGCCAAGATCAATCGTTCCTGGTGTATCAAATTCTCCTAGGCCAGAAATATCATCAAACTGCTGGGGCAAATTCCAGCCGTAATTCAAATTAAAAAATACAATGGCAGGATCATAGGTTTTGGCCAAACTAAAGCCGGTCGAGACTCCCCAGTTACCCGCGCCAGAAGGCGTTTCTATGGGGTAGGTTAGGTTGCCGGATTCCGAACTCACTAAATCGATATCATACGGATGCTTACCCGTCGGCATTCTAACCCTGACATTCCATACCCAGTCGGGCCAAGCCCCCTGCTCCGCCATGATGCGGTAATATACCCCGGCACTGATATCCCCCAATAACGCATCATTAACTTGAGCGCTTTCGTAGCGTTGGCTAGAATTGCCCTCCCCCACAGAGTCATATTGATTGCTGCGATATAAATAGGGAACTGCCAGCTCAAATTGCCACTGAGGATTTAAGGTGTAACGTCCCACCAAATCAAACTGCAGATTACTGGTACGAACCCGATCTAAATTTAGGTTACCTAAAAAGATCGCGTCTAGCGCCAAAAAACCACGCAGAATGAGATCTTTACGGCTAAAGTAGCTGTAACTCAATGAGGATTCTAGGGTGAACTTTCGGGTGAATACATTATGGGTTTCGGCTAACACATCTTCAGTGCTACGCCCCATATCCGGCGCCTTTTTATTGGTGGCCTCGGAGGCGACAGCCGCAGGTTTCGTCGCCACCTTCGGCTGAGAAGCCGCCTCAGTGTTGGCGACGGCTTGGGCGCTATTATCCTGACGTTCGACGGGCTGATTACGATTAAGCGCTTGTTCTCGCGCTTGAATTTTTTTCGCCATTTGCAACAACGCTTGTTGCTGCTGTTGCACTTGTTTATTCATTAGGATCAACTGCCGCTTCAGCAAGGCAAGCTCTTGCTGTTCTTGCGTCGTCGCCTCAGCCACCTTGGGTGGCTTATCGCTTTCAGACTCAGCGATGGCAACATTTGCGGTCAGGGCAAGACAAACACACCAATGAAGATGCCTTAGATGCAGCATAATAGTCGTCCTTATTTAACTAGTGACGGGATGGAACAGCGCCTCACAACTAGCAATGACATACCTGCCTATTGGCCATAAAAATTATTTCCAAGCAATTGCTGCGCTAAAATGCTGGTGCCAAGTCGACCAAAATGAACCCCTCCAAACTGCAACTGACTTGAGTTAATAATTTGATGGTGAGACCCATTGACTGTAGTCGATTGTAACAACTGTCGCCCGCCATCATGATTTAATAGCATCTGCTGGCTCTGACCATTATTAAGTTGCAGTTGAATGCCAAAGTGACCAGGCACTGCGGAATATTGGCGTTGCCCATCTTCACTGACCAATACTTGCCCCAAACTTACTTGCTGACCACCGACTAATGGTGCTAATTGCCCTGAGCCTAAGCTAAAGTCATTGATAACATGATTATCTTCGCCAGCAATTTGAATGCGTTGCTGCAAACCAGAGGCCTGCCCATAAAGATTTGCTTCAACGTACTCGCCCATCACTAATTGCGACTCTGCAACAGTGACCGTCAAGCCTTGGGGGTTAATTTCTAGCTGCATGCTCGCCTGTTGAGTGACCCCGTGATGATCGAGATAATGGGTTTGCATCAGTAACCCAAAGTAATAGGCTTGCCCACTGACAATATAGCGACCGCGTTGTTGACCCAGCTCAATATCAGACAAGGATTGCGCCGTGGCAAATACCGCTAATTGCTTGTCGATATCATCACTAGCCCATGCCGTGGAACCACTCGCCAGCCACAATGCCGCATACATATAAGACCAAGATTGCCATTTCATCACTCACCTCCATTGTCGTCGCGACCCCTATACCGTTACAGCAGATCGGAATAGCTAAAACCGTATTCAATCAATTCAGCATCAGACATAGGTTCAATCACCATGGAAACCTTATGAGTCAGTCGGCCTCTCGGGCTCAATAACGGAGTCTGTTTGTCATAATCTTTACCGATCACCACGAACACTATGTCATTCCATTGAGACAAGAAGGTCTCAATCGGCAAAATCCTATTTCCCAATACAGGATCAGCCAGATAAATCTCTCCTGCCCATATTTTTCTAAACACCACAAAGTGGTTATATCCCTGATCATTAATTAATAAAATCACCGGAACCCGTAACTGCGTTAACTCATCAAGCCCAATGCGATAACCGCGGCCTCGATAGTTCATTTGTTGCAAGTAAGTTTTCATGTCCAGCAATGAGAAGCCTTTTTCAGCGACCAATTTCATATCGGCATGAGCCAACATACCGTGCATCACCTGCTCTTCAGTGACGGACTGGCCATAGGCATATTTCAAGATAGTTGCTAGGCTGGCAGCCCCGCAGGAAAAATCCGTGTGTTGCCTGACAATATGTTCAAACTTACGCTCACGAATACTTTGGATCTCTTTGGCGTAACTGCCCATTCCAGGCACCATACCATCGAGGATCTGAATCGCCGCTATCGCCGGGTAGCAAACCCAAAGTAACCATAATAAGAGCAAACTTTTCATCAAAAAAAGGGAGAGCAAGCTCTCCCTCCCCCGTTAGTTTCTTGCACCTTCAGAGATAATGACACCCGCTGAATTAACCGTGGTTAACGACAGGTTGTTAGCTTGGAGGTTACCGGTACCCGACGCCATATTCACGCCAATATTACCGCTAGCGCCCATAAACGAAGAACCGCTAATGCTGGCAGTATTGCTGGTTCTCTGTTTCACTTGCTGCACTATCATGGGTAGCTCACCTGTAATAGTCCCAGACAGCTCTAACGTGCCCATTTCGGCAAACGTCATATTATCATCACCCGTACCAGCCCCTTCAGAAGGGGTGCTTTGGTCAAAATCAATGTGACCAACTAAGGTTTCATCACCAGAATTGTGAATGCCATCAGCATCGCTCCATAATTCTGGATAATACTGTGATGTCATTTCTGACGTTCCTTGATACGTTCCTGTGGCACCGCCGTTTTCTCCGTCTCCACCCAAATTCAGATTAATCCCTACGGTTTCATAGGTATCTTCAATCACGCTGGCATTCAGTGTGGTGTTATGACCGGATTGCTGAACATTGGAGACACTAGCCTCACCTAGACGCCCATTGGAAACCGCAGCCGCCATATTGTTGGCTTGCGCGTTATTGTTACCCGAGGCAATATTGACCCCGATATTCCCTGAGGCCCCTTTGAATGCGTTACCCGATAAACTGGCGGAATTAGTTGATGCCACGTTAGACGTACCGTTAAAGACGCCCTGTTGGCTACTAAAAATTTCAGCATCGCCAGAACCAAAAGCGAACGAGGCATCAATTTCCGCGAGAGCGGCTGAATTCGCTTGCACATTATTATCGCCAGCCGCTTGGTTAACTCCAATGTTACCGCTGGCATTTTCAAAACTACTATCTCTTACGCTACTGCTGTTAGTGTTGTAATAATTCGTACCTGAATTGGCGCTAGACTCCTGCACATTCTCCACCACCGCCATACCCAGACCGTTGGCAACGATAGAACCGCTAATCTCGACCGAGCCTTCATAGGTAAGATCTTTTTCTACCGTTACTGTTTTGGTCAGCGTGACATCACTGTCACTGGTATTGTCGGTGTTAGCCCACACAGGCGCACTGACTAAAGTCGCAATAACCGCAGCTAAAGGTAACTTTTTCATGTTACATCCTCCATTATGGATAGTTTCACTTGCACGCTAATTCCCGCTTAAGACCTGTAACGAGAATTGATTTACGGCGGCATTATTGCTGCCGGAAATTTGATTGATTTGAACTAGACCACGAACGTGCGACAGACTGTCGCTACCAATCGCTGTGGTAAAAGACAAGGCGTTCTCATTGGCTTGAGGCAAAGGGGTGGCGCTATTGATAATCTGCATGTCTGCATCACTCAGCCCTTGAGATACTGGCGTGGAACCAATAATGCCTAAATTGGCTTGTAAATTACTGCGACCGCTAACTTGATTGACGCCCAATAAGCCTTCAAAATTGGCGAAGCTTAAGCCAGCTATCTCGCTGTGGTGCATCCCCACACTCGGATTGGTGGTCGCGAGATTAGACAGTATGACTTGGACCGTGGCTTGCGATCCTAACGCATGACTATTGGTTTGCAGATTATCGTCACCGGCAGCTTGATTGATCGCCAGTCGACCATGCACCTGACTAAATGCTTGGGGCTCAATGAGCGACACATGGCTCGTCGCCACTGCCATGGCCTGACTATCGAGCTCCTCGCTGGCGACGCTATATGCGGGCACAAGCAATATCAGACTCGCACTAATGCTTGTCAGCAGTCTGGCTTGAACCAACCATCTTGGCAGGCCAAGACTGATACCCAACGTCCTCATTAACATGCCCATCTCCTTACGCCGACATTACCCAAGTGGGTATCACCTGAAATCTGGGTAAGGTAATGCAAGTCATAGGCCACAACTTAAAAACAAACAAAATCAAATACTTAAAAACGCTAGTCTAAATTATACGTCTCAGGCATGAGACAGTAAGCTTGTAACCTATTGAATAGACGTCATATTAATATGACGACTGGATTCTTACCTTTAAGACACCGCTCTTAGAGGCCTCTGTCCAACGACTATCAAACACATGCTGCGTTCGCAAGTGACTGAAAAGTCATCACCCCTAATATTGGTGTCACGGTATTTAGGCGCAGGTACTGATGGCAAGAAATACATGCTAGGGAATAGCGCAGGGAAACATCTGAGGAAGATCACTGGGGTCAATCGCAGTGGCTAAGGCGGTCCATCGCCTATTGCGGGCTTACGTTAGTAAATCGTACTTATCCAATAATCGATACAAGGTTGCTCGCGACACCTGCAGGTTTTTCGCGGCTAAATTCACTTGGCCACCGGTTTGCAATAACGCTTCATTAAGGGCTTGACGCTCGGCCTTCTCCTTGTGGTATTGCAAGGAATAACATCGGCATGCGCCAGTTGACTGCACCGTGTCGGCCAAATCTAAATCCTTCGGAGTAATCTCAACGCCTTCCGCCATAACTAGAGCACGACGTAAACGATTGATTAATTCCCGCACATTACCAGGCCAATCATGCTGAATGATGGCGATCATCGCTTGCTCTGATAAGGGTTTCGAACGCCCTCCCATCGACGCGGCAGCTTCCTGCAATAAACTGCGGGCTAATTCAGGAATGTCATCCATTCGATCCCGCAACGAAGGCACCTGTAAAGTGACCCCATTTAAGCGATAGAATAAATCCAATCTAAATTTTCCAGTCGCTATTGCTTGTTGCAAATCGATATGGGTCGCCGCCACCACACGCACATCCGCACTGCGAGTAGTACCGCCCACCACATCAAAACACCCTTCTTGCAAAAACCGCAATAAATGGGTTTGTAGCTCCATGGGCAAATCGCCAATTTCATCGAGAAATAAGGTCCCGCCATCGGCTTGAGTCAGCTTGCCAAGATGCCGTTGACAGGCCCCCGTGAAAGCGCCTTTCTCATGACCAAATAATTCGGAATTCGACAAGCCTAAAGGGATGGCACCACAATTGAGGATCACTAAAGGCCCTTGAGCTCGCGCCGAATGTTGATGCACTTTTCTCGCCACCAACTCTTTACCCGCACCGCTAGGGCCAATCACTAATACCGGGAGTTCCGTGGGGGCAACTTTTAACACTTGCCGCTGCAATTTTTGCATCGCTGCCGAGCAGGTAACCGGTTGGCGAAGAGCGGTAAGGTGTTTTAAGCGGCGTTTTAACCAGGGTTGTCGCATATGCAACATGCCGCGAATACGCCCGATAGTGACCATAAACCGATCAATATCGACAGGGGCCGTATGGTAATCCCAAGCGTATAGAGAAATCATGTCCATGATGTTAGCCAATGCCAGCTGGCTGCGTTCGACAATGAATACCAACATAGTTTGCGACTGCCAGGCGCACACCAAAGGTTCTAACCAATCTAAACATGTTGAATATTGTAAATCAAAAATTGTAATGTCAGCTGGCGCCATCTCGTCAAGTAAATCATGGGGTAAACAGGTAACTTGAAAATTGGCAGATTGCAAAGGGCTAACATACTCCACTTCCTTACGTTCGCTCACAATAAGTACCGAGCACATACCACTAGTCCTTAGCCTCCGTTCTTGGAGGGCATATTAAGTTTATCCTTCTAATTAATATTCATTATTAATGGTGTGTCCCTATTGCTGTAATCATAATGACTGTTTATGGGAACCGATAAAGCATAGTTAACTATTGGCTGAATATCGTTAAATATCTCAATATTTGTAAGATGAGTCCGCCATCACTTTTGTGACTATAGTGATGCGATTTTGCGACACTTTTGTTCTCATGTCGCCTCTGGCATAATCGAGGCCTACCGAGAGAAAAGGAAGCTTCGATGCTTAAACCCTGGTGTACTTTACTGTTCATGCTGACGATGCCCAGCATTGCCGCCCCTATGCTACCTGAGGTCAATCAAGTCGAAGAGGCGCGACTCCCTCTAGCACAGCAATCCATGCCAGAGGTGGTGCAACGCTACCAAGCTTTTCCCGAGCAACTGCAACAATTACTGACCCTCGCCAACAATGAATTAACCCTGACTCAGGATACGGCCGCACTCGCCAAGCGTTTGTGGCAGCAAGCAGTGCAAGACGTGCAGTCTGGCCACCCAGATGACCGCGCCTTGTATTGGGCGAGACTCGCCATGCGCGATACACTGCTTCGCACCCAGGCCGGATTTGCGTTAGCCCCTTGGCAGCAAAAAATATTACTCACCAGCATAGAACAAGCGTCGCGCGGTGTCAGTGATGTGAGCTTTGCCCCCCAATCGCAGGTTCGTTTATTGGTGACGGGTTTTGATCCATTCTTTCTGGATAAGCACATAGATCAAAGCAATCCTTCAGGACTGGCAGCCCTCATGCTTGATGGCCACACGTTTACGATCAATGGACAGCAAGCTGAAATTCAAACCTTGATGATCCCAGTTCGCTTTGAAGATTTTGATCGCGCCATGATTGAGGCGTTATTGACCCCTTATTTTAGGGACAATAGTGTCGATATGGTGATCACCGTGAGTATGGGCCGTGACAATTTCGATCTCGAACGCTTCGTGGGTCGGCAGCGCAGTGCTGCAGCCCCTGATAATCGTAATATCCTCACCGGGGCAAGTCACGCTCATCCGCAGCCGCCCCTTTTTGAAAACGCTGCCATAAAAGGCCAGTCCTTTTATGAGTTTTCCTTACCCGCTACGGCCATGACGCAAGTCAGCGGCCCATGGGCAGTCCAAGATAATCGTCAAGTACGGACGCTAGAACAAGGCCAAATACACGCCGATGCGCTCTCGCCCCTACTTAACCAAACCTCAGTGGAAGGCAGTGGTGGTGGCTACCTATCGAATGAAATTACTTATCGAGCGTTGAGGATCAAAGATTTACTCAATAGTCAGGTACGTTCAGGCCATATTCATACCCCCAGAGTTCAGGGCTATGATCGTGAAAGAGAAACGGCGATTGTCACTCAACTGACGGCCCTCATCCACGCCGCGGCGGCGCAGTAAATGGTGGCTTAGCGACAGCCAAGTCACCCTGCCGACTCAATGGCGCCAATGCTGCAAACTAGCGATGGTCAACACAACACGTTACTATGAGGCGTTTGTGTTGACTATTGTAGAGATCATGGCCCCGTTATCCCCACTGCCCGAGGCACTCCAGCAGCAATTACTGCAAGCGTGCGAATTAAGCTATTTACAAGCCGAGCGCGCACTAGGCCGTCAATTCCCTCGCCCTGATATCAGCTTAGCACTGCGGGGACGCAGTGCCGGCACCGCCCACTTGCAACTGAACAAGCTGCGTTTCAATCCTATCTTGTTGCAAGAAAACCCTCGGGAATTTTTCGCCGCCGTGGTGCCCCATGAAATCTGCCATTTATTGTGCTATCAGCTCTATGGCCGCGTTAAGCCCCACGGCAAAGAATGGCAATACTTGATGCGAACGCTCTACGACCTGACGCCTCGCACCACCCACTGCTTTGATGTGCAATCGGTCAGTGGCCGCCAATTTGCGTATCACTGTCAATGTGGACCGGTTATGCTCAGCATTCGCCGTCATAACAAGGTGGTTAAACAGCAAATGCGTTATCGCTGCCGTAACTGCCAACAAATATTAGCCCCCAATATTAATCTCCTTGCTTAGTCGGCGTGGCAGCCATAGACTTTATCCATAAAAAAAAGATAACCACAACATAGTTAATCATTTAGGGATCCATCTTGTTTAACCATCTGCTATTTGGGCTCCTTTTGAGCCTGATATTGCTGGCGCCAGCCCATGGCTCGGGCCAACATCCTCGTAATTTCACCCAAGCGAAAAAAATCGCCCAACAGATGTATCTTCAGTTAGGACCACTACAAAGTTTTTATTGTGGCTGCGACATCTATGTGGAGAACAACAAATGGTCGCCATCCTTTAATGCTTGCGGCTATCAAGTGCGTAAACAAGTGCAGCGCGCCAACCGAATTGAATGGGAACATATCGTTCCGGCATGGGCTTTTGGCCACCAGCGACAATGCTGGCAAGACGGCGGGCGCAAACACTGCCGACGTGATGCTGAATTTGTCAAAATGGAAGCAGATCTGCATAACTTGGTGCCCGCCATTGGCGAGGTTAATGGCGATCGCAGTAATTATCGTTTTAGTGATTGGAATGCCACCCCACAACAATATGGCCAATGCCAGATGTTCATCGACTTTAGCGATCGTAAAGTGCAACCGCCAGCAACCAGTCGTGGCGCCATTGCTCGAACCTATTTATATATGCAGCAAACTTATGATCTGAAAATCGCCAAGATTCAGTTACAATTATTCCACGCTTGGGATAGAAAAACACCAGTGACCGCGCCGGAGTGTCGGCGAGATCGAGCGATTGCACAGCAGCAAGGCAATCATAATCCCTTTGTACAATCTCGCTGTGTTGCCGCCATCAAGGCCGGCACGATAGCAGAGTAACGTAAGAGTAACTTAATGAGAATTCCTAGAATTTATCAAGCGACCGAATTAGCGCTTAATTGCCATGTCAGCTTAGATGAAGATGGTGCGGCCCACATTGGCCGCGTACTGCGAATGAATGCTGGCGAGCAGATCAGTGTCTTCAACGGTGATGGACATGACTATGTAGCCCGCATTACCGAGTCGGGTAAAAAGCATGTCAGTATCGAGATCATCGACGTCAAGGTGAATCACTCTGAGTCGCCACTGAACTTGCATTTAGGCCAGGTCATTTCTCGCGGTGATCGGATGGATTTCACTATCCAAAAATCGGTGGAGCTGGGAGTCAACACCATCACGCCGCTATTTTCAGAACGCTGCGGCGTGAAACTGTCTGGCGAGCGCTTAGAGAAAAAAATTCACCAATGGCAAAAAATCGCCATCAGCGCATGCGAGCAAAGTGGCCGCAGCGTGGTGCCGATTATCCGTCCGGCAATGGAACTACAACACTGGTGTAGCGAAGCCACAGCCGCTTTAAAGTTAAACCTCCATCCGCGGGCGGCCTCAGGGATCAGTGGATTGTCATTGGATAATCGTCGTGTTCGCCTGTTAATTGGCCCTGAGGGTGGCTTATCGCCAGAAGAGATTGCCATGACGGAGAATTATCAGTTTACCGATGTGCTGCTAGGCCCAAGAGTCCTTCGTACCGAAACGGCCTCGCTGACGGCCATCAGCTTACTGCAATTACATTTAGGTGACTTGGGTTAACCGACTCGCCCCTATTGACGCTTGGCTAACGATAGCCGAACCAATAACAAGGATAATATGATGATCAAGCTCGGCATAGTGATGGACCCCATCCAAGAGATCAATATTAACAAGGATTCGAGTTTTGCCATGCTGATGGCAGCGCAAGCTCGCGGCTATCAACTTTTCTATATGGAAATGGGCGATCTCGCCATTGAAGATGGCAAGAGTATGGCCAATATGCGCCCATTGACTGTCACCATGGATAGCCAGCGCTGGTTTGAACTGGGTGAGGCAACGATAGCTCCTCTCGCGTCACTCGATGTGGTCTTGATGCGCAAAGACCCTCCCTTTGATACTGAATTTGTCTATGCCACCTATATGCTTGAACGCGCCGAAGACGAGGGCTGTTTAATCATCAATAAGCCCCAAAGCTTGCGCGATGCTAACGAAAAACTGTTCACCTCTTGGTTCAGCGAATTTACCCCAAAAACCTTAGTCAGCAGCGATGCCAAGCGCTTACGCGCCTTCCACCAGCAATTTGGGGATGTCATTTTAAAACCCTTAGATGGTATGGGTGGCAGCTCTATTTTCCGCATTAAACAAGATGATCCCAACTTGGCCGTGATCATTGAAACCCTCACCGACCATGGTCGTCGTTATGCCATGGCCCAGCAGTTTATTCCAGACATCAGTGCTGGTGACAAGCGTATTTTGGTGGTTGATGGTGAGCCCGTGCCATATTGTTTAGCCCGCATCCCCGCCAAAGGGGAAACCCGAGGTAATTTAGCCGCCGGCGGCCGCGGCGTTGCACAACCTTTGTCTGATAGTGATTGGCATATTGCACGCACCTTAGGCCCTGAGCTCAAACGTCGCGGTTTAGTGTTTGTCGGCCTCGATGTCATTGGTGATAAACTCACCGAAATTAACGTCACTAGCCCAACCTGTATTCGCGAAATTGAAGCGGCCTTTAAGGTCGACATCACCGGCATGCTCATGGACGCGATAGAGCGCCGGCTCGCAGCGAAATAACGCATAGGATGATCTAGAATGTCAGTGATGATAAGACTGGTGGGGGCATGGATTGCCTTCACCCTATTGGCGCCTATTTCGCAGGCCCAAGGCCTCAACCAATTACCTGCCCGCCCAAAAAATATCATTATTATGATAGGCGATGGCATGGGCCCGGCATATACCAGTGCTTACCGCTTTTATCGCGATGAGCCTGCCAGCGAAGAAGTCGAAGAAACGGTATTTAACCGCTTACTGGTTGGCAATGCCAGCACCTTCCCAGCCAAGGTGAGCGGCTACGTCACTGACTCGGCCGCAGCAGCGACCGCTCTAGCGACTGGTGTTAAGACCTATAACGGTGCAATTAGTGTCGATAGTAACCAACAGCCACTCACCACCCTTTTTGAGCAGGCTAAGCAGCGCGGCATGGCCACAGGTATCGCGGTCACTTCGCAAATCAATCACGCCACGCCCGCCGCTTTCTTAAGTCATAACCCCAGCCGTAAAAATTATGATGAGTTAGCCGAAAGCTACTTACAGGCTGGCGCCGATGTCTTACTTGGCGGCGGACTGCGCTATTTCCCTGACGCCCTGCGAGCTCAGTTCGCAGCCCAAGGCTATCAAGTATTAGTGAGCATGGATGATCTTGATAAGGTCAACCAAGGTAAGGTGTTGGGGTTATTTGCCGACGTCCAATTACCTTGGGCACTCGATGAACCCGACGGTCAGCGCTTAAGCAAAATGACGGCCAAGGCGCTAGCGCTGCTATCTCAGCATTCTCAAGGCTTTGTGTTATTGGTTGAGGGGAGCTTAATTGATTGGGCCGGCCACAATAATGATATTGCCGCCTTGCTGGGTGAGATGCATGAATTTGCCAATGCCATTGAAGTGGCCGAACAATTTGTGCGCCAACATCCTGAGACATTACTGGTGGTCACCGCCGATCATGATACCGGTGGCCTCACCTTAGGTCGAGATGGTCTTTATCAATGGGATCCCAGCTTGTTGCGCGCCTTAAGCATGACGCCCGCCAGCCTAGCCCAGCGCCTGATTGCCTTCCAATCAAGTCCCGAATTGAGTTGGCGGGATGAACTGGCCTCCTTGTGGCCTACGCCATTAACTGCGGCGCAATTTACTCAACTGAGTAATGCGAGAATGCAAGGCCAACAAGCGCTGGAGCGCGCCATCAATAAGCTGATTGATAGCCAAACTCACACCGGCTGGACATCGGTAGGCCACACCGGGGTAGACGTACAAGTATTTGCCACCGGGGCCGGCGCCAATGTGTTTAATGGTCATCAAGATAACACGGATATTGCTATCAAACTCAATAGCCTATTACCTGTGACTGCGGCGAAAAACCCGCAATAAGCGATCGGCTAACTGCCCAACCGCCCGAGGTTAATGGCCTCTTTGGCGGTTGGCCAGATCAGGGAGGTTTTAATTTGAGCCAACATACTGAGTACTTGCTCTTCACTCAAAGCGCGAGCAAATAAATACCCTTGAGCGTATTCACAGCCAGCCGCCTTTAAAAACTGTAATTGCTCTTCATTTTCAATGCCTTCACCCACAACCTTACGGCCTAAATTATGCGCCAAACTAATTACAGTATTGACAATATGGGTATCAACCTCTTGCACATTAATGCCTGAAATAAAGCAGCGATCGATTTTTAACACATCAAATGGCAGTTGTTTTAAATAGCTGAGTGACGAATAGCCTGTGCCAAAATCATCAATCGCAATTCGTACGCCCGACAGTTTTAACTCTTCCATCACTAAGCGAGCGTGCTCAACCTGCGCCATCACACTTTCTTCGGTGACTTCCAGCAAGAGTCGCCCAGGGGCAAGCTTGTGCTCCGCTAATAGCGAGGCAATATGGTGACTCAAGTCGGCAGACAAATAGTGATTGGCCGATAAATTAATGGCGATATACAATTCATCGCCCACCACGGCCTGCATGCGCTTTAAGATCCTTATCCCTTCTTTCAACACATAATTGCCAACCTCAATGATGGCCTGACTATGCTCGATATCAGGAATAAAGTCCGCCGGCATGATCAAGCCTCGTTGGGGGTGAAACCAGCGCACCAAGCCTTCAAAACCGCACACTTTACCAGTATCAATGGCAATAATGGGTTGTAAAAATAACTTGAGCTGGCTCTCTCGAATCGCCGCGCCTATATCTTGCTCGATCATCAATCGGGTATTGGCTTGGTGCAATAAGTCGTAGGTGAACACGCGATAGTTACTGCGCCCAGCGGCTTTGGCTTGGTACATGGCCAAATCCGCGTGTTGGATTAACTCTTCGGCAGCCATATGACTCGACTGGCAAATGGCGACACCAATACTGGTGGTTACAATCAGCTTATGGGATTTCAACACTACGGGCTGCTGCAATGAAGAAAAGATTTTATGGATCACTTTGCGCACTTCTTGCTCATGATCTATACCTCGTAGCAAGATCAAAAACTCATCCCCCCCTTGCCTAAATACTGTATCCATGGCCCGCACACATTTGCCTAAACGTTCAGCGACAATGATCAGTAACTCATCCCCTTCATGATGACCCAAGGTGTCATTAATGCGCTTAAACTCATCAAGATCGAGGAATAGGAGGGCCACTTGGTTGTGTATCCGACCGACACAAGCAATGGCTTTTTCTAACTCATGCTGCAACATGGCCTTATTAGGCAAGCTGGTGAGAGGATCGAGCATCGCCAATTTATTTAATTCTTGAGTCCGTTTAGCTAGCGTGTGTTCAACATCCTCCAGTTGAGCGGTAACGCCAAGAATGGCATTTCCCAAAAAATCAACTTCATCGATGATTTCATGCTTCACCGAGGGGATCTGGGTGCGAATATCATCAAAGCGTCGCTCAGCTAATAAGGGCAGTAACCGAGCGTGACAGACCATGCGACGCAAGGGCGACCAAGCAATCAAAAAGATAAATAGGCTGGTGAGCAGCACGCCGAGTAACAAGATCCCCAAGATACTTTGCTGAAATGATTGCAACGCCTGATCCCAGTCACTGACATCGGACATCACCAGTAGCATGGGTCCATTGTGGCCATCGGATAATGAATAATCCCATATCACCCATGATTGATCGCCGATATGGTGTAATTGCTTATTGGTAAAGAGCTGCTCCCATGGTGCCCGCAACGCCATTTCACTGACGATGGGTTGGATGCGAGCACGGTTGCTCACACTGAATAATTGGCGTCCCCAATAAAACATTGACTCTGCTTGCTTGGCTACCGGCCCCAATACGACTAATTCAACGCCCTGTTCACTGCGGATCCGATTCAGTAAATCACTCATGCTAGTTTCAATAAATACGACACCAGCGACATCGGCAAAAAACGTCGGGAGTAACATTTGTAAGCGGCATTCTTCTTGGCAATAAAAACGCCAGCGAGGCTTGGACACATTGGCATGCTCCTCAAGCCATTGACTATCGATAGCCGGCCCCATCTCAACCAGCACCTCACCATTTGGGGTCAACATGGCAAAGCTTGAAATGTCCCAATACATCTGAATATCCGCCCATAAGCTGGGAAGAACATTGATATGGGGCTCTGAGTGACTTGTCAGTAAGAAGTTGAGTTGCTCAATCTCAATCGTGGCACGCTCAACCGATTGGCGGATCACAAAATCAAGCTGAGTGGTAATATTTTGATGTTGGGTCTGAAGTTGCAGGTTACGCTCATTGGTCAATTGCCGATAAGCAACGGTGCCAATAATCCCCCCCATACAGGTCATCATGAGGACAACAGCCAATAATAATTTCCATTTTAAACTGAAGAACCAATTTTTATGTCCCTGATTATCCATAGGTCACCACTGGAATCGGTAAGATAGTTGGGCGGCGAAAATCGACCAATCTTTGGCTTGAGTTAGCGGCTCTCTCTCTGCAAAAGAAGGGACCCAAGCTGCTCCCTCTAGCCAATGATATTCCAGCGCTAGCATCCACGAGGGTGAAAAGAACCACTGCCCACCAAGCGCCCAGTCTTTACTGTAAGCGAAATATGCAGGAATACCAGTTTTCGCCTCGAACTCGCGGCCATCGGGATCATCGCGATTACTGATATAGTCATCGAACCTTAGGTATAACTGTAGATCGTGCGGCAAAAAAGCCCGCCCCTCCACATAAAAGCCGCTATCCTCTCGGCGAATTTTCTCAGTATTCAAGGGATAAATACCCGCGGTAACATCGCTACGCATACTAAGCTCTGAGGTCAGTTGCCACCAATCTTGACGGTATTGAACTGACGCTATCCAAGAGTGAACACCGATACTGCCATCCACTAAGTAGCCTGCGCCATCAAAGCCAATATCGGCATAATAATAAGAACTACCCACAAACCATGATTCATTTTGATAGGAGACGGATAACGAATAATAGGGTTTGGCCTCAAAGTCACCCACACTTGGATCACCAAAGATATTGTCGACTAACTCGTCGGTCAGGCTCGGGTAGCCGGCGATGAGATGAAAATGCACGACCCCACCGCCAAGCAAATATTCGCCAAACCAATCGGCGCCATTAATGCGGAGGTGAGCATCCCGATACAGACTAGGATAAATCGATTGAGGCAACATAATCCCCGGTCGAGTAAAAGGAACGTCACGCGTGCTACTGTATAAGCCAAATTGTCCCTTGACTCTGCCGAGGCGAATGCCTTGTTGTCCCTGCCAAAGCTGCCAATTGTATTCGGCAAATAAATAATCAAAATCAACACGGCTAGCGGTTAACTCTCCCCACTGGCGATAATTCAACGCCCCAGCCACTCGCAAGTGGGACTCAGACCGCCAAGAGGCCGCCAGCATAGCCTCAGTTAAATCAACGCTACTATGATCCGCCCCAACCACAAATTCACTGGCTTGAGTGTTCATATAAGCTTGGCTCAAGAAACCACTGGCTTGCCATGTTTGTGCCGCTAATGGCGCGCAGAACATAACAGCCAACAATGCGCCATGGTTGGCGCAACTAGGGGAATGCATTCACACCTCCTTGAACCTGAAAGTCGGTGGATATATAGCCAATCGCTCCCGGTGTGGCATGTACCTTTTGCCACATATCCGTTTCATTGCTAACGATTACTGGGCGTTCACCCGTACCAGAAAATACCCGTTTATCCCATTTTTGCTGTAAAAAATATGGCATGATCTTGAGATTATTGCGGCAAAAATCCTGATGCTTATTAGAGTTTGGCGGCAAGATAAACACTAAGATCGGTTGGCCATCGGCCCAGAAGGTACGCTGCTTGGAAAAAATGAGGCGTAAATCGCTAGCAGAAAGCGTGTCGGCGCGAGGCGAGTAAGTGATCACTGTAAATTGTGCCAAGGCATTCGCACTGATAAACAGCATCAGTATCAACATCGGCAACAACACCCATTGACGCATATAAACATCCATGTCCATGTGATAAGCATCGGCAACCAGTCCTTGTTGCTGATAATTAACTTCATACAGTCAAGCATAGAAAAAAATACTAACTCTGCGCAGTATCCGCCAAAAAAAGTCTTAATTAGGATATAATCAAGCGCAATGAAGCTGACCAGATGAAACCAACCGTGCTCACCAATCCTTCTCAATTAATCCTGCGTAACGACTCATTAATCAAGGGTCAGCGCGTACTGCTTATCAACCATGAAAGCGATAATTTAGCCTTTGAGCTTTGCCAAAATTGCACCGATGTGGGCGCGCTCGCCTTGGATTATCATCATCATTTGGCATTAGCCAATCACCGCCATGCCAAACTTAGCAGCCATTTTAGTCACCAATGGCCGCAGTCAGAGCGTTTCGATACGGTAATTTTGTACTTTCCAAAAGCAAAAAACCTCTTACCGTATTTACTGCAATTGGCGGCCAATCATTTACAGTTGGGCGGCCAATTACTGGTCACAGGTGAAAACAAAGGTGGCATTAAATCCTTAACTAAAATGATGCCTCAGTGGTTCAGCCCGGCTCAAAAAATTGACAACGCTCGCCATAGTCTCTTATATGTCAGTGAGTTAATCGAAACGGCGCCCAAGGTGTCATTAAGCGACTTTGCCAGCCAATATCAGCTCAACACCCCGCAAGGCGAACTGACCATTTGTAATTTGGTGGGGGTATTTAGTGAATCCAAGCTCGATCTTGGCACCGAGTTATTACTGCAACATTTACCACAACTGCAAGGTCGGGTGCTCGATTTCGGTTGTGGCGCTGGGGTTATCACCGCCGCCTTGCTCAAGGCTCAGCCGCAGTTGCAACTCGAATGCATCGATATTAATGCCATGGCGCTCGCCGCCTGCGAACTAACGCTCAAGGCCAATGGCTTACAAGCTAACGTCTACCCTTCGGATGGTTTACACCAAACTCAAGGGCAATTTGATGCCATTATCTCTAATCCGCCCTTCCATGATGGCCTCAATAGCACCACCCACATTGCGTTAGCGTTTGTCGCTGCCAGTGCCAAACAACTTAGCCCAGGCGGCCAATGGCAAATTGTCGCTAACAGTCACTTGCCCTATGCCGACGCGATTGCCAGCGCCTTTAAGCAGGAGGTCAATGTGATTGCATCAACCAATAAGTATAAGGTCTATCACCAAACCACTTAGTGAGCACTCACTAAATTGGCTGGCAGTTCAACGTGAATACGGGTAACTGCGCTTAGCGCCAAATCAACCGGCGCTAAGCGGCTAAAGGCTTTGCCGGCGCCACTGGGATTCACTGCCGGCCACACTCGAAATCAGGCCATGGCGACCCCAATGACGGTTCGCCTATCCCCAATGATAACCAGCACTCATTCTGCAAGTTTGCCTCTATTAAATTTCTGCAATCTATTGATATACTGCTTTATATTTTATTATGGGTTGTATATACATGCAGGCAGATGCGCAAGTTCACCTTAGTCAAAATCAACAGGACTTGTTGCTAAGCATTGCGGCTGACAATCACAACGACATCAGCGCTGAGCAGATCCTGCAATGGCTATCGACCAGCCCCTATAAAAGCTTTAAGCCCAATATTCAATCCATTGAGGATGGCCTCCATAGCCGTGATTTATCCTTCAACATGGCCAACACTAACCCGTTAAGTTTTTGCATTGCCAACAAACTTGATGCGCAGTGCGACTTCACTATCAGCGCAGATAAAATGTCGGCCATGCTCGATATCATCACGCCTTATGGCGGTAGCGGTGTAGATATAAAGTCGATATTAACCGGGCTTAAGCAACGTCAAATATTCATGGGGATCAGTAAGCTCAATATTGATAAAGCCATTGCACAGTGCCAACGACTCCCCAGTGGCAGTAGTATCAGCGTGCAAATCGCGCGGGGAAAAGCTCCTATCCATGGTCAAGACGCCTATTTACAACGCCTGCTCCCCTTGGTGCGAGAGCGCCTAGCTCAACCTAGACTCAATCCTGATGGTAGTGTCGATATGCGAGATCTCGGTGAGCTTAGCTCGGTCACGCCGGGGCAGTTATTAATGCGCAAGCACCCCGCGACATTTGGTGAGAATGGTTACAATATTCATGGTGTGACCTTGTATGCCAAACAAGGGAAAGACTGCGCCATGATCCCTGGGACGGGAACTGAGCTCGATCCTCGCAATCCGCTGCAAATCTTAGCGACCCAAGCAGGACAATTGGTGGAAACCCCCAATGGCATTCAAGTGGATAATGTCTTGATGCTTAACGGTGTCGACATTGCTCAAGGCCATGTGGATTTTCACGGTAGCCTGCTGATTAAGGGCGATGTCCAAGAAGGCATGAAGGTCAAAGCCACGGGCAATATCAGCATTTTAGGGTTTGTTGAAAACGCCTTAATTGAAGCTGGCGGCGATATCTGTGTCCATAAGGGGATTGTTGGTCGCCAAGAGCGGGGTCAAAAGTTAATGACCCAATTACGCGCCGGTGGCAGTATCAGCGCCCAATTTGCGCAATATGCCGCCTTGGAATGCATGCAAGACATCATGATAGCCAGCCAATTGCTCCATAGCCATTGCCGCACCCCTGGCTGCGTTTATGTGCATGATAAACATAAATATAAAGGTGAGTTAGTCGGTGGAGTAATTGAGGCCAATCGCGGTATTTTTGCGGTAAACATTGGCGCCAGTGCCGGCAGCATCACCCGCTTAAGCTGCGGTCAAGGCATCAACCAACTGAGGCTGCAACTCAAACCGATTGAAACTCAAATTCAAGAAATCGTGTTGCGGCAATTAGCGCTAAATAATCAAATCAAGCGACTGCCGACGAAAGAGGCTTGCTTAGCCAATCCCAATTTATTGAGCAAACTGAAAAAAATGCAACAAAATCGGCAGCAACTCGCTACGGAGTTATTGCTCGCCGAACAAGCTGCTGTCAACTTGCAACTGCAAATTGAGCAATATTTTGAACATCACAGAGTCCAAGCCTATAAACGCTTACATGTGAATGCTGAAATCACCATAGATAAAGCGACTCACCGAGCCATTTGCGAACACGGCCCGAGCGTACTGCGTTGCGTCGATGGCAAAATTAGTTTCGACTATCAAGGGCTCACTAACTAAAACTTTGGCATAATAGCGTTTTTTCAGACTGGATAGACAAGTGCAACTGCTGAATATCGATTGTTTAGGAAAGCCCCTCCGCCTCGAAGCCTCCTTGGCAGGTTGGCAAGCCGTATATTGGGATAATCAACTGGTGGCACAATGTCCCGCCAGTGCAGATAATCAGGGGCAACGTAGTCATCAATTCCAATTACAGTCTGCCGACCAAAGCCTAGACATCACACTCAACATCGAGTTAACTTGGCAACCTTTTAGCCTCACCTACCAGCTTTTTGCCCAAGATCAGCTGTTGGGTGAAGGTCAGCGTAACGAGCAAGATATTGCTAAGCAAACGCCGGTCGTAGCACCAGTAAAACCGCAGAACTGGAGTTTACTTGGTTTAGCCTCACTCGGATTTAAATTATTAAAGAGTGCTAAAGTCATTAAAGTGGTGTTGGCCGGAGCCAGTGTGGCCGCTTATTCTTGGCTGTTTTCCTTTCAGTTTGCTCTCGCGCTCATTGCCTGCTTAGTCTTTCATGAATATGGGCATATTCGTGCCATGAAATATTTTGGCATGAAAACCAAAGGCATCTACTTGATCCCTTTTATGGGGGGCTTAGCGCTGAGCGATGAAAAAATTAATACTCGCTGGCAAGATGTGGTGATTTCGATCATGGGCCCCACTTTCGGCCTCCTGATGTCCATCATGTCGTTAGTGGCTTACTGGGTGACAGGTAATATTTTCTTTGCCGGTCTTGCCAGTTTTAACGCCCTCCTTAACCTGTTTAACTTATTACCCATTTTACCCCTGGATGGTGGCCATATTCTCAAGAGCATCAGTTTTTCGATGAATAGCTTGATAGGGTTAGCGGCGTGCGTCATCGGTGCGGCGGTGGGCGTCTATATTAGTTATACTCTGGGCTTGGCATTATTAGGTTTCTTACTCTTGATAGGCAGCGTCGAGATTATGTTCGAGTGGAAAGGCCGCCACCAGAGTCATTTGTTACCGTTAGATAGATATGGCCAACTATTTTCAGCCATCTGGTACTTACTTACCGTCGCGGCGTTAATTAGCATTATTTGGTATTTTGCCAGCAGTGGCGATGAAATCTTAGCCTTACCGCTGCAGATCCTCAGCAGCTAACTTAATGCTTCATTTAATATTAAGTGACGCTGGCTAAGCTCGCAGCTTAGTCATCATCACTCAAGGTTGTCATGACGCGTTTTATGTTATTACTGATCATTATTGCGATGATCAAAACCTCACTGTTAGCGATGGCGATGTTAAGCATGGGCTTGGCCATCATCGGCTATGGTGCCAGCCGCTGGTGTCCTTCCGCGCTAAGCCCCAACGTCAGGCACCGCTTACAGCAACTGTTTATTTGTGTGTTGCTACTGCATGCGAGCCTCTATCTCGGCGTGATTATCAAACTGGGATTCATTGATAGTTGGCAGGATATTCCGACGCTGATCTTAAGCCATCTCATTCTTCATCACGGCTTAAGCGCTGGCATTGCAGGGGTAGCGACCCTACTGGCGGTCAGAGTGTATTTGACCGCCAGAAACGAGAGAACCCTACCCCCTAGTCACTAGCGCTGGTATTGACTGGCGTTGCGACTTAAACCATAGGCCTGGCTTTCCAGTTCATTGAAAGCCGCATCTATCTTGTCGATGATAGCTGACACCTGTTGCGAGCTATTTCCCACCAGCCCCATGCTGGCATTGATGGTTTTAGACGATTGAGTTTGCTCATCAATCGACTGCGCTATCTTACTGTTGAGCTCATGGATCTCGTGTGTCGATGCATTAATCTCATCAAACACCCCTGAGATCCGCTCCAATTCAGATCCTGCCGTTTGCATCATCCCCGCCGCTTGAGAGACCGAGCCTGCCACTTGATTGGTTCGATTGAGTAAGCTCGCAACAATGCCGTCAATCTCTAAGGTCGAGTCTTGGGTTCGTTGCGCTAAAGAGCGAACTTCATCAGCCACCACCGCAAATCCTCGTCCCTGCTCGCCGGCCCTAGCGGCCTCAATCGCGGCATTTAATGCCAGCAAATTGGTCTGCTCGGCAATCGACTTGATCACGCCCAACACCTTAGTCACTTGGCTGCTTTCATTGACTAAATGCTCCATCGCCCGCTCAGTTTGGTTAAATTCCTTATCTAACACTTGCATCGCATCAATCGCTTGTTTCAGGGTACTTTGCCCTTCTGAAACCTTGTGCTGATTTTTAGTCGCCCGCTGCTCAGCATCTAAGGTGTAGTGATTGACGCCATCCATGGTGTGCGCCAAGTCGGTCACAGCCATGAGGCTGCTATCCACTTCTTGGGCCACCAAGGCGGAGTTGCGCTTGGATTCTACAATGGATTGCTTAGTGTCTTTGGCGAGTAAAGCAATGGATTTAGCCGCCAGCTCAGTGGTCGCTAACGAATTAGCCAAGGAGCTAATGAAGATATTGATTTGAGTAATAATCTCTCCCACTTCCCCATCCGTGGCCACGGTGATACGTTGATTTAAATTTTTTGATGCTTGGATCTCTTGCAGCTGCTGGCTGGTCTCGACCAGTGGCGCAACTACACGAAGAGTAAGCAATAAGTAACCGACGAGCGCGATTGCGATCATCATCACTAACATGGCTTGCGCTAAGTACAAGGCCCCATGCAACCCACTGAAATTATCAGCAAATTGGCCAGAGGTGCGCTTATCTAAGGCGCTAAAAAACTCATCTATAGGCGCCATAATTTTTGCTTTTTCAACATGATACTGATTGCTGTGCAGTAAGTTTCTCGCCATGACTAAATCAGGTTCACCCTGAATGCTATAGGCTTGAGTGCGGGGGTCTTGAAAGATACCTTTGACCGCATTCATCGCCTTAACCTCCAGCGCCACTAAGGCATCAGAATTGGTTTTAGCTTGTTCGAGCAGGGCAAATTCTGCGGCCGAAAACCCGAGTTTTTTCATTTCTTGATCAATCGCGACCGGACTGCCATCCGCTTTAGGCTTATCGCCATGATTTAGCACAAGATCCCAGTAAATCTGATGGTATTGCTCCGGCCGAGGCATTTCACCATTACGGATTGCCAGAATGTCCATGTACATTTTTTCGTATTTTTCATCGCCAGTCAGTGCGTAGGTGCGGGCTAAACGGGTAAGGTCATCTGATGATTGGCGTAATTCGTCGGCCATTTGATAAGACTGATAACGGATATTGGCCGCTTGGCCAAAGTCATCAATTTTTTGGTTAACATTAATACTTAACCCGCCGGTGAAAAGTGCCGCGATAGCAATCGCCACGAATACCCAGGTCATCATTGTTTTTGTCTTCATACTTGCTCATCCGTGGTCAGTAATAGATCAAGCTTAGTGGACAAAATGTAAACTGTTATAGTTTTATCAATTCTTTAGAATTTATTGTGAGGGGGAGCAAAAAGTGGCCTTCCGGTATTTGCAGCAAAAAAAACGGCTCAATGAGCCGTTTTTTGTGGATGACCAATTAGCGAGCCAATTGCTGCTCGACTAATGTCTGCCAATATCTCAGGCCAGCATTGAGAATATTGTCATTAAAGTCATAGGTAGGCTTATGCAAGGCAACGCTGCCACACGAATTACCTGCGCCATTGCCCACTAAAATATAGCAACCTGGTGCTTCACGCAGCATGAAGGAGAAATCTTCACTAATGGTAAACGGCTGGCAACTGCCATTGACCTTATCATCACCGACAACCGTTTTAGCAGCCTCAATAGCATAGGCGGTTTCATTGGGAGTATTGATTGTCGATAAGAAACTATTATTAAATTTATAGGTGTAGTCTACGCCTGCCGACATACATTGACCCGCCACCACACGCTCGATGGCTTTCTCAATTTTGTGCAATGCGGTGTCAGTAAAGCTACGAGTATCCCCAGTAATGGTCACCTTGGTTGGAATAACATTCACGGTACCATTGGTGGCAAATTCGGTGACTGAAATCACTGCGGTCTCATCAATCGCACTTAACTGACGAGAGACAATGGTTTGAATAGCAGTGACAATTTGTGCTCCGACCACGATAGGGTCCGTGCCCATGTGCGGCATGGCCGCATGACCACCCGTGGCAAGCACTTCAATTTCAAAACTACTTTCGCTGGCCATCACTGAGTGAGGGCGAGTCACAAAGTGACCTGCTGGAATACCCGGTAAATTATGCATGGCATAGACAGCATCAATTTTCCAGCGAGTAAACAGCCCATCGGCAATCATCGCTTTAGCACCAGTACCGCGCTCTTCGTCGGGTTGGAAAATGAAATAAACTGTGCCATCGAAGTTTTTAGTTTGCGCTAACTCATGTGCCGCTGCGAGCAACATCGCAGTATGACCATCATGGCCACAGGCATGCATAGCCCCTTCATTGACCGATGCATATGAAAAGGTATTTTCCTCATGGATATGCAGCGCATCCATATCGGCACGCAAACCAATCGAGCGCTCACTATCACCACATTTAAGAATGCCGACAACACCTGTTCCGCCGATCCCACAATGCACTTCAATACCAAATTCTTGCAATTTGCTCGCAACAAAGGCCGCCGTTTGATGCTCTTGCGTACCAAGCTCAGGATGTTGGTGAATGTGGTGACGCCACTCGATAACTTTTTGTTCAATATTCATGTTTATAATTTCCACAGACTTCGCCCGAAAAAAACGATGCCCCTAAATCACTATGTAATGAGGTAAAGCATGAACTGAACGCGTCAATCATGACCCGATCAATCACGGCACTTACCTATCGAAAAATATCAATGACCTCGGCTCAATTGCCAAAGAGAGTGGTGTTAACACCACTCTCGTCACGCCCTAAATTCCCACAATAGCCATCGCAGCTATCCATCCGTAAAGGTAATCTTCATGCGGGATTACCCTCTGTCACATTCCGTTGCTGCTATGCTATTGGGTCACTTGATGTTACTGGCTACGGCAAGGCTTGGGTGCCTGGCCTACATCAAGCTCAACCTCTGGTTGCGCTGCTTTCTTGTTGCCCAACTTCATAAAGGCCACCATCGACATAATAACCACGGCGATGGCTAATAAGCGCATTGGTGTGACTTGCTCACCTAAGGCGAACACGGCTAATACGAACGAAGACAGTGGCATCAGGTTTAACGCCATACCGGTACCATCTACACCCACACGCTCCATGCCGTAGATATAGATGAGGTAGCTCAAACCAGAGATGCCCACACCTAAAATGGCAATACATAAGATTCGCAGTGGTGAACTCAGTACGTTCAGAGCCGAGCTGAAGTCAGCGCCAACCACGAACAGATACAAGCCAAATCCTAGCGATGCAAATACGAACTGGTGGAACATGGTTGCCACAGAACCATATTTTTCTGCCAATTTAGCACGAGCGTAAGCCATACACGCAAAGCTAGCCGCCGAGCCAAAACAGATCAGGTGACCAATGTTGAAGCCTTCAGTTTCAGATTGTGGATCCATCACCAAAATAGCGACACCGACGAACGCGCCCAAGGCACATAACATTTGCATCACGGTGAAACGCTCGTTGTGACGTAAGAAGCCGACACACAAGATTAAAATCGGGATTAATCCTTGGATCACACCATTTTCAGAGGCGGTAATATAGTCGAGCGACAGGAACGACAGGAAGCTAAAAGCACCCTGACCAATGATACCGCAACAAGCGGCCCAAAAAATGTCATTTCGGTTGGCCCAGTTCAGTTTAAAATCGGCTTTCTTTTCCATCTTGCCGGTGGCCAAGCCGATATTAAAGACTAAGCCTAAGGTAATGAAAGCCACGGTATAGCGCAGCCATACCAAGACTTGCGGATCCATCACCTCTAAAATTGGCGTGCCGACAATCCATGGGATACCCCAAAGAGTGCCTACGAAAATCGCCGCTAGCCAGCCTTTCTGTGTGTTCGTCATCTTGTTATTCCCCTTAATTATTTTGGTTAGGGATGAATTGATTGGTTACATTGCTTCTACAGGTATTTCTTATTGTTATATTTTTTGATTGAGCAACTTACCGTATCCAGGGCACTGTGCAACGCGACCGGTGAGGTGCATGGCATGCCAGAACATGGCGGAGTTACTGCAAACAACAGGTAATCCAAAGCGAGCTTCGATTTCCTGAATATGGTCTAACACGCGCAAGTTAGTGCATGACATAAACACTAAGTCGGCATCTGAATCTTTCAGCAGGGTTTCTAAGGCATCAAACATGGACTCTTTGGCCACCAGTGTGATATCTGTGTCGCGCTCAATCCCCAGCGAACCTAGATTAACCACCTCAAAACCAGCCTGAGTTAACTGCTGATACAGTGGATAGTTCACACTGGTTGGGTAGGGTGAAAACACCGCAATTTTTTTGGCATTTAAATGACGAAATGCTGCTTGCGCTGCTGTCCAAGGGTTAGTTGCTGGAATATCGCCGCGGTTTTTAGTCAGTAACTCAGCCACCTTTTCTTGACCAATAATGATCGAGGCAGAAGTACAACCAAACGCCATCACATCCATGGGTAAACCCGTGGCAATTAAATCCGAGGCCTCACTAATACCAGTGGCAATTTGATCTAACGCTTCAGGAGTCATTTCACTGGAGTAATACACGCGTGAACTAAATACACCCGCTTGGGTACCCAGTAATTTGGCCCAATCCATTTCTAAGCTGTGATCAGTGCTTAATTGCACTAAACCAATATGCACACGATTAATCCGCGGGGCTTGCTGATGCTCTAACGGCTGTTCAAACGAGGTAAACTCTTCAAAACTCAACATAAGATGGTTCTCATAGGGCTGACGCTTGTGGCCTCAGCCACAAGCGTCATGCGAGGGGTCATTAATCGATAATCAACAATTCTGGGGCAGCACGCTCACTCAACCATTCGGCGCCGGTCTCAGTGATCACGATGTTTTCTTCGTGAACCATAGACTTACCAGGGGCGTAAACCATGCCTGGCTCTAATGTCATGACCATGCCAGGTTTTAATACCGTGTTATCGGTCGCGGTATTTGATGGACGCTCAGTCAGTTCCATACCTAAACCGTGACCTAAACGACCAACGTCATTACCTAGGGCACCGTTGGCCTCCAGCACTTTCCACATGGCGTTGTAGATATCAGAAGTGGTATTGCCTGGACGGGCAGCTTCAAAGCCTTTGGTGGTGGCTTCATAAGTGGCACGATAAGCCGCCTTAGTTTGCTCACTGGCGAAGCCAAAGGCCCAGTTACGGTCAAAGTCAGAGAAGTAACCGTCACGCACGGCACCGGTATCAATGATCAGTACGTCACCTTGTTCGATCACGCGATCGGTCGGTCCCATGATGATGCTGTCATAACCGTCTTGGCCAGAACCTGCAATGATATATGGGGTTTCATCCGCGCCTTCCATCAGCATGTCGATACCAAACTGCTTACAGATTTCACGTTCGGTCATGCCGGCTTTGGCATATTGAGGAATTTTGTCAAAGCCCACATTAGTAATGCGGCAGATTTCGCGGGTCTTTTCTATTTCGGCAGCAGACTTCACCTGACGCAACTCATGAATGGCCAAAGACACATCAACAAATTCTTTCGTCACCAACTTGGTCAGCTGTAAATAATTGCTCACAGGCATACGCAGATGAGATTCAATACCTAGCGTCGCGCCCACACGACCAAATCGCGCTGGCAGGCTGTTCAGCACGCTAGCCACAATGCTAATACCGTCATCTTCTGGACGAGGTGACGCCCATGTATGAATGTCATCAACCCAAGTGCTGGCCATGCCGCTCGCACCGATTTCAGGGATCACCGCAATCGGCTTACCTTCGGCTGGTAGGATTAAAAACCAAGGACGGGTTGGGCTATGCCAGAATTGCGTGTGGAATCCAGAAAAGTAACGAACGTTTGGTTCGGTCGTTAACACAATGGCGTCAACTTCCTTCTCACGCATCATTTGCTGAGCTTTAGTTGCTCGCATTTCAAATTCAGCCGTTGTAAAGCCACGCTGTAATATGCCTTTCATTTTATCTCTCCACCTTTCACTTATCTGGCATGCTTGCCATCAAGGTCACAAAAGTGACCTGAACAAAGTTTTAGTTAACTATCGTTGACTGTGGTGGGCATAATACTATTTGCTAAATTAAAAAACGTGACCTTGATCGCGCAGTTAAATTTAGTTAACTATCTTGAGATTGTTTTGCTGAAAAACATGACTTCAGTCAAAAATATTAGATGTTTACAAAAAACAACTTGTCAAAAACCCCATAAAAACGTTCCATAGTTACATAAAGTTGATTTTGCACTTGAAATAGTTCACTGAAAAGTTGACAATAGCGACTGCTAAAGTTAACAAAAGTAACCCGAGATAAGCCTGATGCCAGACAAAATAATCAGAACCGAATTCACTCCCAAGGACAGAGAGTTGCTTGAAGGGTATTTTCGTTTAGCAGAAAGCATGGCGGATTTAATCGGCCCCCATTGTGAAGTGGTGATCCACTCGCTGGAAAGCTTTGAAAAATCCGTGGTGAAGATAGTCAATGGTCACCATACCGGCCGCACCGAAGGTTCCCCAATTACAGATTTGGGTCTAAAAATGCTGCGGTTATACGAGCAAACGGGTGAAGTGACCCCTAAGAGTTACTTTAGTCACAATAAAGATGGCTCCCTATTAAAATCCAGTACCTGCATATTGTCAGGGGATGGCGGCAAGCCTATCGGCATGTTTTGCGTCAATATGAACCTGTCATTTCCGTTTCCAGAAATAATGAAAACGCTGATGCCAGATATGACCCAACACCCTAGCCTAACTGTGACAGAAAACTTCAGCGCCTCAGCAGGCGATGTGGTCGAGCAAGCCTTGCAACATGCCGTCAGTGATGTCGATGCCGACCCGACGGTCAACTTAAAAGGCCGCAATAAAGCGATTACTAAAATATTGTTTGATAATGGTATTTTTGAATTAAAAGAGGCGACTAATATTGTTGCCAACCAATTAAGTATTACCAAACATGCGGTGTATAAGTACATCCGTGAATTTAAATCCTAAATTAGCAGAGACGAGACGACTTATGAAAAACGTAATCCACACTGAACACGCTCCAGCCGCCATTGGTCCATACTCTCAAGCACTGGCGTTCCAAAACCTGGTATTTACCTCAGGTCAATTACCTTTGGATCCAACCACAATGGCGTTTCCAGAGGGCGGCATTAAAGAACAAGCTTATCAGTCTCTGGCTAACCTCAAAGCCGTACTGGAACAAGCCGGTGCCGGTACTGATACCGTACTGAAAACCACCTGTTTCTTAGCTAACATGGAAGACTTCGTCGCTTTTAACGAAGTATACACTGAAGTTTTTGGTACCGAAGCCGCTCCAGCGCGCTCTTGCGTGCAAGCCGCTCGTCTGCCTAAAGACGCGTTAGTTGAAGTTGAAGCCATCGCCTTCATCAAATAATACTTCCCACTAGCCGTTATTCTCCCCCTCTTTTAACATCATCTGTGAAGAGGGTTAGGATCCTTTTGCCCTGATTTTAAGTGGTCACTATGCTGAAGCTAACTCAAAACGCATTTTTTACTGGCGAAATTTCACCTCTGTTTACCGCCGACATCGCTGAACAAACCCGTCAATTTCATCAGCAAATTGAAGGTTACTTGCCAACACCATTGATTTCATTAGAGCAGTTAGCTGCACGCTTAGGCGTAAAAGCCATTCTGGTCAAAGATGAGTCATACCGTTTTGGTTTAAATGCCTTTAAGGTGCTGGGTGGATCTTACGCCCTTGGCAAACAACTGGCTGAACACTTAGGCGTTGAGATTAGCGACATCGATTTAAAAACCGTGGCAGCCAAATTACCCGAGCCATTAGTGTTCGCAACAGCGACCGCGGGTAACCATGGTACCGGTGTGGCTTGGGCTGCCCGAGAAATGGGACAAAAGGCCGTAGTTTACATGCCAAAAGGTTCCGCACAAGCCAGTGTCGAGCGCATTAAAAAACTGGGCGCTGAGTGCATTGTGACTGACTGTAACTACGATGACACCGTGCGCATTGCCAACCAAACTGCCGCCGACAATGGCTGGATGTTGGTGCAAGACACCGCCTGGGAAGGCTATGACAAGATCCCAACTTGGATCTCTCAAGGCTATATGACCATGGCCGTTGAAGCGCAAGAGCAAGCCGAAACCATGGCAATGAAGCCAACCCACATCATGCTGCAAGCAGGTGTTGGTGCGATGGCTGGCGGGATCTTAGGTTACTTCGCTGATAAATTAGGCGCTGACAACTTCAGCACCATCATTGCCGAACCGCGCGCCGCCGATTGTATCTATCGCTCAGGTGCAGCGGGTGACATGGTGGCTGTCGGTGGTGAATTAAATTCCATCATGGCCGGTCTGGCTTGTGGCGAACCTAACCCAGTTACTTGGCCTATTCTGAAACAATGCAGCACATTTTTTGCGTCGGTTGAAGATAACGTCACTGCCACTGGCATGCGGGTTTTGGGCAACCCACTGGCAGGCGATACGCCGATCATTAGTGGCGAATCTGGGGCATTAACCCTGGGCTTATTGTACACCCTCGCCAGCAGCGAAAAATTTGCCGCCGAGCGCCAACAATTGGGCTTAGATAAAGATGCGGTAGTGATGGTATTTAGCACCGAAGGTGATACCAATCCGACCCGCTATCGCCAAATCGTCTGGGAAGGCATGCTGAGCACACACGCATAATATCGCGTTCAGGATAATGACCGCCCTCAATGCCAGCATTGGGGGCTTAATTAGATGGTCCGCCTCACCCCTAAGCTAAGCTTAGGGTTAGGCAAACAAAGAGGCGAACCATCATGTCTACTATTAAAGTAATTGGGATCGATTTAGGCAAATCTTCTTTTCATCTTGTTGCTCATGACTATAGCGGTCGAGAGCAATTTCGAAAGCATTTATCTCGCGCAAAACTTATTGAGTTTTTAGCTCAAACACCCGCAACAATCATAGCCATGGAGTCATGTGG